>NZ_JBWKPS010000012.1:0-146454 GCF_059418365.1 Acidovorax sp. GW821-FHT09A11
CCCCCGTCCAGCGGTCGTCCGCCGCCGCGCCCGCGGCACCGGCCGTGGCGCCCGCGTACGCTGCTCCGTCCGCCTCCCAGGTGCCTGCGCAGCCCGCCGCCAGCGGGGGCTACCTCACGCCCGCGCAGGCCTATGGCGGGTATGCGGCGGCACCCCAGCCGCTGCAGCGCGGCGGTGCGCCTGCCGCGGCGGCTCCCTCGGCCTGGGCCACGGCCGGGATGGGCAACGTGCCGGACCCTGCGCGGCCCCGTACGGCCCGCGACGAGCTGCGGGAAGTCCAGCAAAGCCAGATATCCAGCTTCTCGGTCGGTGCCACGGCGCGTGCCCGGCAGGGCGAGGCGGGCATGAGCCAGCATTCCGAGATCGAAGCCCCCGTCCAGCTGAAGATGAGCGTGGGCGACGGGCACCTGCTCCTGGGCGTGACCCCCACGGGCGCCAGCGCGGGATCGCCCGGGTCTCCGTACGGCACCGTCAGCCGCTTTGGCGGCGGCCCGGTCACCGCGCTGGACATGCCCGAGCGCGCGGCGGGGTCGCAGAGCGACAGCGGCATCGGGCTGAGCGTGGGCTATGAAAACGGCGGCTTCCGGGCCGACATCGGCAGCACGCCGCTGGGCTTCGGCCAGTCGGACGTCACGGCCGGCGTGCGATACCGCACGGCCCTCACCGACAACCTCACCGTGGCGGGAGACCTGTCGCGCCGCCCGGTGACCGACAGCCTGCTGTCGTTCGCCGGTGCCCGCGATGCGCGCACGGGAGACCGCTGGGGGGGGGTGTCGGCCACGGGCGGGCGCCTGGACCTCACCTGGGACGATGGCGAACTGGGCGTGTACGGCTACGGCTCGCTGCACGGCCTGACCGGCACCCGTGTGCGCAGCAATGCGCGGGCCGAACTGGGCGGCGGCATGTACTGGCATGTGCACCGCACCTCCAACGAGGACCTCACGGCCGGCCTGAGTTTCACGGGCCTGTCGTACCAGCGCAACCTGCGCTACTTCACCGTGGGCCACGGCGGGTACTTCAGCCCGCAGCAATTCGTGTCCTTCGGCATTCCGGTCGAATGGGCGCAGCGCAATGGCCGCCTGTCCTACCAGCTCAAGGGCTCGGTGGGCGTGCAGTACTTCAAGGAAGACGCGGCACCGTACTTCCCCAACAGCCCGTCGCGGCAGGCCAGTGCCGTCCAGGCGGCCAGCGACGCGCTGGCCTTCGGCGAAACCGGCGCCACGGCCATCTACCCCGGCCAGTCCCGCACGGGCCTGGGCTACAACCTGGGCGCCGCCATGGAGTACCAGATGCACCCGCAGGTGTTCCTGGGCGGGCACCTGTCGCTCAACAACGCGCGCAACTACCGCGAATTCGCGGGGGGCCTGTATGTGCGGTACGCGTTCCAGCCCTACAGCGGCCTGCAGGCCTTCCCGGTCAACCCGCTGCGGTCGCCCTATAGCTACTGAGGCCACAGAACTTCCCAGAGGGCCCACCAGCTTTCTGCAGGCAACAAAAAGGCCCGCCGCACATGAAGTGCGGCGGGCCTTTTTTTGCTGGCGGCCACGCGTGGCCTGCTTGCCAGCCTACCTACCTGTGTGCCTCAGCCTGCCTGCACGCACGCAAGGCATCGCATGCACAAGCCGTCGAGGGGCCGGAGCCAGGCCATCGGCCGGGCTGCATGGCCATCCCGCGAGGGGCCGACGGGTGGCACCCCGCCTTGCTGCAGGGTGCCACCCCCTTGCCTTCAGGGCGTGGCCTGCTTGGCGCCCACAAACACCGTGTGGGCGCGCGATCCCGCGACGGACAGCCCGGCGGTCAGGATGCGCAGGCCGACCACGTTGCCGTTGGCGTCGAACTGCGCAGCCGCTGAACCGGACTGCGGCGGGCCGGACGACAGGCCGCAGGTGATGGGGGCATTCGGGCTGTTGAGGTAGCCGAACGCCTCCACGCGGTACAGGTTCAGGCCGCTGCCGAGTTCGCCCAGGAGCTTGCCCGCGACCTCGCAGCCGCTGGTGGTCAGGCCCGTGATCGCGCCATCGGCGAAGACCGTGAGCGTCGTGGTGTCACCGCCAAAGCCGGTGCCTGCCATCTTGTAGGTGCCGACGATCAGGGCCGTGGTGGGCACCTTGCCGGCGGGCAGCGCATACAGGGGGTCGGGCTGGACGCTGAAGCGGGTCGGGGCGCCGCCGGGCTGGGTGGGGTAGCTGAAGGTGCCGTTGAACAGGCTGGCGGTGCTGGAGCCCGTGGCGCTTTGCAGCGTGCCGTCGATCAGCACGGACTCGTTGTAGGCGCCCGTGTTGGCCAGCAGCCGGTTGAAGAACACCCCGTCGTTCGCGGTCACGAAGCGGTTGTTCGTCGCGTTGTTCGCGTAGCGGATGAGCCGGCCGTACAGCGCATTGTGGTCCAGGCTGCTGTTGGTGTAGAAGAACAGGCCGCCATCCGGGAGCACGCTGCCCCAGACGGACGTGTCGCCAATCACGCCTGTGGGCAGCGTGAAGGCGCCCTGCCAGTTGCCCGCCACGGACAGCGGCGTGGCCGAGGGCGGCGTCGTGGTGCGCGGGTCGGCGATGCCGTTGAGGGTGTAGGTGTTGTCGGGGCCCGTTGCGTTGCGCGTGAACGCCCAGATGCCGTTGGGTACGCCCGCCGCGTCGAAGCGCAGCACGGCGATGCCGGACTGCTGGGTGCCGCTGGCCCCGCAGGAGGTCGTGTCGCCGGAGAGGTTCAGCGTGAGCGAGTACAAGGGCGAGCCCGCGGCGCGGGGCGTTGCCGAGCCCGTGACCAGGCAGCCGCCAATGCGGCCCGAGAGCTGGCCCTGGGGAGTGACGGTGAGCACCCATCCGCCGCCAAACAGGCCCGTGCCCCGGTAGGTGCCCTCGATCAGCGTGGCGGTCGCGGTGTGGAAATTGAGGCTGCTGTACGAGAGCTTCAACGGCACCACGGCGCCGGAGGCGGCCGCCGTCTGCACCGGATCGCTGTAGTTGCCGCTGATGCCGTCGGTGCGGCCGATCTTGCCGCTGTTCGATGCCGTGCCGCGCAGCGTCAGGCCGGTGGCGAATTTGCCGTCCTGCACCGAGAAATACGTCACGCCGGTGGCCAGCACCGCGGTGACGTTGACATTCAGGCGCCCGTAGAGCGCATCGAAGCCCGCCGCGCCGGGAGCTTCGCGCGCCAGGTAGAACTCCCCGCCGGTGCCCATCGGGCCCGGATCGATGTAGCCCACGACCTGGCGCTGCGCCGCGCCCGTGCCCACCGTGCCTTCCCACACGCCGCCAGGGAACTGCTGAACCCCCGGGGCGGGGCCCACATCCGCTCCATCGGAGGAGCCGCCGCCGCAACTGGCGAGCAAGGCCGTACAGGACAAAGAAAGCCAAAGAGATTTGCGCATGATGGACAGAAAGAAAGATCAGTGGGTGGCAGGTGGGTGGCGCGGGTGCGCAAGCACGGCACCTGCCGCAGTGCTGGAGGCCTCCGCACCGGGGCGTGGCGCAAGGCGCACTCGGCGCGCCAGCCGGCGCGCATGCGCGGCATGCAGGCTGGCTGGCGGTGTCCAATTGTGCCAGCAGCAGGCCCAAAGGACGATGGGAAATGGGGCACCGCAAGGGGCTGCGGGCTTGCTGGGCGGGGCGCGGCGGCCCGGCGCATCCCGCGGCCGGCAGGGCGCACGGCGTGGCGTGTACTGGTTTGCTATTGTTTTTGTAGCTTCTGGCGCTTTGCCAGCAAGGGGTGAGGCGGTTTTCTTGCCTCCATCTGTGGCCACTCAACAAAAAAGGCCGGACTCCGGGCGGGAGTCCGGCCTTGCGGGCCGCGCGGGCGGCTCGGCTCAGTCGTCGTTGGTCGCCAGGCTGATCAGGATGCGCAGCACGTACCAGAGCATCAGCGCGATCGAGGCGAACAGGTGCAGCGCGGCGCCCGCAGGGCGGTCGGCGGGGTAGTCGTGGATGATGCGCGAGGTGTCGTACAGCACGCAGGCGCCCGCGAACAGCACCATGATCCCGGAGAACCAGATGCCCAGCTTGAAGCCGAAGATGGCGCCGGCAATGATGGTGCCCAGGGCCACCAGGCCCCCCACCTTCAGGATGCCGCCCAGGAACGAGAAGTCGGTCTTGGTGGTGAACGCCGTCCAGGTGAGCGCGCCCACCAGCAGCAGCGTGATGAAGGCCGCCGCCCCGATGGCGCCGGGGGCCACGATCTGCGCGATGCCGAACATCGGCGCGAAGATCAGGCCTTCGGCCAGCACGTACAGGCCCAGGCCCATCAGCTGTGTTTGCGGGTTTTCAGAGTTGTCGGCCATGTACGAGGCCAGCCAGCCCACGAGCATGAACGCGCCCATGACGCCCAGCCACAGGAACTTGTTGCCGCTGCCCAGCAGCATCTTGGCCGTTGCGCCGGAAAAGCCGGTCGCCATCAGCACGGCGGAAAGCACCACGAAGGCCAGCATGGCGGCGCCCAGGTGCTTGTAGGTGGAGACGATGAAGTCGCGCCGTTCAAACGGCGCGCCCTCGGGCGTCGAAGGGGTCAGTGCATTGGGGTTCATGGCGCATTCCTCCATTGGATCGTTGTGAAAACAGGGGAAGGGCATGGCCACAGCGCCCCTCCCTCCCTCTCTGTGAAAAATTCTCAGGCAGCGCTGAGCTGCTGCTCCTGGTCGGCGGCGCGCAGTTTGCGGTTGCACCACACGCCCAAGGCGCCCAGCAGGGTGAGCACAATCGCGAAGATCCAGGTGCCCGCGCCGCTGAAGGACCGTGCGGAGGAGGCCGCCTCGGCCTGCAGGCGCTGCCGGGTCGCCTCGTAGCTGATCACGGGCTTGCCATCGACCGCCACTTCGTACACCAGGTCGCTGTCGCTCTTGTCCACCAGGGCGGTGATCTTCTCGTCAATGAGGTTGCCAACCAGCTGCTGGGGCGTGCTGTAGTCGATGCGCAGCTTGCGCTCCTCGGCGCCCGCGGCATCGGGCTTCACGCTGATTTCGTAGTACTTCTTGGTGGAGCGGCGCTTGCGCTTGACCGTCACCTCGGACGCCTGCGTCACGGTGCCTGCCACGGACTGCAGGCTCTCGCGCGCCGCGTAGGCATGGTCGCCCTCGGCCTTCCAGCCGCTGTACAGCGACAGGCCGATCAGGCCCGGGCCGGCCAGCAGCAGCAGCCATGCGTAGCCGGTGATGAAAATCAGAATCTTGCGGACGAATCCTGGCATGACGTTCCCTCTCTCTCGTTCTTGCTTGAATGTTGTGGATACAGGCTGAAATTGCCGCCGCTGCTGGATGCAGCGGCCGGCAAGGACGAGATGATCTTCGAGTTGGGCGCGCCGGATGTAAAAAAGTGTTGGCCCCGTTGCGGCGGTGCCGCACTGGACAAAGTGGCGGGGTGGGCGGCGCCGCGGCCGGTGTAAAAGCGCCGCGCGGCGCCCGCCGGGGCAAAAAAAAAGGGCCCGCAGCGTCCGTGCTGCGGGCCCCTGGCCGGGTCATTGCAAGAGGGGTGGGTCCATCAGAACGGGATGTCGTCATCCATGTCGTCAAAGCCCGAGGCCGCGCGCGGTGCCTGGGCCGCGGGTGCGGGGGCGGGGGCGGGGCGCTGGGCGGGTGCCGCCATGGGGCGCGGCGCGGGCGCGGCGCGGCGGGGGGCCTGGTCATAGCCGCCGCCCTGGTCGCCGCCGCCGTAGCCGCCATCGTCATAGCCGCCGCCCTGCTGGCCACCACCACCCTGGCCGCCCATGCCCTGGCGGCTGCCCAGCATCTGCATCTGGTCGGCGCGGATTTCGGTGCTGTACTTTTCCACGCCGCTCTGGTCGGTCCACTTGCGCGTGCGCAGGGAGCCTTCGACGTACACCTGCGAGCCCTTGCGCAGGTACTGGCCGGCGATCTCGGCGAGGCGGCCGTTGAAGACCACGCGGTGCCATTCCGTGGCTTCCCGCATTTCGCCAGACTGCTTGTCTTTCCACTTGTCGGTGGTGGCGATCGTCACGTTGGCCACCTGGTCGCCACTGGGGAAAGTGCGCATTTCAGGGTCGCGGCCCAGGTTGCCGACGATGATGACTTTGTTTACGGATGCCATGGTGCTGTCTTTGCCTTAAGGAAGTAACAAAGCGCCGGATTTGGAGAGAGTTTCCGGGCGCCAAACGCGCCATTGTGCCGCAAGCGGGGGGCAATGGAAGCCCCCACCCGGCAGCGCCCGGCCGTGCCCAGGCCCGCCGCCGCTTGTTGTGCTCAATGGCCGCCGCGGCCCACGGGCCGCAGCGGCCAGGTCAGCGCCAGCCACAGGGCCGTGAGTGCGGCGGTCGCCGCGAACAGGCCCGGAGCCCCGGCCCATTTCACCAGCGCGCCGCCCAGCGCGCCGCCGGCGAACAGCCCCAGCGACTGCAGCGTGTTGTAGCTGCCCAGCGCGGCGCCACGCAGCTGGGGCGGCGCCATGCGCGAGACCAGGCTGGGCTGGCTGGCCTCCAGCGCGTTGAACCCGCAGAAGAAGACGAACAGCAGCGGCCCCAGCACCCACAGCGTCGGCGGCGCGGCGCTGGACGCCAGCGTGCCCAGGCCCACCTGCACGAGCAGCACCAGCGCGATGGCGCCCAGCAGCGCCGCGCGCAGCCTGCCGGCGCGTTCCAGCGCGAAGAGCCCGCCCATGGCCCCGAACGACAGCACCACGGCGGGCAGGTAGACCTGCCAGTGGTGGTCCTTGGCGAGGCCGGCCTGCACCAGCAGGGCCGGCACGGCCACCCACATCGATAGCTGCACGGTGTGCAGAACGAACACGCCCAGGTTCAGGCGCAGCAGATCCGGGTGGCTCCACACGTCGGCCAGGCGGCCCCGTGCGGCATCGCCGTGCCGCGCGGGCTCCGCAGGCACCCACCAGATCACCACCGCCACCCCGGCCAGTGCGAGGGCGCAGGTCAGGCCGAACAGGCCCGCCAGCCCGATGTGGGCCGCCAGCACGGGGGCCGCCACCAGCGCCACGGCGAACATCAGGCCGATGCTGCCGCCCACCAGCGCCATGGCCTTGGTGCGCACGGCGTCGCGCGTCTGGTCGGCCAGCAGGGCGGTCACGGCGGCCGACACGGCCCCCGCGCCCTGGAGCGCGCGGCCCGCGAGCAGGCCCGTGAGCGAATCGGCCAGCGCCGCCAGCAGGCTGCCGGCGGCGAACACCAAAAGCCCCAGCACGATCACGCGCTTGCGCCCGAACCGGTCGGAGGCCATGCCCAGCGGCAGCTGCAGCAGCGCCTGCGTGAGACCGTAGATGCCCATGGCCAGTCCCACCAGCGCCGGATCGTCCCCGCCGGGGTACTTGCGTGCCTCCAGCGCGAAAACCGGCAGGACCAGGAACAGGCCCAGCATGCGCAGCGCGAAGATCAGCGCCAGACTCACGCTGGAGCGGCGCTCCAGCGGTGTCATTGCGTTGTCGGAAGGCGGCGGGGACGGGGGCTGCGGGGCGGCGCCCAAAAAAGAAGGGGAAGAGGATTCCGGCACGGTGGTGCCCTATGGGGCGGGTAAAGCGGGGATTTTCGCCCATTGCGCGCAAGCGCCTGTCCGCGGGGGCGAGCGAAGGGGGCCGAAGGCCTCTGCGGGGGCGGCGCCTGGCGGCAGGCCCCTGCCGGTGCGCGGGCGGCGCGGTGCCGGTTCAGCGGACCATGGCGGTGCCCTGCCGGACGGCGGCGGCAGGCTCACAGCAGGCCGCAGATCCGCTGCACGCACTCGCGGGGCGTGAGCTCGGCGGTGGGCAGCACCAGCTCCGGGGCCAGCGGCGCCTCGTACGGGGAATCAATGCCGGTGAACTGGCGCAGCTCGCCCGTGCGGGCCTTCCGGTACAGGCCTTTGGGGTCCCGCTGCTCCGCGAGCGCGAGTGGAACGTCGACGAAGATCTCCACGAAATCCCCCGCCGCGAACAGGTCCCGGGCCGCCTGGCGTTCGGCGCGAAAGGGCGAGATGAAGGCCACCACGACGATCACCCCCGCATCCACGAACAGCCGGGCCACCTGCGCGATGCGGCGGATGTTCTCCGCCCGGTCCGCGTCGGAGAAGCCCAGGTCCCGGTTCAGGCCCTGCCGGATGTTGTCGCCATCCAGGATGTAGGTGCGTTTGCCCTGGCGATGGAGTTCGCCTTCCAGCGCGTTGGCGATGGTCGACTTGCCGGCCCCGGACAGGCCGGTGAGCCAGATGACCCGTCCGGGGTGGCCGCCGAGCTGTTCGCGCTCCTTGCGGGTGACGGTGAGCGCCTGGGCATGGATATGGGGGGTGGGATCGGACACTGGGGTGGAATGTGCGGATGAACTTGGCGCCATGTTAATGGCATGACGGCCGCCACCCACCGGCGCGGCGTGCCTGGCCTATCATGGTGGGTTTCCCTGCACAGAGCCGCGCCCACCGTGAACCCCCCTTCCGCCCCGCTCCCCGAGCCCGCTGCCCCGTCCGACGCTGGCCGTTACCTCGCCCATGCCCTGCGCGAGCAGCGCATCAGCATCCGCGGCGCGCGCACGCACAACCTCAAGAACATCGACCTGGACATCCCGCGCAACCAGCTCGTGGTGATCACGGGGCTGTCGGGCTCGGGCAAGTCGAGCCTGGCGTTCGACACGCTGTATGCAGAGGGCCAGCGGCGGTATGTGGAGAGCCTGTCGGCCTATGCGCGGCAGTTCCTCGGGCGGCTGGACAAGCCCGACGTGGACCTGATCGAGGGCCTGTCGCCCGCCATCAGCATCGAGCAGAAGGCCACCAGCCACAACCCGCGCTCCACCGTGGGCACGGTGACCGAGATCCACGACTACCTGCGCCTTCTGTACGCCCGCGCGGGCACGCCCTACTGCCCCGACCACGGCCTGCCGCTGGCCGCGCAGACCGTGAGCCAGATGGTGGACGCCGTGCTGGCGCTGCCCGAGGACACGCGCCTCATGCTGCTGGCCCCCGTGGCACGCGAGAAGAAGGGCGAGTTCACCGAGCTCTTCACGCAGATGCAGGCGCTGGGCTACATCCGCTTTCGCGTGGACGGCACCATCTACGAATACGAGAGCCTGCCCGCGCTCAAGAAGACCGAGAAGCACAGCATCGACGTGGTGATCGACCGCCTGAAGGTGCGCCCCGAGATGCAGCAGCGCCTGGCCGAGAGCATCGAGGCCGTGCTGCGCGTGGGCGGCAACGACGGCAACGGCCGCGTGCTCGCGCTGGAGATGGACACGGGCCGGGAGCACCTGTTCAGCAGCAAGTTCGCCTGCCCGGTGTGCAGCTACTCGCTGGCCGAGCTGGAGCCGCGCCTGTTCTCGTTCAACTCGCCCATGGGCGCCTGCCCGGCGTGCGACGGCATCGGCCAGCGCGAGGTGTTCGATGCGGCGCGCGTGGTGGCCTTCCCCGGCTTGAGCCTGGCCAGCGGCGCCATCAAGGGCTGGGACCGGCGCAACGGCTACTACTTCGCGATGCTGGAGAGCCTGGGGCGGCACTACGGTTTCGACGTGGAGGCGCCGTTCGAGTCGCTGCCCGCCGCCGTGCAGCATGCCGTGCTGCACGGCTCGGGCGAGGACGAGATCGCGTTCAGCTACATCCTGGACAGTGGCGCCAACAAGGGCAAGGTCTACACCAAGAAGCACCCGTTCGAAGGCATCCTGCCCAACATGGCGCGGCGCTACCGCGAGACCGATTCGGTCGTGGTGCGCGAGGACCTGGCCCGCTACCGCAGCAGCCAGCCCTGCCCCGAATGCCACGGCACCCGCCTGCGCCGCGAGGCGCGCCACGTGAAGGTGGGCGAGGGCGCGCAGGCCCGCGCGATCTTCGAGGTGAGCCACGCCACGCTCAGCGCCGCGCACGGCTGGTTCCAGGCGCTCACGCTCACGGGCGCCAAGGCCGAGATCGCCGACAAGGTGGTGCGCGAGATCACCACGCGGCTGCAGTTCCTCAACGACGTGGGCTTGAACTACCTGAGCCTGGACCGCAGCGCCGAGACGCTGTCGGGCGGCGAGGCGCAGCGCATCCGCCTCGCGTCGCAGATCGGCTCGGGCCTCACCGGCGTGATGTACGTGCTCGACGAGCCCAGCATCGGCCTGCACCAGCGCGACAACGACCGGCTCATCGCCACCTTGCAGCACCTGCGCGACATCGGCAACAGCGTGATCGTGGTCGAGCACGACGAGGACATGATGCGCGCGGCCGACCACGTGATCGACATGGGCCCGGGCGCCGGCGTGCACGGAGGCCGCGTGATGGCGCAGGGCACGTACGACGCGGTGCGCAGCCACCCTGAATCGCTGACCGGCAAGTACCTGTCGGGCACGTTGTCCATCGCCGTGCCGAAGCGGCGCACGCCCTGGCTGCCGGTGGTGGAGCAGGCGGCGCCGGTGGTGGAGGTCAAGGGCAAGTCGCGCTTTCCGCAGACCGAGGCCAGCAAGCGCCGCGCCGAGCGCATGGCCGAACACCACGCGCGCCAGGGCGCGGTGCAGGCGCTGCGCGTGGCGGGCGCCACGGGCAACAACCTCCAGAACGTGACCGTGGACTTCCCCGTGGGCCTGCTCACCTGCGTGACGGGCGTCTCGGGCTCGGGCAAGAGCACCCTGGTCAACGACACGCTGTACGCCGCCGTGGCGCGCCAGATCTACCGCGCCCACGAAGAGCCCGCCGCGCACGAAGAGATCGTGGGCATCGAGTACTTCGACAAGGTCATCAACGTCGACCAGAGCCCCATCGGCCGCACGCCGCGCAGCAACCCGGCCACCTACACTGGCCTGTTCACCCCCATCCGCGAGCTGATGGCCGAGGTGAACACCGCCAAGGAGCGCGGCTATGGCCCCGGGCGTTTCAGCTTCAACGTGGCCGGGGGCCGCTGCGAGGCCTGCCAGGGCGACGGCGTGGTGAAGGTGGAGATGCACTTCCTGCCCGACGTGTACGTGCCCTGCGACGTGTGCCACGGCCAGCGCTACAACCGCGAGACGCTGGAAGTTCTGTGGAAGGGCAAGAACATCGCGCAGATCCTGGAGCTCACCGTGGAGGACGCGCACGCGTTCTTCAAGGACGTGCCGGCCATCGCGCGCAAGCTGCAGACGCTGCTGGACGTGGGGCTCTCCTACATCCGCCTGGGCCAGGCCGCCACCACGCTCTCGGGCGGCGAGGCGCAGCGCGTGAAGCTGGCGCAGGAACTCTCCAAGCGCGACACCGGCCGCACGCTCTACATCCTGGACGAACCGACCACCGGCCTGCACTTCGCGGACATCGACCTGCTGCTCAAGGTGCTGCACCAGCTGCGCGACGCGGGCAACACCATCGTCATCATCGAGCACAACCTGGACGTCATCAAGACCGCCGACTGGCTCATCGACATGGGGCCTGAAGGTGGCGCCGGCGGCGGCACCGTGGTGGGGGTGGGCACGCCCGAGGACCTGGCGGCCAACCCGGCAAGCCATACGGGGCGGTACCTGGCGCCTTACCTGCGAACGAAATCTGAATGAAAATGGCTGCTAGCGCTTATCTATCAAGCGTTATAAGCTATTGATTTGGTAGCAAATTGCCGCTACATCACTGCAGGCGGCGGGCCACCTCGGCGTCCAGCGATCCCATGAAGGTCTCCACGGCCCGGGTGTAGTCGCTGTCCAGGCCCAGTTGGGCGTTGATTTCGCCATGGTCCAGGTCCTGCGGCAGCACCTCGGCGCGGCCGCCCTGGTGGCGCACATGGCGGGCCATGGCATCGGATTGCCGGCAGGGGTCGTCAGCCCGCTGGGCCGAGCACACCATCTGCATCGGCGGGGCGCCCGCCGTCCATTGGTGCAAGGGCGACATGGCCACCCAATACGCAGGGTCAGCGCCGAATGCGTCGTCATACAGCGGCAGGTGCGGGGCGCGCATGCGGGCGGGCACGTTCATCATGGCGCTGTCGAGTGACACCGTGCCCAGCCACGGCCAGGCGCCTTCGCGCAGTGCCTGCGGGGCGCGGGCATTGAGCAGGGCAACCAAGTGCGCCCCGGCCGAGTGGCCCATGAGGATGAAGCGGCTCGGGTCTCCGCCCCAGGTGCCCGCGCGCTGCTGCGCGGCCGTGAGGGCGGCCTGCACATCGCGCTCCTGCACGGCCACGGGGGCATCGGGCAGCATGCGGTAGTTGATGGAGATGAGGATGAAGCCCTTGGGCACCCAGCGGTTCACCTTCTCCTGCACCACGCGGCCCATGGCCTTGTCGCCATGCCGCCAGCCGCCGCCGTGCACCATGAAGATGACCGGCGCGCGCACCGCGCTGGCCACCAGGCTGTTGGTTCCTGTGGTGGGGCTGGTGGGTACATACACGTCCATGCGCTGCGCCGGGTCGGCGCCGTAGGGCACATCGGCGATGCGCTGCACGCCGGTGGCCAGCGTGGCCGGTGCGGCGGCGGCCTGCTTCTGCGCGATGAGGGCGCGCAGGCGGCCGCCGTTCTGCGCGGTGGTCTGGGCCTGCACGCTGGCGGTGGCCAGCGTGAGGGCAGCCAGGGCGGTCATGGTCAGAAGATGGCGCGGGGACATGGCAAGGCTCCTGAGGTCAGAGGGGGCAAGCGGTAGCTGGGTCCAGAGGGCGTCAAGGCCGCGTTGGACAAGCCAAGGCCGTGCCGCTCGCGTCGTAGCAGGTGGCGCTGCGGCTCCAGCCGTTGTCCTTGCTGTAGCTGCTTTGCGCCTGCACGCTGTTGCCGGTCGTCGCGTTGGTGGCGGTGGTGCTGCGGGCCTGCGTCACGGTGCCGTCGGCGTTGCGGCTCGCCCCGCCGCTGCTCTGCAGGCTGCCCTGGGCATTCTGGGCGGACACGGTGCCGCTGTGGCTGGCGCTGCTGTCTGCACTGCGGGTGGTGCTGCCCTGGCGCTCGGCCACTCCGCCCTGCGCACCCACAGCGGCGCCCCGGCCCGTCACGCTCGCGTTGCCCTGCCCATCGGTGGTGGCTGTGCGCCCGCGCAGCACCGCGCCATTCGGGCCGCTGCGGGCCACACCGGTGCGGGCGGTGGTGCTGCCATCGGCGTTGTGTTCCACGCTGCGGCGGGTGCGGGCCTGCGCTTCGGTGGGGGCGGCCAGCGCCAGCACGGCGCTCAGCCCCAGGGTGGCGAGGGTGGAGAACACCAACACACCCGCTGCCAGTGCGGGGCGTTGCAGCAGGTCGTTGTCAGCGGGGCGTGTCGGCAAAGGCATGGTGGTCAACTCCTTGGGGTTTGCCTGGGGGTGTGGCATGGCTGTACTGTGGGTCCCAGGTGTGAGCCATTGATGGCAGGAATCCGCCGATGTATGACAAACCATGACAAACGCCTGCGGCCCCGTCATCCCTTGTCATGGCTGGGGGTGCATGGCCCGCGCCAGCGCCTACCATTGCCACCACGCCGCCTTCACCTGCCACGTTGCTCCCTGCCCATGACCGACACCCTGGCCAAGATCCTGGTCGCCGATGACGAGCCCGACCTGCGCGCCCTGCTGCAGCGCTACCTGAGCGACCAGGGCTACGCCGTGCGCACGGTGGAGGGCGCGGGCCCGCTCGACGTGCTGCTGCAGCGCGAGAGGTTTGATGTGCTGGTGCTGGACGTGATGATGCCGGGCGAAGACGGCCTGGCCATCTGCCGCCGCCTGCGTGCGCAGGGCGAGACCATTCCCATCCTGATGCTCACCGCGCGTGGCGACCCGGTGGACCGCATCGTGGGCCTGGAAATGGGGGCGGACGACTACCTGCCCAAGCCCTTCAACCCGCGCGAGCTCCTGGCCCGCATCCAGGCCATGGTGCGACGCCAGCGCATGCTGGGCGCGCACACCGGGCCGCAGGGAATGCACGGACGCCTGACGTTCGGCGACTTCGTGTTGCTGCCGACTGAACGGCGGCTGGAGCGGGCGGGCGCGAGGGCCGGCGAGGACGTGCCCCTCACCACCGGTGAATTCGCCCTGCTGCTGGCCCTGGCCCAGAACCCTCAGCGCCCGCTGGGCCGCGACCGGCTCATGGCCCTGGCCTATGGCCCCGACCACACGGCCACCGACCGCAGCATTGACGTGCAGATCATGCGGCTGCGCAAACTCATCGAGGCCGACCCGGCCCAGCCGCGCCACATCCGCACCGTGTGGGGCGTGGGCTATGTGTTCGTGCCCGATGGCGCCGCGCCCGCCGGAGGGCGGCAGCCATGACGGCACCCGCAACCCCCGCCCGCCGCCACGGGGGGCTCTGGCCGCGCAGCCTGCTCGGGCGCAACCTGCTGCTGATGGCCGTGCTCATCGTGCTGGGCCAGCTGGTGGCGGCGGTGCTGGTGCGGCAGATGATCTTCCAGCCCCGCGTGGCGCAGGTGGCCGATGGCGTGGCGCGCAATGTGGCCGCGCTGCGGGCGGGGCTGCAGGCGCTGCCCCCGGCGCAGCGTGTGGCGTTTGTGGAGGCGTTCAACCGGCAGGCCGCATTGGCCACGCCGCCCGTTGCGCCGGAAAGCGCAGCGCGGCGCGCGCTGCTGTCGCCGTTGGAGCGGCAGTTTGTGCAGGCGGTGGCCCGCCGCCTGGGTGTGGGTGATGCGCCTGCGCAGAGCCCGCAGCCCCTGTGGCGCCGCGACAGCACCGGCGTGCTGGCCCTGCGCATGGTGCACGAGGGCGCTGACTACTGGCTCAACCTGCCCAGCGTGTTCCCCACGCGCGAGTTCACCGGGGCCTGGCTGGTGGCCACGCTGGCCAGCATGCTGCTGGCGCTGCTGGGCGCGTGGTGGCTGCAGCGCCACATCCACCAGCCGCTGGCCCAGGTGGTGGCGGCGGCGCGGCAGCTCGCGCGGGGCCAGACACCCGCGGTGCTGCCCGAGGCCGGGCCCGAAGAAATCGCCACCGTGGGCCGCAGTTTCAACCAGATGGCGCAGAGCCTGGCCGCCGCCGACCACGAGCGCGCGCTGATGCTGGCCGGTGTGTCGCACGACCTGCGCACGCCGCTGACCAAGCTGCGCCTGGGCGTGGAGATCGCCGGGGCACAGGTGGATGCGCCGCTGGCGGCCAGCATGGCGCGCAGCATCGACGAGATGGATGCGATCGTGGGCCAGTTCCTGGACTTTGCGCGGGTGGGCGCTGACGCGGGCGAGGCCGAGGCGCCCGCCACCGCATCGCTCAACGACCTGGCCCAGGCCGTGGCCGAAGCGCAGGCCGACCACGGCCGTGTGCTGGCGCTGGAACTGGGCGGCCTGCCCAACCTGCCCGTGCGCCCGCAGGCGCTGCGCCGTGCGCTGGACAACCTCGTGGAAAACGCCTGGCGCCACGGCGCCGCCCCGGTGGTGCTGCGCACGGGCGGCAGCGCGCAGCAGGCGTGGATCGAGGTGGCCGACCACGGCACCGGCATGGACGCCAAAGAGCTGGACCACATGCGCCAGCCTTTCGCGCGTGGCGGCGGCGCGGCGCGCGCGGGTGTTCCCGGGGCCGGGCTGGGCCTGGCGATTGCCGAGCGCGTGGCGCGCGCCCATGGGGGA
The DNA here is from genome assembly GCF_059418365.1 of Acidovorax sp. GW821-FHT09A11. Taxonomy (NCBI): domain Bacteria; kingdom Pseudomonadati; phylum Pseudomonadota; class Betaproteobacteria; order Burkholderiales; family Comamonadaceae; genus Acidovorax; species Acidovorax sp. GW821-FHT09A11. The sequence goes on from NZ_JBWKPS010000012.1 coordinate 15,356, forward strand.
GCGCTGGAGCTGCACAGCGCTCCCGGCCAGGGCCTGCGCGCGCGGCTGGTGCTGCCGCTGGCGGGGCCGGCCGCTGCGGCTCAGCCCCCAGGGGAATAGGGGCGCAGAATCTGAATGAAATTGGCCGCCAGCGATAGATGGATAAGCGCCAATAGCTACTGAATTTGTAGCGATTTTGCCGGGCGCAGCGCCCTGTGCTGGCCCTGGCCTTCGTCGCCCAGCCGGAACACCGACACCACGTGCACCAGGTCTTCGGCCTGCACCTTGAGGCTGCCGGCGGCGGCGGCCATTTCTTCCACCAGCGCGGCGTTCTGCTGCGTGACCTGGTCCATCTGCGTCACGGCCTCGCCCACCTGGGCCACGCCCAGCGACTGTTCATGGCTGGCAGTGCTGATTTCGCCCACGATGTCCGTCACGCGGCGGATGGCGGTCACCACCTCGTTCATCGTGGTGCCCGCGCGGTCCACCAGGGCCGTGCCCTGCTCCACGCGCTCCACGCTGGCGCTGATGAGGGCCTTGATCTCGCGCGCCGCCTCGGCGCTGCGCCCGGCCAGCGAGCGCACCTCCGACGCGACCACCGCGAAGCCCCGGCCCTGTTCGCCCGCGCGGGCCGCCTCGACGGCGGCGTTGAGCGCGAGGATATTGGTCTGGAACGCGATGGAGTCGATCACGCCGATGATGTCCGAGATCTTCTGCGACGAGGCGTTGATGCCCTGCATGGTGTCCACCACCTGGGCCACCACCTCGCCGCCCTGCACGGCCACGGTGCTCGCGCTGTGGGCCAGCGTGCTGGCCTGGCGCGCGCTGTCGGCGTTCTGGCGCACGGTGGAGCTGAGCTGCTCCATCGACGCGGCGGTTTCCTCCAGCGCGCTGGCCTGGCTTTCGGTGCGGGCCGACAGGTCGCTGTTGCCCTGCGCGATCTGCACGCTGGCCGTGGCCACGCTCTCCGATCCGTTGCGCACCTGGCGCACCACCTGCGTGAGCTGGGCGCGCATCTGCATCAGGGCCTCCAGCAGCTGGCCGACCTCGTTGGTGCCGTGGGCCAGCGCGCTGCCGCTCAGGTCGCCCTGGGCCACGGCGCGCGACAGCGCCACGGCCTGCGAAAGCGGCCCCGTCATGGAGCGCACGAACACCAGGGCCATGGCGCTGGTGGCCGAGAGCGTGACGGCGAGGGCGAGCGCCATCCACAGCAGCCGGCGCTGCAGGTCGGACACCCGGGCCTGCAGGGCCTGGTCCAGGCTGGCCATGGACAGGTTGTTGAGTGCGTTCAGCGCTTCGATGGTGCGGGTGAACGCGTCGAAATAGTCCTTGGAGGGCAGCTGGAGTTCGCTGGCGTTGATCACGTCGCGCTCGGCCATCTGCAGCGACTGCTGGATCTGGCCCTGCACCGCCTGCGCGTTGCTGCCCAGGGCGCGTTGCAGATCGGGGTTGCCCTGCAGGGCGCGGTCCAGTCCCCGGAAAGTGTCAGCCTGCAGCTCGGCCACACGCTGCTGCAGCACCAGCAGCTGGCCCTTGCCCTGGGGCGTCAGCTCGTGCTTGCCCAGTGCGCTGGCGCCTTGGGCGCGCAGCATGCCCAGCTTTTCGCCCAGCATGGGCGCCTGCACCAGCGAGGCCTGGATCAGCGCATGGGTGTCGGCGTCAGGGTCGATCTGCAGGCCATAGGCATGCAGCAAGGATTCGTTGAGCTGCAGCAGCGATGCGATGAGCTGCGTGTGCTGCGCCGTGCTCTGGGCCTGCTCGATGCTGCGTGCGGCAACGGCCTGCTCTAGCGTGCGCCAGGTCTGCTGGGCCTGGGTCCAGGTGGCCATCTGGGGGGCGGGCACCTTGGCAGCCGCAAAGCGGGCGGTGACATCGTCCAGGGCCGTGTTGACGGCATCGCGCGCGGCGGGGCGGCGCGCTGCCAGGGCTTCGTCGCCACCGAGCATGCCCACGGACAGGCCCCGGTGCACCTGCATCTGCTGCACCAGCCGGGTCAGCGCCTGTGCGGGGACCACGCCCTGCGCCTCGTGGCGCGCGTGGCCAATGGCGTGCAGCGAATCGCGCACCGTCAGGTAGGTGGGCAGCGCGCTCATCATGAGCCCGAGTGTTCCCAGGATGAGGAATTTTTCGAGCAGGTTTAACCGGTGCAGAAGTGACATGGCAGTAGGCGCACGTCAATGTGTGCGCAAAAAGATAGACCTCAGGGGCGGGGTGTCGGCACCCGCCGACTGGGATGCGGCCCTCCATCAGACCGCGCGGAATGTAACGCAATGTAGGGGTCTGTCTTCAGTAGGGTTTTGACTCAGGTCAATTTTTTGCGGCACGGCGTGTGTGCCCGCTGGGCGTCCCGCACCGCCCCTCGGTCGGCTGGAGCAGGGCCGCAGCAAATGGTGCGCTGGAGAATAATGAACTCCTCCCGTCCTTTGGAGCACCCCGGCATGCAATCCCTCACCCTGCGTTTCCTGGCGTCTCAAAGCACCTTGCCTCAGGCGGGGCGGGTGCCCGGCGGCACCGTGCTGCGCTGGGTGGACGAGGCGGGTTTTGCCTGTGCGAGCGCCTGGGCCAAGGGCCCCTGCATCACCGAGTTCGTGGGCGGCGCGCACTTCGTGCGCCCCATCCGGCCCGGAGACCTGGTGGAAGTGCATGCGCGCCTGGCCTTCACCACCGAGACCGGCATGCACCTGGCCGTGGAGGTGCGCAGCGGCGGCATCCATGGCGAGCCGCAGCACGAGGTGCTGCATTGCGTGGCGGTGTACACCGCCGTGGACGCCGATGAACAGCCCCGCGCCATCGACAGGTGGAGCCCCGAAACCCCGGGCGACATGGCCCTGGCGCAGCGGGTGAAGGCGCATGTGGAGGCCGCGCGCGCGGCGCAGTGACGGGGGCGGGCGGCGTTGTTCCGCCCGCCGGTGGCCTTCGGGCCCTGGCAACGCGCGGCAGGCCCCTGCCCCTGGAGGGCGGCGGGTGGGGACACGGCGTGCCTCACCTCACGCCGGGGCTGGGGCCTGGATCGTTGCCCGCAACGGCCCGCCCGCGCTGCCATGCCTGCGCGCGGTCGCGTGCGTCCACCTCCGCGGTCGCCTCGGTCAGCACCGTGAAGCTGGCCGCATCCGCCCGCGCCAGCGGCTCGCCCTGGTACCACACCCGCCGCGCATCGGCCGCGTAGCCCCGCCCCAGGGCGCGCAGCGTGGCCATGTCGGCGCCCTGCAAGGGGCGCAGCACCGGGTGCGGGCCCCGGTTCGGCTGGTTGACCTCGATGTGGCCGTGCCAGGCGTGCGCGCGGTCGCGGGCGTAGCCGGGATCGTCTTCGTCCATCAGCGCAAAGCTTGCGCCGTGGCTGCCGGGGATGTCGGCATGCTCGAAATAACCGCGCTGCGCATCGCGCGCGAAGCGGGGGCTGAGCGGCTCGAAGCTGGCCGCATCGCGCACCGCGAAGGGCTGGCCCCGGTCGTAGGCGCGGTGCCGGTCGCGGGCATGGCGGTGGGCCAGCACGCGGTAGCTGGCCGCGTCGGCGCCGGGAATGGTGGCGATGCGCAGGTGCTGGTAGGCCCAGTACTCCTGCGCCTTGCGGTAGGTGCTGCAGTAGTAGACCGCGCGGCCGTCGCGCGCCTCGTGCTCCGACAGCGCCTCGAACGTGGCGCCCTCGCTGCCCTCCACGGCACTGCCCCGGCAGTAGCCTTGCCGCGCGTCGCGCCCGAAGTGCGGCGAGAGCGGCTGGAACGTGGCCGGGTCGGCCGGGGCAAAGGCCGCGCCGCCGTAGGTCCAGGCGCCCGCCCAGCCGCGCTGGTAGCCCGTGGCACTGCCGTCGCAGCCGCACAGCGCGGCCAGCGCCCCGAGCGCCAGCGCGCAGGCGCGGGTGAGCCCGGTGGCAGCCGACCCTGTCAGCGCAGGCGTGCGGACCCGCATGGGGAACGTGGACAGGCACTCACGGCGCGGTGCGCGGCGGGCCTATGGCACCGGCACGACCCGCAGCGCGGGCGGGTACGGCTCCACGCGCAGGCTGTCGTGCGCCAGCACGCTGATCCTGGCGCGGGGGGCCAGCTCCAGCGCGCCGTCGGTGCCCTTGCGCGGGGCGTATTGCCAGAGGCTGAGCGCGCCCTTGGCGGCCAGGGCCTGGCCGATGGCGGCCGCCTCGGGGCGCGGAGCCCCGGCCTCGTCCGGCGGCACGGCGACAAGGATCTCGTCGCGCACCGTGACGATCTTGAACAGCAGGGGCGTTGCGGTCTGGGCCATGGCAGTGACGCAAGAGATGGCCAGTGCGGCCGCCAGGCAGGCGGCGGCGCGGGCGCGAAGGCGGGGCGTGGTGGGGGTCATGGGGCTTTCTGGCTAGTGCTGCAGTTGTGCCTGCGCCTGCATCGTACGCGCCACGTGGGCATACATGGCGCCCCAGGCCTCGCGCGTGGCGGGGGTGAAGGCACCGCCCAGCGCGTCGGACAGCGTCTCCAGCAGGGCGGCGCCCACCGTGTCGTAGTGCGCGGCCTGCACGCCGTAGCCCGTGTGGCGCTGGCCCAGGGCGCGCAGCGCGGCGTCCAGCCGCTCGGGGTGGTCAAGCAGGCGCACGGCATCGCCGATCATGTCCAGCAGCTTGCGTGCCTGCACGTGCATGTCGGACGACCCGAACAGCCCCTGGATGGCCGGGTCGCGCGCGAACAGCTTCGAGTAGAAAAGCGCGCCGGCCTGCGCGGCGACGGGCGCAACCTGCGCAAAGCTCTGGCGCACGAGGTGGATCTGTTCGGGGGACATGAAGATTTCCTTGAAACGGAAAGAGTAGAAAAGCAAGGCTTGCGAGGCCCGGGCGATATAGCGACCGATGGCGATCCATTGGTTGCGCATCGCGCCGATGTGAAGTGCTAGAGGCAGCCTTGTTCAAAGGCTGTGGCTCACCTTGCGTCGCATCACCAGGCCGGTGCCCGCCATAAAGGCGGCCAGCAGCAGCACGCCCCATTCGCCCAGAGTGGGCACTGGGTTGACACCGCCCGCTGGCACCACAGGCGGCAGACCGGTGACTAGCCAAGTGCCTGTAGTTGGGGGATTGCCATCGATGCGACTGCCGGAAGTGCTCAACGTACCTGAGCTGCACACGCCGTTATGGGGGTCGTTGACTTGCAGGCATTCATAGTTGTGCAGGACGAAGTTGCGCAAAACCATCATGTCATAGCGATCACCTACGGCATGGGGGGACGGTGTTGGCCAGTGGATGAAGATGAGCATGGCATCGGTGAATACGCCATTGGCATCGGTCATCGCGACGGCTTGGTACAGGGTGTCGCCCGCAGCACTGGAATAGCTGGTTAGTCCGTCCGAAAACGCGAAGCCCGTAATCAGTGCGGAAATGTCGCCATTGTTGAGACCTGCCGGCAGGGGCAGCGCCGTGGTAAACGAACCCGACTGGAACATCGCTGTGGTGAAGTTGCCGCAGTTGCCTACAGTGCAGTTGGTGTAGTTTTGCACGGTGGGCGCGGTATAGGGGTTGCCGGTATAGGTGTAGGTAGCGGCCCAGGCGCTCACCTGGACGCAGAGCACGGTCAACAGCAAAAGAGTTTTTTTCATGGCGAAGTAGGTTTGTAAAAAATGCCTTGAGGGAGCGTGTAGCAAGCGCAGCAGCTATTTTTTGAGAAGTAACTCTCGCCGTCCGCGCAGGGCGATGCCGAGCAGGCCCGTGGCTGTGAGCAACAAGGCAAACGGGTTGTCCACGGGCACGGACTGCACGCCGCCTGGCCCCGGGATGTCACTCGTCCAGCCGCCGTTGCCGTGGGCAAAGGCGTGGCTGGTGGCACCGTCGTCCGCGAAGGTATTGCAGATGTCGGGGCTGAACAGGGAAACGCAGGGTCGGTTGAAGTAGCTGGCAAAGTTGACCGACATGTAGCTCAACCGGTCGCCTGCGCCATGGCTGGCGGTTTGCCACCGCTGGAACACGAGGTCGGTATCGACAATCTGGCCCGCTGCGTCGGTGGAAACCATGGCCTTGGCCAGCAGGGTGTTGGTTCCGTTCATGCTGTAGCTGGTCACGCCGTCGTTGAAGTCGTACGAGGTGAGGTAGGGCGTGATGTCCAGGCTGCTCTGATTGGCTGGCAGCGGCTGGTTGGTGGTGAAGTGACCCGTCTGCCGCATGGCCGTGCTGAAGTTGGCGCAGGTGCCGGCGGAGCAAGGTGCTGTGTAGTCCAGCGGGCTGGCGTAGGTGGGGCCGGTGAAGGTGTAGGTAGCGGCACAGGCACCAGCGTGGACGAAGGTGGCCAGGGCCAGGAGGGCAAGGTGCTTTCGCATGGGGCGGCGGGGATGTTCAGGTCTGAAGCACGAAAAAATTGCCCTGGCGCTTGCCAGTCACGCACACAAAGCTATGCTTTCAGGAGCAATTTCGCGTCTGCCGTCCAGTCTATGGACTCCCCCGCCGCTGCGCCCCACCCCTGGGGGTGGGATTTGGACGGGCGGGCTTTGCGCGCCGGCACAACCATCCGCTGGCTTGCACCCCGGTTGATCCGGGATGCCAGATTGTTTGTGGATGCGCCTATCCCCAGGGGTGGGGCGCCGGGGGACTTGGCTTCCTAAACTGATTTCCAGTGAAACAGTCGGATTCAAGAGCCATGAAAACTCTCAAGATAGCAAGCAGATGGATAGAAAAGGCGAGACACGTTGCCGCCGGCATTGCAGCCGCCGCCGCGTTCTGCGCGGCAACGCTGCCCGCACAAGCGGCCGCTATCTATGGCCCGCCAGATTTGCAGGCCAATAGCGCCAGCAACGCCCCCAACGTTTCGACAGCGGCCGTGAGCGCGGACTTCAACAACGATGGCTACCCCGACCTGGCGGTTCTCAACAGCGAAACCGACCAGCTTCTCATTTACCTAGGCACCCCCATTGGCGGCCTGGCGTTGAAGCATGATTTCAACAATCTGGTGTTCGGTCTGCAAAAAGCCAACGGTATCTCCGCTGGCGACATCGATGGAGATGGAAAGATTGATTTGGTGATTACCGACAACCTGGGCGTATCCGTATTGAAGGGCTCAGGAAACAGCAATGGGGATTTCAGTGCTTTTGTTCCGCAGCGGCCAGGGCTTGCGGATGCGAGTGACTATGGCGCTTCAAACCCCATGCTCGCCGACTTGAACCATGACGGAAGATTGGACATCGTTGTCGCTGTGTACGATCCCGGAAGTTTCGGTGGGACCCATTATTTTGAGGTTTTGCAGAATATCGGCTTCGGTAATTTCCTTTTGGTGGGGCAGCATGAGGTGACCTACAGCGGCCTAGCCACTTATAAATCTACGCGCGACTCACAGTTGGCCGACATTGACGGCGATGGGCAGCTTGACCTGGTTTTTGTAGACGATGTCTTGGGCACGACGGTTTCATGGCTGAAAGGCGCAGGTAGCGGAGCATTCGCACCCCAGGCGCCACTTCTTGGTGTAGGCGCGGGCGTGGGCGTTATCAGCGATCTAGAAGTCGCTGATGTCGATGGCGATGGCAAGTTTGATCTGCTCATGCAGAACTATTACGGCGAGGGCGTATGGCTGGCCAAAGGCGTTGGCAACGGCATATTTCTACCGTCCGCCCAGCTTTTCGCCACGGGGATTTCCGGCGGAGGCGGCCGTGACATGGGGCGAGTCATCGTCGCCGATGTGAATGGCGATGGCCGGCTGGACGTGATCTCCGATGGCTATGTGGGATTGCAGCAGGCCAACCACAGCTTTGTATTGAATGAGCATATCGGCTATTCGGTCACGCGCATGCTCGCCGCCATTGATCTGAATCGCGATGGCCGCGCCGATCTCGTGGCGTCAGGCCCGGGGGCTGGAACAATTGCGGTTTTCAAGACCATTGCCCTTGCTGCTTCGTCCATCGTGACGACCGGCACGCCGCAGAGCACCGTTTTCAGTACCCCTTTTGCGCAACCCCTGTCGATCAAGGTGCTCGACAGCAATGGCGTGGGCGTGCCGGGCTTGGTGGTGAGCATGACCCCGGTGAACCCGGGGCCCAGCCTGCCCATCGCGTCCACGGGCTCGGGCACCACCAATGCGCAAGGTGTCTTCAGCTATACCCCGGTGGCCAATGGCGTGATGGGTTGTTATCAGATGAAGGGATTCATCACCGGCCTGGGCAATGTGCCGCTCTTCAATTTGTGCAATACCAACACGGACAGTCTGGCGGTCACGGCGGGCAACAACCAGACCACGCTGGTCAACACGGCCTTTGGCACGCCATTGCAGGTGCGGGTGACCGACGCCTCGAACAACCCGAAGGCCGGCGTCACGGTGACGTTCGGCGGCCCCAGCGTACCGTCGCGTGTGGTGCTGTCGTCGTCCACGGCCGTGACGGATGCGAACGGGTTCGCGGCGGTCACGGCCACCGCCACGGGCAAGTCTGGCGCCTACAGCGTCAGTGCCACGGCGCCTGGCACCACCGGTGCCTCTATCAAGCTGTCGAACTCCGCACCGGCCGGCGCCGCCGCCGCCATTGCCTTTGACGTGTCCACGCCGCAATGGACGTATGTCACCAAGCCGTTCTCGGCACCCGTCACGGCGCACGTGCAGGACTTTTTTGGCAACCCGGTGCAAGGCGCAACGGTTGTTTTTGCCATCACGACCGATCCGGTCTCGGGTGCCACGGCGAGTTTCTCGGCACTGACGGCGGTGACCGATGCCGCAGGCAACGCGCAGGTGAGCGGGACGGCCAACGGGCTTGTCGGCACCTACTCGGTGAAGGCCAGCGTGCAGGGCAGTGCGCTGGTCAGCCCCCAAACCCGTCTGCTGAGAAACGTGGCCGATCTGCCCAAGTTCATGACCACGGTGAGCGGCACGCCCCAAAGCACGCCGATCAATACCACCTTTGCCCAGAAACTGCGCGTGAAAGTCACTGGCTGGGACGGCAGCAACACGCCGCAGGTGCGTGTCTATTTCATCACCTCCGGCGGGGTGGTGCTGTCTGCGGAAAGCGCGCTGGCCGATGCCGGTGGGTTCGCGGAAGTCACGGCCACCGCTGATGCCACGGTGGGCCTGCACCAGGTCAGCGCCATTGTGTACGACACCGTGCTGGAGCAACCCATCACGCAGATGTTTACCTTGACGAACATCGCGGGATCCATCCCGCCCGGCGGTGGCGGCGGCCCTGTGTCGGTGCCCGCGAACAGTCCGCTGGCACTGATGGGACTGTCCCTGGCCATGCTGGCCCTGGTCCGGCGCCGCATGGGGCGGTAACGCGCCCACGGGGGCCGAGGGCCTGCTTTCCTCCTGCGGCAACGTTGGCAGGCATGCCATCCCGGCGGGCCGCAGGCGAACAGGGTGGCGTGCTCCTCGCTGGTCTTCCAGGCGGGCCGTCGCTCGCGCCCATGTGGACGCCGGTGGCCGGGGCCAGGAACGCGGGGAGTTTTTTCGTGGCGTGTCCGGGCCAGCCCCTGCCACTGACACGGCAGGAGTTCCCATCGCCCCCGGTCCCCCACCCCTGGGGGCGGGGCGCAGGGGCGGTGCGATGCGTTACGCTCCCGCCAGGTGCCGCATGGATGCGGCGCACCTGCCACGCGCCCTATGTCCATGTCCCTTTCCCGCACGCAGCAGCAGGCCCTGGCGCGCCTGCGGCAGATGGCCTGCCTGGATTTCAGCGGGCTGCAGCTCATCGAGCCTGTGCTGCACGAACTGCACCGCCTCATCGGCTTCGATAGCGGGGTTTTTTTCTATCCGGATGCCCAGGGGACGCTGGACGCCTACATCGAGCCCTCACCCGCGCGCGAGTGGATGCACCTGTACTTCGACCCGCGGATGAAGGCGCAGGAGCTGAAGCTGGTGCGCTACAGCCTGCACGACTTCGACGCGGCCGTGCGCCATGAGCATGGGGTGCTGTTGATGGAGCAGATCCTCCAGGTCACTCACCACGAATTCATCCGCAGCGATTTCTACAACGAGCTGGCGCGGCCGTCGGAGTGGCAGGATTTTCTGAGCCTGGTGCTGCGCACGCCGCAAGGCCGGGGCGTGGGCTCGCTCAAGTTGTGCCGCAGGCCTGGCGCGCCGCGCTTTGCGTCTGAAGACATCGCCCTGCTTGAACGGACCTCGCCCTGGCTGGCGCGTGCCCTGCAGCCCGGCGAGCTGGATGCGCAGGACAGTGTGGTGCATGACAGCGCCATGCTGGTCGCCACGCCGCAGGGCAGGCTGCTGTGGACATCGCCCCAGGCAGACCAGCTGATGGCGCTGGCCTTTGGCATGCGCTGGTACCGCCGCAACGAGCTGCCACCCGCGCTGTGCGTGCTGCTGGAGCGCCTGCGCTGGGTGGAGGAGGGCGGCACCGGCCGGGGCCGGGCGCCAGCGCTGCCGCAACTGGACCTGCACAACGCCAGCGGCTGGTTTTCGCTGCGCGCCACGCAGATGGCGGCCGCGGCGGGGGCCGGTGAAGGCGACTTCGACGGCGGCCGGGCGGTGGGCATCCACATCACGCAGCGGGTGGCGCGCGTGGCGCGGCTGCTGCCCACGCTGCGCGCGCTGGGCCTGCCGCAGCGCCAGCACGAGCTGGCGTACTGGCTGGCGCGCGGAGTGCCCGGGGAGCAGATCGCCACGCGCATGGGCATCAGCGCCAACACGGCCACGTACCACCGGCGGCAGATCTACACGCGGCTGGGGGTCCAGAGCCGCAAGGAGCTGCAGGCCTATCTGATGAAATAGCCGCCAATGGCCTGCTGGCGCTTGCTCATCAAGCGCAGAATGCTATCAAATTAGAAGCATCTTGATGATCTGGCCACCGCCTACAGCAGGTGCCGCCGCGCGTAGCGCACCACCGTCACGCCCGCCCGCGCCTGCCGCACCGAGGGCATCACCAGCACGCAGTCGTCGTAGGGCGTGGTCACGGGCACGCCGTCGTTGTCCCCAATCAGGGTGCCGGCTTTCTCGAACACCTCCAGCCCGGTGTAAGGCGCCACGAAGCGGAAGGCGCTGCTGGTGGCGACCACCGGGCCGGTCACCTCCAGCGCCCACTGGCGCGGGGCGTCGGGCAGGCGCCAGCCGGGCAGTTGCCGTGCGAGTGCCTCGTCGCCGAGCGCGCCGGACTGCGCGAGGAAACGCACGCACTGGTCCTGCGCCACGGCGCGGCTGGCGGGGTCGCCGTGGAAGCCGCATTCGATGAGCAGCGAACGGGTGCCGTTGTCCTCCAGCTCGCCAAAGCGGCCGTAGTCGCGCATGCGCACGCCGTCCTTGTGGCCCGCGTCCACCACGATGTGCTCGGGCGAGCGCATGGCGCGCGCCAAGTCCAGGTTGCGCGGCTGGATGCCGGTGAGCAGCAGCGGCGCCGAGGGCTCGTGCATGGAGTGGATGTCGAGCAGCCAGTCCGCGCGCGCCACGAAGGGCCGCAACGCGGCGGCGCGGCGGCGCTCGGCCGTGTCGGCCGCGTCGATGCGCTCGTCCAGCCACTGGCGGTTGAGGTCTTCATCGGTGAAGCGCGAGGCGTCGTGCTGGCGGGCGTCGAACCGGTCGAATGCATCGAGATTGCAGAACGCGAGTGTGAGGGTGCCGCGTTCGGGGCGCACGCCCGCTTCGAGCAGCCCCTTGAGGGCCCACGCGCCGCACAGCTCGTTGCCATGCACCAGGGCACTGACCATCACGTGGCGCCCGGGCTGCCCCGAGTCGAAATGCCACACGCCCTCGGTGCCGGTGTTGCCCGCGCGCCAGGCGCCGAGGTCGGGTGCGGGCAGTTCAAAACGCAGCGGCTGGGCCGCGTTGCTGTGGTCGTGTTGGGCGTTCATTCTTCGATCTTGGCGAATTCAACAATCTTCTTGTACTTGGCCACTTCGGCGGACAGGAACTGGTCGATGTTCACGTTGGTGGCGGCCACGGTGGAGCCGGTGGCTTCCATCTTCTTCTTGAAGTCGGGCGACTGCAGGCTGTCGTTCAGGGCCTTCTTCACCTTGTCGAACACCGGCTTGGGCAGGTTCGCGGGTGCCATGAGGGCAAACCACACGCCGATGTCCACGTTCTTGTACTGCGGTGTTTCGGCCAGCGCCGGGATCTCGGGCGTGGTGGCCGAACGCTTGGCCTCGGTGGTGCCCAGGGCGATCACCTTACCGCTTCGGATGTGCGGCAGGCCGCTGGAGAGCACGAACACGCCGTACTCCAGGTTGTTGCCCATGAGGTCGTTGGTCAGCGGCGCCACGCCGCGGTAGGGGATGTGCGTCATGAACAGCTTGCCCTGCTCCTTGACCATCTCGCCCGCCAGGTGCAGCGAGGTGCCCACGCCCGAGCTGCCGTAGCTGAACTTGCCGGGGTTCTTCGAGACCTTCTGCGTGAATTCGGCCAGGTTCTTCACGCCCGCGCCGGTGGACGCCACGAGCACCAGGGGCTGCGAGGCGATCAGGCCGATGGCGGTGAAGTCCTTCACGTCGTATTTCACCTTCTTGGTCACGAGCTTGTTGATGGCGATCTCGTTGCTCGCGCCCACCAGCAGGGTGTAGCCGTCCGGGGCCGCGCTGGCCACCTTCTGCGCGCCAATGGCGCCGCCCGCGCCGCCGACGTTCTCGATCACCACGGGCACGCCGAGCTTGTTGCCCAGCTCCGTGGCCACGGTGCGCGCCGTCAGGTCGGTGCTGCCGCCCGGCGGGTAGCCCACGACGATGGTGATGGGCTTGGAGGGGTAGGCGTCCTGCGCCAGCGCGGACGCGGCGGGCAAGCACAGGCCGCACAGCAGGGCGGTGGCGGCGGCCGTGGCACGGCGGCGGGAAAAGGTGTGGGGCATGGTTCGGGCTCCTGGGTCGTCGTGGGTACTGGGCACCGCGCGCCCCGGGCCGGCGGTGCATGCATGCATGCAGGCCGGCCCCGGCGGCACGCGCGGTGGGTGGCACGATTGTGAAAAGGCGCGCCCCCCAGCGTGGTGCCGAAACGGCACGGTCTGTTGCCAAATGGGTTGCAGGCCCTGGTGGAAACCCCTGGGCTTCAGCGCTGGGAGAGGGCTTTCCACAGCGCCTCGGCCAGGGGCCCCAGGCGGCGCTTGGGCCGGTACAGGCGCACGTCGAAGCGCACTTCCATGCGCGCGTCGCCCGCGGGCGCCAGGCGCCGGGCCTTGCAGTCGGCATGCACCATGGACCAGGGCAGCCAGGCCACGCCCAGGCCCTTTTGCACGTATTCGTAGTGGGCGTCGGCGGAGTCGCACTCCACCACGCGCTGCAGGCGCGGCGCGTGGGGGTTCTGCGTGAGGTGGTCTTCCACCAGCCGGCCCAGGGCCAGCTGGGGCGCGTAGGCCAGGTAGGGCACCAGTGCCGTGCCCTGCCCGAACCGGTGCAGCGCCTGGCCCTGCGCGGTGGCGCGCGACACGGGCACCAGCCGGTCGGAGGCCACGGTGACGTGCGTGAACTGGCGCGCGTCCAGCCGGATCGCCAGTGCCGGATGGTGGTAGACCAGCGAGAAGTCGGCCTCGTTGCGCTCGAGCATCGCCACGGTGTCGGCCAGGGCGCGGGTGCGGATGCACAGTTCGCCGTTCTGCAGGAGGGGCTGCAGCCGCACGAGCCAGTCGGCCACTACGGTGCGTGCCAGCGTGCGGCCCGTGGCGAGCGTCACGGTGCGGGCCTGCCGGCCGGCCAGGCTCTGCAGTTCCTCGTGCGATTGCGCCAGGCTGCGCGCCATGTGGCCTGCGGTCTCCAGAAAGCTCTGCCCCGCGGGCGTGAGCGAGACGGGGCCGCCACCCCGCTCCACCAGCGGCGTTCCCGCCCAGGCCTCCAGCGCGCGGATGCGCCGGCCAAATGCGGGGTGCGTCACATGCCGCAGTTCGGCCGCGCGCGTGAAGCTGCGCTCCTGCGCGAGAACGATGAAGTCTTCAAGCCACTTGAGCTGCATGGGCCGATCCGGGGTGCGGCGGCGGCGCGGGGCTGGGGGCCGTGCGCGGGCGGATCAGCGCGCGCGCGCCGCTTCGAGCACCGCGCGGGTGCGCTGGGCCTCGGTACGGGCGGCGGCCGCAAAGTCGCCGCCCTTGGATGCGTACAGGATCGAGCGCGACGAGTTCACGATGATCGGCCCTCCGTCGCGCAGCCCCGCCCGCACCGTGGCCACGGCATCGCCCCCCTGGGCTCCCACGCCGGGAATCAGCAGCGGCAGCGTGGGCGCGATGCCGCGCACGCGTTCGATCTCCTGCGGGTAGGTGGCGCCAACCACCAGCCCCAGCTGGCCGTTCTTGTTCCAGGGGCCCTGCGCCAGACGCGCCACGTGCTCGTACATCAGCGGCTGGCCTTCGACGCTGGCCAGGCGCTGGGTCTGCAGGTCGTCGCCGCCCGGGTTGGAGGTGCGGCACAGCAGGAAGGCCCCCTTGCCGTGGTAGGCCAGGTAGGGCTCGATGGAGTCGAACCCCATGAAGGGCGACAGCGTGACCGCATCGGCGCCATAGCGCTCGAAGGCTTCCTTGGCGTACTGCTCGGCCGTGGAGCCGATGTCGCCCCGCTTGGCGTCCAGGATCACCGGCACGTGCGGCGCGTTGGCGCGCATGTGCTGCATCAGGCGCTCAAGCTGGTCTTCGGCGCCATGCGCGGCGAAGTAGGCGATCTGGGGCTTGAACGCACAGACCAGGTCGGCCGTGGCGTCCACGATGGCCGCGCAGAAGTCGTAGATCCTGTGCGTTTCGCCCTGCATTCCCGCAGGAAACCGAGTGGGTTCCGGGTCCAGGCCCACGCACAGCAGGGAGTTGTTCTGCGCCGTGGCGTCGCGCAGCATGTCGGTGAAAGTCATGGGGCGTGATTTTAGGTGGGGGCATCCGCCGCGGCGGGGTTTTCTGGCGGCCGGGACGGCTGCCGTGGCACCGGCATGGCCTGGTGGCCGCCGGCGGGCAACAAAAAAGGCCGTCTCGACGGCCTTTTTTGTTGCTCTTGTGCGGGACCGGCTTGCGGGCGGCCGCTCAGCGCTGTACGGCCAGCAGGCGCTGCACGTCGCGATCGTTGGGCAGTGCGTAGTCGTAGCCGCGGATGATGCGGCTGTCTTCGGTGCGCACGAGTTTCAGGCTCACGTAGGTGTAGTTGGCCGCGGCCGAGTACGTACCGACGAGCACCAGCGACGCATTGTGGCTGCGCGCGATGTCCTTGATCTCGCGCGACAGCAGCAGCTCGCCGGCGCCTTCGCGCACGAACACGTCGCCACGCAGCTTGATTTCCTTGACGTTGAAGCCGCTGGACGCCATGTGCGAGGCGTACTGCTCGGACAGCGTGCGGCCCAGGGGGGCCGAGCGGCTCAGGTCGTTCACGTTCACGACGGTGGCCACCAGGACCGGGCCGCTGCCTGCAGCGCTCAGGTCAAAGCCCGCGGTGAGCTTGGCGACGGCATCGCGGCTGTTGGCCAGGAACTGGTTGTTGGCGGCTTCCTGGTACGTGGGCTCCGTGCGCACGGGCGTGCCGTTGTTGGCGCAACCTGCCAGCAGGGCTGCGGCGGCCAGCGCGGTCAGAAGTGCTGTGGATTTCATTGCGAGACCACCTTCATGTTGACGTTCTTGTAGTACGAGGGGCGCAGGAACAACGGCGTGTCCGCGTTTTCCAGGTAGTACACATCGGTCTTGCGTGCCACGTACTGGCCGCCCCGCGTCACGGTGGTGGTCAGGATCATTTCGGTGTTGGTGGGGCCGCCCGAGTTGATGCTGGCGCCGTAGTCGGCCAGCGAGGTCAGGCCCAGCGTGGCCAGCATCTGCGCGTCCAGGTGTTCGTGGCGCAGGCCATAGGCGGCCATCAGGCCCGCGGCGATCATGGTGAACTGGCCGGGAATGAAATGGGGGCGCGGGCTGTTGTGGCGAACGACCTGCGTGTTGTAGGTCACGTTGAGCGTCTGGCCGGGGTCTTGCAGCACGGGGGCGCCGCTCTGGACCAGCTTGGTGATCAGGAAGTCGCGGAACGCCAGGTCGAACGGGCTGGGGTTGGGCGGCAAGGCCACATGCAGCGGCGTGCCCGGAGCCATGCCAGACTTGTCGAGCGTGCTGAGCGTTTGCGCCACCACGTCGTTGGAAACCAGTTCCCAGTGACCGGCGGAGCGGACCTTGGGTTGTACCGTGAGCTCAAAGTTTTCCGCCAGGGGAATGGGCGAACGATAAGCACATCCCGCCAAAGTAGCCACAGCGCCGGCGAGCACCGCCAAGCTGACTGCCTTTGAAAATTTCATGATTCCCTCCTACGGACTTTGAGAGGCGGGGACATGAACAGATACATCCCACGCGATTGAAAAATAATTCTGGGCGCGATACTCAACAAAAACAAGAAAAAATTGAGGTAACTACGCCCAGACACACGCAATTCGTTGTTTTTGGTCACAGATTGGCGTGCTTGCTTACGCGCGGCTGCATTTGCTTGTGCGTCCGCGTGTAACAAATTTCAAACACTGGTAACGGCGCGTTTTTCGAGGATTTCAAACGCGGGCAGCGTCTTGCCTTCCAGCACTTCCAGGAAGGCCCCACCTCCCGTGGAGATGTAGCCCACCTGCTTGTCGATGCCGTATTTGGCGATGGCCGCCAGGGTGTCGCCACCACCGGCGATGCTGAACGCGGGCGAGTCGGCGATGGCCTTGGCGATCTCGCGCGTGCCGTTCTCAAAGGCGGCGAATTCGAAGACGCCCACGGGGCCGTTCCAGACGATGGTGCCCGCCGACTTGAGCTGGGCGGCCAGGCGGGCGGCGGTGTCGGGGCCGATGTCCAGGATCAGGTCGTCCTCTGCCACATCGGCCGCGGCCTTGACGGTGGCGGGGGCGTCGGCGGCAAAGCTCTTGGCGGTGACCACGTCGGTCGGGATCGGCACTTCCGCGCCCCGCGCCTTCATGGCGGCGATCACGGCGCGCGCTTCTTCCAGCAGGTCGGGCTCGGCCAGGCTCTTGCCGATGGGCAGGCCCGCCGCCAGCATGAAGGTGTTGGCAATGCCGCCCCCCACGATGAGCTGGTCCACCTTGTCGGCCAGGCTCTTGAGGATGGTGAGCTTGGTCGATACCTTGGAGCCCGCCACGATGGCCGCCAGCGGGCGCTGGGGATGGGCCAGGGCCTTGGTCAGGGCATCGATCTCGGCCGACAGCAGCGGGCCGGCGCAGGCGATCGGTGCGAACTGGGCGATGCCGTAGGTCGTGCCTTCGGCGCGGTGGGCGGTGCCAAAGGCATCGTTCACGAAGATGTCGCACAGCGCGGCCAGCTTGCGGGCCAGGTCTTCCTTGTTCTTCTTCTCGCCCACGTTCAGGCGGCAGTTCTCCAGCAGCACGACCTGGCCGGGGGCGACGGCGACGCCGTCCACCCAGTTCGAGACCAGGGGCACCTCGCGGCCCAGCAGCTCGGCCAGGCGCGCGGCCACGGGGGCCAGGGAATCCTCGGGTTTGAATTCGCCTTCGGTCGGACGGCCCAGGTGGCTGGTCACCATCACCGCGGCGCCGGCGTCCAGCGCCATGCGGATGCAGGGAATGGATGCGCGGATGCGGGTGTCTTCGGTGATGCGGCCGGCGTCGTCCTGTGGAACGTTCAGGTCGGCGCGGATGAAGACGCGCTGGCCTTGGGCCTTGCCCTGGGCACAGAGATCGGAAAAGCGGAGGATGTTCATGGGAGGGAGGCTTCCTGGTGGGGGCACGTGGATCAGGGCCGCCATTTTAGGCGGCCCCACCCGCAGCCCCATCCCGCGGCCCCGCCCCGCCACCGATCCCTACCAGCCCCATCCGATGTGCAGCGGCAGGTACACGGCCATGCCGACCACGATGGTCCCCAGGATGCCCCGCCGCCAGAAGTAGTACGCGCTCGCGCACAGGACGGCTGGGAGCCGGGCGTCCATGAGCGTATCGATGAGCTCGCCCCGGGTGATGAGGATCTCGGGCGCGATCACGGCCGTCAGGGCGGCCAGTGGCGCGTACTTGAGGCCGCGCTTGAGCCAGTCGGGCAGGGGCAGCTCGCGCTCGGGAATCATGAAGAAGGAGCGCGAGACCACCGTGATGACGGCCAGCCCCGCCACGGCGATGAAGGGTTCCAGCAGATCCCACCAGGACGACCAGGGCGCATTCATGGGTGGCGCTCCTCGCGCAGCGGCACGATGTCGCCCGCCTCGACGTGTTCGCGTTCCTCGGGCGGCATCACGCTGTCGGCGGGCACCAGCAGCAGTTCCGGCTTGTGGCGGCGGCGGTCCACGGCCTCCATGAGCAACCCCGCGGCCACGGCGGCGGCCAGGGCCACCAGGATGTTGAGCTTGAGCGGCAGCGCGAAGGCAGCGATCGCGGCCGTCGCGGCGACACCCGTGGCGAGCCAGGTGGCCCGGTCGAACAGCAGCGACAGCAGCACGCCCAGCAGCGCCAGCACGCCCGCGAACCCCAGGCCCCAGGACAGCGGCACGGCATTGGCCAGGAAGATGCCCGCGATGGACGGCACCTGCCAGGCCAGCCAGTTGGTGGCCGCCGCGCCCCAGAAGTACGGCAACTGCTCGGGCTGCGGACGCGGTTCGGGAAAGCGTTTCATGAAGGCCACATAGATCACGTCGCCGCTGAAATAGCCCACGGCCAGCCGCTGCCGCACGGGCAAGTGCGCGAAGTAGCTGCGCCACATGCTGCTGAAGATCACGAAGCGCAGGTTCACGCAACTGGCCGTGAGCCAGACCACCCACAGCGGCGCGCCCGCCGCCATCAGCGGGATGACCGCCAGCTGCGCGCTGCCGGCATACACCACCAGGGACATGAAGACGGCCATGCCGATGGGCAGGCCGCTCTTGACCATGACCACCCCGGTGACCAGGCCCCACGCGCCAATGCCCACGGCCGTGCCCACCATGTCGGTGGCGGCCATGCGAAAGGAGGGGTGGCGCAGCGTGCGGCCGATGAGGTCCCTGCGGCTCATGCCGGCGCCACCGCCGCGGCGGGCGCGGCGCCCAGCACCATGCCGGGCTGCAGGTCGAACCCCCGCAGGAAATCCGCTGCCGCCAGCCGCTTGCCGCCGGCGCGCTGCAAGGTGGTCAGGCGCAGCGCGCCTTCGCCGCAGGCCACCGCCACGCCCTGGCCGTCCACCGAGAGTATCTGGCCGTGGCGCTTGCCGTTAGCGGGTATATTGCTATCTATTTCATAGCTCCATACCTTGATCGTTTCTCCTGCGCATTCGGTGCTGGCGCCAGGAAAGGGATCGAAGGCCCGGATGCGCTGCCCGATCAGCGTGGCAGGCAAAGACCAGTCGATGGTGCTTTCGGTTTTTTCGATCTTGTGGGCATAGGTGATGCCTTCGGCTGGCTGGGGCTCTGCCCGCAGGCCCCCGCAGGCGGCCAGTTCGAGCGCTTCCACGATCATGCGGCCGCCCAGGGAGGCCAGCCGGCCGTGCAGGGAGGCGGTCGTGTCCGTCGGCGCGATGGCCAGCCGCTCCGTGAGCAGCATGGGCCCGGTATCGAGGCCAGCGTCCATCTGCATGATCGTGATGCCGGTTTCCGCGTCCCCGGCCTCGATGGCGCGGTGGATGGGCGCCGCGCCGCGCCAGCGCGGCAGAAGGCTGGCATGGATGTTCAGGCATCCCCGTGGCGGGAGGTCCAGCACCCACTGCGGCAGGATGAGCCCATAGGCGGCCACCACCATCACATCGGCCTGGGCGGCCAGCAGGGCGTCGCGCGCTGCTGCGGCATCGTCCGGGTATTTGCCTTCCAGGCGCAGGCTGCGCGGCTGGGCGACGGGAATGCGGTGGTCCAGCGCGCACTGCTTGACGGGAGACGCCTGGAGCTTCATGCCGCGGCCCGCGGGGCGATCGGGCTGGGTGAGGACCAGCGGGACGGTGAAGCCTGCGGCCAGAAGCTGTTCCAGCGCCGCGCGGGCGAATTCGGGCGTGCCGGCAAAAATGACTCTCATGGAAACCAATGGGGTGGTGCGCGGCAGGTCAGTCGCGCGTGTTGTCGAAGTTGGGCTGTTCGTCCGTGAACATCACGAGCCGCACCACGCCCTGGCGGTCCAGGTGGACATGGGCCAGGCGCGGGTCGGAATTCTGGCGGAAGCGGTAGGTCCAGATGTCGCCATCAAAACGCGCCACCCGTTCCACGCGCAAGGGGGCGCCGAAGGTGCGCTGCACATCGGCGAGGGTCCAGGCTCCGACGGGGATGTTCTCAAAGCGCGTCTGCGTCAGCACCTGTTCGTTGCGCACCAGCTTGCCGCTGGCGTCGAAATCCAGGTTGTAGGCCGCAAACCCCGCGGGAAGCTCGGAGTACAGCAGCCGCTCGCCGCCCGGTAGGGAGAAGGTGGCGGTGGGCGGTCCCAGCCTGGCGATGACATCGGCGCGCAGCGCGCCGGGCGTTTCACGGGCGGGTAGCGCGCAGCCCGCGAGCTGGACCACCAGCGCCGACAGCGCCAGCACTCCGCCACCCCTGAGGGTGCAGAGCGCCGGGCGGGTCACTCGCGCGCCCCCCGCTGCTGCTTGATCATCTTGGTCTTGATGCGGTTGCGCTTGAGCGGCGAGAGGTATTCCACGAACACCTTGCCCATCAGATGGTCCATCTCGTGCTGGATGCAGACTGCCAGCAGGCCATCGGCCTCGATGACGCGCGACTGTCCCTGCGCATCCAGTGCCCGCACATGCACGGCATCGAAGCGCTCCACGCCGTCATAGATACCGGGCACCGAGAGGCAGCCCTCGTCGTTGAGGTGTTTTTCCGCACTGGTCCAGACAAGTTCCGGATTGATCAGCACCAAGGGCGCGTCGCGCTCCTCGGACACGTCGATGACGACCAGCCGCTCATGCACGTCCACCTGGGTGGCGGCCAAGCCGATGCCGTGGGCGTCGTACATGGTGGCGAGCATGTCGGCCGCCAGCTTTTGGACGCGGTCATCCACCGCCTCGATGGGGCGGGCGACCTTGTGGAGCCGGGGGTCCGGGTAACAGAGAATGGGAAGGATTGCCATGGATGCTGCCGAGAGATGTCGCTATTTTCGCCACTTTTGAGGTTCGCCGCAGCGTTGCAGGCCAATAATCGTTGCCGAATCAAGGGCTTGAGCAGAGAATCTAAGAGGGTTTGTAACGTATTTGCCCGGTCGCCCGCATGCTGCTGGCACCGAGGCGCCAGTGAGGGGGCGTTTCACAATGCATGAGAAGAGGAACAACATGACGGCATTCACCAGCGTTCGGCGGACCGCCCTGGGCGCGCTCACCATGATCGCTGGCGCTTTGCTGATCGCCCCGGCCCAGGCGCAGAACCACCCCATCTCCAGCGGCCAGCGCGCGACCGCACAGCAGGTATCGGAGCGTGGCGTTCCCCTTTCGGAGCTGGCGCCCAACGCACCGGATACCTATACCGTCAAGCGCGGCGACACGCTGTGGGGCATTTCGGGCATGTACCTCAAGCGTCCCTGGCGCTGGCCCGAGCTGTGGGGCATGAACCTCCAGTCCATTCCGAACCCCCACCTGATCTACCCGGGCCAGACGCTGTATCTGGACAAGGATGGAGGCTACGCACGCCTGCGGACCACGCCCCCGGGCGTGGCGGAACCCGAGACGCAGACGGTGCGCGTGTCTCCGCGCACCCGCAGCGACAGCCTGGCCAGCACCGCGCTGCCCACCCTCAAGCCCCACCTGATCGAGCCTTTCCTCGTGGAGCCCCTGGTGGTGGATGCCCAGGTGCTGCAGCGCGCTCCCCGCATCATCGCTACCACCGAAGACCGGGTGCTGATGGCCAGTGGCGACCGGGCCTATGTGCGCGGGGATGCCTCCGCCCCCGTTCGAGCCGAGGCGGGCGAGCCCCGTTTCTTCCGTGTCTTTCGCGATGCCGTGGCCATGAAGGATCCCGTGACGGGTGAAATCCTGGGGTACGAAGCGCAGTATCTGGGCAAGGCCGAGCTGGTGCGGGGAGAGTCTTTCGAGGACATCCCCAACGGCAAGGGCGGCTATATTTCCGAGTATGTGCCTGCCACGGTGGATCTGTCGGGCACCAAGGAGGAGATCCGCGCGGGGGACCGCATCCTGCCCGCGCCCGCCCGGGTCTTCACCAGCTACACACCCCGTGCGCCCCATATCGACGTCGACGCGCGGGTCGTCTCCATCTACGGTAGCTTTTCGGCGGCCTACGCCGCCCAGAACCAGGTGGTTGCGATCAACCTGGGCTCACAGGACGGCATCGAGCCGGGCCATGTGCTGTCGTTGCTGACCAAGGGCGATCGCATCAAGGATGTGACCGGCGATGCGAAGACCATGGTCAAGCTGCCCAGCGAGAACAACGGGACCGCCATGGTGTTCCGGACCTTCGACCGGGTTTCGTATGCCCTGATCCTGGAGATTCGCAGTGGCGTGCGGGTTGGCGACCGCCTGGTGAATCCCCAGGAGTAACTGCGCGGACCTGCCGGGGCCGCGAAGCCGTCCAGGGGCGGCACGGGCCCTGGCCTGTTTTGCTGCTGTTTGACTTCTACAACCGCCATCATGGACCGCGACGAGCTGGGAGCATGGTTGCGCCTCACCCTCTCCGCGGGGGTGGGCAATGGCGCCGCACGGCGCCTGCTGGCGCGCTTTGGCCTGCCCCAGGCGGTCTTCCAGCAATCGGAGTCTGCGCTGCAGCAATGTGTGACCTTGGCCCAGGCCAAGGCGCTGTGCACCGTGCCCAGCGAATGGGAAGCGCTGCTCGATACCACCTGGCAATGGCTGGAGGGCGCCGATCCCCAGGGGCCTGCGCGCGCGGTGGTCACGCTGGGTGACCACCGGTATCCACAGTCTCTGCTGGATACCGAAGACCCGCCGCTGCTGATGTACCTGATGGGCCCTGCCCGGCTGGTCACGCAGGCCCCGTTTCCCGTTGGCCGGTGCCTCGCGGTGGTCGGAAGCCGCAATCCCACCGCCCAAGGCGCGGACAACGCGCGGCTTTTTTCCCGGACACTGCGCGGGGCGGGCCTCACCATTGTCTCGGGGCTTGCGCTGGGGGTGGATGCTGCGGCCCATGAAGGGGCGCTGGATGTTGTCACTGAAGCCGCGGCGCAGGTTGCACCTGCCACCATTGCCGTGGTGGGCACGGGGCTCGACCGTGTCTATCCGCGCAAGAACCTGGACCTCGCGCACCGCATCGCCACGCACGGGCTTCTGGTCAGCGAGTACCCCCTGGGCACGCCACCGCTGGCCGCCAATTTTCCCAAGCGCAACCGCATCATTTCCGGCCTCTCCCAGGGGACTCTGGTGGTCGAGGCGGCACTGGCCTCGGGGTCGCTGATCACTGCCCGAATGGCGGCCGAACAGGGCCGCGAAGTGTTTGCGATTCCCGGCTCCATCCACGCACCGCAATCACGGGGCTGCCATGCGCTGATACGCCAGGGGGCCAAGCTGGTGGAGTCCGCGCAGGACGTGCTGGAAGAGTTGCGCCTGCCTTCCGCCCCGGCGGTGGACAGGCAGCTCGTTGACTCCGGATCAGCATGCAGCAACACCGACCCGGGCATCCCCGGGGGGGCAGACAGCCCTGTGCTGAAGGCCCTGGGTTTTGACCCCATGGGCGTGGATGCCCTGGTGGCCCGCACCGGCATGGATGCGGCGTCGCTGCAGGTGGCGTTGCTGGAGCTGGAGCTCGAGGGCCGCGTTGCCCGTTTGCCGGGCGGCCTGTTCCAGCGGCTGGGGACCGCCTGAGGCGCCCCCTCTGGACGGTGGTGGTTCGGGCGCGCGCCGCTTCGTTCGGTGCGTCCGGACCTGGTCAGTCCAGAAGCCGCTCGGGGTTGGCGTCCAGCTTGGCCAGCGCATCGCGCGTGGCGCGCAAGGTCAGGCCCTCTTCTTCCTGGGCGACGAGCAAGCCGGCCTGCAGATAGGCTGCGAGCCTGCGCAACTGGATCAGGTAGCTGCTGCCGTCGACAGCGGCGAACAAATGCAGCTGCTTGCGCTGGCTTTGCCAGGCATATTGCACCTGGGCCGATGCCCCGTTGTGGTCCAGCGTGTACCAGGTGCCAGGCTGCAGTTCCTGGGCCCAGGCGACCATGTCGTCCTGAACGGGCGCGCCGTTGTCGGCGACCACATGGATGGAGGAGGCATCGATGCCCAGCATCATCTCGATGTTGTCGGCGTTGAGCGGCATGTCGCCCAGCGTCGCGTCGTTGATGAAATCCTCAAGGTTGGCCAGGCGCTTGGCCATGGCGTCGATGTGTGCCTGCGGAATGGATGCCGTCTTGGAGAGGAAGGCGTCGGCCAGCGTGTCGGTGAGGACCTTGATCTGCGCATCCTGCGCCGGGCCGTTCACCCCCATCAGGGCCAATCCCTGGCGCAGGCGTTGCAGCAGGCCCGGAAGATTCTGGATGACCTGCGCGCGGTCGCTGCGGTTGGGCTTGGCGCTGGCCGCCCAGACCAGGTCCGCGGCCGTGCGCTTGAGCGATACGGTGTCTGCGTGCTGCGGGCCGTCGCGCACGGCCGACAGGGCCAGCACCTCGGCCCAGGTCTTGAAGAGAAACTCGCGGATCTCGTCGCGCACCGGCATGTCGCGCAGCATCGTGCGCAGCTCGATGGTGTACTGGATCGCCAGGGTTTCTTTCTGCTCGACCTGCTGGGCCACCGTGACCAGGCGCGAGGTGGCCTGCTTTTCGGTGAGGAACTTGGACAGGAATTTCTCGAACTCGTCGTAGACCAGCTGGAACACACGCCGGCCGGTCTCGGGGTACTGCTCGATCACCTGGACCACGCGGCGGATTTCCGCCTCCAGCGCGCTGCCATTGATGCTGGTGGCATCAAAGCCCATCACGCAGGCCCCCATGCGGTCGATCAACTGGCGCGCGGGGTGGTTGAGGTTGCTGAAGAACTCTGGCTCGGCCAGCGCCACGCGCAGCACGGGCACCTGAAGCCGGGCAAACCAGACACGCACGGCCGGCGGGATGCGGTCCTCGGCCAGGATGCTCTGGAACATCAGGGCCACCACTTCGATGATGGCTTTTTCCCCGGCGGTGGAGGCCTTCTTCTTGAGCTCGGTCGAGCGTTCGCGCACCGCGCCCGCCAACTGCACCACGGCCGCGGGACTGTAGTCTTCCATCAGGGTGGCAACGCCACTGTAGTAGGTGTCGGCGTGCACGCGGTGGGCGGTGAGGGCATGGGCGAGCGCGGCCGAAGCCGGCGGGGCATTGACCATGTCGAACCCGGTCGCCGGTTGCGTCAGCAGCCTGCGCAGTTGCCCCATCACGCCCTGCGCCCGCTGGCGGGCCCGCGCCAGCGGGGTCATGCCCGTGGCAAACCCCGTGGGCAGGCCATGCCGCGGATAGCCCGCCGGCGGCCTGCCGCCGGGCAGGTGATGCTGGGGCATGGGGTGGCCGCCGCCCGGCTGGGGGATGCCGCCGCCGCGCGCCGCAGCCATGGCTTCCCGCGTCTGGGCCAGCGCCTGGGACGCCAGGCCCCCGGCACCGGAGTTGCTGGCGCCGCCGGCAACCGTGCCGCCCGAAGTGCGCCGCACGCGCGACTTGAGGTCGGCCTGGGGCGTGACGCCCTGCTCCACATAGAACACATTGACGGCCTGGTACTGCTTCTGGAGCAGGTTGGCCAGTTCCCGCTGCAACGGGTCCACCACGGTCTGCAGGTCGGTGCGGGGCAGGCCGGCCTCGACCCACTGCTCGACCAGCAGCAGGCACACGGCATCGGGCCGGAGGATGTCGCTGCTGTCGAGCTCCTGCCCTTCCAGCGACTGGGTGCGCTGGCGCAAGGTGTCGAACTGGTGGCTGACCTGTTCGCTGACCGTGAGGGCCATGCGGGAAGCCAGGATCTTGTTTTCCACCACGTCGTCGCTCAGCAGCTCGAACTGGGGGCTCGCGCCGCCGGTGGCGAGGGTGCCGCGGGTGGTGCTGCTGTGCGGCGCCAGCGCATCGCGCCAGGCCTTGCCGGTGCGTTCGGTCCAGGCAGCATGGTGCTGCTGATATTGCATCCAGGCATCGCGGTGCGCCTGCATTTCGCGCGCTGTGCCCGTCTGGGACATCAGCGTTGTCAGGAAGTCCAGGACCGTCTTGTCCAGGTCCGGGAGTCCGCCGCACAGCCCCTCTACGAACCGCTGGCGCGCCTGGCGGGCCAGGCGGCGCTGTGGAACGGAAGGGGGCGTGGCTTGCATGGACCGATATTAGCGGTTCAGACGGTGGCCCCGGCATGGGGATCGTTCGGATCCCCATCCTTCTTCACGGGCTTGACAAGGTCTTCGCGCTTCACACCGAGCCACATGGCGATGGCCGCGGCCACGAACACGGAGGAGTAGATGCCGAACAGGATGCCGATGGTGAGCGCCAGGGCAAAGTAGTGCAGGCTCGGGCCGCCAAAGAAGAACATCGACAGCACCATGGCCTCGGTGGACGCGTGGGTGATGATCGTGCGGCTCATCGTGCTCGTGATGGCGTGGTCGATCACCTCGTGCGTCGTCATCTTGCGGTACTTGCGGAAGGCCTCGCGGATCCGGTCGAAGATCACGACCGATTCGTTGACCGAATACCCCAGCACGGCCAGCACGGCCGCCAGCACCGACAGCGAGAACTCCCACTGGAAGAACGCGAAGAAGCCCAGGATGATCACCACGTCGTGCAGGTTGGCGATGATGGCCGCCACGCCGAACTTCCACTCGAAGCGGAAGGCCAGGTAGATCACGATGCCCACCACGACCATGGCCAGCGCCATCAAGCCGCCGTGCACCAGTTCCTCGCCCACCTGCGGGCCCACGAACTCGGTGCGCCGCAGCGTGACCTCGGGGTTGGCTGCCTTGAGCGCGCCCAGTACCTGTTCGCTTTGCTGCGCCGACGTCACGCCCTTTTGCACGGGCAGCCGGATCATCACGTCGCGGGCCGTGCCGAAGTTCTGCACCTGCACGTCGGGATAGCCCAGGCCGGAGACCGTCTCGCGGACCTTGGCCAGCTCGGCCGGCTGGCTGTAGGCCACTTCCATGACCGTGCCGCCCGTGAACTCCACCGACAGGTGCAGCCCGCGCGTGAGCAGGAAGAACACGGCCAGCGCGAACGTGATGAAGGAGATCGCGTTGAAGATCAACGCGTGCTTCATGAACGGGATGTCTTTTCGAATGCGGAAAAACTCCATGATCTTTGTTCCTTGCTTGGAGTTTCTTAGTTCGTCTTGGCCACGGCGGCATCGGCGTCCGGCTTCCAGACCTGGCCGATCGACACGCTCTTGAGCTTCTTCTGGCGGCCATACCACAGGTTCACCAGGCCGCGCGAGAAGAACACGGCCGAGAACATGCTGGTCAGGATGCCGATGCAGTGCACCACGGCAAAGCCGCGCACCGGGCCGGAGCCGAAGGCCAGCAGCGCCAGGCCCGCGATCAGCGTCGTCACGTTCGAGTCCAGGATGGTGGCCCAGGCGCGCTCGTAGCCCGCATGGATGGCCGCCTGCGGCGACATGCCGGAGCGCAGTTCCTCGCGGATGCGTTCGTTGATCAGCACGTTCGAGTCGATGGCCACGCCGATGGCCAGCGCCATGGCGGCAATGCCCGGCAAGGTCAGGGTGGCCTGGAGCATCGACAGGATGGCCACCAGCAGCAGCACGTTCACGGCCAGCGCGATGCTGGAGAACACGCCGAACAGCGTGTAGTAGAAGCACATGAAGACCGCGATGGCCGCCAGGCCCCAGACCACGCTGTGGATGCCGCGTTCGATGTTGTCTGCGCCCAGCGTCGGGCCGATGGTGAATTCCTCGATGATTTCCATCGGTGCGGCCAGCGAGCCCGCGCGCAGCAGCAGCGCGGTGTCGTTGGCTTCCGCCGTGGTCATGCGGCCGGAGATCTGCACCCGGCCGCCGCCGATTTCGCTGCGGATCACGGGGGCCGTCACCACCTCGCCCTTGCCCTTTTCAAACAGCACGATGGCCATGCGCTTGCCCACGTTCTCGCGCGTGATGTCGCGGAAGATGCGCGAGCCCTTGGCGTCCAGCGTGAGGTTGACGGTCGGCTCCTGCGTCTGGCCGTCGAAGCCGGGCTGCGCGTCGGTCAGGTTCTCGCCGGTCAGGATGACCTGCTTCTTGACGATCACGGGCTGGCCGCTGCGCTCCAGGTAGCGTTCGGAGCCGAACGGCACGGGGCCGCGGCCGGTCTCGGCGGTGCGGGCCTCGGTGCCCTCGTCCACCATGCGCACTTCCAGCGTGGCCGTGCGGCCCAGGATGTCCTTGGCCTTGGCGGTGTCCTGCACGCCGGGCAGCTGCACCACGATGCGGTCCAGGCCCTGCTGCTGGATCACGGGCTCGGCCACGCCCAGCTCATTGATCCGGTTGTGCAGCGTGACGATGTTCTGCTTGAGGGCCTGCTCCTGCACGCGGCGCGTGGCTTCGGGCTTGATGGAGGCGCGCAGCTTGAATTCGCTGCCTTCGGGCGTGCTGGCGACCTGCAGGTCGGTGAACTGGTCCGCGATCAGGTTGCGGGCCGCCGTCAGCATGGCCTCGTCGCGCACCTTGATGTCGATGTTCTGGCCTTCGCGGCTGATGCCGCCGTGGCGGATGCTCTTGTCGCGCAGCGCGGTGCGGATGTCGCCCGCATAGGACTCGGCCTTCTTGGTCAGGGCCGCCTGCATGTCCACCTGCAGCATGAAGTGCACGCCACCGCGCAAGTCCAGGCCCAGGTACATGGGGTTGGCATGCAGGGATTTGAGCCAGACGGGCGAGCGGGACACGAGGTTCAGCGCCACGATGTACGACGGATCGCTGGCATCGGGCACCAGGGCCTTCTGGATCGCGTCCTTGGCTTTGAGCTGGGTGTCGGGCGTGTCAAAGCGCGCGCGCACCGAGTTGCCCTCCAGCGCCACGAAGTCGGGCGTGACGCCCGCGGCCTTGAGCGCTTCTTCCACCCGCTGCTGCACGGCGGTGTCCACCTTGACGGTGGCCTTGGCCGACGAAACCTGCACCGCAGGCGCTTCGCCAAAGAAATTGGGCAGGGTGTACAGGACCCCCACCAGCAGCACGATCACCAGGATCGCGTACTTCCAGACCGGATAACGGTTCATGATCGCGCTCTTATCTCAGTTGTGCATGGCGCCATGCGCCGACCCCTGCCAGGGACGCCGTGGATCTGGCTCTGCCAGTCCGGGGGCGTCGTCCCCCTCCCGCGCGGCGCGGGGGCAAGGGGAAGGCGCGCAGCGCCTCAGGGGAATGTTCATTGATTACTTGACCGAACCCTTGGGCAGGACCTGAACCACGGCGCTGCGCTGCAGCTGCACTTCGACGCCGTTGGCGATCTCGATGTGCAGGAAACCTTCGGACAGGCGCGTGACCTTGCCGACGATGCCGCCGGAGGTGGCCACTTCATCACCCTTGGCGATGGCGTCGATCATGGCGCGGTGTTCCTTCTGGCGCTTCATCTGGGGGCGGATCATGACGAAGTAGAGCACCACAAACATGAGCACCAGGGGCAGCATGCCGGTCAGCGAGGACATGATGTCGGTACCACCAGCGGCGGCGGCGGGTGCGGTTTGGGCAAAAGCGGAAGAAATAAACACGGACTGGACTCCACAACGGATGGTCAAAATTCACAAAACCCGCCAGGGGCCGGCGCGAGGGCGCCTTCCAGGGCGGAACAGGGCATTGTATGCGGCCCCCTGTGCGCGGCCCAAGGGGGAAGACCCAAGCCGCTGGCGGGTGTTTGCCGCGGGCGGGCGGTGCGCCGCGATGGCGGGAAAAAATCAGATCAAAATGGCCATTGACGCCGGCCTGTCAATCATTTGATGCTCCTGACTTGATAGTAAAAAGCCCGCGCGGTGCGCGGGCTCTTCACGGCAGGGCTGCCACGGCAGCCGGCTTCACGCCGCCTGGCGCTGCGGCTGGGCGGTGGTGCCGCCGGCGCGCCATTGCGCCATCAGGCCGTCCCACTTGGGGCGTGCGGCCGACAGGTGGCGCTCCTTCACGTGGCCATAGCCCCGGATTTCCTCGGGGATGCGGGCGATCTCCACGGCCAGGGCCAGGTTGTCCGCGTTCAGGCGGGCCAGCAGCTCCTCGATGCAGGCGCGGTATTCCACGATCAGCGCGCGCTCCATGCGGCGCTCCTCGGTCTTGCCGAACACATCCAGTGCCGTGCCACGCAACCCCTTCATCTTGGCCAGCAGACCAAAGGCGCTGCGCATCCAGGGGCCGAACGGCTGCTTGACGAGTTCGCCCTTGTCGTTCTTCTTGGCCGTCATCGGAGGGGCCAGGTGGTGCACCAGCTTGTAGTCGCCTTCGAACATGTTCGCGATCTTGTCCGTGAAGGCCTTGTCGGTGTGCAGGCGTGCCACCTCGTACTCGTCCTTGTAGGCCATCAGCTTGAACAGGTAGCGGGCCACGGCCTCCGACAGGCGGGTGGTGGTGCCCAGCTTGCTTTCGGCGGCGCGCACCTTCTCGACGAAGGCCGTGTACTCGGACGCGTAGGCGGCATTCTGGTAGCCCGTGAGGAATTCCACGCGCTTGGCGATCATTTCGGCCAGCGAAGGCTTCTTGACGAACTGGATCACCTGCGCGGCGGCAAACAGCGCCTGCACCGAGGCCAGGTCATGCGCGCAGCGGCGGCCCCATTCGAAGGCCGCCTTGTTGTTGTCCACCTGCACGCCGTTCAATTCCATGGCGCGCATCAGCGACGCGTAGGTCAAAGGCACGCGGCCCTTTTGCCAGGCGTAGCCCAGCATCAGCGGGTTGGTGTAGATGCTGTCGCCCAGCAGCTGGGTGGCCACCTGTTCGGCATCGAAGCTCCCAACGCCACCCGCGCCGACCGCCGCCGCGATGACGCTGTCGCAATTGGCGCCCGGGAACTGCCAGTCCGGGTTGGTCACGAAGGCCGCCGTGGGCGTGCCATGCGTGTTCAGCGCCACGAAGGTGCGGCCCGGCTGCATCACGGCCAGCGTGTACTTGTGCGCGGCGACGATGGAGTCGCAGCCGATCACCAGGTCGGCCTTGGCGGTGTCGACCTTGGTGGTGTAGATAGCCTCGGGGCGGTTGGCGATCTGAATGTGGCTCCAGGTGGCGCCGCCCTTCTGGGCCAGACCACCGGCGTCCTGGGTGATGACGCCCTTGCCGTCCAGGTGCGCGGCCATGCCCAGCAGCGAGCCGATGGTGATCACGCCCGTGCCGCCCACGCCGCCGACCACGATGCCCCAGGCCGCTTCGGCCACGGGCAGCACTGGCTCAGGGATGGCCGGCAGGCTGGTCAGGTCGCCCTTCTTTTCCTTCTTGGGCTTCTTGAGCTTGCCGCCTTCCACGGTCACGAAGCTTGGGCAGAAGCCGTTCACGCACGAGTAGTCCTTGTTGCAGGTACTCTGGTTGATGCGGCGCTTGCGGCCGAACTCCGTCTCTACCGGCTCCACGCTCAGGCAATTGGACTTGGTGGAGCAGTCGCCGCAGCCCTCGCACACCAGCTCGTTGATGACGACGGTCTTGTCGGGCGTGGCCAGGGTGCCGCGCTTTCTGCGGCGGCGCTTTTCGGTGGCGCAGGTCTGGTCGTAGATGATGACCGTGCAGCCCTTGATCTCGCGGAACTGGCGCTGCAGCGTGTCGAGCTCGTCGCGGTGGTGCACCGTCACGCCCTCGGCCAGCGCCACGCCGTCGTACTTCTGCGGCTCGTCGGTCACGATGATGAGCTTGACCACGCCCTCGGACTTCAGGCTGTTCATGATCTGCAGCACCGAATGGCCTTCGGGCCGTTCGCCCACCTGCTGGCCGCCGGTCATGGCCACGGCGTCGTTGTAGAGCACCTTGTAGGTGATGCTGGTGCCCGCCGCGATGCTCTGGCGGATGGCCAGCAGCCCGCTGTGGAAGTAGGTGCCATCGCCCAGGTTGGCGAACACGTGCTGGTCGGTGGTGAACGGCGCCTGGCCCACCCAGGTCACGCCCTCGCCACCCATCTGCGTGAAGGTGGACGTGTTGCGGTCGGGCATCCAGTTGGCCATGTAGTGGCAGCCGATGCCGGCCACGGCGCGCGAGCCCTCGGGCACGCGGGTGCTGGTGTTGTGCGGGCAGCCGCTGCAGAACCAGGGGGCGCGCTCGCCCGTGTCCACCTTGAGCTCGGCCATGCCGCGCTCGCTCGCCTCGATGATGGCGATGCGCGAATCCATGCGCGCGATGATGTCGCTGGAGACGCCCAGCTTCTTCAGGCGCTTGGCGATCGCCTTGGCGATGATGGCCGGCGTCAGGTCGGCCTTGGCGCGCAGCAGCCAGTTCTGGCTGGGGTTGGGCATGGACCATTCGCCGCCCGTGGCATCGCCCTCGGGCTCGTCGAACTTGCCCAGCACGTTGGGGCGCACGTCGGCGCGCCAGTTGTAGAGCTCTTCCTTGAGCTGGTATTCGATGACCTGGCGCTTTTCCTCCACCACCAGGATCTCCTGCAGGCCCTGGGCGAAGTCGCGCGTGATGGTGGCTTCGAGCGGCCACACCACGTTGACCTTGTGCACGCGGATGCCCAGCTGACGGCAGGTGTCATCGTCCAGGCCCAGGTCCACCAGGGCCTGGCGCGTGTCGTTGTAGGCCTTGCCGCTGGCGATGATGCCGAAGCGGTCGTTTTGGCCTTCGATCACGTTGTAGTTGAGCTTGTTGGCACGCACATAGGCCAGGGCCGCGTACCACTTGTAGTCCATGAGGCGCGCTTCCTGTTCCAGCGGCGCATCGGGCCAGCGGATGTGCAGGCCCCCGGGCGGCATCACGAAGTCCTCGGGCATCACGATCTTCACGCGGTCCGGGTCCACCGAGATGCTGCTCGAAGACTCGACCACTTCCTGGATGGTCTTCATGCCCGACCACACGCCCGAGAAGCGGCTCATGGCGAAGGCGTGCAGGCCCATGTCCAGGATTTCCTGCACGCTGCTGGGGAAGAACACTGGCGTGCCGCAGGCCTTGAAGATGTGGTCGCTCTGGTGAGCGGCCGTGCTGCTCTTGCTGATGTGGTCGTCCCCGGCAATCGCGATCACGCCGCCGTGCTTGGCGGTGCCCGCCATGTTGGCGTGCTTGAACACGTCGGAGCAGCGGTCCACGCCCGGGCCCTTGCCGTACCAGATGCCGAAGACGCCGTCGAACTTCTTGGATTGGGGATACAGGTCGAGCTGCTGCGTGCCCCAGACGGCCGTCGCGCCGAGTTCCTCGTTCACGCCGGGCTGGAAGACGATGTTGTTGGCCGCCAGATGCTTCTTGGCCGCCCACAGCGCCTGGTCGTACGTGCCCAGGGGCGAGCCCCGGTAGCCGCTGATGAAGCCGGCGGTGTTCAGGCCGGCCACGGCGTCGCGCTGGCGCTGCAGCATGGGCAGGCGGACCAGGGCCTGCACCCCGCTCATGAACGCCCGGCCGTGGTCCAAAGAGTATTTGTCGTCGAGGGTGACGGTTTCGAGGGCCTTGCGGATGTGCTCGGGCAGTGGGGCGTTCATGGCTATGTCTCCAATGGCTTTTTTGTGGGGCCGGGCCTTGTGGGCCCGGTCGGGGCGCAGTCCTTCCGCCCGTTTAGGGCAGCGACTCCAGTGTGCAGAGAAGTGTATGTCTGCATTGCTGATATGTCTTTGCGTTCTGTGCCGTGTTTGGGCTATTCTGA
Source organism: Acidovorax sp. GW821-FHT09A11 (assembly GCF_059418365.1). Taxonomy (NCBI): domain Bacteria; kingdom Pseudomonadati; phylum Pseudomonadota; class Betaproteobacteria; order Burkholderiales; family Comamonadaceae; genus Acidovorax; species Acidovorax sp. GW821-FHT09A11. The sequence goes on from NZ_JBWKPS010000012.1 coordinate 48,675, forward strand.
GAAAGGATCTTTCTCGGCACGGCCATTTTGTGAACACTCTCGACAAATTCGACATCGCCATCCTCAATGAGCTGCAGGCTGACGCACGCCTGACGAACGCCGAACTGGCCCAGCGCGTGGGCCTTTCGGCCGCGCCCTGCTGGCGGCGGGTGCGGGCGCTGGAGGAGCAGGGCTTCATCAAGGGCTACCGCGCCGAGATCGACCGGCACAAGATCGGCCTGGGGGTGCTGGCGTTCGTGCGGCTGGATGCCGACCGCAGCACCGGCGACCTCACGCGCGAGATGGAGGCGGCGATCGCGCGCATCCCCGAGGTGGTGGCCTGCCACTACATCAGCGGCACGGGCACCTTCGAGCTGCAGGTGGTGGCGCGCGACCTGGACAGCTTTTCGCAGTTCGCGCGCGACGTGCTGCTCAACCTGCCCAACGTGAAAGACATGCACACCAGCTTTTCGCTGGGCGAGGTCAAGGCCAGCAGCGCGCTGCCGCTCACGCACCTGGCGCGCGCCAAATCCTGATTGCTATCATTTCAATAGCTTTTGGTGCTTGCTGGGAAAGCGCCAGGTGCCCAAAAGGCATCGGGCCGCTGGCCCGGGCCATGCCCCTGCACCGGCGTCGGACGCGCCGCCGGGCGCAGCGCGGCGGCAGAACCCGTCGCACAATGCGCGGACATGCCACCTTTGCCGTCCCACGAAAGCACGCGCAGCGTTGCGCCCCCGCCCCCTCCTGAACTGAGCCCGGCCCCCGAAGCGCCCGCCGACCTCGCGGCGCGTGAAGCGGCCGCGGACCGCGCGGCCCTCGCCCAGGGCACGGAAGAATCCGTGGCGGCGCGGCTCGACCACTCCGCCTCGCTCTCGCCCCTGGCGCCGCTGTCGGTGCCCGTGTTCCGCATGCTCTGGCTCACCTGGGTGGCGGCCAACACCTGCATGTGGATGAACGACGTGGCGGCCGCCTGGCTCATGACCACGCTCACCACCTCGCCCATCCTGGTGGCCCTGGTGCAGTCGGCCTCGACGCTGCCCGTGTTCCTGCTGGGCCTGCCCAGCGGTGCGCTGGCCGACATCCTGGACCGGCGGCGCTACTTCATCGCCACGCAGTTCTGGGTGGCCGCCGTGGCGCTGGTGCTGTGCGTGGCCATCATGGCGGGCGGCATGACGGCGCCGCTGCTGCTCGCGCTCACGTTCGCCAACGGCATCGGCCTGGCCATGCGCTGGCCGGTGTTCGCGGCCATCGTGCCCGAGCTGGTCAGCCGCCCGCAGCTGCCCGCGGCGCTGGCGCTCAACGGCGTGGCCATGAACGCCTCGCGCATCATCGGCCCGCTGCTGGCCGGTGCCATCATCGCCAGCGCGGGCAGCGCCTGGGTGTTCGTGCTCAACGCCGTGCTGTCCGTCATCTCGGGCCTGGTCATCATGCGCTGGAAGCGCACCCACGTGCCCAGCCCGCTCGGCCGCGAGAAGCTGCCCAGCGCCATGCGCGTGGGCCTGCAGTTCGTGCGGCAGTCGCCCAGCATGCGGGCCGTGCTGTGGCGCATTTCCATCTTCTTCCTGCACGCCACCGCGCTGCTGGCCCTGCTGCCGCTGCTGGCCCGGGGTCTGGAAGGCGGCGGCGCGGGCACCTTCACCCTGCTGCTCGCGTCCATGGGCGCGGGGGCCATCACCGCCGCCATGTTCCTGCCGCGCCTGCGCCAGGCCATGGCGCGCGACGTGCTGGTGATCCGGGGCACGCTGCTGCAGGCGGCGGCCACCGGCGTGATGGCCGTGGCCCCCAACGTGTATGTGGCCGTGCCCGCGATGTTCGTAGCCGGCATGGCGTGGATCACCACGGCCAATTCACTGAGCGTGTCGGCCCAGCTGGCGCTGCCCAACTGGGTGCGCGCGCGCGGCATGTCGATCTACCAGATGGCCATCATGGGTTCCACGGCCCTGGGTGCCGCCGTGTGGGGCCAGGTGGCCACGGTGAGCGACGTGCACGCGAGCCTGGGAATCGCCGCAGGCACCGGCGTGGTGGCCATGCTGCTGGTGCAGCGCCTGGTGGCCGACCGCAGCATGGAGGAGGACCTGAGCCCCTCGCGCGCCTTCCAGGCGCCCGTGGCCGACGTGCCGCCGGGGGCGGGGCACCTCGTGGTCACGATCGAGTATTTCATCGACCCGGCCCGCGCGGCCGAATTCCGCGCCGCCATGCAGGAAAGCCGCCGCAGCCGCCTGCGCCAGGGTGCCCTGGGCTGGCAGCTGCTGCACGACATCAGCCAGCCCGCGCGGTATGTGGAGCGCATCGAGGACGAGTCGTGGACCGAGCACCTGCGGCGCTTCGACCGGGTGACGGCCTCGGACGTGGCCCTGCGCGACCGCAAGCTGGCCTTCCACGTGGGCGATGCGCCGCCGCGGGTGACGCGGTGGACGTTGGAGCCGTAGGGCGCCAGGGCCCCGGGGGGCGGGCAGCCCTGCAGCGCGGGGCGCCAGGGACGATGCCTCTACCATCGCGGGATGCCCTGCAAAGGCCCGCCCCAGCCCCTGACCTTGCACGTTGACCTCCCTATGAAGTGCTTCACGCGTTCCAGCTTCCTCTCCCTTGCCCTCGCGGCCTCCTGGGCCTGCGCGGCGGCCCCCGACCCCTCCCTGCTCGGCTGCTGGCGCGCCGCCAGGATCGTGCTGACCGCCCCGGATGGCGAAAAGGCCGAAGACACCTCCGGCCGCTGCACCCTGCAATTCAAGGCGGACCAGTTCGAATCCACCTGCAAGACCACCAGCGGGACGGCCACCACCACGTACCGGTATCAGGTCGTCCGCCCCCGGGTGTATGCGGCCACCATGGCGGGCAGCACCTTCAGGACGGAGATGGTGGGCTCGACGCGCGAGTACGAGTACCGCATCGAAGGCGATCAACTGCACACCGTGACCGTGCCGCCGGCCATGGCGTTCGCGGCGGCCGCTGCGGCCCAGCGGGTGGAAACCGATGCGGCGCGGGTGCCGTGCCCGTGAACGGGGCTGCCCGTCGCGGGGCGTTGGGGCACAGGGACACTTGAAGAAAATGCTCCTGATTCAATAGCTTTCAGCGCTTGTCCAATAAGGGCTGGAAGCCAAAATGACCTAAAAAAATCACCGGGGCCACAGCGCCCACAGCCGCAGGTTCTGCTTCAGGCGCCCGGCGATGTCGCCCGCCTCCGGTCCCCAGCCCGTGAAGAAGTCCGCGCGCACCGCGCCCAGGATGGCGCTGCCGGTGTCCTGGGCCATCACCATGCGGTTGAGCTGCACCTGCGGCCCGCTGGACGCGAGCCACACGGGCGTGCCGTAGGGAATGCTCTGGCGGTCCACGGCGATGGAGCGGCCGGGGGTGAGCGGCACGCCCTGCGCGCCGCGCGGGCCAAAGCCCGCGTCCAGCGGGCTCAGCGGCTCCTCGCGGAAGAACACGTAGCGCGGGTTGGTCCACATCAGCTCATTCGTGCGCTGGGGGTTGGCGGCCAGCCAGGCGCGGATGCCGGGCCAGGTGGCGTCGCGGGTGTAGCCCTGGTCCAGCAGCCAGCGGCCGATGCTCTGGTAGGGCTGGTCGTTGGTGCCCGCGTAGGCCACGCGCACCAGCGACACCGTGCCGTCCGCCTCGGCGATGCGCAGGCGGCCCGAGCCCTGGATGTGCAGCACCATCGATTCGACCGGGTCGCGCAGCCAGGCGATGGCCCGGCCGGCCAGCGCGGCCTGGGCCTCGGGCAGTGTCTCGATCTGCTGGCGCGTGTACCAGGGCTTGCGCGTCCCGAGCCCGGCGGGCACGCGGTAGACCGGCACGTTGAAACCGTTGCCGGGCTGGCGGGAGCCCTCCATCATCGGCTCGTAGTAGGCCGTTAGCAGGCCGTCGGGGTTGCCGTCGGTCGCCTCCACGCGGTAGGGCTGCAGCCGCGCGATGAGCCAGGCGCGTTGCTCCTCACCTGTGGCGATGCTCAGCTGGCGCACGTCGCTGCACAGCGCGGTGAAGGGCGGCGCGGGCCGCTCGCAGCTCTTGATCCAGGCGTTCCAGGCCTCGTGCAGCGCGTCTTCGGTGAAGCCGGGCAGCTCGGCCCAGCGCACGGGCACCCAGCGGCTCTTAGGCTGGGACATCGGCGGGGGCAGCGGGCCGGTGTCGCCCGGCAGAACCACCGCGCCGGGCGGCAGGGGCGCCGGGATGGCCGGGGGGCGGGAGGGGCTTGCGGGCGGTGGGCTCGAGCAGGCGGCCAGCGTTCCTACAATCAGTGCCGTCAATACAAGGCCTAGAAGGTGTTTGCGATCATGCCGTGGCCGTGTTGGAGTGCCTTCGGGATGAGTGGATGGCTCGGATGCGCCGCAGGGGCTCGCGCTTGTGCAAGCAGCCGGGGCGTCCCATCGCCCGTTTTCACTCCAGCCCGAAGGGCCGAGGGCTTTGCGGTCGGTCTGCTGCGTTGCGGCGCTTGCCAATAGCGGGGCCATGGGCCGCACACCGCGCCTTGTATCCCATCCCGCAAAGGCCTCTGCGCGGCCACGGGGTGACCGTAAATACGTTCTTGGGAGTGTCAATTTCATGGGGCTGATTTTGCTTGAAGCGCTGCTCGCGCTGGTGCTGCTGGTCGCCATCGTCTGGTGGACCATGTTCTCAGGCCGCAAGGGTGGTGAGCTGCAGCAGCCCCCGAAGGATTCCCCGCCGCCGCCCCCCGCCCCTCCACCGCCCCCGGCGCAGTGACTTGGCATGCGCGCGGGGCGCGGGCGCCAGGCGGTGCCGTCCTACAGCCAGGGTGCCGCTGTGCCGATGGCGCCCGTGTCCGCCCGCGGCCACGATGGCGTTGAGCTGGGCGCACCCGAGGCCGGGGCCAAGGACAGGCCACACGGCACGCGAACGGAACTCCCGAAGCGCCCAGCTCCAACGAATCTTTCAAGGAGCACCACCATGCGCAAACACATTCTTCTCGGCGCCACCGCCGTCATCGTCCTGGCCACAGGCTGCGCCAGCATGGACGACACCCAGCGCCGTACCGCCACAGGGGCCGGCGTGGGCGCGCTGGCCGGCGCCGTCATCGGCTCCGCCACCGGCGGCAGCGCCGGCACGGGGGCGGTCGTGGGCGCGGGCGTGGGGGCGCTGGGCACCTACATCTGGTCGCAGAACATGGAGCGGCAAAAGCGCGAGATGGAGCGTGCGACCCAGGGCACAGGCATCGCCGTGACGCAGACGGCCGACAACCAGCTCATGCTCAACATCCCGAGCGACATCTCGTTCGCCGTGGGCCGCTCGGACATCCAGCCCAACTTCGCGCCGGTGCTCGACCAGTTCGCTGCCGGCCTGCGCAACAACCCCAACACCGATGTGCGCATCGTGGGCCACACGGACAACACCGGCAGCGACGCCATCAACAACCCGCTCTCGGTGGACCGCGCCGCCAGCACGCGCAGCTACCTCACGGCACGGGGCGTGGACGGGCGCCGCATCGCCATCGATGGCATGGGCGAGCGCTACCCGATCGCCACCAACGACTCGGCCGATGGCCGCGCCCGCAACCGGCGGGTGGAAATCTTCGTGGGTGAGCGCCCGCGCGGCTAGCGGCTAGCCGCCGCACCCCGGCGCGCGGGCGCGGGGGCCGGCCTACTGCCCCGTGCGCAGCAGGTTGGCCAGCTCCACCGCCGACTTGACCTGCATCTTGTCGAACACCCGCGAGCGGTGCACTTCCACCGTGCGCACGCTGATGTCCAGCTGGTCGGCGATCAGTTTGTTGGGCAGGCCCGCCACCACCAGGTCCATCACATCGCGCTCGCGCTCCGTCAGGTCCGCGAGCCGCACCTGCAGGTCGCTGCGCTCGCGCAGCTGCGCCAGCCGCTCCGCCGACTGCGCCAGCGCCTGCTCGATCCGGTCCACCAGGGCATTGTCGGAAAAGGGCTTCTCGCAAAAATCGAAGGCGCCCCGCTTGACCGTGTCCACGGCCGTGGGCACGTCGGCGTGGCCCGTGAGGAAGATCACCGGCATGGTGGCCAGGTCGCCACGCACGGCGAGCAGGTCGAACAGCGCCAGGCCGCTCATGCCGGGCATGCGCACGTCCAGCAGCAGGCAGCAGGGCTGGCGCTGCGCCGGGCGGCTTTGCAGCATGGCATCAAAGGCCTCGGCGCTGTCGAACGATTCGCTCGGGAGCCGGCGCGAGCGCAGCAGCCAGGCCAGCGCCTCGCGCACGCTGGCGTCGTCGTCCACGATGTACACGGTGGCGTTGGATACGGGTTCCATCAGGTGTCAGGCGAAGGTTGGGGAACGGGCAGCGTGAAGGTAAAGACCGTACCACGCGGCTCGTGGGGGGCAAATCCGAGAAAACCACCGTGCTGCTCGATCACCGTGCGGCACATCGAGAGGCCCAGGCCCATGCCTTCGGCGCGGGTGGTGAAGAAGGGCGTGAAGAGTTTTTTCGCCACGTCCGCCGCGATGCCGGTTCCGAGGTCCGTCACCGCGAACTCGATCCATCCGCTGTGCTGGTTCGACGCGGCGCGCCGCACGCGGATGTCGAGCACGCGCGTGGGAATGGCGGGGTCGTCCATGGCCTGCATGGCGTTGCGCGCCAGGTTGAGCAGCACCTGCTCGACCATGGTGCGGTCGCACAGGACGGGGGGCAGGTTCGGCTCCACCGTGGTGTTCACCCGCACGGCCAGCTTGCGCGCCTGCAGGCTCACCAGCGGGAGGATGGCGTCGAGCAGCTGGCGCGCCTGCACGGCCTCCCGCGCCTGGTCGCGCCGGCGCACGAAGTCGTGCACGCTCTTGATCACCTTGCCCGCGCGCTCGGCCTGCCGCGCGATGTGCTGCATGGCCATGCGCACGTCCTGCAGCTGCTCCGCGTTGGGAGCGGCGCCCGCCGGGCTTCCCGCCTGGGGCGCCGGCGCCTCCAGCAGGTTGATGGAGCCCGTGGCGTAGCTGGAGATGGCGGCCAGGGGCTGGTTGAGTTCGTGGCTCAGCAGCGAGGCCATCTCGCCCACGGTGGCCAGCCGGGCGGTGGCCTGCAGCCGCTCTTGCGAGGCACGCGAAAGCTCCTCCACCCGCCGCTGCTCGCTGATGTCGAGGAACGCGCTCATCCATCCCGTGTGCAGGCCCTGGGCGTTGATGAGCGGGGCCTCGATGATGAGCACCGGAAAGCGCGTGCCGTCCTTGCGCATGAATTCGGACTCGAACCCCTCGCGCGGCGGCATGGTGCCCGCGAAGCGGATGGCCTGGCGCTGGCGGTACTCCTCCACGCGCTCGGGCGGCCAGTAGGGTGCGGTCACGCTCTGGCCCAGCAGTTCCGGGGCGCTGAACCCCACCATGGCGCAGAACGCCGGGTTCACATAGGTGATGCGGCCTTCCAGGTCGCGGGCGCGCAGGCCCGTGACCAGCGAGTCCTCCATCGCCTTGCGGAATGCCAGCGCGTCGGCCAGGTCGCGCTCGGCGCGCAGGCGCCGGCGGTTGTCGCGCACCAGCACCACCATCACGGTGACCAGCGCGATCGACATGGCGGTGACCAGCGCGGTCAATACATTGGGGAACAGGCTGGGCGCGCTGTGCCAAGTGTCCATGCGCAGCACCAGCGTGCTGCCGGGCAGATCCAGCAGGTGCGTGGCCGTGAACATGCGCGAGCCCCGGCGCGCGGCGCCCAGCACGGCCAGCCGCGTGCCGTCGGCCTCGGTGAAGGAGGCCTCCTGGCTGCGCGTGAGGTTGTGCGCCACCAGGTTGATCAGCACGTCCTGCAGGGCGTAGGTGGCCACGAGGAAGCCCGTGCTGCGCCCCCCCGAGCTCAGGGGCAGGCACAGCTCCATCATTTCCGAGCCCAGCCCGTCGCCGTGCGGCTGGAAGTAGCTGCTGGAATAGGCGGGGCTGCTCAGGCGGCGCGCGTTGGCGCAGGCAATGGCGGCGTCGGACTGGTTGCCTTCGCGCAGCCGTGCGTCCCAGGCCACGGGGCGGTAGGGCGACTGGGCATGCGTGCGCACCCGCAGGCTGGTATCCCGCCACTCGATGCGCACCAGCTCGCGCCGGTTGCGCAGCAGCTCCGAGGCATCCACTTCCCAGGCGAGCTGGCCCGGGTCGCCCGCGTGCAGCGCCTGCAGGCTCTGCAGGTTGCGCGTGAGCGCCACGCGGATGTCGGACACCGCGTCGGCCGTGTCGCGCTCCAGGCGGGACTGCACCTGGCTGGCCTCGTACCGCCCCGCAAGCCACACCATGGTGGCGAGCATGGAGATCACGAGCAGCACCAGCAGGGTCCACAGCGACCAGCGCCGCCATGCGCCCCGCCAGCGCCTGAAAAGTGTGCGCTGCTGCGGGATCTTCACAGGACGCGGTGCGACAGGGAGGGAAGCTGCAGGCGCACGTCGCGCAGGCGCTGCGCGTCGACCACGCCCGACACCACGCCCGCCTGCTGGTCCTGCTCGGCCAGGATGGTGCCCCAGGGGTCCACCAGCATGCTGTGGCCCCAGGTGTGCCGGCCGTTCTCGTGCACGCCGCCCTGGGCGGGGGCCAGCACGTACGCCAGGTTCTCCACGGCGCGGGCGCGCAGCAGCACCTCCCAGTGCGCCTGGCCGGTGGTGTGGGTGAACGCGCTGGGCACGAGCAGGAGGTCCGCTCCGGCGCTGGCATGCAGGCGGTACAGCTCGGGGAAGCGCAGGTCATAGCACACGGAAAGGCCCACCCGCCAGCGGTGGCCGTCGCGCGATGGCAGCTCGAACTGCACGGGCGTGCCACCGGCCTCGATGACCCGGCCTTCGTGGTACTGCTCGCGGCCGTTGTCGAAGTAAAAGAGGTGGATCTTGTCGTAGCGTGCCACGCAGCCGCCCGTGGGGTCGAACACCAGGGTGGTGTTGCGCACCCTGTCCGGCGCGGCGGTCTGCAGCGGCAAGGTGCCGCCCACCACCCACATCCGCAGGTCGCGCGCCGCGCTGGCCAGGAAATCCTGAATCCGGCCTTCGCCCAGGGTCTCGCGCAGCGCGAGCTTGTCGGTGTCCTTGTGCCCCATCGCGCAGAAGTACTCGGGCAGCACCGCCAGCTCGGCGCCGGTGCCGGCCGCCTGCTCCAGCAGCGTGCGCGCGGCGCGCAGGTTGTCTTCCAGGCGGGTGCCCGACACCATCTGGATCGCGGCGACTTTCATCATGAGGCTTCTCCGGTTCTGGCGGGGCTGGTGCGGGGCGCTGCGTCGCTGGCGGGGCCCGGCTCGCGCCCGCGGCGGGGGACGCGCACGACGCGCGGGTCTGTCCAGGTGCCGTCGATGCGGAACTCCTGCGTGGCGGCCTCGATGAGCGGTCCGCGCAGGAACACCTGGGCCAGGAAGCTGCCCAGGCCGATCACGGGGTTGATGGCGGTGGCCACCAGCGATGCCGTCATGGCATTGATCTCGGGCACCACCACCACGCGCAGATCCTGGGTCTCGTGGTCGATGTTGGCGCTGCCCTCCATCAGCACGGCGGCATTCACGCCCTTCATCTGCAGGTTGTTCGTGGTGGCCACGCCCTGCTCGATGCGCACGTCGCCGCGCACGAAGTCGAACGCGAAGCCTTCGCTGAACACGTCGCGGAAATCGAGCGTGAGGCGCCGCGGCAGCGACTGCAGGCTGAGCACGCTGAGCAGCTTGGCCAGGCCCGGCTCGGCCTTGAGGAACTGGCCTGCTTCGATGTTCACGTTGATCTGGCCCGTCATGGACCGGTAGTCCGGGCTGAAGGGCGCGCCCATCCAGGCCACCTGGCCCTCCATGCGTCCCTTGCCGCGCCGCACCACGCCCGGCATGCCCATGCGCCCCAGCAGGTCGCCGGAGTCGCGGATGTCCAGCCTGAAATTGAGCACCGTGCGCCGGTCGGGGGTGCGCGGCCCGCCTCCCGCGGCATTCATCACCGCCCAGTTGCCGTTGGCGGTGAAATTCGCCTCGGGGGCGGTGATGTTGAATTTGGAGAGGCGCCATTCGCGCTGCGCGCCATCGCCGCCGCGGTTCTGCGCTTCGATCTCCACGCGCCCCAGCCGCTTGCCGCGCAACTCGAAGTCGTCCACCACGATGTCCAGCGCGGGCAGGGCTCCGGGCTGTTCATCCAGCAGCGCTTCGACCTGGTTCACATCGCTTTGCGGCATGTTCACGCGGGACAGCCGTGCGAACAGGCGCCCGTTGGGCTGGTCGGCGGCGCCGGGCTGGCGGTATTCCAGGTAGCCGTTGAGTTCGGTGGCATCGAGGTTGGCGCGCCAGGTGGTGCCGTCGCGCAGGGCCCCGGCCACGATGTTGTGCAGCGTCCGGCCCTGGAGGGTGAGCTCGCGCGCGCGCAGGGCCAGCGTGGTGGGCAGGTAGTCCTGCGCCAGGCTGTGCGCGCTGGCCGGGGCCGCGGCGGCCGGCGCGCGCGCGGCGGTTTCCACGCGGGAGGTGGCCTGCGTCAGCACGTCCTCCCAGGCATCCACATCCAGCTTGCCCTGGTTGATGTTGGCGGCCACGCCCTGGGCGGGCATGGGGGCCGATTCGCCGCCCGACAGGCCGACGCCGATGGTGCCCCGCAACACCCGGGCCTGGGGCCCGCTGATATCGCGCACGTACACGGCCGAACCCAGCGCGCCCAGGTCCACCGTGACCTGGTCGCGCAGGGGCGGGGCGTCGGCACCGCTCCCGTGCCCGGCCTGGGTCACGCCGGCCAGGGATTCGCGCGCCACCTGGGTTTCAAAGCGCAGGGGCAGGCTGGTCTCCGCGGTCTTGCCCAGCGGCGGCGGGAGCGCCAGCGCCAGCCCCTGCAGGCTGGTCGTCACCTGCACCTCCGGCACGCCCCGGCGAAACGCCAGCGTCATGGCGTACGGCGTGCTGCCCGTGGCGTGGCGCGCCAGCTGCGAGAGCATGCCCAGCTGCGGCGCCTGCTGCAGCCCTTCGGCCGTCGCGGTGCCCTGGGCGCGCACCTGCACGGCCGACTCGGCCGCCGGCGCGTGGGCCGGCAGCGCGCGCATGCCGCCTTCCAGCTTGACGCTGCCACCCAGCGCCTGCGCCTGCACGGCGTTGAGCGAGAAGCCGCCCTCGGTGAACTGCACCACGCCCCGCACGCGGCTCAGCGCGGGGGTGTCGGGCGTGATGCGCAGTTCGTTGCCGGCCAGCGTGACGCTGCCCTGGACCTTGGACTTGTTGATGTCGCTGATGGGCAGGGACAGGCGCAGCTGGAAGTCCGCATTGCCCGTGCCGCTGGCCTGGTCGAGCGCGTTGCCGGTCATGCGGCCCAGGGGCGACGTGCCCATGAGCGCGAGCAGTTCGGGCAGCGGCCCCCGGGCGTCGGCGCTGACGCTGACCACGGTGTGGGCCAGGTCGGGGATGCGGGCATCCACCTTGGACAGGCGCAGGCCCTGGCGCCCCGCGAAGCTGCCGGTGGCGCCGCGCACCTGCATGGACGAGCGCTCGAAGATCAGCTCGCCGCCCAGTTCCGTCAGCGCGGGCCAGGGCAGGGTGCCCGCCGGCTGCAGGCTGGGGGGCACGTAGGCGTAGGTCACGTCCTTGACGCGCGCGGCGATGCGGAATTCGCCCTGCCTGGGGTCGTTGAACGGCAGGTGGTGCAGGTCGCCCTTCACGCGGAACTGCACGTTGCTGGCGCTGCCCGCGACGACCGCGTCGCGCACATAGTGGCGCGAATCCGCCGGAATGGACAGCGGCAGGTAGCGGTGCACGCGGGTGCCGTCGGCGCGGTGCAGCGTGCCGGTGAGATCCAGCACGCCGGGAAACCGCGACTGGTGCGGCACCTTGGCCGCATCGCTCGTGTGCCAGGTCGCCCGTGCCTCGCCCTGCGCGTCGGCGTTGGCGAACTGCACGTCGTTGGCCTGCACCGCGATGCGGCTGCCCTCGAGCTGCCAGCGCACGTCGGCGCTGAGCCGGTCCAGGGGCAGCACCGGGTCCTCGAACACGCCGGGCAGCACCAGGGCGCCCGAGGCGATGGTCAGGGCCGCCTTGCCTCCTCCCTGGGTCATGTCCACGTCCACCGTGGCCCCGCGCAGGCCCAGGTGGGCGGTGGCCCCGGCGGAGGTATCGCCGGCCAGCGCGAGGCCGCGGATGCGCCCGCGCAGCTGGTACTGCTGCAGGTTGTCCAGGGGGCCTTTCCAGGTGGCCTGGATCTCATCCACCAGGCCTTGCGGCGCGTAGGTGCGGACCGCATCGTGCGCCGTGGCCCCCAGCGGCAGGCGGCTCGCGATCTGCGCGAGCGCGGCCAGGTCCAAGCGGTCCGCGCGGAACTCGCCCTGGGCGGGCACCTTGCCCGCGGCGGCCGTGTGGACCAGCCGCAAATTGCCGCCCGGCCAGGTCAGTCCGTCATCGGTCTGGAACAGCAGGCCCTGGGTTGAAAACTCGAAACCCCCGTTTAGCCGGCGGCCCCCGAGACGCCCCTGGATCGAGGGCAGCACCAGCGCCTGCAAATCGGGGCCCAGCTTCGCGTTGACGTCGGCCAGCGCCAGGTCGGCCGTGCCGCCCACGATCTGCCCGCGCTGCACGTCGGCCCAGGCGCGCAGCGCGCCACGGCCGTGGGCCACCTCCACGCCCACGTCGGCGTGGTGGCGCAGCCGCGAGACGTCCACCCGCGCGAAATCGGCAAACACCTGCCCGTTCCAGTGCTTCCAGTTGCCGTCGCGTGCGCTCAGCAGCGGCGCGCGGAACAGCCCCACCACCGTGAAGCGGTCGCCCCAGGCCTCCGGCGGGGTGGCGTCCAGCCGCAGGTGGTGGTGCCAGTTGCCATTGCGCAGCAGAAGGTCCACCTTCTCCAGGGCAAGCTCGGGGGCACCGCGCTGCTCGTCGGTCCAGCGCACCGTGCCATTGCGGATGAACACTTCGCCCTGCGAAAACAGCCAGTCGGCCGCGGCGTTGTCCTCGCCCTGCTGCTGGGAAAAGTCCAGGCCTGCCACCTGGATGCGCCCGTCGGCGGTGCGCCGCGCCTCCAGCTCGGGCCCTTCAATGTAGAGCTGCTCGAAACCCCCATTGAGCAAGGAGCGGGGCGACAGCGCCACGACCACGCGCGGCAGGCGCAGCGCGGAACGGCCCGCGGCGTCCAGCAGCGCGACATCCGAGAGTTCGACCGATGGGATCAGGCCCTCCGTGTGCGCCGCGATGGCCCCGATCCGCACCGGAACCCCCAGGGCCCGTGCGGCATGTGCCTCCAGCTGCGGGCGGAAATCGCCGATTCGCGGCACAATCCAGCCATGAAGTGCCCCCCACGCGATGGCCAGCAGCAGCCAGAAGGCCAGCAGCAAACCCAGCGACCACCGCGCGAGACCTGCCACGAATTTCAGCAGGCGGGTGGGGTGCGTGGTGGGAGCGATCATGGTGGGATTGAATGTGGCAGGAATTATGACCCGCGGCCTTAGCGCGGGTTCACTACAAACCAGTGTCCTTATGTATGTGGCCCCTTGCCATGTCTGCCATGCCCGCGTCTCCCGCTGATCCCCGCTGCCACCAGCCCCGTCCCGAGGGCCCGCTGGCCGCGCATTCGCGCTTCTACCAGCGCCTGCACCGCCGCTATGCGGACGATCTGTCCCTGCTGCCCGCAGGGGCGCCGGTCCTGGCCACCATGGAGACGGCCTACGATGCGCTGCGCTCGCGCGGCTGCGACACGGGCACGGCCCTGCGCGTGCTGCGCCAGCTCGTCATGGAGCGGCTCGTCCAGCTGGACTGCGACGCGCAGGCGCCGCTCGCCGACATCACCCGCGCCGTGACCGAGCTGGCCGAGCTGGCGCTGGACCGTGCCAGCCACCAGGCACGGCAGGAGCTGGACGAGCGCCACGGCGCGCCACGCGGACCGGACGGCCAGCCCGTGCAGCTGTGGATCATCGGCATGGGCAAGCTGGGCGCGCGCGAGCTCAATGTCTCCAGCGACATCGACCTGATCTACGTGTACGAACACGATGGCGAGACCGCGGGCACGGCCGACGGCCGGGGGCGCATCTCCAACCACGAATACTTCGCGCGGGCGGTCAAGGCCATCTACAGCCTGGTGGGGGATACCACCGAGCACGGCTTTGTGTTCCGCGTGGACCTGGCGCTGCGCCCCAATGGCAACTCCGGCCCGCCGTCGGTCTCGTTGTCGGCGCTGGAGGAGTACCTGCAGCTGCATGGCCGCGAATGGGAGCGTTTTGCCTGGCTCAAGAGCCGGGTGGTGGCGCCGCACGACTGCATTGGCAGCCCTGAAGTGCAGGCGCTGCGGGGCGTGGTGCTGCCGTTCGTGTTCCGCCGCTACCTGGACTACAGCGTGTTCGATGCGCTGCGTTCCCTGCACCGCCAGATCCGCGACCATGCGGCCAAGCGCAGCGCGGGCCACCCCGAGCGCGCCAACGACGTCAAGCTCTCGCGCGGCGGCATCCGCGAGATCGAGTTCACGGTGCAGCTGCTGCAGGTGGTGCGCGGCGGCCAGTTTCCCGAGCTGCGCCGCCGGCCCACGCTCGATGCGCTCACGCGCCTGGCCCAGGCGGGCCTCATGCCGCAGGAAACCGCCGATGCCCTGGCGCGCGCCTATGTCTTCTTGCGCCGGGTGGAGCACCGCATCCAGTACCTGGACGACCAGCAGACCCACGTGCTGCCCACGCGCGACGACGACCTCGCCTGGATCGCCTACACCCTGGGCTACCCTGACTGCTGCGCCTTCCTGCACGAGCTGGACGCGCACCGCGAACTCGTGGCCCAGGAGTTCGACACCTTGCTGGGTGGCGCGGGCAAGAAGCAGTGCAATGGGGGCGGCTGCGGCGGTCCCCGCGCCTCGGCGCCCCCACCCCCCGAATTCGACACCCTGCTGGAACAGCTGCCGCCCGGATTCCGCGAGCGCGTGGCCGAGTGGCGCAGCCACCCGCGCGTGGCGGGCCTGCGCGACGAAGCCCGCGCCCGCCTGTTCCGGCTGGTGCAGCGCACCGCGCAGTGGCTCAAGGAGGGCCGCGTCACCGAAGAGGCCGCGCTGCGCCTGGCCAACTGGCTGGAGCCGCTGCTGCGCCGCGAGAGCTATCTGGCGCTGCTGCTGGAGCGCCCCTCCGTGCACGAGCAACTGCTGCACCTGCTGGGCGCGGCCAAATGGCCCGCCCGCTACCTGCTGCAGCACCCGGGCGTGATCGATGAACTGGTGGGGGATTCGCTGCTGGCCGAGCGCTTCGTGGTGGCGGACTTCGAGCGGGAGCTGGCCGTGCGGCTCGCGTCCCTGCAGTCCACGGGGGAGGACGATGACGAAACCCTGCTGAACCTGCTGCGCCGCGCCCAGCACGCGGAAACCTTCCGCACCCTCGCGCGCGACGTGGAGCGGCGCATCACCGTCGAGCAGGTGGCGGATGACCTGTCCGCCCTGGCCGACAGCGTGCTGCGCATCACCGCCCAGTGGTGCTGGAGCCGGCTCAAGACGCGCCACCGCGACAGCCCGCAGTTCGCCATCATTGGCTACGGCAAGCTGGGCGGCAAGGAGCTGGGCTACGGCAGCGACCTGGACATCGTCTTCGTGTTCGACGACGACGATGAACGCGCGCCCGAGGTCTACGCCGCTTTCGTGCGCAAGCTCATCAACTGGCTCACCGTGAAGACGGGCGAGGGCGACCTGTACGAGATCGACACCGCACTGCGGCCCAATGGCAGCTCGGGCCTGCTGGTCACGAGCTTCGAGGCCTACGCCAACTACCAGCAGCGCCGGGGCAGCAACACCGCCTGGACCTGGGAGCACCAGGCCATGACGCGCGCGCGCTTCGTGATGGGCAGCGATGCCCTGCAGGCGCGCTTCGATGCCGTGCGCGAGGCCGTGATCACCTCCGAACGCGACCCCGCCGCCCTGCGTGAGGAGATCGTGCTCATGCGCGAGCGCGTGCGCGCGGCGCACCCCACGCGCGCCGGGCAGTTCGATGTGAAACACAGCCCGGGCGGCATGGTGGATGCGGAGTTCGCGGTGCAGTACCTCGTGCTCTCGCAATCCGCGAACCACCCGGAGCTGGTGGGCAACGTGGGCAACATCGCGCTGCTGCAGCGCGCCGAGCAGGTGGGCCTGCTGCCGCCCGGCGTGGGCATGGCGGCGGCCGACGCCTACCGCGAACTGCGGCGCGTGCAGCACGTGGCGCGCCTGGACGAGGCGCCCACCCAGGTTGCTCCGCCCGCGCTGCAGGCCGAGCGGAATGCGGTGCTGGCGCTGTGGAGGGCGGTGTTCGGCTGAGGCCGGCCCCGGCGTGACGTTTCGTTGCATTTTTGGCGGGCGAATTTTCCGCTGGCCTTCGCCAATTCAAACAACTGTTTGAATTCTGGTGTTTAATCCGGTGCCATGAGTTTTGGCGCCCATTTCATTCCCGCAGCCCAGCGCACCGCCCGCAGTGATGGCGAGGACACGCGCGCGCGCCTGCTGCACGCGGCGCTGCAGCTGTTCTCCGAGCGGGGCTTCGCACAGACCTCGGTGCGCGCCATCGCCGAGGCCGCTGGCACCAATGTCGCCGCGATCGCCTACCACTTTGGCGACAAGGCCCGGCTGTACACGGCCACGTTCTATGAACCCTTTGGCAGCGGCAGCGACCTCATCGCCGTGTTCGCCGATCCCGCACTGACCCTGCCGCAGGCGCTCGCCTCCTATTTCGGGGGGTTTCTGGAGCCGCTCAAGCACGATGACCTCGTGACCCAGTCGCTGCGCCTGCATGTGCGCGAGCTGCTGGACCCGACCCACGTGTGGCCCGAGCTCATCGAGCGCGAGTGCCGGGCCCCCCACCTGGCCCTGGTCCAGGTGCTGTGCCGCCACATGGGCGTGCAGGAGGTGGACGACGACATGCACCGCCTCGCCTTTTCGCTGGCCGGGCTGATCATGCAGATGTGGACCCAGCGCGACCCGCTGCAGGTCATTGCGCCGCAGCTGGCAGGGTCGGGGGCTGTGGATGAGTGGGTGGACCGGCTGACCGGCTACGCCCTGAGCATGGTGCAGGGCGAGATCGCCCGGCGGCAGGCCGCACAACGGCCCGCGCGCCGCAGTACTTCACGGAATTCGCACAAGGAATCCAACGCATGACTTTGAGCAAGACCCGATTCTTCTGGGCCGCCTGCCTGCCGCTGGCCCTGGGCGCCTGTGCCGTCACGGCGCCCCCCGCGCAGGTGCCCGCGCCGCCGCCGGTGGCGTGGCAGGCGCCCTTGCCGCACCAGGGCTCGCTGGGGGATCTGGCGCGGTGGTGGACGCAGCTGGGCGACCCGCTGCTCGTCGAGCTGATCGATGCGGCGCAAGCCATCAGCCCTGGCGTGGCGCAGGCCCAGGCCCGCATCGCGCAGGCGCGTGCCACGCAGGTGAGCAGCCGCGCCGCGCTGCTGCCGTCGCTCGATGCGCAGGCCAGCGCCAGCCGGGGTTTCAACGAGCAGCTCGCGGGCATCGCCACCACGGCGCAGGCCGGGCTGCAGGCGAGCTGGGAGATCGACCTCTTCGGCGCCAACCGGGCCACCAAGACGGCGGCCGACGAGCGGCTGGCGGGCGCGCAGGCGCTGTGGCACGAGGCGCGCGTGAGCGTGGCCGCCGAGGTGGCGCAGCAGACGAGCAGCCTGCGCACCTGCCTGGAGCAGCTGCGCGTGGCCGAGCGCGATGCGCAGTCGCGCGGCGAGACCTCGCGGCTGTCCGACCTCAGCGAACGCGCCGGTTTCACGGCGCCCGCCACCGCCGCCCTGGCGCGTGCCAGCGCCGCCGAAGCCCAGGCGCGCGCATCGCAGCAGCGCATGCAATGCGATGTCGAAGTCAAGACCATGGTGGCGCTGACCGGGTGGGAAGAGCCCGCGCTGCGCGCGCGCCTGTCCACGCCGGCATCCGCCGCGCCCGACACCCTGTTCGCCATCGCCGCCCTGCCCGCCCAGGTGCTGGCCCAGCGCCCCGACGTGTACAACGCCGAGCGCGAAGTCGCCGCCGCCAGCGCCGACGTGGGCAGCGCGCAGGCCCAGCGCTACCCGCGCCTGTCGCTCAGCGGCTCGGTGGGAACGGCCTGGGTGCGCAGCGGCGGCGTGACGACCGACCTGAACACCTGGACCATCGGCCCGCTGGCGCTCAGCGTGCCCCTGTTCGACGGCGGCCGCCGTGGCGCCCAGGTGGAGGCGGCGCAGGCACGCTACGACGAGGCCGCCGCGCTCTACCGCGCCAAGGTGCGCCAGGCCGTGAGCGAGGTCGAGCAGGCGCTGGTGCGGCTGCAGAGCACGGCCGAGCGCAATGCCAGTGCGCGGGTGGCGGCGGCGGGCTACCGCACCTCGTTCGATGCCACGGAGGCGCGCTGGCGCGGCGGGCTGGCGAGCCTGGTGGAGCTGGAAGACGCGCGCCGCACCTCCCTGGCGGCCGAGAACGCGCTGATCGCGCTGCAGCACGAACGCCAGGCCGCCTGGGTTTCGCTGTACCGCGCCGCGGGCGGTGGCTGGAAAGAGTGAAACACCCCCTGAGTCGCTTCGCGCATTCCCCCTCTCCCGACTCGCTGGGCGAGTCGGGAGAGGGGGACGCCCCCGGCGCGGCGGGGCGGCCCTTGCGCGGGGGCACTGGCCTGCGCCGCGCCAGTTTCATCCCGTGCGAGTGGCGCGTAGCGCCGTGGAAAGTTGATATGAATTCTTCAGGACGAAAGCAAATGCAAAATTTCTCTTCCTTCAAGTTCTCTCCGACGGCCTTCGCCGTGATTGCTGCCTGCGTGCTGGCCACCGGCGGCGCCCTGGTTTTCTCCAGCGCATCGCGCGCCGCCGACGAGCCCAAGGCGGGCCAGCCCCGCCCCGCGCTCACGGTGAGCACGGCGCAGCCCCAGCGGACGTCGGTGCCTTTGCGCCTGGCGGCCAACGGCAACATCGCTGCCTGGCAGGAAGCCAGCATCGGCGCCGAAAGCAATGGACTGCGCCTGACCGATGTGCGGGTGAATGTGGGTGACGTGGTCAAGGCCGGCCAGGTGCTCGCCACCTTCTCGGCCGAAACGGTGCAGGCCGACGTGGCGCAGATGCGCGCCAGCCTGCTCGAAGCCCAGGCCAATGCGGCCGAAGCCGCCGCCAATGCCGACCGGGCCCGCTCGCTGCAGGCCACGGGCGCCCTGAGCCAGCAGCAGATCCAGCAGTACACCACCGCCGAGAAGACGGCGCAGGCCCGGGTGGAGGCCGCCAAGGCCACGCTGAACGCGCAGCAGCTGCGCCTGAAGTACACGCAGGTGGTGGCGCCCGACAGCGGCGTGATCTCGGCCCGCACGGCCACGGTGGGCGCGGTGGTGGGCGCGGGCACGGAGCTGTTCCGCATGGTGCGCAAGGGGCGCCTCGAATGGCGCGCCGAAGTCACGTCCACCGAGCTGCGCCGCATCGCGCCGGGCGCCAAGGTCAGCGTGACCGCGGCCAGCGGCGCGGCGGCCGAAGGCACCGTGCGCATGGTGGCCCCCACGGTGGACCCGCAGACGCGCAACGCGCTGGTGTACGTCGATTTGCCGGCGAACAGCGATTTCCGCGCCGGGATGTTCGCGCGCGGCGAGTTCGCGCTGGGCAGCAGCGATGCGCTCACGGTGCCGCAAGAGGCGCTGGTGGTGCGCGACGGGTTCTCGTACGTGTTCGTGGTGGGCGCCGAGCAGCGCGTGCAGCAGCGCAAGGTGCAGACGGGGCGCCGCGTGGCCGACCGGGTGGAAGTGCTCTCGGGCCTGGACGCGAATGCCTCCGTCGCCGTGCGCGGCGCGGGTTTCCTGAATGACGGGGACCTGGTGCGTGTGGTCGGCGCGCCGCCGGCGAGCAGCAGCACCTCCTCCTTGCAGGAATTCAAACAAAAAGTGCCTGTAGCGCAGGTTGATCAAGCGCTGGTAGCTATCAAATAAGGAGCGTTCTCCATGAATGTATCCACCTGGTCCATCAAGAACCCGATACCGGCGCTGATGCTGTTCGTGCTGCTGACGTTCGGCGGCCTGCTGTCGTTCAACGCGATGAAGGTGCAGAACTTTCCGGACATCGACCTGCCCACGATCTCCGTGACCGTGGCGCTGCCGGGCGCATCGCCCGCGCAGCTGGAAAACGACGTGGCGCGCAAGATCGAGAACAGCATCGCCACGCTGCAGGACTTGAAGCACATCTACACCAAGGTGCAGGACGGCGGCGCCACCATCACGGCCGAGTTCCGCCTGGAAAAGCCCACGCAGGAGGCGCTCGACGATGTGCGCTCGGCCGTGGCGCGGGTGCGCGGCGACCTGCCCGGCGACGTGCGCGACCCCATCGTGACCAAGATGGACCTGGCCGCGCAGCCCGTGCTGGCCTTCACCATCGCCTCGAGCCGCATGGACAGCGAGGCGCTGTCGTGGTTCGTGGACGATGCCGTGGCCAAGAAGCTGCTCACCGTGCGCGGCGTGGGCGCGGTCAACCGCGTGGGCGGTGTTCAGCGCGAGGTGCATGTGGCGCTGGACCCGGTGAAGCTGCAGGCGCTCAACGCCTCGGCGGCCGACGTGTCGCGCCAGCTGCGCCTGGTGCAGACCGAGAGCGCCGGCGGCCGCACCGACCTGGGCGGCAGCGAGCAGCCCGTGCGCACGCTGGCCACGGTGCAGTCGGCCCAGGAGCTTTCCAGCCTCACGCTGTCGCTGTCGGACGGCCGCCACGTGCGGCTCGATCAGGTCGCCACGGTGTCGGACACGATTGCCGAGCCGCGCGCGCTGGCCCTGCTCAACGGCAAGCCCGTGGTGGGCTTCGAGGTGGCGCGCAGCAAGGGTGCGAGCGAGATCGAGGTGGGCGGGGCCGTGCAGGCCGCGCTCAAGGAGATGCGCGCGCAGCACCCCGACCTGGAGATCACCGAGGCCTTCAACTTCGTGCAGCCGGTGCAGGAGGAATACGACGGCTCCATGCACCTGCTGTACGAAGGCGCGCTGCTGGCCGTGCTGGTGGTGTGGCTGTTCCTGCGCGACTGGCGCGCCACGTTCGTCTCGGCCGTGGCGCTGCCGCTGTCGGTGATCCCGGCGTTCATCGGCATGCACCTGCTGGGCTTTTCCATCAACGTGATCACGCTGCTGGCGATGTCGCTGGTGGTGGGCATCCTGGTGGACGATGCCATCGTGGAGGTGGAGAACATCGTGCGCCACCTGCGCATGGGCAAGACGCCCTACCAGGCGGCCATGGAGGCGGCTGACGAGATCGGTTTGGCGGTGGTGGCCACCACCTTCACGCTGATCGCGGTGTTCCTGCCCACGGCCTTCATGAGCGGCATCGCGGGCAAGTTCTTCAAGCAGTTCGGCTGGACCGCGTCGCTGGCCGTGTTCGCCAGCCTGGTGGTGGCCCGCGTGCTCACGCCCATGATGGCGGCCTACATCCTCAAACCCATCGTGGACAAGCACCAGGACCCGCGCTGGATGACCGTGTACCTGCGCTGGGCGGCCTGGTGCATCAGGCACCGCTGGATCACCTTCATCGCCACGGCGGCGTTCTTCATCGGCTCGCTCGCGCTGATCCCGCTGCTGCCCACCGGCTTCATCCCGCCGGACGACAACTCGCAGACCCAGGTGTACCTGGAGCTGCCGCCCGGCGCCACGCTCGCGCAGACCCGCGCCGTGGCCGAGGATGCGCGCGAGCGCATCGCCAAAGTGGAGCACGTGCAGAGCGTGTACACCACCATCGGCGGTGGCTCCGCGGGAGCGGACCCCTTCATGGGCGGGGCCAATGCCGAGACCCGCAAGGCCACGCTGACCATCCTGCTGGCCGAGCGCGGCGAGCGGCCGCGCAAGCAGGGCATCGAGAACAAGATCCGCACGGCCCTCGAAACCCTGCCCGGCGTGCGCAGCAAGGTGGGCCTGGGCGGATCGGGCGAGAAGTACGTGCTGGTGCTCTCCGGCGACGATCCGCAGGCGCTGACCACGGCCGCGCTGGCGGTCGAGAAGGACCTGCGCACCATCCCGGGCCTGGGCAGCATCTCGTCCACCGCCAGCCTGGTGCGCTCCGAGATCGCGGTGCGTCCGGACTTCGCCCGGGCCGCCGACCTGGGGGTGACCAGCAGCGCCATCGCCGAGACCCTGCGCATCGCCACCATGGGCGACTACGACGTGTCGCTGCCCAAGCTCAACCTCGCGTCGCGGCAGGTGCCCATCGTCGTGAAGCTGCAGGATGACGCCCGCAAGGACCTGTCGCTGCTGGAGCGCCTGGCGGTGCCGGGCGCCAAGGGCCCGGTGATGCTGGGCCAGGTGGCCACGCTCGAATTCAGCGGCGGCCCGGCCGTGGTGGACCGCTACGACCGCGCGCGCAACGTGAACTTCGAGATCGAGCTGTCGGGCCAGCCGCTGGGTGACGTGACCAAGGCCGTGGAGGCGCTGCCCTCCATCAAGAACCTGCCGCCGGGCGTGCGCCAGATCACCATCGGCGACGCGGAGATGATGGGCGAGCTGTTCGCCAGCTTCGGCCTGGCCATGCTCACGGGCGTGCTGTGCATCTACATCGTGCTGGTGCTGCTGTTCAAGGACTTCCTGCACCCGGTGACCATCCTGGCGGCGCTGCCGCTGTCGCTGGGCGGCGCGTTCGTGGGCCTCTTGATCGCGCAAAAGAGCTTCTCGATGCCCTCGCTCATCGGGCTCATCATGCTCATGGGCATCGCCACCAAGAATTCCATCCTGCTGGTCGAGTACGCCATCCTGGCGCGGCGCGAGCACGGCATGACGCGCTTCGAGGCGCTGATCGACGCGTGCCACAAGCGCGCGCGCCCCATCATCATGACCACGCTGGCCATGGGCGCGGGCATGCTGCCCATTGCCATCGGCATCGGCGCGGCCGACGCGAGCTTCCGCTCGCCGATGGCGGTGGCGGTGATCGGGGGGCTCATCACGTCCACGCTGCTGAGCCTGCTGGTCATCCCCGCCGTCTTCACCGGGGTGGATGATCTGGGCCAGCGGTTCGGGCGCCTGGTGCGCCGGCTGCGGGGTGCGCACCACGCGCCAGCCGCCCCGGCGCTGCCCCCGGTGCCCGCCTCGCCGCCCGCACCGTGATGGCCCGGTGGTGGTTGCCCGAACAACCGGGCAATCACCCGGGTTGACCAGGGTTTGGTGGCGCGCCAGTCGTTAGATAATGTAACGAGCACCATGAACCTCGTCAGCCTGAACATCGAATCCATTCAGCTTGGCCACCCGCTGCCCTTCGTGCTGCGGGGGGCCGATGGCGTGCTGCTGGCGCAAAAGGGCTATGTCATCCGCACCCGGGACGAGCTGGCCAAGATGGTGGCGCGGGGCCGCCAGCTGTGCGTGGACACCGATGAATCCGGCGACAGCCACCGCGCCTACCTGGCGCAGCTGCAGCGCATGCTGATCGCGGACACCAACCTGGGCGAGATCGCCGCCATGCAGATGACGGCGGCCGACGACCCGGCGGGGCGCGGGCGCGGAGGCCGGGCCCTGCCCGACTGGCCCGAGCTGCAGCTGCGCGCCACGCAACTGCTGCGCGCGCCGTCCCCGTCGGACTTTGGCGGGCGCTTCCAGGCGCTGCACGACGAACTCTCGCGCCACTGTGAGCAGACGCCCGATGTCACCCTGCTGGCCCTGATCTACCTGTCGGCCCAGGAAACCCGCATGTACAGCGCCACCCACTCCATGCTGGTGGCCTGCGTGTGCATGGTGGTCGCGCGCGAGATGCTGCGCTGGCCCGAGGGCCGGGTGCAGCAGCTCGGGCATGCGGCCTTGTCCATGAACATCGCCATGACCGAACTGCAGGACCAGCTGGCCCAGCAGACCCACCCCCTGACTGCCCAGCAGATCGCGGCCGTGGAAGACCACGCATCACGGTCCGAGGCGCTGCTGCGCTCGCTGGGCGTGGCCGACACCGCATGGCTGGAGGCCGTGCGCTGCCACCACCACCGCACGCCTGGCCCGCTGGCCAAGAAGACGGAAGCCCAGCAGATGGCCCGGCTGATCCAGCGCGCCGATATCTTTGGCGCCCGCATGGCGCCCCGCGCCGCCCGCTGGCCCATGCCGGTCACGGCGGCCATGCAGGCGAGCTACTACGATGAGGAGCACCAGGTGGACGAGGCCGGTGCAGCGCTCGTCAAGACGCTGGGCGTGTATCCGCCAGGGGCCTTTGTGCGGTTGGCCAGCCAGGAGGTGGGTGTCGTCATCCGCCGAGGTACGACGGCCACCACGCCCAAGGTAGCGGTGGTGACCAACCGGGACGGCATGCCCACGGGCGAGCCGATTCCCCGCGACACCGGCATGCCGCCCTGGAAAGTCACGGGCGTGGTCGCCTTCAAGGACGTGCGGGTCAAGCTCCCGCTCGACCGCCTGCTCAACCTGGGCTGATCTTTTCGGCCCCGCAGCGGGGCCGCACCCGATGCGGGTGAACGCCCCCTCGCCCGGTGTGGCCGCCATGGGCACTCCCTGGCCCGCTTTTCAACGCTCCCGCGGGGGCTGATGCCCGGCATCCGGCTTGCATCCGATGCCCGCCTGGCCGTGCGCCACGCAATACCCCCTTCCCGCTGCCGGGAATCTGAATCCAGTGGCCATCCATCGGCGTATACCAATGAGTACAAATAAAAACTCATGTGGACAAAAAATGATGGAATGGTTAAATTGCCCACACCACTGCGCTATGAGTCCTATGAAAACCTCTTCCAGACGCCTTTTTCCGGCCACGGGCCTTCTTGTCCTCGCAATGGCCGCCGGGCTTGCCCCTCGCGCGTGGGCGGCGGACGCGGAAAGCTGCCCGGCCACCTTGCAGCACACCTTTGCACGGCTGCAGGACGAAAAGCCGCAGTCGCTGTGCCAGTACAGCGGAAAGGTCGTGCTGGTGGTCAATACCGCCAGCTTCTGCGGCTTCACCGGCCAGTACAAGGGGCTCGAGGAGCTGTATGCCCGGTACAAGGACAAGGGCCTCGTCGTGCTGGGCTTTCCGTCCAACGACTTTTCGCAGGAGAGCGGCAGCAACCAGCAGATCGCGGACTTCTGCGAGAACACCTTCGGCGTGAAATTCCCGATGTTCGCCAAGAGCAGCGTGAAGGGCGCGGACGCCTCGCCGCTGTTTCGCCAGCTGGCACAGCTGTCGGGCACCGCGCCGCGCTGGAACTTCCACAAATACCTGCTGGGCCGCGACGGCAAGCTGGTCGACCAGTACTCCAGCCTCACCGCCCCTGACAGCAAGGGCCTGGTGCGCGCCATCGAACAGCAACTCGCTGTTGCCGCTCCACGGTGATTGCAATGTTTTCTTTACGTTTCTTTAAAAAAAACCGGCGCGGGGCCTGGAACTTCCGCGCGAGGGCCCCACTCTATTCCCTGCACGCTGCGATTGCGTGGCGTACAGTTTTAGTGTTGCGAAGCCTTTCGGGCCCCCGGGTTCCGACTGACCTCCTGGAGCGCTTCTCCTCCCTCCCTCTCTTATTCGTTTCGGGACGCTTCGCAACCTTTTTATTTCAGGCACCGGCCAGAGGGGGCCGGCCATGAAAATCGCCATCATCGGCTCCGGCATCTCCGGACTGGCGGTCGCGCACCGGCTGCGTGGCCAGGCGCACATCACCCTGTATGAGGCCGGCGACCACTTTGGCGGCCACACCCACACCGTGGATGTCACGCTGCGGGATGCCAGCGGCCGGCTGGTCACGCAGGGCGTGGACACCGGTTTTCTCGTCTTCAACGAACGCACCTATCCGCAGCTGATCCGCCTGCTGGCCGAACTGGGCGTGCAGACGTGCCGGTCCGACATGTCGTTCTCGGTGCAGGTGCCCGGGGCCCGGGGCGGCCGGCCGCTGGAGTGGAGCGGCACGAACCTGGGCACCGTCTTCGCGCAGCGCGCCAACCTGGTCAGCCCGCGCTTTCTGGGCATGCTGGCGGACCTGTTGCGGTTCAACCGCCTGTGCACCCGCATCGCCGAGGCCGGGGCCTATGCGGCGCTCATGCAGCCCCTGGGCGACTTCCTGCGCGAGCACCGCTTTGGCGATGCCTTCCGCGACTGGTACTTCCTGCCCATGCTGGGCTGCATCTGGAGCTGCCCGACCGACCAGATGCTGCAGTTTCCGGTGGCCACCCTGATCCGGTTCTGCCACAACCATGGCCTCCTCCAGGTGAGCGACCGTCCGCAGTGGTGGACGGTCGCGGGGGGCGCGCGCCACTATGTGGACAAGATCGTGGCCGGTATCGCGGACACGCGCCTGTCGACCCCCGTGCGCCGCATCGAGCGCGATGCGGCCGGCGTGCGGGTGGTGACCGATGGCGGCACCGGGCATTTCGACCAGGTCGTCGTGGCCACGCATTCGGACCAGGCGCTGGCGCTGCTCGCGCGGCCCACGCCGCAGGAACGCGCCGTGCTGGGCGCCATCCGCTACCAGGCCAACCGCGCGGTGCTGCATACCGACACCGCGGTGCTGCCCGCGCGCCGCGCCGCCTGGGCCGCGTGGAACTATGAGCGCGCCGCGCAGCCCGGCCGCGAATCGGCGCGCGTGTGCCTGCACTACCTCATCAACCAGCTGCAGCCCGTGCCCTTCGCGCAGCCCGTGGTCGTCTCGCTCAACCCCGTGCGCGAGATCGCGCCCGACCAGGTGATCGGCAGCTACGACTACGCCCACCCGGTGTTCGACCTGGCCGCCATTCGCGCGCAGCGGCAGGTGGCCGAGATCCAGGGCCATGGGCACACCTGGTTCTGCGGGGCGTGGACGGGCTACGGGTTCCACGAAGACGGACTGAAGTCCGGGCTCGCCGTGGCCGAACAGGTGCTGGCCCGCCAGCCCGCTCCCCTGGCGGAGGCCGCATGAACATCGGCATGGGCACCGCTCCCGAGGCCCCGCAGCCGCTGATCGGCTTTGGCCAGGTGCGCCATGCGCGGCTGCGGCCCCGGCGGCATGCGTTTGCCTACCCCACGTTCTTTCTCCTGCTGCCCCTGCGCAGCATGGGCGCCGCAGCGCCGGGCCCGCTGGCCGTGAACCGGCGCGGCGCCATCAGCTTTCACGACACGGACCATGGCGACGGCCGCAGCGCCGCGCAGGGCGGGGCGCTGGCCTGGCTGGACGAGCTGCTGCGCGCCGAAGGCATTGCCGACGCCACCGGCGAAGTCTGGCTGCACTGCTACCCGCGCGTGCTGGGCTACACCTTCAAACCCGTGAGCTTCTGGTACTGCCACCGCGCCGACGCCAGCCTGCGCGCCATCGTGGTGGAAGTGAACAACACCTTTGGCGAGCGGCACTGCTACCTGCTGGACGCGCCCCGCTACGGCGTGGAACTGCGGGCGCGCAAGGTGTTCCATGTCTCGCCCTTCTGCGAGGTGGGCGGGGGCTACCGCTTTCGCTTCCTGCGCACGGCGGGCGGGCCCGCCGATGCGGGCCGCACCGTGGCGCGCATCGACTACGACGACGACGCCGGACCGCTGATCGAGACCAGCGTGAGCGGCACCCTGCACCCCATCACGGGGCAGACGCTGCGCCGGGCCCTGTGGGGCTACCCGGCCATGACGCTGGCCGTCATCGCGCGCATCCACTGGCAGGCCTTGCGGCTGTGGCTCAAGCGCGTGCGCTTTCACCGCAAGCCCGAGGCCCCTGCCTCCATCGTGACCCGTTGACCCCACAGCCCGACGAGACCGCCATGAACACGACCACGACCACCGGTGCCGCCCTGCACGCCACCCTGCCCGCCGGCACGCCGGCTGCCGCGCGCACGGCCCTTCGGCTCCTGCAGGGGCTGCAGCATGGCAACCTCACGGTGCAACTGCCGGACGGCACGCTGCAGCACTTCGGCCAGGGGGGCGGCCTCTCGGCGGCCATCACGCTCAGGAACTGGAACGTGTGCAGCGCGGCGCTCAGGTCGGGGGACATCGGCTTCGCCGAGAGCTACATCGCGGGGGACTGGACCACGCCGCACCTCACCGACCTGATCAAGCTCTTCATCGCCAACCGCCAGCAGGTGGAAGGCGTGATCTATGGAAGCTGGGCCGGACGCCTGCTGTACCGCATCAAGCACCTGCTCAACCGCAACACGCGCGCCAACAGCCAGAAGAACATCCATGCGCACTACGACCTGGGCAATGCGTTCTACGCGCTGTGGCTGGACGACACGATGAATTACTCGTCCGCCTGGTTCGAAGGCGATGCGGGCGGCGACATGCGCAAGGCCCAGCATGCCAAGGTGCGCCGCGCCCTGAGCCAGGCGGGGGTGCGGCCGGGGCACCGCGTGCTCGAGATCGGCTGCGGCTGGGGGGCGCTCGCCGAGATGGCGGCCACCGAGTTCGGCGCATTGCTGACCGGTGTGACCCTGTCCACCGAGCAACTGGCCTTCGCGCAAGGGCGCATGGCGGGGCAGGGGGTGGAGCACCGGGCCGATTTGCGGCTGCAGGACTACCGCGACATCCACGATGGCCCCTACGACGCCATCTGCTCCATCGAGATGGTCGAGGCCGTGGGCCGCGAGTACTGGCCCACCTACTTCCAGTCGGTGAACCGCCTGCTCAAGCCCGGTGGCAAGGCCTGCATCCAGAGCATCGTCATCGACGACAGCCTGTTCGAGCGCTACATCAGCTCCACGGACTTCATCCAGCAGTACATCTTCCCGGGCGGCTGCCTGCCGTGCCCGCGCGAGTTCCGCCGCGAGGCCGAGGCCGCGGGCCTGCGCGTGGTGGACGAGTTCGCCTTTGGCCAGGACTATGCCGAAACGCTCAGGCGCTGGCGTGACCGCTTCGTGGCCCAGCGCACGCAGATCCTGCAGCTGGGGTTCGACCAGCGCTTCCTGCACATCTGGGAGTTCTACCTGGCGTATTGCGAGGCGGCGTTTGCGATGAGCAACATCGACCTGGTGCAATACACGCTGGCCAAGGATTGAGATTGCTATGAAAAATATAGCTGCCACCGCGTGTTTTATCTGCGCTGCAGCCGTTTTTCATTCCAGCATGGCTGTGGCGCAAGGGGCAGGGGCGGCCCAGGCCACGGCGGCGCCGCTGTCCGGCGTACGCCTGGCGGGCCAGGGCGTGCTCCGGTTCCTGGGTTTCGAGGTCTACCGCGCCCGCCTGTGGGTGCAGCCCGGCTTTGATGCCGACAACTACGGCGCCCAGCCGCTGGCGCTGGAGCTGACCTACCACCGCGACTTCACGGCGGAGGCCATCGCCAGGCGCTCCATCGAGGAAATGCGCCGCGTGGGCAGCTTCACGCCCCAGCAGGCCGCGCGCTGGCAGCAGGCGCTGCAGGCGGCGCTGCCGGACGTGAAGGCGGGCGACCGCCTTCTGGGCATTCACCAGCCGGGCGTGGGGGCGGTGTTCAGGATGGCCGGGCGCGTGGTGGGCGAGGTGCCCGATGCCGAGTTCTCGCGCCTGTTCTTCGGCATCTGGCTCTCGCCCCAGACTTCCGAACCCAGGCTGCGCCAGGAACTGCTGGGCGCGACCCGCGCCATGGGGCAGCCATGACCCGCACCACCCAGCCCCTGCGCGCCCGCCACGGCCTGGCCTATGGGCTGCTGGGCCTGCCCCTGGCGTTTGTGGCGCTGCCGCTTTACGTGCTGCTGCCCAACCACTATGCCCGCGAGTTCGGCATGCCGCTGGCCACGCTGGGCTCGGTGCTGCTGGCGGCGCGGTTGTTCGATGCGGTGTCGGACCCGCTGCTGGGCCGCCTCTGCGACCACCTGTTCGGCCGCTCGGTGCGTGCCGTGCTGGCGGCGGGCGCGGTGTCGGCCATGGTGCTCGCACTGGGGCTGACCGGCCTGTTCTTTCCGCTGGTGCGCGGGGCCGATGGGCTGACCGCCTGGGCCCTGGTGGCGCTGCTCATCACCTACACGGCCTACAGCCAGCTGGGCATTGCGCACCAGGCGTGGGGCGCGCGCCTGGGCGGCGACGAACTGCAGCGCGGCCGCATCGTGGCATGGCGCGAAGGCGCCGCGCTGGCGGGCGTGGTGCTGGCCTCGGTGCTGCCCGCGCTGCTGGGGCTGCCGGTCATGCTCGGCGTGTTTGCCATGGCCTTGCTGCTGGGCTGGTGGGCCTGGACGCGCGCGCCGCGCCCCCCGGCGCATGCGGGTGGCGCCGTGGCCGGCGGGTATCGCCCGTCGCGGCGCGCCAGCCTGTGGCGGCCGTGGGGGCGCCCCGCGTTCCGCCGCCTGCTGGCGGTGTTCATGCTCAACGGCATTGCCAGCGCCATCCCGGCCACGCTGGTGCTGTTCTTCATCCAGGACCGCCTGCAGGCTCCGCCCGCGCAGGAGCCGATGTTCCTGGCGGCGTATTTCGTCTGCGCTGCGCTCTCGATCCCGCTGTGGCTGCGGGCCGTGGCGCGATGGGGCCTGGTGCGCACCTGGCTGGCAGGCATGCTGCTGGCGATCGCCGTGTTTGTGTGGACTGCGTTTCTGGGCGCGGGTGATGTGATGCCGTTCATGGTGGTCTGCGCGCTTTCGGGCGTGGCACTGGGCACCGACCTGGCATTGCCCAGCGCCCTGCTGGCCGGCGTGATCGCGGCCGAGGGCGACAGCGGCCAGCACGAAGGCGCGTACTTCGGCTGGTGGAACTTCGCCACCAAGCTCAACCTGGCGCTGGCCGCGGGCCTGGCGCTGCCCCTGCTGGGCTGGCTGGGCTACACCCCCGGCACGCGCGGCGACGGCGGCTTGCAGACCCTGGGCATCGCCTATGCGGTGCTGCCCTGCGTGCTCAAGCTGATGGCGGCGGCGGCGCTCTACGCCCTGCTCCTGCGGCGTCCCCGCAGCGCAGCGATTGTTTGAATGAACCTGTCCGAACCGACCCCAGGGCCCACCCCATGATGCAACGACGCCTCCTCCTCTCCGCCGTGGCGGCTGCGCCCGTGGCCCTGTCCGGCTGCGCCAGTCCGGGCATCGAAGGCTATGCCAGCGAGAAGCCCGTGCTGGACCTGGCCCGGTATTTCAACGGCAAGATCGACGCCTGGGGCATCTTCCAGGACCGCAGCGGCCAGATCGTCAAACGCTTCACCGTGGTCATGGATTGCCAGTGGCAGGGCAACGAGGGCGTGCTCGACGAGGCCTTCACCTATTCGGACGGCACCACCCAGCGCCGCATCTGGCGCCTGACCCAGCACGCCGACGGCCGTACCACCGGCACCGCCGACGACGTGGTGGGCACGGCCCACGGGCAGGCGCGGGGCAACGTCTTCCGCTGGAACTACACGCTGGCCCTGCCGGTGGATGGCACGGTCTACCACGTCGACCTGGACGACTGGATGGTTCTCATCGACGACCGCGTGATGCTCAACCGCGCCACCATGAGCAAGTTTGGCGTGCGCCTGGGCGAGATCACGCTGTCGTTCACCAGGCGCGCGCCATGAGCCTGAACCCACCGCTGCGCGACTGGCAGGGCCGCAGGGCCTGGGTGATCGGCGCGTCCAGCGGCATCGGGCGCGCCACGGCGTCGGCCCTGCATGCGCGCGGTGCGCAGGTCACGGTGTCGGCCCGCAGCGGCGATGCGCTCGATGCCTTTGCCGCCCAGCACCCCGGCAGCCTGGCCCTGCCCCTGGACATAGCGCAGCCCGAGCAGGTGCAGGCCGCCGCCGCACGGGTGCTGTCCGGGGGCGCGCCCGACCTGGTGTGCTACTGCGCCGGCACCTACCGCGACATGCGCGCCACCGACCTGGATCTGGCCGACATGCTGCGCCACGGGCAGATCAACTACAGCGGTGTGCTGCACGTGCTGGCGGCCGTGCTGCCCGCCATGCTGGCCGCGGCGCACGCGGGGCGCCCCGGGCATGTGAGCGTGGTCAGCAGCGTGGCGGGGTTCCGGGGGCTGCCCAGGAGCCTGGCCTACGGGCCGACCAAGGCTGCGCTCATCAACCTGGCCGAGTCGCTGTACCTGGATCTGCACGGCTTGGGGCTTGGCGTGAGCGTGATCAACCCCGGGTTCGTGGCCACGCCGCTCACGGCGCGCAACGACTTCACGATGCCCGCGCTGATCTCGCCCGAGGCGGCGGCGGCGGCCATCTTGCAGGGCTGGGAGCGGGGGCATTTCGACATCCACTTCCCCAAGCGCTTCACGCGGGTGATGAAACTGCTGCGCGTGTTGCCGTATCGGTGGTACTTTCCTGCGGTCCGCAAGTTCACGGGACTCTGAGCGCCATGCTGCAGCCACCTCGCACCACAACCTCCACCGAAGAAGCCGTCACCCGCGTGGTGGCCTTCTTCGAGACCCTGGTCCCAGCCGACGTGGCGGCACTGGGCCGCCTGTACGCGGCCGATGCGCGCTTCAAGGACCCGTTCAACGAAGTGCGGGGCCTGCCCGCCATCCAGGCCATCTTCGACCACATGTTCGATGCGCTGGAGCAGCCGCGTTTCGTGGTCACCGGCCGCGTGGTGCAGGGCCCGCAGTGTTTCCTGACCTGGGAGTTCCTGTTCGCCTTCAAGGGCTTTGACAAGGGCGTGACGCAGACCGTGCGCGGCGCCTCGCACCTGGTGTTCGATGACCAGGACCTGGTGGCGCTACACCGCGACTACTGGGACGCCGCCGAAGAACTGTACGAAAAGCTGCCGGTGGTGGGCGCGCTGATGCGCTGGCTCAAGAAACGCGCCAACAGTTGATTGTTGGCCGTTGACGCATTGATCACGCCAGCGTTTTGATGCGCGGGTGCCCCGGCAGCGGCACGGCGCGCTGCAGCACGCCCTCGGCGAGCCACAGGGCGCTGTTCCATGCCCGCTGCGCCACGTAGGGCAGCGGCAGCTGCTGATAATCGTCGTTGAAGACCTCGAAGCTGTAGTCGCCCTGGTAGCCCATGCCGTCGAGCGTGCGCACCAGCTCGGCCAGCGCCTGGCTGTGCACGCCCTCGCCCGGGAACACGCGGAAGTGCCGCGCCGTGTCGATGCGCTCCTGCACCGTGCGGGTCTCCTGCCACATGAAGTCCGAGAGCTGCACCAGATAGATCTTGGCGGGGTCCACGTCGGCCAGCGCCGTGAGCGGCGTGCTGGTGGCGAACTGGTGGTACGAGTCGATGGCCAGGCCGAGGTTGGGGCAATCCGCCTGCTCGACCGCCGCCCACGCCTGATGCACCTCGTTGATGTGCCGTCCCCAGGAGAGGCCTTCGAAGGCCACGCGGATGCCGTGCGGCAGCGCCAGCAGGGCGAGCTTGCGCAGGTCGCGGGCAATCGCGTCGGCATCGGCGGTGGCATGCGACGAGGTGGAGCTGCAGGCCAGCAGCACCGGCGCGCCCAGGTCGCGCGCCATCAGGATCATCTGCTTGGCGATGTCCACCTTGTAGCTGTGCAGGTGGCCCGACAGGCCCTCGAAGTCGCGCAGCACCTGGAAGCCCGTCACGCGCAGGCCGCTGCTGCGCACGGCGTGCACGGCCGCCTCGATGCCCTGCGGATGGCCCACGATGTCGCGGGCCGCCAGCATGATCTGGCCGAAACCCGCCGCCTTGACGGCGGCCAGCTTGGCCTCCAGCGGGCCGGCCAGACTGATGGTGTCCATGCCGAAGTCGGCGACGTTGCGTTGCATGGTCGAAGTGCGCATCGAGGTCTCCGGGCGGTGGTCAGCGGGCGTCGAGAACCAGCTCGAAGCTGGGCGAGCCGGCATCGGCCCGCGTGAGCGCGCCGCGCGTGCCCGTGTGCACCCCCGTGGGGGATTCCACGAAGTCCACGCCCCGGGCGCGCAGCGCGTTCACCGTGGCCAGCACGTCCGGCGTGCCGAACGCCACGCGCTGCAGCAGTTCCTCGGGGTCGGCATCGAGCGCATCCACGAGGGGCTCGATCAGCTGCCAGTGCAGGGTGCCGCAGGGGCTGGCCAGGATGCGGCCATGCGTGAGCACGCCGAACGACTGGTCGGGCGCCAGCTCGGCGAAGCCGAACAGTTCGCCGTAGAAATGGATCCAGTCAGGCGCCCTGCCCAGGCCGATGTACTGCACCACGCCGAACAGATGCAGGCCCTGCAGCGCGGGCGGGCGCGGATTCACGGTGGGGATGGGGATGAAATCCACCTCGTAGATCGAGAATTCCTTCCAGCGGTCCACGAAGTAGATGCGGCTCGCGCCCACGCCGTGGATGGCGGGAATGTTCAGCTCCATCACCTGGACCTCGGTGTGCACGGCCCAGGCGCCCAGCTCCAGCACGCGGCGGTAGGCGGCGGCTGCATTGCCCACACGGAAGGCGATGGCGGCGAGCACGGGGGTTTCCGCCAGGGCCGACGGCGCGTGCGGCCCGGTGCGCTCTTCGTCCTGGTGCGCGTTCACGATGATGTTCATGTCGCCCTGCCGGTACAGCAGGACCTCGCGCGAGCGGTGGCGCGCCACCGGCTGGAAGCCCATGCGCTCCAGCGCCTGCCCCAGGGCCTGCGGGCGGCTGGTGGCGTATTCGATGAACTCCACCCCCTGCAGTCCCAGGGGGTTGGGCAGGTCTCCGAGCGCCTCGCGGGCGGCCATCATCGGGGTGCTCATGCGTTGGACTCCTTGCGTGTGGTTGCGGTGGTGTCAGCGCGGGCTGACGAGCCGGCGAAAGTGGGCGTCCATCCGGTCCGCGTCGGGCGCCACGCCGGTGAACAGTTCAAAGGCACCCACCGCCTGGCCCACGGCCATGCCGCCCCCGTCCGAGACGCGGCAGCCCAGTGCGCGCGCGGCCTGGACCAGGGCGGTGTCGAGCGGGAAGTACACGACCTCGGACACCCACAGCGCGGGGCGCAGCAGGCCCGTATCGAGGGGCAGGCCGGGCAGCTTGTCCATGCCCGTGGGCGTGGCGTGGATCAGCCCGGTGGCCCGCGCCATGGCCGCGTGGATCTCGCCGGCCTCGGCCCGGGGGCCATAGAGCGCATTCACGTCGGCGGCCAGTTGCGCGGCCCGTTCGGGCTGCGCATCGACGATGGTCAGTTGCCGTGCACCCAGGCGCAGCACGGCATGCGCGATGGCGGCGCCCGCACCGCCCGCGCCCAGCAGCACGACGCGGCCGAGGTCGGCGCCCGGCAGCGCACGGGTGAAGCCCCGGGCCCAGCCTGACCCGTCCGTGTTGTGCCCCACGAGCTTGCCATCGTGGACCACGACCGTGTTCACGGCCCCCATGGCTTGCGCTTCTTCCGACAGGCTGTCGAGGTAGGGGATCACGGCCTGCTTGCACGGGTAGGTCACGTTGCAGCCGGCATAGCCCATGATGCGTGCAGCCGACAGCAGCGTGGGCAGCTGTGCGGGAGAAGACGCCGAGCGGTCCAGGTCGATCAGCTGGTAGTGCAGGCGCATGCCGTGTTGCCGCGCCTCCTCTTCGTGCAGGGCGGGAGACAGCGACTTCTGGATGCCGGCACCGATCAGCCCGATCAGCACCTTGCGGGGGCTTGTGGAAGACATGGCGGATGCGGTGGATGACACCGGGGGATCAAGGAGCTGGGTGCTCATGGGCGGGTTGCGTGGAGGACGCGCTGGCGTGTGGGCGTTGATGCCCGCACCGCAGCGCGTGGGTGGCTGCTGCGTTGCGATGGCCTACTTGCCGCCGCGCAGCTTGGCCAGCGTGGCATAGACCTCTTGCACGGTCTCGGCGCCCACCTTGTCGCTGTGCTTTTCCACCACGGGCTTGACCTTGGCGCGCAGCTTGTCGACTTCCGCCGGCGAGAACTCGGTGACCTGCATGCCGGCCTTCTTGAGCTCTTCGAGCGCCACGTCGGCCTGCGAGCGCGAGACGCTGCGCTGGAACGCGGTGGCCTCGGCCATGGCTTCGGTCACGGCCTTCTGGTCGGCGGGATTCAGGCTGTCCCAGAACTTCTTGCTCACGATGACCGCCTGCGGGTTGTACATGTGGCGCGTGATGGTCAGGTGCTTTTGCACCTCGGCGAACTTGGACGACAGGATGGTGGAGAACGGGTTCTCCTGGCCGTCCACGGCCTTTTGCTCCATGGCCGTGTACAGCTCGGGGAACGGCATGGGCACGGCGTTGGCGCCCAGCGCGTTGAACATGTCGATGTAGATGGGCGACTGGATCACGCGGATCTTGAGGCCCGCGATGTCCTCGGCCTTGGTGATGGGGCGCTTGCTGTTGGTCAGGTTGCGAAAGCCCAGTTCCCAGTAGCCCAGGCCCACCAGGTTCTTGGCCGCGAGCTTGTCGAGCAGCTTCTTGCCGAAGGGGCCGTCGGTCACGGCATCGGCCTCCTGGGGCGAGGCGAACAGGAACGGGAAGTCGTAGATGCCGAATTCCTTGGCCTGTGCGGACAGGATGCCGGCGTTGAGCACCGTCATCTCCACGGTGCCGCCTTGCAGCGCCGAGACGGTCTGCAGGTCGCCGCCCAGCGTGCCGCCGGGAAAAAGCTTGACCGCGATGCGGCCGCTGGTCTTGGCCGCGACGAGGTCGGCGAATTTCTGCGCGCCCTGGGCCTGCGGGTGCTCCTTCTGGTTCTGGAACGCGAACTTGATGGTGCGTTCCTGGGCATGCGCACCGGGCAGCAGCGAAGCCGCGACGAGGGCGGTGGCGAGCAGGGTCTTCAAGAGTTTCATGGATGTCTCCTTGGGTTTTGGGCGGGGCAGAAACAGGAAGGAACGGAAGGCGGGAGGGGCACGGGAATCAGCCGCCGAGCCAGCGCAGGGGCACGGTGACGAGCGAGGGGAACGCGACCAGCAGGAACATCACCACGAACTGCGCCAGCATGAAGGGCATCACGCCGCGCGTGACCTGGCCCATGGAGATGCGCCCGACGCCCGCCACCACGTTGAGCACGGTGCCCACGGGCGGCGTGATGAGGCCGATGGAGTTGTTGATGATGAACAGCACGCCGAAGTAGACGGGGTCGATGCCTGCGGCCTTGACCACCGGCATGAGCACGGGCGTCATGATGAGGATGGTGGGCGTCATGTCCATGGCCGTGCCGACCACCATGACCAGCACCATGATCGCCACCAGCAGCAGGGTGGGGTTGCCCATGAAGGGTTCGAGCATGCCGATGACCTTGGACGGCAGGTCGGCCACGGTGATGAGCCAGGCCGACACCATGGCGGCGGCCACCAGGAACATGATCACGGCGCTGGTTCGCGCGGCCGCCTGGAAGATGCCCACCAGCTGGCGCCACGAGAGCTCGCGGTACACCGCCATGGAGACGACGAGCGCATACATCGCGGCCACCACGGCGGCCTCGGTGGGCGTGAAGACACCCATGCGCAGGCCCACCAGGATGATGATGGGCAGGCCCAGCGCCCAGGCGGCCTCGCGCAGCGCCACCTTCAGTTCGGCGCGGGTGGCGCGCGGTGGAGGCATGACGTTTTCACGGCGGCCGAGCCACCACCACGTGACCGCCAGCGAGACGGCCAGCAGCAGACCGGGGAAGATGCCCGCGAGGAACAGCTTGCTGATGGACACATTGGCCGCCACGCCAAAGATCACGAAGCCGATGGACGGCGGAATGATGGGGCCGATGACGCCCGCCGAGGCGATGAGTCCGGCCGAGCGCTCCTTGCTGTGGCCCGCGACCACCATCATGGGCAGCAGCAGCGAGGTCAGCGCGGCCGCGTCCGCCACCGCAGAACCCGACACCGCCGACAGGATCACCGCCGCCATGATGACCACATAGCCCAGCCCGCCAGGGATGTGGCCGACCAGGGCCAGCGCCAGCTTGACGATGCGCCTGGACAGGCCGCCCACGTTCATGATTTCGCCCGCGAGCATGAAGAAGGGCACGGCCAGCAGCGGAAAGCTGTCCGCGCCGTTGATGACGTTCTGCGCCAGGATCTGCGCGTCGAACAGATCAAGGTGCCACATCAGCGCCACGCCGCTGAGCAGCAGCGCGTAGGCGATGGGAATGCCGATGGCCATGGCCAGCAGCAGGGAGCCGAGGAAGATCGCGACGGTCATGGGAGGTATTCCGGGCTGGTTGTCTGTCGTCAGGGCCTGTTCGCGCCCGGGGTGTCGGCGGCCGCTTGCGCGTCCCGCTGGATCTGCTCCAGCGCGGCGGCCTCCTCGCTCTCCTGCACCATGATCAGCTCATGGTCGGCCAGGGGGACGAACAGGGTGCGCAGCAGGTCGCGCAGCAGGATGGCGATGGCCGAGGCGCCCATGAGCACGCCGCTGGCGTAGAAGATGCCCACGGAGGCGCCGGTCACGGGGGCTTCGGTTTCCCAGTTGATGACCGTCTGCGACCAGCTGCCCGTGAGCAGCAGCCACGACACATAGAGCATGGCCACCTGCGCCACCAGGAGGCAGATCTTCTTGCCCAGCGTGGGCAGGCGCGAGACCAGGGCGTCCACGCCCAGGTGGCCATGTTCGCGCAGCGCCACCACGGCACCCATGAAGGTCAGCCACACGAACAGCCAGCGCGACAGCTCTTCGGAGATGGTGATGCCGGAGTTGAGGGTGTAGCGCAGCACCACATTGCCAAAAACGAGCACCACCATGATGGCCAGGCACAGGCCCGCCAATGCATCCAGCACGCGGGCGTATCCCCGCAGCACGCGGTCGGCCAGTGCGAACATGGTGTCTCCAGTCGTTGTGGTTGAAAGGCTGGAAGAATTTTGTACGAACTGGTTAGTATTTGATCTAGGTGCAAACCCTGAACGCCGTTTTGCCGTATTGGCCGCAGCCGCGTGGGGACGCAATGCCGCCCGGGCGCGGTGCTGCATCGCGCTGCGGCCTGTTCAGGGAGAGGGCGTGGTGGCGCGCGCCGGCGCCGGTGGTTCAGGGGCGCAGGAAGCGCACGATCATCTCGATGATCGATTCCCGGCGTTGCGCCGTGGCGGCCGGGGTGTCGAGCGAGCGTTTGAAGATCGCGCCGAACGTATGGCGGTTGGCCACATTGAAGAAGCACAGCGCCGAGATCGACATGTGCAGGTCCACCGGGTCCACGTCGGGGCGGAAGACGCCGGCAGCCACGCCGCGCTGGTACACGTTGTGCACCGCGTGGATGACGGGAATGTTGAGTTCCTGGATGGTGGTGGAGCGGCTGATGAACTCGCCCCGGTGCATGTTTTCATTCATCACCAGGCGAATGAAATCGGGGTTGGCGAGCTGGTAGTCCACCGTGAACCCGACCAGCGTGCGCAGCGCCTGCTCGGGCGCCAGGTCTTCCAGGTGCAGTTCCGATTCGATGCGGCGGATGCGCCGGTAGGCATCCTCCAGCACAGCGACATACAAGCCTTCCTTGCTACCGAAGTAGTAGTAGATCATGCGCTTGCTGGTGCTGGTCAGCGCCGCGATCTCATCGATGCGCGCCCCCGCCAGGCCCTTGTCGGCAAACTCCGCCGTGGCCACCTGCAGGATGTTGGCCATGGTGCGGTCGGGGTCGTTGACGCGCACCCGGTCCGCGCCCGGCGTGGCGGCGGCGTCGCGCGCCGCGCGTTGCCGGCTGGCGCGCGCGCCAAGGGCCTTGGGGATGTTTTGAACCATTTCGTTCATAAGCTGCGTAGCATACGGCATGCCCGCCACGCCGTGCCGCAAGCCCGTGCGCGGCGTCCGGCCGTGCCGCCCCGCGCCGCTGGCGGGCGGCTCAGCTGGGCCTGGTGTCCGCGAAGCTCGGGCGCAGCATCAGCTTGTCCAGCAGCTTGCCCAGGTTGGGGTATTCATTGCGCCAGGCGATCTCCGGAAAGCGGAATTCCAGCCAGCCCAGCGCACAGCCCACGGCGATGTCGGACAGGCTCAGGTGGATGCCGCTGCAAAACGGCTTGTCGCCCAGGCCCTGGCTCATGGACTTGAGGCTGTCGTGCACCTTGCGCAGCTGGCGGTCGATCCAGGCCTGGCTGCGTTCGCTGTCCTTGCGGTGGGCCCAGGTGGCTTCCAGCCGCGCGAGGATGGCGGCGTCCACCACGCCATCGGCCAGGGCTTCCCAGGTCTTGACCTCGGCGCGTTCGCGGCCCTGGGTGGGGATGAGCTTGCCCACCGGGGACAGGGTGTCCAGGTATTCCACGATCACGCGCGAATCAAACACGGCTTCGCCGCCCTCCATCACCAGGCAGGGCACCTTGCCCAGCGGGTTGGAGGTGGAGATATGGGTGTCGTCCGCCCAGACGTTTTCCTGTACGAACTGGTAGTCGAGCTTTTTTTCAGCCATCACGATCCGCACCTTGCGGACGTAGGGACTGGCAGAGGCTCCGATCAATTTCATGGTTTGTCTTCCAGTGCGCGGGTAAGCAGAACAATTCGAGTTTGATTCTATCGGCAGCGGCCTGCGCGGGGCTGACTGATGCGCGGCGCCTACAATTGCGCGCCATGAGCCTGTCCACCATCACCGCCCTGTCGCCGCTTGACGGCCGTTACGCCAGCAAACTTGCCGCCCTGCGCCCGATCATGAGCGAACATGGCTACATGCACCGCCGCGTGCAGGTGGAAGTGGCCTGGTTCATCGCCCTCTCGGACGCTGGTTTTGCCGAATTCAAGCCTCTCACGACCGGCGCCCGCGCCTACCTGCTGGGCCTCATCAAGAACTTCTCCGAGGCTGACGCCGCGGCCATCAAGGAGATCGAAAAAACAACAAACCACGACGTGAAGGCCGTGGAGTACTGGATCAAGAGCAAGTTCGAAGCGCGCCCAGAGCTGGAAAAAGCCTCGGAGTTCGTCCACTTTGCCTGCACCAGCGAAGACATCAACAACACCAGCCACGCCCTGCAGCTGCGCTCGGGCCGCGACCAGGTCGTGCTGCCGGGCCTGGACCGCATCGTGCTCAAGCTGCGCGAAATGGCGCACGCCTACGCCGACGTGCCCATGCTCAGCCGCACCCATGGCCAGACCGCCAGCCCGACCACCGTGGGCAAGGAGATGGCCAACGTGGTCATGCGCCTGCAGACGGCGTGCGAGCGCGTGGCCGCCGTCAAGATCATGGGCAAGATGAACGGCGCCGTGGGCAACTACAACGCCCACCTGTCCGCCTGGCCCGATTTCGACTGGGAAGCCTTCAGCAAGAAGGTCATCGAAACCCCCGAGCCGCTGGGCCTGGGCCTGACCTTCCAGCCCTACAGCATCCAGATCGAGCCGCACGACTACATGGCCGAGCTGTTCGACGCGGTGGCACGCGCTAACACCATCCTCATCGACCTGTCGCGCGACATCTGGGGCTATGTGAGCCTGGGCTACTTCAAGCAGCGCCTGAAGGCTGGCGAGATCGGTTCCAGCACCATGCCGCACAAGGTCAACCCCATCGACTTTGAAAACGCCGAGGGCAACCTGGGCCTGGCCAATGCGTTGCTCAAGCACCTGTCCGAAAAACTGCCGATCAGCCGCTGGCAGCGCGACCTGACCGACAGCACCGTGCTGCGCAACATGGGCGTGGCCCTGGGCTACGCGGCGCTGGCCTATGCCTCGCTGCTGACCGGCCTGAACAAGCTGGAGCTGAACGAAGAGGCCCTGGCCGAAGACCTGGACGCCTCGTGGGAAGTGCTGGCCGAGCCCATCCAGACGGTGATGCGCCGCTTTGGTGTGCAGGGCGCTTACGAAAAACTGAAGGAAGTCACGCGCGGCAAGACCGTGACGGCCGAGGCGCTGCACGGGCTGATCCATTCGCTGGAAATCCCCCAGGCCGAAAAGGACCGGCTGCTGGCGATGACGCCGGGCAGCTACGTCGGCAAGGCGGCCGAGCTGGCTCGCCGGGTCTGACCTCAGGTTTTTCAGCCTTTTTGGCCTCTGGCGCTTGCCTGTCAAGCGCTGGCAGCTATCTATTTAGTAGTGAGGCTGCATGGCCATCAAATCCACCATCTTCAAGGCGAATCTCCAGATCGCCGACATCGACCACGGCTACTACGCCGACCATGCGCTCACGCTCGCCCGCCATCCCAGCGAGACGGACGAGCGCATGATGGTCCGCTTGGCCGCCCTGGCCATTGCCGCGCACCAGCTCAACGACCTGTGCAATGGCGACGCCACGCTGGCGTTTGGCGCGGGCCTGTCGGACCCCGATGACCCGGATGCGTCGCTGACCGACTTCACGGGCCGCAAGCGCGTCTGGATCGAGGTGGGCCAGCCGGAAGACAAGCCGCTCACCAAGGCCTGCAGCAAGGCCGATTCCGTGATCGTCTACTGCTTCAACCACGCCGCGGAAATCTGGTGGAAGGGCATCGAGACCAAGCTGTCGCGGCTGGAAAAGCTGCAGGTGTGGCGCATTCCCACCGAGGCCTCCCAGGCGCTCGCCCAGCTGGCCGAGCGCAGCATGCAGCTGCAGGCCACGGTGCAGGAGGGCGCGATCACCCTGAGCAGCACCCAGGGCAGCGTACATGTGGAGCCCGTGCGCTGGAAGTGACGGAAATACTGGTGAAAATGGCCTCTGGCGCTTAATAAATAAGCGCTAGCAGCTATTAATTTAGTAGTCGCTGATTCAATCCCGTGGCATGAGCGTGCCACATCGCCAGCACTGCTCGAACCCGCCTTCGACCGTCTCCCCACACTGGCATGCCCAGCGGCGCTGCGGCAAATCTTGCAGTTCCTGCAGCAGAGTACGAGCGCGGGCGGCGTGTTCGTCGTAGTCCAGCCAGATTTCGGGCAGGCACTGGTCGGGCGGCAGGTGCCCCGCCGCAGCGCCCAGATACTGGCGCTGCACGGACGCCGCCATGCCCGCCTCG
The DNA here is from genome assembly GCF_059418365.1 of Acidovorax sp. GW821-FHT09A11. Lineage (NCBI taxonomy): Bacteria > Pseudomonadati > Pseudomonadota > Betaproteobacteria > Burkholderiales > Comamonadaceae > Acidovorax > Acidovorax sp. GW821-FHT09A11. Next base: position 90,896 of record NZ_JBWKPS010000012.1, read on the forward strand.
CACAACAAGTCCGCCCACAGCGTGGCGATGGCGATGTTCGGGGCTTGGGTGAGGCGCAGCATGGGACCACCATAGCGGTTTGAACGCCTGGCGTACAGTCCCCGCGGGGCGCGGGCCCCAGCCGCTAAGGTGCCTCGGCCGGTGTCCGGGATGCGCCTTCGGCGGCACGCTCCGCATAGCGGTTGAACCGCCACGCGGAATGCTCCAGCGTGATGCGCCGCCACACCGTGCGTTTCTCGACAGGTGTCATCGCCGGCCAGAACTGCACCTCGTCAAAAGTCCGTCCGCAGCCCTTGCACAGGTCATCGCCCTGGCTGGTGGAGCAGATGGCGATACAGGGCGTGTCGGGGGTCGTGTCATACCAGGCCTGCCAGGCGGCCAGCGCGTCGAGGGGGAAGCTGTCCTCGTCCACGGCATCCTCGCGCCGGTACACCATCAGCGCATACACCTCCCCCAGGGCGCGGATCTGCGGCGCCAGGGTGACTCCATCGGGCGACGGCGCGCGGCCGCGCCAGTGGTTGATGGCGGCTTCGATGTCGGTGATGTGAATGGCGGCCATGGGCGATTGCGCGAAGGGGGCTGGATCATAGCCGCGCGGGCAAGGCAATCCTGGCAAAGGTGTTATGCCCCGGCGGACCGCCATCGCGTCGCATACGCAATAACCACAATCGCGCCGCACTTGCGCGTCCGTGCTGGCGATGTTCCAATCGACGCTTCGAAGGGGAGTAGCTCCCGACTTGCATTCCGGCACGGCCAGGCGCTGGCGATTGGGAAGCGAGGCATCGGAACCGTCGTCAATACGAAGCGAAACATCGCTTCCGGCGGTCCGGGTTCAGCGCGCACCACCAGGGCGCCGGACTGAGCAAGACCTTTGATGGGCCCGCCAGGGCTGATCAAGGCCGCCCTTCGCATTCACGCCCCAGCCCCGGGGCCGTCCTGATCCTCCTGCCGCAGGCCCTCTATCCCTTGGGCGGACTCGGCGCTACAGTGGCGGCGAGACCCTCCTTCGCGCACATTGATACTGAGGACTTTATGGACTTTTTGGCTTCGCCCGAATTCTGGCTCGCACTCGGCCAGATCATCATCATCGACATCCTGCTGGGCGGCGACAACGCGGTGGTCATCGCGCTGGCCTGCCGCAAGCTGCCTCCCGCACAGCGGACCAAGGGCATCATCTGGGGCACAGCTGGCGCCATCGTGCTGCGCGTGATCCTGATCGCCTTCGCGATGACCTTGCTGGCGCTGCCGTTCCTCAAGTTCGTGGGCGCGCTGCTGCTGGTGTGGATCGGCGTCAAGCTGCTGGCCCCCGATGAAGAAGGCCACGGCGACGTGCAGGGCAGCGACAAGCTGCTGGCCGCCATCAAGACCATCATCGTCGCCGACCTCGTGATGAGCGTGGACAACGTGATCGCCATCGCGGGCGCGGCACAGAATGCGGGCGACCACTCGTTCCTGCTGGTGGTGCTGGGCCTGCTGATCTCCATCCCGATCATCGTCTGGGGCAGCCAGCTGGTCATCAAGCTCATGGAGCGCTTCCCCATGATCATCACGCTCGGCGGCATGCTGCTGGGCTGGATCGCTGGCGGCATGCTGGTGACGGACCCCGCCTTCTCCAACCCCGACAAATGGCAATGGATGCTGAAGCTGCCGCAGACGGATGTGATCAAGTACGGCGCCAGCGTGGCCGGTGCCCTGCTCGTCTTGCTGGCGGGCAAGATCATCCTTGCACGCCGTGCGGCCGCGGCACCTGCCGAGCAGCAGGGCTGAGGAATAGAGGCAACAATCTGAACCGGCCAGGAGAAAAAGGGGGGCGTTCAGCCCCCCTTTGTTCTTGGCACCAACAGGAGAGGCGGTATGGACAGAGTCATCGTGTATGTGGACGACGCGGCATATGCGCAGCAGGTGCTGGCACCCTTGTTCGCCCGTGACGCGGCTGCCCAGACGCAGTGGGTGCTGGTGGCATGCGCGCCGCGAATGACCCACCGCATCAGCAAATGGGTGAGCCACAGCGCGCGGGAGAACTGGCGGCTCAAGTGGGCAGACAAGCTGTTCGCCCAGATTCTTCCCGTGCTGCGAGTGCCCGCAAGCAGGGTGACCACGGTGCTGGCCAAGGGGCCGCTGGCCGAACTCACGGACCAGCTCCAGGCTGCGGGGGCGTCTGTCGCCCAGGTGGTGGATGCCCGCCGGCCGAAGACCGACATGCCCCAGGAGCCCGCCCGTCCCGACAACAACAAGCGCTGGTCGCCGCTGCCCGGAACGCTGGGCAGCCTGCTCACGGGCTTCGGGGCGTTGTGGGTGCTCGCACTCGAGTAGACCGGCGGCGGGCGGCGGGCCTGCATGGGCGCCTTCTTCCCGGCGTCGGGGGGCCTGCTTCGCGCATTTCCTTTTCGCGCCGGGCCGGTGCTATTCTCCGGCCATGAAACTCCTTCTGAAATGGCTGCTCAGCGCCGCGTCGCTGCTGTTCGTGGCCTATGTCTACAGCGGCGTGGAAGTGCAAAGCTTCACGTCCGCGTTGATCGCGGCCTTTGTGATTGGCCTGTTCAACGTGGTGTTGCGGCCGGTGCTGGTGGTGCTGACACTGCCGGTCACGATCGTCACCGTGGGCCTCTTTCTCTTCGTCATCAATGCGCTGATGTTCTGGGCGGCGGCCAGCGTACTGGACGGTTTCCACGTCAATGGCTTCGGCGCCGCGTTGCTGGGATCGCTGATCTACTCCCTGCTCGGCGTGGTGATCGAATCAGCGCTCGGCGGCCTGTTCACGAAGAAGTGACTCCACGGCCCGCAGCCGCGTGTCGATGATGGATGCCTCGATGTGGTCCACCTGCGGCCCGCCACGCCGTGCGAGATCCTGGCCTGCCTTGAAACGGTCCACCGCCGCCGCGTAGTCATAGCGCGCGGCGTGCGCCTCCGCTTCCGCACGCACGGCCCGTAGCGGCTGGCCTTGGGCCTGCCAGGTCGATGCCAGGAGCTGCCACGCCGTGGCGTCCCTGGGGTTTGTGGCAACCCAGCTTTGCAGTGGCCCGCTGCCCTCGGCCGCACGCCCGGCACGCAGGAGGGCCTGTGAACGCAGAACCAGTTCAGGGCGGCGGTTGCCGCCGCCGCCCACATCGCTGGAAAGCATGTTCACAGCGGCGCCTGCCTCGCCAGCCGCCAGTTCAATTTCGGCCTCCAGCAGCCTTGCCAATCGGTGGGCCGGGGCGTCGTTGCGAACCAGATCTTCCAGTTTTTTTGCGGTCGCGCGCGCGCCTGTGGCATCACGCAGTTGGCTGCTGCCCAGGGCTGCCGCGTACAGCACGGCGGCGCGCCGGGTGGCGGGCTGGGAGGTAAACCCCGTGCCCTGGGGCTCGGCGATCCACTGGCGCAGAGTGTCGACCCCCGGATTGGACAGCACCCTGGCACGCGCCGCGACCATCGCGTGTTCCAGCGTGGAAGGCGCTGCCGCCGTGGTGGTGGCACCCGGGGGAATGCGCGAGTGCATGTCCGCCATGCGCTCGGTGGTCAGCGGGTGGCTGCGCAGATAGGGCCAGGAGCCGTTGTCATTGAGACGGTTGGCCTGCTGGAGCTTGTCGAACATGCTCACGAATCCTCGCGGCGCGAACCCCGCGGGCGCCATCAGGCCGTAGCCGATGCGGTCTGCCTCCCGCTCCATGTCGCGCGAGAAATTGAGCTGGTTCTGCATCGCCAGCGCCTGGCCTCCCACCACCAGCGCCTGTGTGGCACCCGGGTTCTTGCTGGCCGCCAGGGCACCCAGAATCATCGCGCCCAGCAGCAGGGGCGTCTGTTTGCTTTGCTGGGTGACCAGGCGGGAGATATGGCGCTGGGTGACATGGCTGAGTTCATGGGCCAGCACAGAGGCCAGTTCGTCGCGGCTGGTCACGACGCCGACGAGCCCCAGGTGCAGGCCCAGATAGCCCCCAGGCAGCGCGAAGGCATTGACGGTGCGGTCCCGCCCCAGAAGGATTTCCCAGGCAAAGCGCTCATCCAGCTCGGAAGAAAGCTCCCCGCGTGCCTTGGCGGCAGCCATCAGCGGGCGCCATATGCCTTGTACATAGTCCGCGATCACAGGATCGTCGATGTAGTCGGGATCCCGGTAGAGTTCGCGGATGATGCGGTCACCCAGGCGGCGCTCGGCGCTGGTGGTGAGGTCCGAACCATCACCCAGCGTGGGCAGCGCGGCATGTGCCGTGCCGGGCTGTGTTTGCAGGGCGCCGAGGGCAATCAGCAAAGACGCTCCGAGCGCCCGGGGAATAAGGCCTGATGGCCAAAAGTGCTTGGAATCAGGCATGAAGGGCATCAAAGGTGCGGCGGTTCCACATGCCCGTATGATGCTCCGATCCCGCAAATGTTTCGCCTTCCCCCCGACCATGACGACCCCATTGACCCACTTCGACGCCCAAGGCCAGGCCCATATGGTGGACGTAGGCGCCAAGCACGCCACCCACCGCGTGGCCGTGGCCATGGGGCGCATCACCATGCTGCCAGCCACGCTGGCGATCATCGAGGGCAGCACAGCCAAAAAAGGCGACGTGCTGGGCGTGGCGCGCCTCGCGGGGATCATGGCGGCCAAAAAAACCAGCGACCTCATTCCGCTGTGCCACCCTCTGGCGCTGACGCGGGTGGCCGTGGAGTTCGAGCTGGTACCGGCTGACAACGCAGTGCAATGCACCGCCACCGTCGAGACCGTGGGACCCACGGGGGTGGAGATGGAAGCCTTGACCGCCGTGCAAGTGGCCTTGCTCACCGTGTACGACATGTGCAAGGCGGTGGATCGGGGGATGGAAATTGGCGGGGTGCGCGTGCTGGAGAAACACGGGGGGCAGTCGGGGAGCTTTTTTGCAACTTGAAAGCCCTAAGACTCGCTTTGTATGTTTTGCCCGAAAACAGTTCATCAGCGAATCCTCTTCCCGCTCGATATTTCAGCCTCGCATAGATTGATGGATTTTTCGTGTAATTGAATCTTCAACTGATGGTGATTTTCTGCGTTTACAAAGATGACGAGCTGTGATGACCTTAGAGCTTTCTACCGTATTTGTACTCGACAAGCATGTTGTCATCTGTAATAACCTCGGCGGGGCGATTTAGCTGTTTAAGATCTTTTTCAATTTTTGAAAAAGGGATTTTTGAGTATTCAGCTATTTTTACGCTGTTCTGACGGAAACCAGGATTGCCATCTATGGTTACATTTCTTAGCCTTTCCCAGGCTTCAGGTTGCGATGCGCCATCGAATGGATTCCACTCGGCAGCATAGATGAAATTCTGATAGCGCCGAACCTCTTTAAAAACTGCAGAGGCCGTGAAGAACGCGTCTACGGAGCCCGTGGCATTGAATGCCAAAACACCTTGATCCGACAAATGGCGTTGTGCAAGCTCCATCATTTCTTTAGAAAGTAGCATGGAGCTATTGGACCGCCAATGCCAAGTTGTGTTCATCAGGATGAGGTCATATTTCCGACCTGGATGATATTGCAGCCAACGTCGGGCATCGTCGATCACCATGGTCACTCGTGGATCTTCCAGTGCACGCTTTTGTGGAGGATAGTTTTTTGCCATCTTCAGATAGCCTGGGTTGATCTCAATGACATCGATCGCTTCTATGCCTGGAAAACCTTCCACCACTGTCAACCAGGATCCAATGGACAAGCCAAGTATGAGGACATTCTTGGCTTTGGGTTGTAGCACGTGCAGGGCCAGGGGGCGTTCAAGCCCGTTGGTGTTCCGCTCCAAGCTCACATTCACCTTCCCATCGTAGACATTGCCGCCATACACCAAATGATCAACGAATGATTCACCAAAGCGTTTGGTGGGGTAGTCTTCTGCAATTGAAATAATGCCATGGCGATTCTCATGGGTGGCAATAATCTTGTGCCCTCCCGCCAAGGCGAAAGACGTCGCCAGTGCATTGGGAAGCTGCCAGCTATGGTGGAGTGACCACAGAGATACTGCCAGGGCAGCCGTTGCTGATCCCAAGAGGATAATTTTTCTGGTGCTTTCTGTCAGGGTCCATGCAATTAGTGTGACCAAGGCAATCAATGTGGCGAGCGTGGGGAATATCTGAGTGATTGTCAGATGCTCCAGCAGGATATAACCTGTCACTAGAGGCCCCAGTGCTGCGCCCGTGACATTCAAAACATAGACATGGGAAAAGTGTTTGCCTTTTTTCGTGATTGCCGTGATAGAGTCTTTGGGTGTTCCCAGATGGTGGGTGATTGGAAAAAGAACGGAAAGAGACGCAGCGGTAAGGAAAATTGCAAAAGGAGCCAGTATCCCATCGAGGGCAAGGCTTTGTGAGTGGAGGTAAATCCAAGGTGATGCAACTGCAATGGGGGCAGAGATGCCAAGTACAAATAGTGATGCGCGCTCAATTTCTCCATGGGTCGATGCCCTGCAAATACGCTTGCCGAGCTGGGCGCCGAATGCAATGCCCAGCAGATAGATCATCAAAACATAGGCAAATGCCTGGGGAGTACTGCTATTTGCATACCCATACAAACGGACCCAGGCGATCTCGAGGGATAGACTTGCGAATCCAACCCAAAAACTCATGAAGCGGGCCATGTTCACTGAATACCTCCAATTTCTGGAGTTTTTTGGGAATTTTTGCCCGAGAGGAAAACAGCTGCTAAGGTGAAAGCGAAGCAGCACAAATTGATGAACGCTGCAAGTTGCACGCTGAAATCAAGGCCCCAATGCATGAACAGCAGGTTGGCGGTCAACCAAGCCCCAAAAGCAGCCCCCAAGGTGTTAAAAAAATAGAGCATGCCTACGGAGACTCCTACGTTGGAAAGCGCCTCGTCGAAATGCATGGTGAGGACTGGCAGGGTGGTGCCCATAATAGCTGTGGGAATCAGCACTACTGCCACGGCCACGACACTGACGCTGGAATAGGACCAGCCCCATGAACCCATGAGTTGGATTCCATGAAATACCCCTGGGCTGGATATTCCAATAATGGCCAAGGCAAGTTCGGCCAAGGCGTAGATCGCAAGCCGATTATCTGGCCGTCGATCGGCCAGCCAGCCTCCCAATGCACCGCCTGCGCCAATACCCAGCATAAAGGTCGAGACGATCAGCGTGACGGAATCGATATCGACCCCCAAGCCAATGAATAGATAACGCTGCCAAGCTATTTGGTAAATCAAGGCCGAACAGCCCGATGCAAAAAATGTGAACAATATTAATGATGAAATAATTCTGGTCATGCTGTAAATTTCGTGTCGCAGTCTTGAATTATTTGATGAAGCAGGGATTCCGATTTGCTGCATCTCGGTAATTTACCCATGATTGGGTTGAAGAGACGACCATCTGAGCGGCGGCTGGGCTGCTTGATCGCAGAAGGCTCATTGGGTCTTCCGTCATTGCATCTGGCCTGATTTCACCTTGGATCAGATCAACGAGTGTTTGATAAACGGCTCCGGCAGTGTAAGGGAGCGTTTCGTTCTTTCGAAGAATTTCAGGAGCAGATGGATGGGATTTTTCATATGATTGACTCAGCCATACTAGTGCGGGTATCTCATAAGAGTCTGTGGTGACTCGATTGATGTGTTCCTTGTTGCATCGGCCTCCGGGCAAATCTTGCCCATGGTCCGATATATAAAGCAGTACCGCTGATCGATTGTCGTTTTCCAGAGATCTAATTATCTGTTCAAGCAATTCATCTGTGTAGGCGATGCTATTCTGATAGGCTTGAGTTGAGTCTTTTGGGGTAGGGAAAATTCCAAAGTCCGGCGGGTAACGGTGCTCGAATTTGAAATGACTGCCCATTGTGTGTAATACGACGAATGACCTAGTACGGTTGGATAGCTGCCGACGCAATGCAGATAGCAAGATTTCATCATATGTACCTTGTTGGAAGAAGCTTGAAGGGTTCAAAAATGCTTGGACGGCTGCTTCATCTGCATAGGTGGCAATCACACCGTCAAACTGACCTATCGCTGCTTGATTGGAGAGCCAAGCACTCTTGTAGCCAGATCTGGATACTAGCGAGACGATGGATTCGGTGGCGTGCGGGTTTGGTGATCCATCGGGCCAAAGCAATGGCTGTGGCGTGAGGAGAGACGGCACGGCCTGGCGTGTCGCGGTGCTCTGTGCGACCACATTGGAAAACGGGTACAGGCCTTGTGCTTTCGCTAGGCGGGCACTGAGGCGTGGCGTTGTTTCGGGCGCAGATGGATTGAACAAATGCCAGCCACTCCTTGAAGAGGACTCGCCAATGACCAAGACGACTATATCGGGAGCATCTGTGCCGAGAGCCAATGTCTGGGCGGCTGGCAGAGGCTTTAGACTTGCTCGAGCGATGCTGACAACGCGCCTGGCTTGCCAGTACTGCGCAATGGCCAGGGGTAATTCATAAGGGAAGGCGCGAGGGAGATCTGCGTCAGATCCGATTTCCCGATCACCTTCAATAAAGAGACTGGCAATTTGATTGGATTTAGTTTGTGGTGTTGATGGACCCCAATTTTTGCCAAAAAATACATATGGAGTCAAGAGTAGCAGCGAGCAAACAATAAATATCTTAACCCGATGCCGCAAATCCCATCGCCAGCCGTTTCTATTTTTGAGGTAAAAAAGGATTGCTCCACAAATACCATTCCAAAACAGAAAGAGGGGGAATGATATCGGTGGAATCGAGCTAGCGAAATTCATCAGCTCTCCAGGACTGCTTGCTAAAGCGATCCCCACCAGGTTGCTGGTAATTGGCGCATCGCCTAGCCATCTTGTGGCAATCGATATCGGCATCCACCAGAGGAAAAGACACCACCCTGCCAACCAGGCCTGCCATGGTCGGGAAAAAAGGCTAAGGAAAATCGATGCCAAAATTATGCATTTGATAAGTCGTTCTTGCAGATCGACAATGTAGGCCGTGGGATAAATTGATTTTTCCCAAGGAATGGTATTCGGGATGTTCAGCACAATGACTATGCCAAGAAATACCCACCATGCATAAGTCGATTGACTACTTTTTTTAAGTGGTTTGAGCACGGTCTTGATCGCTCAATTTAGAAGCCGCCTGCATTTGCATAGCCGATGATCTTCGCTTCGGCATCCAGGAGAACAATCCAGTCATCTAGCGATTTTGAGCTTACTAGCGGCAGATAGTAAACATCATGGAGGGGATGCAGAGTCTTTTTCACTGCGGTGTCAATAGCAGCCTGTGAGGCTGGGGAGGAACTTGACCGCAACTCTGCCAGTTTTCGAAAGCGTTGCTTGATCTTGGGTTTGCTGCTTTCATAGGATTGCCACCAATCAGGACGAGCGCTTGGCTCCACTCCTTGGATTGACATTTCGATGCTCTTGATGGCTTCTTCTCCATCCTCGGGTTCTCGGGTACCCATCGGTACCGGCCCAAGCCAAGACAGCGCCTGACCTTGTTGCCGCAGGGTCTTCTGATCGATCTGCGCAGCGGATACCACCACAAATCTGTCGATCTCAAATGCTAGAACTACGGGGCGTGCTTCGCTGATGGCGTGCAGCCCGTACGCCAATGCAGCCAGTTGAATGGTGGCGATCAGGCACAGGTCGAGCAGCAATTCTCGTCGTGATTTTTTTGGATTGAAAACAACGGCCGTCAGCAAGGGGCCGCAGACCACGTCCGCACTGACCAGTATCCAGAAGAGATGCTGCCCGCCGGCCACATCACGATAAGGAAATGCAAACCACACGCCCAAGACGATGGCAGCCACGATTGCGGCAACCACCATGCTCAGTCCCAAATGAATGAGGAACGCCTTGATGGCGACGCGTAGACGGGAGCGGGTGATCATGAGATTGGTTTTCAAAAAAGAAAAAGCCCATCTACGATGGGCCTTGTTGGTCAATAAATCCTCCGCAAGCAGAGGAAATATTTAACTCTTGCAATTATCGGCACTGGGCAGGCGCGAACTTTGCAAGAACTGTACCGGCTGCATCCACCGTGATGCCGCGGCTCGTGGCAGAACTGGAGGTGGTGGCGGAGCAGCCCCAATCCAGAGAACCCGAACGCCCGGCCGAAACAGCAGCAAAAGCGGTTTCACCGGCTCCAGCCGAACCAGAGCGAATCCATGGGGTCAGGGTGATAGTGACGTTGGCAGCGTTGAGGCCGACCTGTGTGTCATGGTAGGTAATCGTGATCATGGGGTTTGCCGTCTGTGGGTCGCCCGCATTGGCTGGTGCGCCCGCGAACAAGATGCTGTTCACAAACTTCGAGTTGGCACCGGTGCTGCCAGCTTGAAGATTCCAGGTCCGCGTCACATTACCCATGTCAATGAGGGATGAAACACCCTCAGAAGCCAAAGTGGCCTTCATGGGTTCAACGAGGCCCAAGCCTTCCGTGATACGCGTGCGCACGGTGTAGTCCTGATAAGCAGGCAGCGCCACGGCAGCCAAAATACCAATAATGGCCACCACGATCATCAGTTCGATCAGGGTGAACCCCTTTTGTGCAAAACGCTTCATACATTTCTCCTTGGAGTAGGGTGAGAACGGCACCCGCAGAGGATGCCTACGGGTTGCGTTGAGATCAGCAGCTTTCGTGCCAGCGCGATTTCGCGGTATCGGCTTGCAAAAATGGCAACCAGGCGCGCTCAAAGGTCAGCCCATTGTCAAGTGGGCGAAATTTGGTCTAGGCGCGACAATTTTGTAATGCAAAAGTGTTGCGCATGTTCACACATACAGTACCGGCACAGTTTGTAGGTCGATGATTCGAAACGCCCCTTGCTCCAGCGCGTTGACCTCGCACATGATGAGTCCGCTTTCCTGGGGCTTGGCGTGTGTGATGTAGATGGGGAAGTGGGCTTGTGGCGTCAGGGCGAGAAGCTCTTGTGCCAGGGTGTTGGGGGATAGGTGCTGGCTTTTGCGCGCCAGCGCCTGCTCGCGGTTGCTGAAGGCGGTTTCGATGAACAGGGCCGCCACCCCTCCCCTGGATTGATGCAGGGCATTCACTCGGTCCCAGAAGCCTGGCGTCTGCCCTTCGGTGTCGCCGCTGTACACCCACCAGCCGGTCGCGCCGCGTACGGCGTAGCCCACGGCTGGTACGCTGTGGCGGGCGGGGAGCACTTCGAGCGTGGTGCCCGCCACGTTCAGCAGGTCGCCAATGGCCAGGGGCTGTAGTCGCAGGAACGGTGTCTTCGCGGTCGGGATGCGGGTGAAATCCGGCCAGATGACGTTGTTGAAGATGTGCTGGCGCAGCGCGTTCAGGGTCTCGGGCAACGCGTACACTTCAACGGGACGGGTGCGTCGGGAAGAGACGGCGTCCAGCATGAGCGGCAGCGCGGCGATATGGTCCAAGTGAGAATGGGTCAGGAACACATGGTCTATAGCCTGCATCTCGTCCAGTGTGAGGTCGCCCACACCCGTGCCTGCATCCACAAGGATGTGCTTGCCTAGCAGGAAGGATGTGGTGCGGCAGCCCTGGGCGATGGCACCCGAGCAGCCAAGCACGCGAACTTGCAAAGGAGCGGAGGGGTTATTTGCTGTCAAAGTTGGTGGTGCCGTCCCAATGGGAATCGTAGGGTAACACTGCTCTACTCTCGACGCGCTGGGCATATAGGGCGTGCAGCGTTGCATTGCACTCTGGCTGCGCAGCCAGATGCTGAAGCAGTTCCTGGCATTCGGCCCAGTTTTGGGCGCGATAGGCGACCAGTAGTTGCTCCCAGAGAGTCTTGGGCGCCTGCGCCCCATGGCTCCACGGGGAGTAGATGCCGACGGCTTGCGCCTTGCCCTTGACCCGCACGAGGTCTAATTCCTGCCAATTGTGATTTGTGGCTTGGGCGCGGGTGGTTTCACTGGCCACGATTTCGATGCCGTAGGTTTTCGACAGGCCCTCCAGGCGCGACCCCAGGTTCACTGCGTCACCGATCACGGTGTAACTGCGGCGGATGTCCGAGCCCATATCCCCCACGCACATCATGCCGGTGTTCAGCCCGATGCCAATGCCAATGAGCGGCAGGCCGCGAGCCTTGTGCTCTTGGTTAATCTGCCGCACGGCTTCCGTTATTCCGAGTGCGGCAGTGACCGCCAGATCCGCGTGGTCGGGCGTGTGCACCGGAGCCCCCCAGAAGGCCATGACGCAGTCGCCCATGTATTTGTCGATCGTGCCGCGCTGGCTGCGGATGGTCTGTGTCAAGCGGCTGAACACATCGTTGAGCAAAGCCTGGAGCTGCAGCGGCTCCATGGTTTCAGACATGGCGGTGAAGCCGCGCATATCGCAGAACATGACGGTCAGCTCCTGGTTGCTGGCCTGCATGCTGTATTTGTCGGGCTGCTTGATCATCTCGTCCACCAGTTCCGGCGGCACATACGTGCCAAACAGCGCAGCCAGTTCCCGCTTGGAGCGGCTTTCCACAAAGTAGCCGTAGACCATGTTCAGGGCGAATGCGAACACCGCCATCACCACCACGGTAGCCAATGGCATGGCCAGGCCATGGGCGAGGTAGAGCCAGAGATTGAGCACGGCAAGGACTGAGACGGTCCCAAGGCTGAGCAAGACCGCGGAGGTCGCCGAAAGCGCTGGCAGCGCCCCCGCCAGCAAAAGGCCTGCGATGAGCAGCTGCACGGCATCAAAGCCCACGGCGTAGTCTGGCCGCACGATGCTTTTCCCGTCCAGAAAGGCCGAGAGCATGTTGGCGTGCGTCTCCACGCCTGGGTAGGTGCGGCCCACCGGGGTCACGCGCAGGTCCAGCAATCCTGGTGTAGTTGAGCCCACCAGCACCAGCTGGTTTTGCAGGTTGTGGGGTGGGAGTTTGCCCTCCAGGACATCGGAGGCGGAAATATACCGAAAGGACCCTCCACCGACATCCCCCGGGCCGCGAAAGGGGATGAGGGTTGCGAGCTGGGCGTCCACGGGCAATGCCAGCGCGCGGCCATCCTGGCGCAGCACGACGCTCTGCAGCGTGTCGTATCCGCCTTCAGGGAGGAGGCTGGCAAAGCCGGGGTGCACTTCCGGCATGCCAAGCACCGTGCGAAACATCGCCAGCGCGAGGGATTCGTAGTACTTCCCCTGGTGCTCCGCAAGCAGGGGGAGGGAGCGGACGACGCCATCGTCATCGGTGATGGAGTTGAAAAAGCCTGCGGTGGGCACGGCGCTGGCGAGTTCTTCGATATTGCTGCCATAACCGCCCCAGGAAGTAGCTTTCAGCGGCAGCCCGCGCAGTCGATCCGGGGGGAGCGCTGGCGCGGGCAACACGCCTTTTGTCCTTCCGTCCCGGTCGCTGGTGAGGTAGTAGCCCAGAACCGCCGGCCGCCCCTGGAGCGACCGGGCGAAGAGCGCGTCATAGTCGAGCGCCGGGGCCAGGCGCGCGAGTTGTTCCTTGAACCCTGCCTGGGCCCGCAAGGGGCCCCGGGCCAGCTGCTCGAGGCTGGAGAGTCCCGAGCTTCCGTCGGCCTCCGCAAAGAGGACGTCGAAACCCACGACCGCCACCTGCTGGCGCTCGAACAATTCACGGCTCAGGGTGGCGAGCTTGTCCCGCCCCCAGGGCCAATGCCCCACCCGCTCCAGGCTTTTCTCGTCGATGTCGACGATGACGATGCGCTCGTCCAGCGTGCGCGGCATGGTGGCGCGCAGCCGGGTGTCGTAGATGATGTTTTCCAGCCGCTCCAGGACCTGGAGATGAAGAACGCCTGCAATGTGCAGCAGCGCAAATACCAGCGGAATCAACGTGACCGCCATGCGCCGCCCATGGCGCCAGAACAGGTGCAAGACGGGATTGCGCACGAATTCCAGGGGCAGTGGGCCGGAATGAGCCGCCTATGGGGCTGCTGCAGTCCGGCGGTGGCGGTCAGCTCTGTTCGAACTGCATTTCCGTGCCGGCCAGTTCGAGCCGGTCACCGTTCTTGAGCGGCACGGGCGATGTTCCGATGGAGGCGCCGTTGAGCAACGGCATGTCGGGACCTTCCACATGGGCCAGCACGAATCCTTGATGGCGCTTGGTGATGGAGGCAACCGCCACGCCGGGCTTGCCAATGGTGGTGACCACCTTCTGCAGCGACACTTCACGCCCGGCGGCGGCTCCCGACATGACCCGGATGACCGCGGAAATGGGAACAGGAGCCGGCGCCGGAACTGCGGGGCGCGCGGCTGCGCCGACGGGCGGGACCATGCCGGGCTTGAAGATCATGGTCTTCTCGAAGTTCTGCCCCTCGGCCTCGTGCAGGAAGCGGATCTTGTACTTGCCCACCTCGACCGTGTCGCCGTTGCGCAGTTCCTGCCGCTTGACGGCCTTGGCATTGACGTAGGTGCCGTTGGTGCTGCCCAGGTCTTCAATCTCCACATCCTGGCCCGCCATGTGGATGACGGCATGCTCGCCGCTCACCGCGAGGTTGTCGATCACGATGTCGTTGTAGGGGCGCCGGCCCAGCGTGGTCCGCTCCTTGGTCAGTTGCACTTCCTTGATGACAACCCCGTCGATTGAAACGATCATTCTGGGCATGATCCACTCCTGATGTGATGAGTAATTGTTGTAGTAGTGGCCACTCACGCGGCCCCTAGCAATCGGGACATAAGGCCGCGCTTCTTGCCTCCCGCGGCCGCTTGCACCAGCAGTACGCTCACGTTATCACGGCCACCATTCGCATTGGCGGTGTCGATGAGCAGTGTGGCTTTTTCCTCCAGGGGAACAGGTGCCCGCACCAGTTCCGCCAGGTCCGCGTCCGCGACCATGTCCGTGAGCCCGTCCGAACACATCAGGAACAAGTCATTCGGCGCGACCTGGAATTCGTTGACTTCCATCATGACGTTGGGCTCGACGCCCAGCGCGCGGGTGACCAGGTTGCGGTTGGACGACAGGGCCGCTTGCTGTGCGGTGAGCAAGCCGGCATCCACCTGTTCCTGAAGCCAGGAGTGGTCGCGCGTGATCTGCTGCAGGACGCCGTCCCGCACGCGGTAGCAGCGGGAGTCGCCGATGTGCCCGAGGATGAGGCGGCTGCCGTGGAAGACCCCCACCACCAGCGTGGTGCCCATCCCTGCGTACTGGGGGTTGGACAACGACGCTCCAAGGATCGCGTGGTTGGCGTTCTCCACGCAGATTTCCAGGGCGCGGCGTACATCGGTGGATTGCGGCGTGCCGCCTGCCTGCCCCAGCCAGCGGGCCATCTCGGTGCGGATGAAGGTGGTGGCCATGCCGCTTGCCACTTCGCCGGCGTTGTATCCGCCCATGCCATCGGCCAGGATGGCGACCTGCGCATCCCGGTCGACCGCCACCGCGTCTTCATTGTTGGTGCGCACGCGGCCTTTGTCGGTCCGCGCGAAAAATTCGTAGGTCATGGGTGTGGAGGCGTGCGTCATCGGGCGCCTGGAATCGGCGGGGATGCCGCACCCCGCCCGGCGGGTGGCTCCATCACGGTTTCCTGAAAATCCGCCATTTCATGCCCTGTTGCATCGCGGTCCGCATCATAGACGACTGCTTCCGGGCCCGGTAACACTTCCGGCGCCGAGGATGCTGCGCCTGCCTGGCGAAGGTCGGAAGCGAATTGCCGCCCCGTCTGGTAGCGCGCCTGCGGGCGCTTCTGGAGGGCCAGGGCCACCACGCGGGCCACCGCGGATGAAAGCTCCGGCCGCAGCTGGCGGATGTCGGGTGCGTCCACGCTGGCGATCTTGTGCATGAGCTCGGTCATCGACTCGCCGCGCAGCGGCAAGGACCCGGTCAGCAGCTGGAACAGCGTGACGCCCAAGGAATACAGGTCCGATCGGCCATCCACCTTCTTGCCCGCGAGCTGCTCGGGCGACATGAAGCTGGGGGTGCCCAGGACCATCCCCGTGCGCGTCTTGCTGGAGTCCGTGATGCGCGCGATGCCAAAGTCCGTCACCTTCACGGCGTCCGTGGCGGCGTCGAACATGATGTTGGCCGGCTTGATATCGCGGTGCACCACGTTGTGCGCATGGGCATAGTCCAGTGCCTCGGCGACGCGGGCCGCAATGGACAGCACGGTGTCCACGGGCAGGAGCTGCCCGGCCCGGCATGCCTGCGTCAGGTCGGAGCCCTTGAGGAATTCCATGGCGATGTAGGCGAGGTCGTGTTCTTCGCCGGCATCGAATATCGTCACGATGTAGGGATGCTGCAGGCGTCCCGCGGTTTCCGCCTCGCGGAAGAAGCGGGCCCTCGCGTCGATCAGCGCGTCCCCTTCGAATTCTTCTCCCAGGGCCAGCGTCTTGATGGCGACCACGCGCCCGATCTTCGGATCCCGTCCCAGGTAGACGACGCCCATCGCTCCTTTGCCGATCTCCTTGTCGATCCGGTAGCGACCGAGCATCGGGATACCGGCTGTGGCATCGCCCGGCAGGCGCGGCGAGGCCGGCGGGACCGACGCGGGCGTGCTGGAGGGCGGGCCATCCACGTCCTTCTGCAGCTGGGCCCGCACGCGCTTGTAGCGGGCATATGCATCCTTGTAGGCGCGGTTGTGCTGCAGGATGTGCTTGTAGACGGATTTGGCCTTGGCAAAGTTGCGCTTGCGCTCGAAGTCCTGCGCCAGGTGGTACAGGTTGTCCATCAAGGCATCACTGGGAGGTACCTTGCGCAGGCGCTCGAATGCCATGTCGAGCTGCCCCTGCCCTTGCAGGGCCAGCCCCATCATGCGGTCGGTTTCGGCGGCTTCCCCGGACGATTCCTGGGTGCTGCCTCCCCCCATGCGCAGCGCGGTGAATGCCACCACCCCCACGAGCAAGGCCAGGGTGCCGGGTGCCAACGATATCCACTGCCCGGCATGGCGCAGCAAGCCCCATTCGGTGCCTGCCAGGAGCAACAGCAGCACTGCGCTCAGCGCCCATCCCGCGGCACGTGAAAGCCGGGGAAGGACCAAGGCCACGAAGAGCCAGGCCCCCAGCACCGCTCCCCATGCAGCCGCGGGCGCCCAGGAGGGCCTTTGCACACCGAGGCCCTGCCGCATGGCGGAGACGGTGTGCGCGAGCATCTCGACCGGGTACATCGTCCGTGCGCCCGGCTGAACCCAGGGGGCCGCCAGTGCCTCGCTGGTGTCCCCCACCAAGACGACCTTGTCCTTGAAGGTGTGAAGGGGCACCTTGCCGCTGAGCGCCTGGGCAAAGGACACCGTGGGAAACGGTGTCGCGCCATCCTGCGCGGCATGAAAGCGCGGGTGCATGGCGGCGGCCTCGTCCGTGGCAATGTGCAGTCCCCCCACACGCACACCGCGCGGCTCGTCCTGGGTGCGGATCTCGTTCGGGCCCAGATGCAGGCTGTGCCGCGTTGCCAGCAATGCCAGCGAGGGCACCGCGACTCCGTCATACCGCAGCAGCAGTGGGATGCGGCGCACGCGGCCGTCGTCATCCGCTTCCATGGACAGGTGGCCGACGCCTGCCGCCACGGAGCCGAGTTCCGCGATGGGGTGCCGGGCCGACGTGGCGGGCGTGGCGAAGGACCCGGAGTCGGGCAGGACGCTGCGGTGCGCATAGGGGGGAAGCGGCGTGGCCTTTCCTCCGGCCAGGGCATAGCTTGAGGCCAGGAACACATTGCCGGCGCGCTGGATGCTGGCCGCGAGGCGGCCATCGGTGTCGAGCGCCTGCTCCGCCTCGGCGGTGGCACGGCCCAACTCGGCGGCCAGCGGAGATGTTTCTCCGGCACGCGCAAGCGTCTCCCGCACCGTGCGGACGTAGGCAAGGCCGCGGTCGGATTCAGGGGTGGCGAAGGAAGGGGTCAAGACAATGGTCTTGGCGCCCGCGGCCGCCAGCTGGTCGACGAGCCGGGCGTAGACATCGCGGGACCGGGGTGCGCTTCCCAGCGCTGCCAGGCTGGCATCGTCCATGCCGACGATGACAATTTCAGGCAAGGGGGGTGGCGTGGCGACACTGCTCGCTGCGTCATACACGCGGTATTCCAGGGACTGGAAGACACCAGCGGCCGCACACAGCGCAATGACCACCGCCGAGGCCACTGCGCCCCGAAACCCATCGGTCCGCCACATGCCCAGCCACCGACCCGAGGTTGTTCGTCCCACTTGCTATTGGTTCCACACTGTATTTGTGTGGGTAAAAGCAATATCTGCGCCCGGGCGGGCAGGGTGCGCGGCCGTCGCCGTTACCGCGGCGCCGCTGGGCCCCTGCAGGCACGGATGCCCTTCTTGTCGTGGCGGGGCGGCCGCCACGCTGTCAGGGTGCCACTTTTGTCACACGGTGCAACAATTTGTTGCACCGTGTGATGGGGCGTAATCAGGCCGCCGATTCCCGCCGGGCCCTGTGGGGCCAGAATTTCCCGGCGCCCACCACCAGCAGCGCGCCAAGCGCCGCGGCCACATAGTGCAGCGAAGGATGCGCCACCACATAGCCATGCAGCGCTGCGTCATTGGCAATGGTTTCGCCCCCCACCCATCCAATCAAGGCGGCCCCCATCAGCACGATGGCGGGGAAGCGCTCCATGAGCTTGATCATCAGCGTGCTGCCAAAGATCACGAGCGGAATGCTGATGGCCAGGCCGAGCACCAGCAGCAGCACGTTGCCGTGCGCCGCAGCGGCAACGGCGATCACGTTGTCCAGGCTCATCACGAGGTCCGCAATGAGAATGGTGCGCACCGCCGCCATGAGGCTGCCATAGGCCTTCGACTCGCCTTCCTCTTCCTCATCGTCACTGAGCAGCTGGAAGCCGATCCACAGCAGCAGGCAGCCGCCGACGATCTGCAGGAACGAGAGCTCCAGCAGCTTGGCTGCCACCACGGTGAGCAGGATGCGCAGCACCACTG
Source organism: Acidovorax sp. GW821-FHT09A11 (assembly GCF_059418365.1). NCBI lineage: Bacteria > Pseudomonadati > Pseudomonadota > Betaproteobacteria > Burkholderiales > Comamonadaceae > Acidovorax > Acidovorax sp. GW821-FHT09A11. Next base: position 109,553 of record NZ_JBWKPS010000012.1, read on the forward strand.
CCGCGCCAGACCCCCAGAAAACGGCCTTGCGCTGCTGATGGGGAGGGAGGGACCGGGCCGCCAGGGCGATGACGACGGCGTTGTCGCCCGAAAGAATGATGTTGATCCAGACGATCTTCATCAGGCCGATCCAGAAATCGGCACTTTGCACAAACTCCATACTGAACTCCACTGTTATGAATGCAAGAAGCGCCGGGAACCAGGGTTCCGAGCGCTTCTCTTTTTATTGGAGCGGCCAGTTTATCGGGCCTTGCGGCTGCGGGCGTCCGTAATTGTGCTTACGAATGCCCGTGCCGGTGTAGGGCCGGCAGCTTACTTGAGCTGGGCCTTGAGCAGCTTGCCCAGCTCCGACGGGTTGCGGGTGATGATGAAGCCCGACTCTTCCATGATGGCGAGCTTGGCATCGGCCGTGTCGGCGCCGCCGGAGATCAGCGCGCCGGCATGGCCCATGCGCTTGCCGGGAGGCGCGGTCACGCCAGCGATGAAGCCCACGATAGGCTTCTTCATGTTGGCCTTGCACCACTGGGCGGCTTCGGCTTCGTCAGGGCCGCCGATTTCGCCGATCATGATCACGGCGTCGGTGTCCGGATCGTCGTTGAACGCCTTCATCACGTCGATGTGCTTCAGGCCATTGATGGGGTCGCCACCAATGCCCACGGCGCTCGACTGGCCCAGGCCCACTTCGGTCAACATGGCCACGGCTTCGTACGTCAGCGTGCCGGAGCGGCTCACGACGCCGATGCGGCCCTTGCGGTGGATGTGGCCGGGCATGATGCCGATCTTGATTTCGTCGGGCGTGATGAGGCCGGGGCAGTTCGGGCCCAGCAGCAGGGTCTTCTTGCCCCCGGCGGCTTCCTTGGCCTTCATCTTGTTGCGCACCATCAGCATGTCCTTGACCGGAATGCCCTCGGTGATGCAGATGGCCATGTCCAGGTCGGCTTCCACAGCTTCCCAGATCGCATCAGCAGCGCCTGCGGGCGGCACGTAGATCACCGACACGGTGGCGCCGGTCTGCGATGCGGCTTCCTTGACGGAGGCGTAGATCGGGATGTTGAAGATCGACTCGCCGGCCTTCTTGGGGTTCACGCCTGCCACGAAGCAGTTCTTGCCGTTCGCGTATTCCTGGCACTTTTCGGTGTGGAACTGGCCGGTCTTGCCCGTGATGCCCTGGGTGATGACCTTGGTGTCTTTGTTGATGTAGATCGACATGTGTGTTCTCCGGGCTTACTTGACGGCAGCAACGATCTTGGTCGCAGCTTCGGCCATGGTGTCTGCGGCGATGATGGGCAGGCCGGACTCGGCCAGCATCTTCTTGCCCAGCTCTTCGTTCGTGCCCTTCATGCGCACGACCAGCGGCACGTTCAGGTTCACGGCCTTGCAGGCGGTGATCACGCCGGTGGCGATGGTGTCGCACTTCATGATGCCGCCGAAGATGTTGACCAGGATGCCTTCGACCTTTGGGTTCTTGAGCATGATCTTGAAGGCTTCGGTGACCTTCTCGGGGGTGGCGCCGCCGCCCACGTCCAGGAAGTTGGCCGGCTCGCCGCCGAACAGCTTGATGGTGTCCATGGTCGCCATGGCCAGGCCGGCACCGTTGACCAGGCAGCCGATGTTGCCGTCCAGGCTGATGTAGGCCAGGTCGAACTTGGATGCTTCCACTTCGGCTGGATCTTCTTCGTCCAGATCGCGGAAAGCCACGATGTCAGGGTGGCGGAACAGCGCATTGGCGTCGAAGTTGAACTTCGCGTCCAGGGCCATCAGGTTGCCCTTGGAGTCGCAGTTCAGCGGGTTGATTTCCACCAGCGACGCATCGGTGTCCATGTAGCACTTGTAGATCTTGGCGAAGATGTCCACGGCCTGGTCAATGGAAGCACCGGTCAGGCCGATGGCGGCTGCGACCTTCTTGCTCTGCTCGGTGGTGATACCGGCAATCGGATCGATCATCTCGGTGATGATCTTCTCGGGCGTGGAGTGCGCCACTTCCTCGATGTCCATGCCGCCTTCGCTCGAAGCGATCAGGGCCACCTTCTGCGTGGCGCGGTCGGTGACCAGCGAGACGTACAGTTCGTTCTTGATGTCGGCGCCGTCTTCGATGTACAGGCGGCGGACCTTCTGGCCTTCGGGGCCGGTCTGGTGCGTCTTGAGCTGCATGCCCAGGATCTCGCCAGCGATGCGCTTGACGTCGTCGATGGTCTTGGCAACCTTCACGCCGCCGCCCTTGCCACGGCCACCGGCGTGGATCTGGGCCTTGACGACCCACACGGGGCCGCCCAGTTTCTGGGCTGCTTCCACGGCTTCTTGCACCGTGAATGCGGGAATGCCGCGCGGAACGGGCACACCAAAATTGCGCAAGATTTCCTTGCCTTGGTATTCGTGAATCTTCATGAGGTCTCTCTCAGGGAAGGATGGTGGTTACCCGTTTGCCATGAACAACAAAATGTCTGGCCGCGGGCTGGGGACATGGCAACCAGCGACTGTATCATGTTGCAATGCACCATCCTTGTGCGTGGCTGACGGCTTCGCCGCGCCTGCCGGGTGGCAGTTTCTTGGCTTTTCTCGTGGTTTCTTGGCAGACTTTGCTGCCCATTTTTTGCAGGAGCACCCTTATGTCCAGAGTCTTTATCGATGGCGAAGCCGGCACCACGGGCCTGCAGATCCGTGAGCGCCTGCAGGCCATGCCGCAGATCGAGCTGGTCAGCATCGCGCCCGAGTTGCGCAAGGACCCTGCCGCGAAACGCGACCTGATTGCCGGCGTGGATCTGGTGATCCTGTGCCTGCACGACGATGCTGCGCGTGACACCGTGGCGATGGTGGACGAGATTGCCCGGAGCACGGGCCGCAAGGTCAAGGTGATCGACGCCAGCACGGCCCACCGCACGGCGCCCGGCTGGGTGTTCGGCTTTCCCGAGCTGGCCGCCGGCCAGCGCGAAGCAGTCGCGCAGGCGGACCGCGTGGCCAATCCCGGCTGCTATGCCACCGGTGCGATTGCGCTGCTGCGCCCGCTGGTGGATGCGGGCCTGGTGCCCCCGGACTTCCCGCTCGCCCTGCCCTCGGTCAGCGGCTACTCGGGTGGCGGCCGGACCATGATCGAGGCCTATGAGGCCGGCACGGCGCCGTTGTTCGAGGCCTATGCGCTCACGCTGCAGCACAAGCACCTGCCCGAAATCATGCGTTACACGGGCATCACCCGCCGGCCCATCTTCGTGCCGTCGGTAGGCAACTTCCGCCAGGGCATGCTGGTGCAGCTGCCGCTGCATCTGGACCTGCTGCCCGGCGCGCCCAAGGCGGCCGATTTGCACGACGCGCTGGCGGCGCATTACGCCAGGAGCAATACACCCGAGCAGTGGGTCAGCGTGCTGCCCGCCACGGCCGACGGCAAGCTGGATGCGACCGCGCTGAACGACACCAACAAGCTGGAGCTGCGCGTGTTCGCCAACGAAGAGTACCGGCACGCGGTGCTGATCGCGCGCCTGGACAACCTGGGCAAGGGCGCCAGCGGCGCGGCCGTGCAGAACCTGCAGCTGATGCTGGGCCTCTGACGGCGGGGATCGGTGGGGACAACAGGCGGCTCCGGAGCGTGGCCGCCTGTGCTGTCTTCTGGGTCCCGGGGCCTTGGGGCGCCGCCCCTGCCCGCGTGACCGGCCCTAGATCTCGCCCTGGATTTCCGGCGCTTCGCCACGCACGACGCGCCGGGTGATCTCGCCCGAAAACCCGCGTGCGGTCAGAAAGCGGACTTGCCGCGCACGTTGCTGCGCATCGTCCGCCACGGCGCCAAATTTGCGCAGCCACAGTGCATGGGCGCGTGCCCATTCGCTGCCTTTGAGTTGGTCGAGGGCGTGCTGAACTGCCTCGGGGCCGATGCCCTTGGCGTGCAGCTCCTGCCGTATGCGCTGGGAACCCAGGCGGCCCGCGCGCTGGTGCAGCACGGATTCCACCACCCGGGCCTCGCTGATGAAGTCGCGCGCCTGCAGGTCTTCCAGCAGGGCCTGCAGGTCGTCGCCCTCCTGCACATGCGGCGCGAGCTTGCGCCGCAGTTCAGCGAGCGAGTGCTCGCGCTGGCTCAGCAGCCGCAGCGCCCGCCCCTTGAGCGAGAGCGTGGTGAACCCCATGGCCTCTTCTTTGCTTTCAATTCAATAGCTGCCAGCGCTTGTCAATCAGGCGCTGGAAGGCAATCTGGCTTGAATTGTGGCGGTCATTCGGCCGCGGCGGCAGGGGCCTGCAGCGCGTCGGGCAGCAGCGCAATGCCCAGGCCCTCGCGCACCTTGTTCTCGATCTCGCGGGCAAGGTCGGGGTTCTCGCGCAGGAACTCGCGCGCGTTGTCGCGGCCCTGGCCGATCTTCTCGCCGTTGTAGGCGTACCAGGCGCCCGACTTCTCCACGATCTTGGCGGTCACGCCCATGTCGATGATCTCGCCCTCGCGGCTGATGCCCTCGCCGAACAGGATGTCGAACTCGGCCGTCTTGAACGGCGGCGACACCTTGTTCTTGACCACCTTGACCTTGGTTTCGTTGCCGATGGCCTCGTCGCCCTTCTTGATGGTGCCGGTGCGGCGGATGTCCAGGCGCACCGAGGCGTAGAACTTGAGCGCGTTGCCGCCGGTGGTGGTTTCGGGGCTGCCGAACATCACGCCGATCTTCATGCGGATCTGGTTGATGAAGATGACCATGCAATTGGTCTTCTTGATCGTGGCCGTGAGCTTGCGCAGCGCCTGGCTCATCAGGCGGGCCTGCAGGCCGGGCAGGGCGTCGCCCATCTCGCCTTCGATTTCGGCCTTGGGCGTGAGCGCGGCCACCGAGTCGATGACGATCAGGTCCACGGCGCCCGAGCGCACCAGACTGTCCACGATTTCAAGGGCCTGCTCGCCGGTGTCGGGCTGGCTGATCAGCAGGTCGGACAGCTGCACGCCGAGCTTCTGGGCGTATTGCACATCCAGGGCATGTTCCGCGTCCACGAACGCGCAGGTGCCGCCCTGTTTTTGCATCTCGGCAATCACCTGCAGCGTGAGCGTGGTCTTGCCCGAGGATTCCGGGCCGTAGATCTCGACCACGCGGCCGCGCGGCAAGCCGCCCACGCCCAGGGCGATGTCCAGGCCCAGCGAGCCGGTGGAGACCACCTGGATGTCCTCGATCACCTCGCCTTCGCCCAGGCGCATGATCGTGCCCTTGCCGAATTGCTTCTCGATCTGGGCGAGCGCGGCGGCCAGGGCCTTGGCCTTTTCGGTGTTCACGGGCAATGCGGGGTTGGTGCCTTTGACTGCGACGTCCATGAGAAAACTCCTTGAGAAACAATGGGTTGGGTGCCTGCACCGCTCTGCGGTTAATCACAGGCTGGATGCTTGAACAGTAGTTTATGCGAGTCGTCGCGGGGCATTCAAGCTCAATTTAGTCAGTTTGCCTGACAATGTGCGAATGCCTGATATGCCTCTTCCTTCACCCGCCGAAGACGGCTGGCGCCAGACCCACCTGGGCCGCCTGTTCGGCCACGCCATGCGGCGCTTCGACGCGCGCGTGCTGCAGCTCATGGCGCACAACGTGGAGGTGCCGCTGGCGCTGTCCAACCTCGCGGCGCGCGACCAGGTGAGCGCCGCCCACGTGCACATCACGCGCCACCTGGCGCTGCAGGGCGACCGGCTGACCGACCTGGCCCAGCGCGCGGGCATGACCAAGCAGGCGATGGCCAACCTGGTGGACCAGTGCGAGGCCTGGGGCCTGGTCACGCGCGAGGCCGATCCGCTGGATGCGCGTGCGCGCCGCGTGTGCTTCACGCCCACGGGCCTGGCCTGGCTGCAGGCGTTTCGCGATGCCGTCGCGCAGGCCGAGGCGGAGTTCCGGGCGGAGGTGGGCAACGACGTGGCCACCGTGGTGGCGATCGGGCTGGAGGCCTATGCGGGCGGCTAGGCCGCCGCACGGTCATCCTGGCGCCCAAGGGGGGGGGCTTCAGACGCGCGGGGCGCTCTCCTGCCGCGCGGCGTGGCTCAGCGCGTGGGGGTCCAGCCGCAGCGCGCGCAATGCCCGCGCGGCCACGCCCTGCGGCGTGGCCGCGATCAGTGCCACCACGTGCGCACCCAGCAAGGGGCCGGGCTGGCCCTTGCGAGCCTCCGCCAGTGCCTGGATGAGGCCCTCGCCGGACGGCTGCGCGCGGTAGATCCCGGCCTGCGGCGCACAGGGTGCGGCGGGCGGCATTTCGGCATCGATGCCGATCTGCGCCAGCGCATCGCGGTACTGCTGTTCGATCGCGGCGGGCAGGGCGTCCGGGTTCGCGCCAACGCGCGCGAAAGCGCGGCGCGCGGAGCCGTCGGGCAGCTCGATGGCGGCCAGCAGGAAGTGCTCCGCGCCCGGTTGCGGCTGGCCCCGGGCGCGGGCGTGGTGCTCGGCGCGCGTGCACAGCCGGTGCAGGGTGCGCATGTCGTTCAGGCGCTGGCGGATGTGTTGCAGCATGGGGAGGAGTCCTTCCATCATCCAGGGGGGGCGGGGCGCGTGGCCTGGGGAGAGAGCCGCTTGTGCGCCGCCTGCTTGCTGACGCCCAGGGCCTGGGCAATCTGCGCCCACGACCACCCCCGCTCCAGGGCGGTGGCCACGGCCGCCGCCTCCAGCCGGTCGGCCATCAGGCGCAAGGCCACCACGGCGGCCAGCGCGGCTTCGGGGTCGTCGTGCGGGGGCAGCTGCAGGGGCGGTGGGGTCGGCATTCGTCAACTGTAGTTGACGGAACTCGTATCGTCAACAAGGGTTGACAACAGGGCTCGGAGCCTGGCCCGGGGGGCGGGCCCTCAGGGCGCCGGCCCGGTGCCAGCCGCGGCGCCCGTGGGCGGGGGCGCCGCGCCTGCGGGCTCCGCGCAGGCCAGCAACCATTGCCGGAAGCACTGCAGCGCATGCAGCTGCGTGCGGCCTTCGGGGTAGCAGAGCCAGTAGCCCACCTCGCTCTGGTAGCCCCCGCGCTGGACGGCGGCGGCCAGCGGCTCGCGCACCAGGCCGGCGGTGATCTCGTCCTGCACCAGGCAGCGCGGCACCAGGGCCAGGCCCATGCCGGCCATCACCGCACGGATCATGGTCTGGAACTGGTCGAACTGCGGGCCGGCCAGCGGGTCGAGCTGGCCCTGTACCCCGTGCGTCTCGCTCCAGCGCAGCCAGGCCTCGGGCACGGTCACGTGGCGCAGCAGCGCGTAGCGCGCCACGTCGCGCGGGGTGTGGATGGGCCAGTCCGCCACCTTGGCGCGCGGCGCGATCAGGGCCACGTCGTTGCCCGTGATGTAGTGGGCGTGGGCGCCCGGCCAGTGGCCATCGCCGAACAGGATGGCGCAGTCGAGCTCGGGCCGTTCGAAGTTGTAGCTGTGCACGTACGGCACGAAGTGCAGCGTGACCTGCGGGTGCTGCTGCTGGAACTGCGGCAGGCGCGGAATGAGCCACTTGGCGGCGAAGGTGGGCAGGCTCGACAGGTGCAGCGCGCCGCCGCCGTCATCGCTGGTGATCAGCTCCAGTGTGGCGGCCTCCAGCTGCGCCAGCACGGCGCGCACGGCCTTCTCGTAGCGCTCGCCCGCGGGGGTCAGCGCCAGGCGCTTGCGGCTGCGCTCGAACAGCGGCACGCCCACCCAGGCCTCCAGTTCCTTCACCTGCTTGCTCACCGCGCTCTGCGTGAGGTGCAGGGCCTCGGCGGCCCGCGAGACGCTGCCGAAGCGCGTGACGGTGGAAAACGCCCGCAGCAGGTGCAAGGGGGGTGAAAGGCGGCGCAGGGAAGACATCGTAAGTTATCAAATCATTCCATATGGGAATGTTATCAGGCATATCCATTGCTTGGTAGGGCTCGTGGATTCCATTAATCTCAACCTACCCCATAGGAGAAATGTCCCATGCAACGCCGTCATCTGCTCTCAGCCCTGGCCACAGTATCTTTCGTTCCTGGAATAACTCTGGCGCAAGAAGGCAAGCCCCTGCGCATCATCGTGCCCTTTCCGCCCGGAGGCGCCACGGACATGACCGTGCGCAGCCTGCAGGAGTCGCTGGCCCGCATCCTCAAGCAGCCCGTGGTGCTGGAAAACCGCGGCGGCGCGGGGGGCTCCATCGGCATGGCCGAAGCCGCGCGCGCTCCGGCCGACGGCCTCACGCTGGGCGTGGCCACGCTGTCCACGCACGGCGTGAACCCCGCCGTCTACAGCAAGCTGCCCTACGACCCCATCAAGGACTTCGTGGGCGTGACCGAGATGGTGAAGGCCCCCGGCGTCGTGGTGGTGAACCCGGCCGTGCTGCCCGTCAAGGACTTTGCCGACCTCGTGAAGTACCTGAAGGCCCATCCCGGCAAGGTTTCGTATGCCACGCCCGGCAACGGCACCATCGGCCACATGTGGGGCGAGCTGTTCAAGAGCAGCACCGGCACGGCCATGGTGCACATTCCCTACCGCGGTGCGGGCCCGGCCGTCAACGACGTGCTGGCCGGCCAGGTGGCGGTGTATTTCGACCAGGTGGCTTCCTCGCTGCCGCACATCAAGTCCGGCAAGCTCAGGGCGCTGGCGGTGTCCTGGCCCGAGCGGCTTGACGTGCTGCCTGATGTCCCCACCTACGCACAGCTGGGTTTCGCCAACAACAACGACCCGTCCTGGTTCGGCCTGGTGGCTCCCGCGGGCACGCCCGCGGCCGCGGTGGACCGCATCCAGCAGGCCGTGGCCCAGGCGCTCAAGGAGCCCGCCGTGCGCGAGCGCCTGGCGGGGCAGGGGCTGTACCCGTCGGGCACCACGTCCCGGGACTTCACGGCGCAGATCGCCCGCGAGATCGACAAGATGAAACGGGTGGCGGCCTTTGCGAAGGTGGCGCTGGATTGACATGGGCCCCCGCTGAGGCGCCTCGCGCGATCCACCCCACGGGCGGTGGCGGGCCGGCGGCCAGGGGGAGCCCCATTTTCTTCGATACCGGGCCCCTGGGCCCGGCGGCCACAGCTGGAGGAGTCCGTCTCAGGGATAACCATGGTCTCCAACCGGTCCGGGCGGCTAGGCCGGCCGCCCCACTTTGCGCACACTCTGCCTATGCATGCCGCTTTGAAACTGATCAACCGACGATTCCAGCAGGCCCAGCCCGGTGCCACCGGTTCCCCCGGCACCCCGCTGGCGCCTGCGGCCTTCACCTACCTGCCCGGCACCACGGCGCTGGTGCTCGATTCGCCGCACAGCGGCACACAATACCCCGCCGACTTCGGCTCGGCCTGCGACCTGCCCACGCTGCGCCGCGCCGAGGACACGCACGTCGAGAAGATCTACGCCTTTGCCCCCGCGCTGGGCGTGGCCTGGGTCGAAGCCCACTTTCCCCGCATCTACCTCGATGCCAACCGCGACACGACCGAGCTCGACACCTCCCTGCTCGACGGCGAGTGGACCGGCCCCATCTCCACCGACCCCCAGGTGCTCAGCAAGGTGCGCCTGGGCAAGGGCCTGATCTGGAAGTTCACCGACGAGGGCGAGCCCATCTACAGCCGCCAGCTCACCGTGACCGAGGTGCGCGCGCGCATCGACCGCTGCTGGCGCCCCTACCATGCGGCCGTGGCCCAGGCCATCGACGCCGCCCATGCGCGCCACGGCTACAGCATCCACATCAACTGCCACTCCATGCCCGCCGTGGCGGGGCGCTTCGCCACCGAGTTCCCGGGTCTGGAGCACGCGGACTTCGTGGTGGGCGACCGCGACGGCACCACCGCCAGCCCGGCGCTGTCGGCGCTGGTGTGCGAGCACCTGCGCGGCTGTGGCTACAGCGTGGAATACAACCACCCCTACAAGGGCGTGGAGCTGGTGCGCCGCTACGGCAACCCCGCGCAGCACCGCCACAGCATCCAGGTCGAGATCAACCGCAAGCTCTACATGGACGAGGGCACGCTCGCCCAGCACCCCGAGGGCATGGCCCGGCTGCAGGCAGACCTGCAGAAACTGGTGCGCCTGCTGCTCGCACACGATCCGCGCTGACGCGGCGCGCAGGGGCGGGGCCATCCTAGAATCGAGGGCAGGCGCGGCGCCAGACCGCAGCCAACCCCTCAAGGAGACACCGCATGCGCATCCTCATTGCCGAAGACGACCAGGTGCTGGCCGATGGCCTGCTGCGCACGCTGCGGGCATCGGGCGCCGTCGTGGACCACGTGGCCAGCGGCAGCGAGGCCGACGCGGCCCTGCTGACCAACAACGAGTTCGACCTGCTGATCCTGGACCTGGGCCTGCCCCGGATGCACGGGCTGGAGGTGCTCAAGAAGCTGCGCAGCCGGGGCTCGGCGCTGCCCGTGCTCATCCTCACCGCGGCCGACAGCGTGGAAGAGCGCGTCAAGGGCCTGGACTTCGGTGCCGACGACTACATGGCCAAGCCTTTCAGCCTGCAGGAGCTGGAGGCGCGCGTGCGGGCCCTCACGCGCAGGGGCATGGGCGGCACCAGCAGCGCCATCAAGCACGGCCCGCTCGTGTACGACCAGGCCGGCCGCGTGGCCACCATCGACGGCAAGATGATCGAGCTGTCCGCCCGCGAACTGGGCCTGCTGGAAGTGCTGCTGCAGCGCGCGGGCCGCCTGGTGAGCAAGGAGCAGCTGGTGGAGCGCCTGTGCGAATGGGGCGAGGAGGTGAGCAACAACGCCATCGAGGTCTACATCCACCGCCTGCGCAAGAAGATCGAGGGCGGGCCCATCCGCATCGCCACCGTGCGCGGCCTGGGCTATTGCCTCGAAAAGATTCCAGGGTAGCTACTGAAATGATAGCTGCTTGCGCTTTCTAGACGGGCGCCAGTGGCTCAAAGGGCTTGAAACCTTGAAAATCTTCCAGCGAGAGCAGCGCTCCCTCTTCGGCGAGATCCTTGACTGGATGCTCACGCCGCTGCTGCTGCTGTGGCCCGTGAGCCTGGCGCTCACCTGGCTCGTGGCCCAGGGTCTGGCCAACAAGCCGTTCGACCGGGCGCTGGAGTACAACGCCCATGCGCTGGCCCAGCTCGTGTCCGTGGTGGGCGGCAAGGTGCAGTTCAACCTGCCCCAGCCGGCCAGCGAAATCCTGCGCGCGGACGACTCCGACATCGTCTACTACCAGGTCATCGGCCCGGGGGGCGAATTCCTCTCCGGCGAACGGGAACTGCCCGAGCCCGCCAGCGACGAGGTGCCCCTGTCCGGCGAGGTGCGCCTGCGCGACGCCGAGATGCGCGGCATCGAGATCCGCGTGGCCTACATCTGGGTGCGCCTGCCGCTGGAGGGCACGCCCGTGGCGCTGGTGCAGGTGGCCGAGACGCGCGAAAAGCGCAGCGTGCTGGCCACCGAGATCATCAAGGGCGTGATGCTGCCGCAGTTCGTCATCCTGCCGCTGGCGGTGCTGCTGGTGTGGCTGGCGCTCGCGCGCGGCATCCAGCCGCTGAACCAGCTGGAGCAGCGCATCCGCGCGCGCAACCCCGACGACCTCTCGCCGCTGGACGACCGCACCGTGCCGCTCGAGGTCGCGCCGCTGGTCTCGTCGGTGAACGACCTGCTCACGCGCCTGAACGACTCGCTGGCCACGCAAAAGCGTTTCCTGGCCGACGCGGCGCACCAGCTCAAGACCCCGCTGGCGGGCCTGCGCATGCAGGCCGACCTGGCCCAGCGCGAAGGCACCAGCACCGAAGAGCTCAAGCGCTCGCTGCAGCAGATCGGCCGCTCCAGCATCCGCGCCACGCACACCGTGAACCAGCTGCTCGCATTGGCGCGCGCGGAAGGCAGCGGCGTGGGCATCGCGCGCCAGCCCTGCGACCTGGCGCGCCTCGTGATCGAGGTGGTGCGCGACTCGGTGCCGCGCGCGCTCGAAAAACACATCGACCTGGGCTACGACGGCGCCGAGCCCGGCTCACCCGGCGTGCTGCTGGACGGCAACCCCACGCTGCTCAAGGAACTGGTGCGCAACCTGCTCGACAACGCCATCAACTACACGCCTTCCACCCCCGCCAAGCCCGGCGTGGTCACGGCCCACGTGCTGGCCGATACCTTCGGCCACGTGCTGCTGCTGCAGGTGGAAGACTCCGGCCCCGGCGTGCCCGAGGCCGAGCGCGAGCTGGTGTTCCAGCCCTTTTACCGGGCGCTGGGCAGCGAGGCCGACGGCTCGGGCCTGGGCCTGCCCATCGTGCTGGAGATCGCACGCAAGCACGGGGCCGAGGTCACGCTGGAAGACGCGCGCCCTGGCCACCACCCGCCCGGCGCGCGTTTCAGCGTGCGGTTCGCGGCGCGGGATGTGGTGGCGGGGTCCTGAGCCAGGCCGGGTGCATCCCGCCGCACGGCCTTTCGCGCTGCGGCACATTCCGCGCCGGAATGGGATGAGTTCCAAACGTCGTTAGCCAGCCCGGCCATGCCTCTCCAGAATGGGCCGCACATGCCGCGAGGCGAGGAGAGGACCACGATGACGACGATGAAACGGCGCAAGCTGCTGATCTCCACCGCCGCTGCCTGCCTGGGAGGTGCTGCCCAGGCGCAATCCGCCCCGGTGTCCACGGGCAGCGCACGGCCCCTGCGGCTGCTGGTGCCCTTTGCCGCGGGCGGCGCCACCGACATCACGGCGCGCGCCCTCGCCGGTCCGCTGTCGCAGTTGCTGGGTGCACCCGTGGCCGTGGAGAACCGCCCCGGCGCGGCCGGTGCCACCTGCATGGCCGAGGTCGCTGCCGCCGCGCCCGACGGCGCCACGCTGGGCGTGGCCACGCTGTCCACCCATGGCGTGAACCCAGCCGTCTACAAACACCTGACCTACAACGCGCTGGACGGCTTCACCCCCGTCACCGAGATCGTCAAGGCCCCGGGCGTGCTGGTGGTGCACCCCGGCCTGCCGGTGCGCGATTTCGCGCAGTTCATGCAGCACCTGAAGGCGCGGCCGGACCAGCTGGCCTATGCCTCGCCGGGCAACGGCACCATCGGCCACATGTGGGGCGAGCTGCTCAAGAGCAGTGCCAATGTGCGCATGGACCACCTGCCCCAGGCGGGCGCCACGGCAGCACTGGCCGAGGTGCTGGCGGGCCGGGTGCCGGCGTACTTCGACCAGGTGGCGTCGTCGCTGCCGCACATCCAGGCCGGCCGTTTGCGGGCCCTGGCCGTGTCGTGGAGCCGGCGCCTGGCCCTGCTGCCCGAGGTGCCCACCTACGCCGAGCTCAGCCTGTTCTCGAACAACGACCCGTCCTGGTTCGGCCTGGTGGCCCCTGCGCACACGCCGGCCGCCACGGCGCGGCGGCTGCGCGACGCGGTGGCCACGGTGTTGCGCGAGCCCGCGGTGCTGGCGCGCCTGGGAGAGCAGGGGCTGTTTGCCTCGGGCAGCCTGCCGGACGAGTTTGCCGCGCAGATCCGCAAGGAGGTCGAGAAGATGCGGCGCGTCAGCCGGTTTGCGCGCATCACGCTCGGCAAGGACGCAGCGTGACGGCTATGCCGCAGGCGCATGCGGCGGACGCAGCGCGCGAAGGGACATCAGCGCCATGAAGAGAAAGCCATTCTGGGTGGGCGCGCGGTACACCCCCAGCGCGCCCAGCACCTGCGCCGCCACGCCCGCGAGTTCCCAGCCGTCGGTCTCGTCCGCTTCCCAGCGCGGCACCGTCAGGGGCGCAAAGCCGCGCTCGTCGCCCCACTCCCACACCGCGGGAATGCGGGCCACCACCTGGGGGTCGTTGTGGAAATTGGCCCAGGCCCACAGCCAGGTGCCGCTGGTCCGGGAAATCGATCCGATGAATTCAATGTCCGCCACCAGCCGCGGCACGCCGGCGTGCGAGAAGGTGAGCGTGCCCTGCACCTGGTCATAGTCCCAGCGCTCGAAGCGCGAGATGCCGTAGTCCGTCTCCAGGGCATCCTGCTTGCCCACCAGGGCCTGGTGGCTTTCGGTGACCGCGTCCACCCAGGCGTCGTGCGGAGCATCCGCCATGGCGCCGACACTCTGCGCCATGGAGTCCTGGTAGCAGTGGTGGCAGATGATCTGCAGGTCCAGGCAGTCCTCGTTGCGCTCGTTCCACTCGCCGCCCTCCCGCTCCAGGGCTGCCTGGCAACTGGCGCACCAGGCGTCGGGAAAGGGGCAGTCCGGCGCCGGCATGTCGCAGAACCAGCGCTGCACCGGCTGGCGGCACAGGTGCCCGCAGACGTAGGTGGCGGTGGCTTCGCCGTGGCGGTTGCAGTGGATGGCGGAGAGTTCTTCGGTCATGGCGCGGGGCTCGCGAAAGGAGGGGCGGAATCGAAGGAGGGGCGCGGAACGCCGGGCGCGACCGCCAGCGCGGCCACCACGGTTCAGCCGCAGGCGCGCATCGTCTTGCCGGCCATCGCCGTGCGCAGGGCGTCCAGCTGGGGGCGCAGCGATTCGGTCACGGCGGGCAGTCGCAGCGTGAAACCTGCCGTGTCCGGCCGCTCCTGCACCACGCGGGCCGTGCGCACGCCCTTGCCGCCCAGGGTGGCCAGCTCGCGCTCGGCGGCCTCCTTCGAGGCGAAGCGGCCCAGCGAAAGGCCGAATTCCAGGGTGCCGCCCGCGCGGTCGTGGTCGACCTTGCGGGCACGCAGTTCGGCCCGTTTCCTGTCCAGCGTTTCCAGGTCCTCGAAGCGGCCCATGTAGACCATCCAGCGGCCCGGCACGGGCGTGGGCTCGAGCAGCCAGCTGCCCTGGGGCAGATTGGCTGCGGCGGCGCGCAGGGCGTCGGCCTGGCGTTCGTCGAACACGCCCGCCTGAAGGCATTCGCCGGTGTCGGGCGGGGTGGGGGTCTCGGCGGAAGCCGCAGCCGCTGCGCTGGGGGCGGCGGGCGACGCGGCGGCGGGGGCCTTGCCGGAGTTCACCCGCAGGATCTGCAGCGTCTCGGGCCGTATCTGCTGGTCCATGCGCTGGGGCTCGGCCTGCTCCTCGGGGGCGAAGCCCCAGTCCCGAAGCAGCCCCTGCGACCACGCGTAGTAGCCCGCGTTGGCCAGCAGCAGCGCGATCACGGCAAGTCGCAGCATGGGGGCCTCTCCTTGTTTTCCCGCCGGTTGTCCATGGGGTTGCGCGCCCTCGTCCCCGCCCGCGTGGCGGGCCCGCCCAGGGCCAGGGCCGCCATGGAACAGGCGTCGCCAGGCCACGACGGGCAGCCTCCGCCCCGATGGAGAGGCACGGCGCGGCTCAGGGGGGGCTCCCCAGCTCTTGCACGGCGCTGGGCCGCACGCTGATCTCCGAACTGGTGATCGCCTGCATGCCGCCGGCCGTGTGCACCAGGAGCGCGCCGTCCTCGCCCACGCCGTGGGCCGTGCCCGCGGTGCCGTCGCTCAGGGCCACGGCACGGCCCTGCAGCACGTCGCGGGCCGCGAAACGTGGCTGCATGGGGCCAAAGCCGTAGCCTTCGAACGAGCGCAGCATGCCGATCAGCGGCGGCACGATGCGCAGCAGGGCGGCGGGTGCGTCCAGGCCGGGCTCCACGTCCTGCAGGCTGCCCGGCGGCATGCTCATGCCTTCGCTGCCGCGCGGCAGCACGTTGATGCCGATGCCCACGACCACGTAGCGCGCCGTGCCGGCTGGCCCCTGCGGGGACGGCGCGGCCCCCTGGAGCGCCACGAAACTGGCCGTCTCGACCAGGATGCCGCCCAGCTTGCGGTCGCCACCCGCGCCGCCCAGCCACAGGTCGTTGGGCCATTTCAGGCCCACGCGGGCGGCCTGGCCCGCACCCAGCGGCGGCAGCACGGGCTGCAGGCTCTCGGCCACGCTCACGCCCACGGCGAGCGACAGCCCCGACCAGTCGCGCGGCGCGAGCGGCAGGCCCAGGGACATCATCAGCGAAGATCCCACATCGCTCTGCCACGCCCGCCCCATGCGGCCCCGACCGGCGGTCTGCTGCTCGGCCACGAGCAGCGTGGGCTCGCACTGGCCGGCGCGGGCGCGGCGCATGAGTTCGGTGTTGGTCGAGTCGATGCTGGGCAGCACCTCGACGGTAAAACCGGGTAACAGCGGTGACACCGCCTCCCACACGGCCTCGGCGGGCCAGCGGATGGGGGCGGTGGTCACTGGCGGCGGCCTTTCCGGGCGCCGGGCTGGAGGTTCCCTGGGACTGGCTGGGTGGCCTTGGCGGTTTTGGTCGGTTTGGCGGGCAGGGCGGGCTTCGTGGCCGCCTTGGCGGGGCTGCGCGGCACCGGCGGCGCCCAGCCGCGCTTGGGCGCGAGCAGCGTGCCGCGGCAGTTGTCGCTGCCGCACCAGCAGGGGTATTCCGCCTTCAGCTTGGGCGTGTAGCGCTCTTCGATGATCAGCCCGTAGTCGTAGTTCAGCTCTTCGCCCGCCTTGATATTGCGCAGCGCCGTGATGAAAATGCGGCCGTCCCGTTCGTCGGCGTAGCAGTTGGGGTTGCAGCTGTGGTTGATCCAGCGCGAGGAATTGCCGCCGAACTTTGCGTCGATCACGCGGTCTTCATCCACGTGGAAGTAGAACGTGTGGTTGGGCTGCAGGGGGTCGTGCGGGTGGCGGTCCTGCGCCTCCTGCCAGGTGATGACCTCGCCGGTGTACTCCACCAGCACCTCGCCCTCGGCGATGTCCTGGGCGGCGAACACGCCGTTGCCATGGACGCCCGAGCGCCGGGTCTGGATGCGGCGTCCCGGTGCGGCGGTGGGGGCGGCGGGCGAGGCAAAGCGGGGCATGGCAAAAACTCTGTTAACTTGATAGTGCACACATGTGTGCGTGCGCGTGTATGCGCGCGAAACCCGAATTGTAGGAGCGACCGGGCCGGAACCGGGCGCTCAGAACGAACGACGACGATGACAGGCAAGAGCCCCAAATGACCAAGACCCTGGTAATTGCAGAGAAACCCTCCGTGGCGCAGGACATCGTGCGCGCGCTCACCCCCGTGGCGGGCAAGTTCGACAAGCACGACGACCACTTCGAGAACGACCGCTACGTGGTCACCAGCGCCGTGGGCCACCTGGTGGAGATCCAGGCGCCCGAAGAGTTTGACGTGAAGCGCGGCAAATGGAGCTTTGCCCACCTGCCCGTGATCCCGCCGTACTTTGACCTGAAGCCCGTGGACAAGACCAAGACGCGCCTGAACGCGGTGGTCAAGCAGGCCAAGCGCAAGGACGTGACGCAACTCATCAACGCCTGTGACGCGGGCCGCGAGGGTGAGCTGATCTTCCGCCTGATCGAGCAGTACGCCGGCGGCGCCAAGCCGCTGGGCAAGCCCGTCAAGCGTCTGTGGCTGCAGTCCATGACGCCCCAGGCCATCCGCGACGGCTTCGACGCCCTGCGCACCGAGCAGCAGATGGCGGGCCTGGCCCACGCCGCCCGCAGCCGGTCTGAGGCCGACTGGCTGGTGGGCATCAACGGCACCCGCGCCATGACGGCGTTCAACTCGCGCGATGGCGGGTTCTTCCTGACCACCGTGGGCCGGGTGCAGACGCCCACCCTGTCGCTGGTGGTGGAACGCGAAGAAAAGATCCGCAAGTTCATCAGCCGCGACTACTGGGAAATCCACGCCACCTTCGGCGCCGAAGCCGGCGAGTACCCCGCCAAGTGGTTCGACCCCAAGTGGAAGAAAAGCGAAGACGTCGAAGCCCGCGCGGACCGCGTGTGGTCGGCTGCAGAAGCCACGGCCATCGCCAACGCCGTGCGCGGCAAGCAGGCCACCGTCACCGAAGAGAGCAAGCCCACCACGCAGGCGTCGCCCCTGCTGTTCGACCTGACCAGCCTGCAGCGCGAGGCCAACGGCAAGTTCGGCTTCTCCGCCAAGACCACGCTGGCGCTGGCGCAAAGCCTGTACGAGCGCCACAAGGCCCTGACCTACCCGCGGACCGACTCGCGCGCGCTGCCCGAGGACTACCTGCCGGTGGCAAAGCAGACCTTCGAGATGCTGGCCGACAGCGGCATGCGGCACCTGGCGCCGCACGCGCTCACCGCGCTGAACAATAACTACGTGCGCCCGTCCAAGCGCATCTTCGACAACAGCAAGGTGAGCGATCACTTTGCCATCATCCCCACGCTGCAGGCCCCCAGCGGCCTCTCCGACGCCGAGCAGAAGCTGTACGACCTGGTCGTGCGCCGCTTCATGGCGGTGTTCTTCCCGAGCGCCGAATACACCGTCACCACCCGTATTTCCACGGTGGCGCCCCACAGCTTCAAGACCGAAGGCAAGGTGCTGGTCAGGCCCGGCTGGCTGGCCATCTACGGCAAGGAAGCCGCCGATGAGGTGGAAGGTGGCAAGGACGGCGACAAGGGCCAGAACCTCGTGCCCGTGAAGCCCGGCGAAAGCGTGAGCACCCTGGCAGCCGACCCCAAGGGCCTCAAGACCAAGCCGCCCGCCCGCTACTCCGAAGCCACGCTGCTGGGCGCCATGGAAAGCGCCGGCAAGCAGATCGACGACGACGAGCTGCGCGAAGCCATGCAGGAAAAAGGCCTGGGCACGCCCGCTACGCGCGCGGCCATCATCGAAGGCCTGTTGACCGAAAAGTACATGCTGCGCGAAGGCCGCGAAATCATTCCCACGGCCAAGGCCTTCCAGCTCATGACGCTGCTGCGCGGGCTGGAGGTCGAGGAACTGTGCCGCGCCGACCTGACCGGCGAATGGGAGTTCAAGCTCTCGCAGATGGAAAAGGGGCAGCTCAGCCGCGAATCCTTCATGGCCGACATCGCCGCCATGACCGAGCGCATGGTCAAGAAGGCCAAGGAATACGACCGCGACACCATCCCCGGCGACTACGCCACGCTTGAATCGCCCTGCCCCAACTGCGGCGGCACGGTGAAGGAAAACTACCGCCGCTTTGCCTGCGTGGGCAAGCCTGGTGCGGAAGGCTGCGGCTTCAGCTTCGGCAAGTCGCCCGCGGGCCGCACCTTCGAGACGGCCGAGGCCAACGCCCTGCTGCGCGACAAGAAGATCGGCCCGCTGGAGGGTTTCCGCTCCAAGGCGGGCTGGCCCTTCACCTCCGAGATCGTCATCAAGTACGACGACGAGGCGCACAACTACAAGCTCGAATTCGACTTTGGCGACGACAAGAAGGGCGAGGAGTCTGGCGAGCTCGTGGAGTTTGAAGACGCCGCGCTCGGCCCCTGCCCCATCTGCGGATCGGAAGTGCACGAGCACGGCAGCAACTACGTGTGCAGCAAGGCCGTGCCCACCGCCGCGCAGCCCACGCCCAGCTGCACTTTCAAGAGCGGCAAGATCATCCTGCAGCAGCCCGTGGAGCGCGAGCAGATGCACAAGCTGCTGGAAACGGGCAAGACCGACCTGCTCGACAAGTTCGTGAGCATGCGCACGCGCCGCGCCTTCAAGGCCCACCTGGCGTGGGACAAGGAGGCGGGCAAGGTCAACTTCGAGTTCGCACCGAGCAAGTTCCCGCCGCGCCCAGGCGCTGCTGCAAAAACAGTAGCTGCCAAGGCTGGAAAGACAAGCGCTGCAGCCAAAAAGTCCGCCAAACCTGCCGCCGCCAAGAAAGCCCCGGCCACCAAGACCGCCGCTGCCAAGGCACCGCGCAAGGCCGCAGCCGGCAAGGCCCCCAGCGCCGCCCTGGCCGCCGTGATCGGCGCCGAGCCCGTGGCCCGGCCCGAGGCCGTCAAGAAGATGTGGGAATACATCAAGGCAAACAACCTGCAGGACCCCAAGGACAAGCGCACCATCATCGCCGACGACAAGCTGCGCGCCGTGTTTGGCAAGAACAGCGCGGGCATGTTCGAGCTGGCGGGCATTCTGGGCAACCACCTGGGTGGCGAAGGATGAAGCCACGCGCAGCATCCGCAGCATCGCCTGTGTGGGGCTTCTGGCGCACCGCGCTGGTGGCTCTCGCGGTCGTTGGCGCGCTGGGCGGCTGCAGCAGCACGACAGGTTCTGCGCGCTCCAGCGACCCCGCGAGCCCGCAGCAACCGCAGGGCGCCAGCGGCGTCACCGTGTTTGGCGATATCGATGTGGGCGTATCGCGGGAGCGCACGCGCTGACGCGTGGTGTGCTGCCTTGCAGGCCGTCCCCGCTGAACCTGCCGAACCTGCGCGGAGCCAGCCTTTCCGCCCCCACGGTCGATGATGGACCCTGAACCGCTGGGGAAAGAATGATGGGCGAACCCGCGCTGTCCTTGCAGATCGCCACCACGGTGCAGCACCGCATCCACACCGTCACCGTGCGCATGGATTCGGTGGGCTGGGTGGTGTCGGGCACCAAGCACCTGGTCACGCCCGGCGGCGGGCACCGCTACCCCAGCGGCCGGGTGTTCGTGCTGCCGCGAGGCGCGCAGTGGGAGGTGGTCAACGACCCGGCACCCCAAGGCCGCTATGTGGCGCGGCTGCTGTGTTTCGCGCCCGAGCTGGTGGCGCAGTTCCACCGGCAGTTCGGCCAGTTCGCGGCCATTCCACCAGTGCAAGGCTGCGCGGGCCTCGCGGCCGACGCCGCCTTTGAAGACAGCTATATGCGCGCCGTGGCCGCGCTGGAGAGCGATGCCAGCTCGCAGGCGCTGCGCGAACACCGCGCGCTCGAAGTGCTGCTGATGCTGGCCGAGGCGGGCATCGTCTTCGCCCCGCCCGGCGAGCTGGGCTGGGCCGAACGTGTGCGCCGCCTGGTGGGCCCGAGCCCCCAGGCCGACTGGACGCTCGAACGCATCGCCAAGGCCTTTGCCATCAGCGCCAGCACCCTGCAGCGCCGCCTGGCCCAAGAGGGCGAAACCGTGAGCCAGTGCCTGCGCGACGTGCGGCTGGAGACGGCGCTGGTGCTGCTGCAAAGCTCCGCGCTGCAGGTGTCCGAGATCGCTGCGCGCTGCGGCTACGAGTCGCACAGCCGCTTCAGCGCGGCCTTCCGCGAACGCTTTGGCTTTCCGCCCTCGCAGCTGCGGCCCTGATTCCTGCGGCTGACGCGCAGCGCACAGCCATTGACGCCACCGGGCCAATGCGAAGGCGCGGCGCGCAGCACCATCAAGCCCTTGTTTCACACCGCTACTGCAAGGAGCTTTTCAGATGCCCCACCCACTTTCACGCCCCCTTCGCGTTGGCACCGCCATCGCGGCACTCGCCACGATCGGTTTGGCCCCAGCCGCCCACGCCCAGGCCTTCGCGCTCACCAGCCCCGACTTTGCCGAAGGCAGCACACTGCCCCAGCGCTTCGAGTTCAAGGGCTTTGGCTGTGCGGGCGACAACCAATCACCCGCCCTGCGCTGGAGCGGCGCGCCTGCTGGCACCCAGAGCTTCGCCGTCACCGCCTACGACCCCGATGCCCCCACCGGCTCGGGCTGGTGGCACTGGTCGGTGGTCAACATCCCCGCCAGCACCACCGAGCTGCGGTCCGACGCGGGTGCTGCTGGCGGCGCCAAGCTGCCCGCAGGCGCCAGCCATGTGCGCATTGACTATGGCGTGGCCGCCTGGGGCGGGGCCTGCCCGCCCGAAGGCGATGTGCCGCACCGCTACATCTTCACCGTGCACGCGCTCAAGGTGCCGCGCCTGGACCTGCCTGCCGACGCCACCGCTGCGCTGGCCGGCTACATGATCAACGCCCACAGCCTGGGCAAGGCCACGCTCACGGCGCGCTATGGGCGCCCTGCGGCGAAAGGGAAGCAGCAGCCGTGATAGGGCGTGGCCCGGTGGGCGATGCGATGTTTTAAGCTTGGTGGTCGCCCACCACCCCGCCACAGGCCCACCCCATGCGCAGCACCCGCGAACGAGCCCTCTGGTCCCTCCTGGCCGCATTGCTGCTGGCCGCCACAGCCGCCGCATGGTGGACGGCCGACCAGTGGCTGCCCCACGCCGGGCCGTGGACCGAGCAGGCCTGGAAGAAGATCACCCGCCCCGGCCCCGACACCTTGCCGCCCGGCAAACAGCAGCCCGCCGCACAAGCCCGCGCTGCGCACGGCGGCGCGTCCGAGCCCGCGGCCCCGCAGCCGCGCAAGTGCGTGAAGGACGGCCGCACCACCTACACCGACCAGCCCTGCCCCAAGGGCACGCAGGAGCTGCCGGTGGATGGCGCCGTGACCTCGCTGCCCCGCGCGCAGTAAGTTCATGAAGGTGGCGGGCAGCGGCAGGCCCGCCGGTGTGAGGCATGTCGCTTTTTTCCTAGCCTGCCCGGGGGCTGCGCGGATTCAATCGGTGCATTGATTCACTACCCAGGGCCTCTCTCCTTTTCTTTGGGGGGCCGCATGCACCGATGCAAAAACACACACACCTGCGCAGCTTTTTTCTTTTGCTGGCCCTCGTGGGCCTGGCCGTCCCCTGGTACTTCAATGGGGTGTACTTTCTGGCGGGCGGCAGCGTGATGCCCGATGTCTTCTGGCGGGATGCGTTTGCCAATGCACTCACCACCGGCATCACCCTCGACGTGTACCTGGCCGCCGTGGCGTTCTCGGCCTGGGTGGCGGCAGACCGCAGCCTGGGTGCGTGGCGCTGGGCTTACATCGCGGCCTGCTTTTGCATTGGCCTCGCGTTTGTGATGCCGCTCTACCTGGCTCAGCGCTTGCGCGTGGGCTCCAAGGGTGGGGCAGGCTGATTCGGCAGGGCCTGCGCGCCGATCTGCAAGGGCCAGTGCGCGGTGAGCGGGCTGCGCGTGCCTTGCACCAGAGCCTGCAGCGGGTGGCCCGCCAGCCTGCGCACATCGCGCCCCATGTGCGACTGGTCGTAGTACCCCTGGCCGGCGGCCAGGTCCACCACCGGGCCGCCGGGCGCGGCGAGGGCGTTGCCCAGCGTGCGGTTCAGCCGCGCAATCACCTGAAACTGCTTGGGCGCCATGCCCCAGTGCGCCGCAAAGCGCCGCTCAAACTGCCGCTGGCCCAGGCCCATGCGCTGGTGGCCTGATTCCGCGCCCGTGGCGTCGGCGCTGGCCGCCTGCAGCAAGGCCAGGGCTTGCCGCCGCCATGCATCACAAGGCGACGGCGGTGCGGCCAGCTGCCGGACGAACTGGTGCAGCACCGTAAGCCGTGTGGCATCGTCTGCCGCCGCCAGCACGCCATGCTCCACCTCTGCCCATTGCGGGCCCACCAGTTCCGCCAGCGGCCGTAGCGTGTTCACCAGCCCGCGTGCACTGCCAAACAGCGCCGCGGCGGCCTCAGGCTGCAGCACCAGCCCCACGGCCCGCACCGGTCCGCCGTGTTCGTACACCGTGGCCGTGGTGCTGGCGCTGATCCAGGCCGACGGCGGCACCAGCGCGCCCCGGCACCGCACCTGCCCGGCCAGCCGCACCACCAGCATGCTCGACACCATCGCCGGGAAATGCGACTGCGCCAGTTCCGCAGGGGCATCGATCACCACCGCTGCCATCAACCAGGGCTGTAGATCGGAGGGGAGGGGCACAAGACGCTGCATGCCCGGATTCTGCACACCGGCGATGTGCTGGCAGGAACACCCGTCCAGCCACGCGCGCGACATGCGCCTGCCGCACCGCCCGGCTATCCTTTCCGCTTCACCAGCCCACCACCGCATCCCCCGCCACGCAACATGCAGTCAGCACCCACCCGCTCCCTTCCCCTGGCCGGGGCCACCAACTTCCGCGATCTGGGCGGCTACGCCGGCCATGGCGGGCGCACCGTCAAATGGCGGCGCATCTTCCGCTCGGACCACCTGGCGGGCCTCACCGCGCAGGACCGGGCCCTGCTGGCCGAGCTGGGCGTGGCCCGCGCGGTGGACTTTCGCGGCCAGGCCGAAAGCGCCGCGTATGCCTACGCGCTGCCGGGCATCAGCTACCACCCGCTGGCCATCGAGCCCACGGTGGTGCAGCGCGCGCTGGAACTGCAGCGCACCGGCCGCCAGCTCACCGCGCAAGACGCCGTGGCGCTGATGCAGGACACCTACCGGGGCTTTGTGCACGACAACGCGCATCGATTTGCCGAGCTGTTCCGCCTGCTGCTCGATGAAGGCAGCGCCACCCCGCTGGTGTTCCACTGCACCGCGGGCAAGGACCGCACAGGCTTTGCCGCCGCCCTCATCCTGCTGGCGCTGGGCGTGCCGCGCGAGGTGGTGATGCAGGACTACCTGCTCACCAACACCCTCTACCGCCGCCCCGAGGGGTTGGCCAGCCACGCGCCCGACGAAGTGCTGGCCGTGCTGTGGCGTGTGCAGGAGGAGTTTCTCAATGCAGCCCTGCACATGGTGGACACCGAGTTCCAGGGCGTCGATGCCTACCTGCGCGACGTGCTGGGCGTGAGCGCGGCGGCCCGGCAGGCGCTGGCCGCCCGCTACCTCGAACAGCCCTGACGCCGCCTTTCAGGCGCCCGCCAGGGAATCGCCCCCCTTACGCCAGGTGCGCCAGCAGATGGCGCCAGAAGTTCAGGCGCGCCTCCAGGGTCGAGACGAGGATGTGTTCCTGCAGCGTGTGGGCGCCGTCGCCGTCGGCACCCAGCCCGTCGAGTGTGGGCACCCCCAGGGCCGAGGTGAAGTTGGCGTCGCTGCCGCCGCCGGTCATGGGCGCATCTTCGAGCGCGAAGCCCGCATGCCGGGCCGACGCCTTGGCGCGGTCCAGCAGGGCCACCACGGCCTCGCTCTTGACCATGGGCGGGCGGTTCACCTCGACCTCGATGTCGAGTTCCATGTCCGCGCCCACCGGGCGCAGCGCCTGCATCTTGTGCACCAGCTCGTCGGCGGCCTGCAGGTCGGGGAGGCGAAAGTCCACCACGCAGCGGCACTGCGCCGGCACCGTGTTGGTGGCGGTGCCACCTTCGATGGTGCCCACGCTCACCGTCACGCCGCGCGCGTAGTCGGTCATGGCCTCCAGCGCCAGGATCTGGTGCGCCATTTCGCGGATCGCGCTGCGGCCTTTTTCATGCGCCACGCCCGCATGGGCCGCCTGGCCCTTCACGCCCAGGCGCAGCATGCCCGTGCCCTTGCGCGCGGTCACGCATCTGCCGCCATTGGCACGGGCAGGCTCGCAGACCAGGGCGTAGCGGGCATTGTGCGCAAAACGCTCGATGTGCACACGCGAAGCGTGGCTGCCGGTTTCTTCGTCGGGCACGACCACGAAGTCGATCGGCATCGCGCTGGCGCCGGCGGCCGCCAGGTCGCGCAGGGCCGTCATGGCCAGGTAGATGCCTGCCTTCATGTCGTAGCCGCCGGGGCCGTAGAAGCGGTCGCCCTCGATGCGGCAGGGGTTGTCGCTCAAGGTGCCCACCGGGTGCACGGTGTCCGAGTGGCCCAGGACCAGCAGCCCGGGGCGCGTGTCGCCGGCTGCGCGGTTGGTCACGTGCAGCAGCGGCCCCACGCGCTCGCCCAGTGGCGTCACGGTGGCCTGCAGTCCGCCTTCCAGGGCATAGCGGGCCATGTCGGCCACCATGGCCGCCACGCCCGCGGGCGAGCTGGTGGGTGACTCGCATTGCATCCAGGCGGTGATGCCGTCAATGAGCGTCTGTGTCGTGGCGGAGGTGGTCATGGCGGTGCAAGGTGGGACAGGGTGGTTCGGGGGCTCCGCCTGCTTCCCGCAGGACGGAGGGCTGAGGCCGAGGAGGTGCAGGCGGCGGGCGTCAGGCCGTGTGCTCGCCGGCCAGCCGGGCCAGTTGTGCAGCGTCGGGGAGGTGGCCGTGGAACCACAGGTGCGCGCAGACGGCCGACATGGCCTTGCCATCGTGGCCAATGCCCGCCACGGTGTGCAGCTGCCAAGCCAGCGGCAGGCCGCGGCGCACGGCCTCGGCCCGGGCGGTGGCGTAGTAGTTCAACGCGCGGGCATAGCGGTGCGGGCCCTGGCGCAGTGCCGCCGGTTCGGACGGCAAGTGCACGTCGGCCGTGGCGATGTCCTGGTCGCCCGCCAGGATGGTCAACGGGTAGGCGAACAGGCGCGCCAGGCTGCCGGTGTCCGCGGGGGTGCCGGCCAGGCCTTCGGGGAACGGCAGCTCCAGCAGCGGCAGCGTGTACCAGCCGGGGTTGCCCGCGGCCACACCGGCAAAGGTGCCGGGCGTGAGCACGCTCATCAGCCGGTGCACGAACTGCCCGCCGGCGGAGTGGCCGAACAGGTACAGCGGCTGCGTGGTCAACACGCCCGATGCCTTGAGCTCATCGACCAGCCGCGTCACGACGGTGTACGACCAGTGCCCGGGTGGGTTCGCCGGAGCCGTGTCGGCGTGGGCTTCGCGGTCGGCGGTGGCCAGCAGGTTGCCGTTGTTGTAGCTCACCACGTCGGGCCACTGCGCGTTCGAGAACGTGGGCGCGATGATGACCAGGCCATGCTCGTCGGCGGCGGGCATCCAGAAGTCGCGGTAGTCGTCGCCGTTGCGCATCACGCCGTGCTGCACCAGCACGATGGGGCTGTGGTCCGTGGCATGTGCGGGCCGGTAGGTGTTCAGCGTGATGGAGCGGCCACCGGGCAGGGGGCTGTTGCTGTAGTCCACCGCGTGGCGGCCCACCCGCTGCACGGCGTCGCGCAGCGATTGCAGATGAAGTTCGTTGGGCATAGGCAAGAAATGGGGCAGGGCAGCAGGCGGGGCGACATTGCCGTTGTCAGGCCGCTGCGGTGTTCAGGTGGCAGGCCGACCAATGGCCGGGGGCGATGGCTTCGAGCGCCGGTGCTTCCTCGCGGCAGCGGGCCATGGCGTGCGGGCAGCGCGGGTGGAAGGTGCAGCCCGGTGGCGGTTTCAGTGGCGAGGGAATCTCTCCCTGGATCGGCACGAACACGCGCTTGCGCCGCTCCAGGTTCGGCACCTCGGCCATCAGCGCCTGGGTGTATGGATGGTTGGCGCGCGCAAAAATCTCGGCCGTGGTCGAGATCTCGACGATCTTGCCCAGGTACATGATGGCCACGCGGTCCGAGATGTGGCGCACCACACCGAGGTCATGGCTGATGAACAGGGAGGTCAGGCCGTGCTGGGCACGCAGGTCCATGAACAGGTTGATCACCTGCGCCTGGATCGACACGTCCAGCGCCGCGACCGGCTCATCGCAGACCAGGAAGCGGGGCGACACCATCAGCGCCCGGGCAATGCCCACGCGCTGGCGCTGCCCGCCCGAGAGCTGGTGCGGCAGGCGGGTGCGGTACTCGGCGGCCAGGCCCACTTCGGCCAGCGCCCTGTCGACGCGTGCCGGTATTTCGCCGGCGGGCGCGAGTTTGTGCACGTGCAGCGCCTCGCCCAGGATCTGGTGCAGCCGCTGGCGCGGATTGAGCGAGGCCTGGGGGTCCTGAAACACCATCTGCACGCCCAGTGTGTAGGCCAGTCTGGCGGCCCGGTCCAGGCCGTCCACGGCGGCGCCCTGGTACAGCAGTTCGCCTTCGGTCTGGCGGTGCAGGCCGGCGACGATGCGGCCAAGCGTGGACTTGCCGCAGCCGGACTCCCCCACGAGGCCCAGCACCTCGCCCTGCGCAATCGCCAGGCTCACGCCGTTGACGGCATGCACGGTGCGCGGCTCGGGCTTCTTGCCGGCCAGCTCGAACACGCGCCCGATCAGGTCCTGCCTTTTGACAAAGCGCTTGTACACATTGCGCAATTCGATGACGGGAGGTGGTGCGGTGTGGCTCATGCGGCAGGGTCCAGGGCAACGAGGGGGGCAAAGCAGCGGTAGGTACGCCCATTCACCGTGGTGTTCTCCGGTTCGCCCGTGGCGCATTGCGCCAGGGCGTGCGCGCAGCGCGGCGCAAAGGCGCAGCCGGCGGGGCGGTTGCCCAGCATCGGCGCCATGCCGCTGATCTGCCGCAGGCGTCCGCCGGGCAGGGCGGCGCCGGGCAGCGAATCGAGCAGGCCACGGGTGTACGGGTGCACCGGGGCATCCAGCACCTCATCCACCGGGCCGGACTCGACGATCTTGCCCGCGTACATCACCGCGACCTTGTCGGCCAGCTCGGCGATCACGCCAAGGTCGTGGGTGATCCAGATGAGCGCCGTGCCGTGCGTGCGGCAGATCTCCTGCATGCGGTACAGGATCTGGCCCTGAATCGTCACATCGAGCGCCGTGGTGGGCTCGTCGCAGATGATCAGCTCGGGCTTGTTGAGCATGGCGATGGCGATCGCCACGCGCTGGCGCATGCCGCCCGAGAACTCGTGCGGGTAGTTGCGCAGGCGCGAAGCCGGGGCGGGGATGCCCACCATCTCCAGCGCCTCCACGCAGCGCTGGAGCGCCTGGGTGCGCGGCACGCTGGCATGGGTCTGGATGGCCTCGAGCATCTGCTCCTCGATGCGCAGCACCGGGTTCAACGTCATCAGAGGGTCCTGGAAGATCATCGCGATGCGGTCGCCGCGCAGCTGGCGCATCTGCTCCTCGCTCAGCTCGCGCAGGTTCCGGCCCTTGAACAGCACCTCGCCGGCGATCACCTCGCCGGGAGGGTCGATCAGGCCGAAGATGGAAAAGCCGGTGACCGACTTGCCCGAGCCGGATTCGCCGACCAGGCCCAGGATCTCGCCAGGCCCGATGGACAGGTCGATCCCGCTGACGGCGGGCCAGGCGCCTTCCTCGGTGTGAAAAACGGTGTGCAGGCCACGCACTGCAAGCAAAGGGGTTGTCATGGGCTTCTCGGGTCCAGCGCGGCGCGCAGGCGGTCGGCGATCACGTTGATCGCCAGGATGAGGGCCAGCAGGGCCAGGCCGGGGAACATGCTGATCCAGTAGTCGCCAGACAGCAGGTACTGGAAGCCGTTCGCGATGAGCAGGCCCAGGGATGGCTCGGTGATGGGCACGCCCACGCCCAGGAACGACAGCGTGGCTTCCAGCACGATGGCGTTGGCGATCTGGATGGTGGCAAACACCATCACCGGGCCCAGGCAGTTGGGCAGCAGGTGGCGCAGCATGATGCGCCAGGCCGGAAAGCCCAGGTTCTGTGCCGCCTCGATGTATTCCTTGCGGCGCTCCTGCAGCGCGCGGCTGCGCATGATGCGCGCGTAGTGCGCCCACTGCACCATCACGATGGCGATCACGACCTTGTCCACGCCGCGCCCCAGCATCGCCAGCAGCACCAGCGCCACCAGGATGGTCGGAAAGCCCAGGATGAAGTCCACGATGCGCATCAGCACGGTGTCGACCAGGCCGCCCACGTAGGCCGCGAGCAGGCCGATCAGGCTGCCGATCACGGTGGCCAGCGCCACCGCGGCCAGGCCCACGGTCAGGCTGATGCGCAGGCCATACAGGATGGCGCTGAGCATGTCGCGGCCCTGGCTGTCGGTGCCCAGCCAGTAGTGGAAGCCGTCCATGCTGGCCGAGCCTGGCGGCAGGCGCCCGTCCATCAGGTCCAGGGCGGCCAGGTCATAGGGGTTCTGCGGCGCCAGGAACGGCGCCAGCATCACCACCAGCAGCAGCACGACCAGCGAAATCGCCGAGCCCCTGAGGGACGGGCGGCTGCGCAATTGCTTGAGGATGGCCCGGCGGCGCGGCGTTTCCGTCAACGGGGCGTGGGGAGTGGGAGGGGATTCTGGAGTTTGCATAAATCGCTTGTGCCCGCTTTCCTATTCGGACTCTTGCAGCTGCACGCGCGGGTCCAGCGCCGCATACAGCATGTCCACCAGCATGTTGATCATCACGAAGATGAAGGTCACCAGCATCACGTACGCCACGACCACGGGGCGGTCGAGCTGGTAGATGCTGTCGATCAGCAGCTTGCCCATGCCGGGCCAGGCAAACACGGTCTCGGTGATGGTGGAGTAGGCGATCAGCGAGCCAAACTCCATGCCGATCACCGTGACCACCGGGATCAGGATGTTGCGCAGGATGTGGCGCGTGAGGATGCGGCGCGGCTTCAGGCCCTTGGCGCGGGCGAATTTCACGTACTCCTGTGTCTTGGCGTCCACCACGCCCGTCGCCGTCAGGCGCAGCACCAGCGCGATATTGGCCAGCGCCAGGTTCACGGCCGGCAGCATCACATGCGACCAGCCATCCGCCGTCAGCAACGACAGCGGCACGCCGAACACCGCCACCGTGTCACCACGCCCCGCGGCGGGCAGCCACTGCAGCCACACGGCGAAACACAGGATCAGCACCATGCCCTGCCAGAAGTTGGGCAGCGAAAAACCCAGCACCGAGCCCGCCATCAGCCCCCGCCCCGTGGGCTTGTCATTCTTGAGGCCGGCGACCAGGCCCAGCGGAATGCCGACCACGATGGTCAGCGTGATCGCCACCAGCACCAGCTCCAGCGTGGCCGGAATGCGCTGCACGATCAGTTCGATGGCCGGAATCCCGTGCACGAACGAGGTGCCCAGGTCGCCCTTGAGCGCGCGGAACAGGAAGCTCGTGTACTGCTGCCAGATGGGCAGGTCGAGGCCCAGGCGCTTGATCATCGCCAGGCGGTCGGCCTCGCTGGCCTCGGCGTTGACCAGCAGTTCGATGGGGTCGCCCACGGCATACACCGCAAAGAACACCACCAGCGACACCGCCAGGAGGACAAGAAGGCTCTGCATGAACCTTCGCAGGATGAAGACGAGCACTCAGGCACCCCCTTGCGAAATGGATGGAAGCCGCGCCACGGTGGCGTTGCAAAGGCCAAGGCGTGGGGGCCTGGACATGGCGGGCCTGCGACAACGCGGCGTGGCAAATAAAAATACGGAGTGCGCAAGCGCACCCCGTATCCGTCCACTGGCCGGCAGTGGCTTACTTGGCCTTGACCGAGGTGGCCAGCGTGTACTGGTCGCGGCGGCCTTCGTAGCTCAGGCCCTTCTTGAAGGCCCAGATGCTGCTCTCGAAGTGCAGCGGGATCAGCGCCACGTTGTCCAGGGCGAACTTGGTGGCGGCTTCCAGGCCGGCCTTGCGCTTGGCGGGGTCCACCGTGTCGGCGGCCGGCAGGTACAGCTTGTCGAACTCGGGGTTGTAGTTGGCGCCGTAGTTGCTGGTGCCCTGGCCCTTGGGCGCATCCAGCGATGCCACCCACAGCTGGAACAGCGCCGACGCCTCGCCCGTTTCCGCGGGCCAGCCGCCCATGGGCAGGCTGAACTCGCGCTTGGCGCGCTTGGGGAAGTAGATCGACGCGGTCATCGCATCCACGTTGGTCTTGATGCCGATGCGCGTGAAGTACTGCGCCACCGACTGGGCCACCTGGGCGTCGTTCACGTAGCGGTCGTTGGTGGATGACAGCGTCAGCTCGAAGCCGTTGGGGTAACCGGCTTCGGCCAGCAGCTTCTTGGCGCCTTCGGGATCGAACTTGATCTCGGGGGCCTGGGGCAGCGCGCCGAACATGCCGTCGGGCATGTACTGGTAGGCGGGCGTGGCCATGCCGTCCATGATGCGCTGCACGATGGCCTTGCGGTCGATGGCCATGTTCATGGCCCGGCGCACGCGCACATCCTGCAGCGGGTTCTTGCCGTCGGCGGCCTTCACCAGGGGGCTGGGGTTGCGGCCGATGTCGGGCTGCAGGAACACGAGGCGCGTCGATGGCGTGGCGACGAAGTCGAACTTGGCGTTGTCCTTCACACGCGTCAGGTCGCGCGCGGCGGGGTTCTCGATCACGTCGTAGTCACCGGACAGCAGGCCCGTCAGGCGCGGGCCGGCGCTGGGCACCGGCACCATCTTCACCGTCTTCCAGTGGGGCTTCTCGCCCCAGTAGGCTTCGTTGCGCTCCAGCTGGATGCCGGTGCCCTTGACGTAGGACTTCATCAGGAACGGGCCGGTGCCGATGGCGGTCTTGCCGGTATTGAAATCGGTCACGGTCGGCCAGGCGCCGGTCACGCCGCAGCCCGTCTTGGGTGCGAACGCGAGCTTGCCGCCCTGGGCAATACCGCTCCACAGAATCGGCAATGAACGCGCCATTTCGGCGGGCAGCAGCGGCAGCGGCGCCACGGTCTTGATGATCACGGTCAGGTCATCGGGCGTCTTCACGTCGGTGATGCGCTTGGTGGTGTCGGTGTACGACTCCGAGACGTTGGTCTCGTTGTTCAGCGTGCGGCAGATGGTGAACAGCACGTCCTTGGACGTGAACGGCTGGCCGTTCGAGAACTTGACGCCGGGGCGCAGCTTGAACTCCCAGGTCAGGTCGTCCAGGTTCTTCCACGACGTGGCCAGCGAAGGGATCAGCTCCATCTTGGCGTTGCGCGCCACCAGCGAGTCATAGACATGGGCCGAAAAAGCATCGTTGGCCGTCATCTTGTGATAGTGCGGATCGGCCGCGGTCGGCTCGGCCGCCAGTGCGATGGTGAGCGACTGCGCCTGCGCAACCCCTGCCCCACCTACCGACACC
The DNA here is from genome assembly GCF_059418365.1 of Acidovorax sp. GW821-FHT09A11. NCBI lineage: Bacteria > Pseudomonadati > Pseudomonadota > Betaproteobacteria > Burkholderiales > Comamonadaceae > Acidovorax > Acidovorax sp. GW821-FHT09A11. The sequence goes on from NZ_JBWKPS010000012.1 coordinate 141,492, forward strand.
ACCACGCCGCTCGCCACGGCCAGCACGGTCTTTCGAAAACCCATGTTCATTTCAGCTTCCTTGTTTCATCTACAACCGGGGGATACACGCAGCGAAGTCGAAAGGCAGCCGCCGCACGGCGCCGCTGCCGCAGCGCGCCGGGACTGCGGTTGACCGTGGCACGGCAGCGCAGCGGCTTCGCATTCGCTATGCATGCATATTATCTGGTCAAAGAACCGGAGCCACTAGGGTATTCCGCATGGACCGGATTCTCCGGGAGGCGGCGCCCACTGCCCTTCATGCCGCGCTGTGGTGGCCACAGCGCCTTTCACACCACGACCGACGCCCCCGTCGCATAGAACTGCCCGCCCGCCACGTAGTGCAGCGTGCGCAGCGCCTGGGGTGCGGTGTCGAACTCCCAGTGCCCGTTGCGGAACACGCGCTCGTCCGCCCAGGCTGCCACCACTTCGCCGATGAAGAGGTCGTAGGCCTGCTGGTTGTGCGGCTCGGGGATGGCGCGGCACAGCAGCCAGGCCGCGCAGCCGTGCACCAGCGGGGTATTGGCGTGGCCGGGGGCGTGGAACAGCTCCACGCCGTGCTGCCGCAGTTTGTCGGGGTGGGTCTTGGCGCTGTCGGTGCCAATGGCCACGGTCATCGCCGCCATGGGCACGGTGGGCAGCTGCAGCGCGAAGGCGCCGCTGGCCTCCACCAGTTCGCGCGTGCGCGTGGCCTTGTCGAGCACCACCGTCACCTTGGGCGGGGAAAAGTCCAGCGCGCAGGCCCAGGCGGCCGCCATCACGTTGTGCTGGCCGGCGTGCGCGGCCGACACCAGCACGGTGGGGCCGTGGTTGAGCAGGCGGTAGGCCTTGTCGAGGGGGACGGGGGTGAAGTGGGCGGTGGGTGGCATGGCGGGAGGCTGAATGCTCTTCAATTGATAGCTGATGGCGGTGATTGAACGTGCGCTCCAGGGCATTTTGGCTTGAAAAATGCCAGGCTGCAGCGTATTCGCCGGCGGTGGTGCCCCCGCGCGCCGTGCAGGCCACTCACTCCACGCAGGCGCTGCCCGCGCCACGGTCTGCTGGGCGACAGCGCGCGGGTGCGCAGCCGGTAACATCCCTTCGCCCATCAACCGCCCCACCGGGGCCCAGCGGAGACAAAAAAGTATGTTCAGTCATGTGATGGTCGGTGTGAACGACCTGGAGGTATCCCGAAAGTTCTACGACGCGCTGCTCGGCACCATCGGTGTGCCCCCTGGCGTCGCCAACAAGAACCGCTACTTCTACCGGGGCCCCTCCGGCACCTTCTGCATCAGCACCCCCATCAATGGCGAGGCCGCCACCTTTGCCAACGGCGGCACCATCGGCTTTGCCATGCAGTCGCCCGAGCAGGCCGATGCGTTCCATGCGGCGGGTGTCGCCCACGGGGGCACCACCTGCGAAGACCCGCCCGGCTACCGCGAAGGCCCCGGCGGCAAGCTGTACCTGGCGTACCTGCGCGACCCGGACGGCAACAAGCTCTGCGCGCTGCACCGCCCCCCAAAGGCGTAGTCAACGGACTGGGCGGCAGGCGCGGCGCTTATGGCGCTGCAGCCAGCGTGTGGCCCCCTGCACGCCACGGCATGCGGCGGCGGCCATGGCGGCGCTGGCCGCCAGCATGGCCAGGGTGTGAACGCCCAGTGCGGCCAGCGCCAGCAGCAGGGGGGTGGATGCGGCACCGCCCCCTGCCGCGCCACCGCCCAGGCACAGCGGCGCCAGCGCGGGCACCAGCATCAGCCCCGCGCCGTGGGCGGTGGCCGTCCCAAAGGACCACAGGGCCAGGCCCGCGTGCCCGGCAGGCCTGCGGATGCAGGGCGGCGCGGTATGCCCACGCAGGTGGGCCAGCACCACCACCGCGCACAATCCGCCCGCCACCGCCAGCAGCACGGGCCGGGCCAGCGGCAGGCCCCACACCGCCGTGGCGGCCACCAGCGCCACCGAGGCCAGGTGCCCGGTGGCCAGGGGCAGCACGGCGCGCAGCGGGATGCCGTGGTCGTGCGTCCGCAGGCCCCAGGCCGCCGCCAGTCCCCAGCCCGTGGCAGGGTTCATCCCGTGCAGGGCGCCCAGTGCGGCGGTGGCGAGCCAGGGCCAGAGGGTGTCCATGGCCGTGGGGCGGTGTTCAGCCCCGTGCGGCGCAGCACGCGCCCGGTGCAGGGTGGGCCTGGCTTGCCTGCGCAGCCGGAGCGGCCGGGGTGCGGGCGGCGTCGGCGGGCGCGTAGCGGTCGTGGTGGCGCACCCAGTCCATGGGGTAGGCCCGGTTGGTTTCATGGCGCCCCAGCGGCGTCAGGTCCAGCAGCTGGTAGGTGCCCATCATGGCCTCGACGCCGCGCCCGAAGGTCGAGTAGGTGTGGAACACCTCGCCCGCATCGTTGCGCACAAACACGCTGATGCCCGGCGCCTCCTCGGCGGGGAACGGCTGCATGCCGTAGTTGTAGAAGACCTCGCCGTTCCCCCGTGCGCGCTGCTCGGGCGTGAAGCTCACGGCGAAGTCGTGGTTGAAGTCGCTGCCGTGCGACGACACCCAGCGGAACCGCCAGCCCATGCGCTCGCGAAAGCGCTCGATCTCGGCCAGCGGCGCGCGCGAGATGGCAAGCAACGACACGTCGCGGTGCTGCAGGTGCAGCTCCATGCCACCCAGGTGGTCGGCCATGAACGAGCAGCTGGGGCAGCCTTGCTCCCACCCCGGGCCGAACATGAAATGCTGCACCAGCAGCTGGCTGCGGCCGTCGAAAAGGTCGGCCAGGGCGCGCGGACCCTGGGGCGTGTCGAAGGTGTAGCGCTTGTCCACGCGGGTCCAGGGCAGCGCGCGGCGCTCCTGGGCGATCTCGTCGCGCAGGCGGGTCAGCGCCTTCTCGTGGGCCAGCAGGGTGTGGCGCTGGGCCAGCCATTGGCGGGCGGAGACCACGGGATGTTGTTGTGTGGGGGCGTTCATGGAGGACTCCTCGATGGGGTGGCGGGTGGCGTAGAAGAAGGATGGGCTCGCGGGCGGGCCAGGCGCACCTGCCCCCGGCCTGCGGCCCGCGCGGAAGGCGCGGCGCCGGTGCAGGGCCCGTGGGGTGCACGGCGATGGGCGCGGCGCGCGGCCGCCCCGTTCAGGCGCGGGGCGCCTCGGGCCGGCGCACGGCGCGCACCTTGCCGCTGCTGCCGCCGCCGGCGTAGAACAGGCCGGCCCCGTCGGACTCGAGCCCGCTCACGCCCATGCCCTGCGGCAGGTCCAGCTGCTGCAGCACGGCACCGCTGGCGGGGTCGATGTGGCGCAGCGTGCTTTCGTCGCCCTCCCAGGTGCCGTGCCACAGTTCGCCGTCCACCCAGGTCACGCCGGTAACGAAGCGGTCGGACTCGATGGTGCGGCGGATGGCCCCCGTGGCGGGGTCGATCTGGTGGATCTTGCGGTCGCGGTACTGGCCCACCCACAGGCTGCCTTCGGCCCAGGTCAGGCCCGAGTCGTTGCCGCCGCCCGGCGCGGGGATGGTGGCCAGGACGCGGCCGGTGGAAGGGTCGATCTTGTCGATGCGCGCCTCGGCGATCTGGTAGAGGTGCGTGCCGTCGAAGGCCGTGCCCGCGTCGCACGCCACGTCGAGCGTGCGGGCGGTGGTGCCGCTGGCGGGGTCGAAAGCCACCAGGTGCTCGCCCGTCGCGGCCCACACGCGCTGGCCGTCGTGCGTCACGCCATGGACCGCCCCGGCATCGCCGAACGGTCCGTACTCGCGCACCACCTGGGCGGGCTGGCGCGAGGCGATGGGCATCTGCCGGTGCGGCGGCGGGGTGTCGCCCACCTGGCTGCTGCAGGCTGCGTCGCGGGGGGCTTGTGGGGTGCGGGTGATGGTGGTCATGGCTGGGCTCCTTCAACGGTTGGTGATGCCACTTTAGGGAATCGGCTGCGCCGTGGGGAGTAACAAGATCGTCGTGAATCCGACGAGCGGCGCCGCCAGCCAGCGGCGGGCGCGGGCCTGGCCGATGGCGCGCACCTGGCCGCCGGCCTCCAGCTCGGCCAGCGCGCGCTGCACGGTGCGCTGGCTGTCGCCCAGCGCGAGCGCCAGGGCCGATGTGGACCACGCGGCGCCGTCGGACAGCAGCGCCAGCAGCGCGCCCTGCGCGCCATCGACCGGCGGCGCGAGCACGGCCACCCCGCGGCCCCCCTGGGGGCGCAGCATGAAGCCGCGTGCGGTGGCCTCCACGCCCGCCAGCGGTGCCATCAGCGCGCGCAGTCGCCCCATTTCCACGCGGAGGCGGGCGCGGTGGGTCTCGTCGGGGTGGCGCGTGCGGAACACGTCGGCGATCAGCGTATCGCGGTCCGCGTCGCCCGGCCACGCCTGGGCCAGCGCGCGCACGAGTGCAAACAGCACCGGCCGGCGCGCCAGCGGGTGCCACGCGCCGCCCGCCTGCACGCCGTGGCGGCAGGCGTCCACCACCAGTGTGTCGCCCGCTGCGCGCAGCGCCGCCACGTCCCGCAGCTGCAGCAGGTGCTCGGTGCCCGGCCCCAGGCGGCGGGCCGCGGGCTGCTGGAGCAGCGTGCGGGCGTGGGCCACCTCGGCCACCAGGGCGGGCACCCCGGCGTGGCCGGCCGCCTCGGCGGCCCGCTGCAGCGCGGCGTCTGCGGCGTCGATGTGCAAGGCGCGCAGGGCCAGCTCTGCGGCCGTGAGCGCGGCCACGGCGGCCAGCGGCGCGGGCAGCTGGGCCGGAAGGCCCGCCGCCTGGATGGCTGCGAGTGCGGCGGAGGCCTGCGCCAGCCGCCCCAGCAGAATCAGCCTGCGGGCCGCCACCAGCCGGGCCTGCAGGGCGTTGATCGCGTCGCCATGGGCCTGCAGCGTGTCGGCCGCCGCCAGCAGTGCCTGGCCCTGGCCGCCCAGGTCGCGCAGGGCGAGCGCCACCTCGGCCTCGGCCACCGCGCAGCGCGCGCGGGCCCGGGCCTCGTGGGCGCCAAACGCGCGGCCCGCCTGCCGCAGCAG
>NZ_JBWKPS010000013.1:0-105465 GCF_059418365.1 Acidovorax sp. GW821-FHT09A11
GCCCCGCGCTACGAGCCCATCGAGGCGGACGAAGTGGCGGCGTTCAAACGCGCCCTGGCCACGGCGGCCGGGGCTTCCGCCGTGGCCGTGCCCGCCGCGGCCGCCAAGCCCGGCGTGCCGGTGCGCTCGGGGCCGCTGCTGCCCCCTGCCCAGCCCACGGGCTTTGAAGACACGGAAATGCCGGGTGCCGACAGCCCCGCCCCCGACCTGAGCAGCACCCAGTACGGCGAGCTGAACTGAACACCCCCGGGGCAGGACCCGAAGGTCCGGCATTCCCCCGGGTCGTCGAAAGGGGGGGCCGAAGGTGGTGCCGTGGCGCAGGGCGGTGCGGGCGTTGCCGCGCCGCCGCCTTGCCGCCTCCGCCTCAATGGCCCTCGAAGTCCACCAGCGTGTACAGCGGCAGCCCGGACTCGCGCAGGCGCCGTGAACCGCCCAGTTCCGGCAGGTCCACGATGGCGGCGCCCTCGGTCACCGTGGCGCCCAGCTTCTCCAGCAGTTTTCTGCCCGCCATCATCGTGCCGCCCGTGGCGATGAGGTCATCGATGAGCAGCACGCGGTCCCCGGCCTTCACGGCGTCGGTGTGCAGCTCCACGGTGGCGCTGCCGTATTCGAGCTCGTAGGTTTCCTCGACCGTGGTGAAGGGCAGCTTGCCCTTCTTGCGGATGGGCACGAAGCCCACGTTCAGTTCATAGGCCACCACGGCGCCCAGGATGAATCCGCGCGCATCCAGCCCGGCGACCACATCCGGGCGCAGCGCCTTGTCCATGTAGCGGTGCACGAAGGCATCGATCAGCACCCGGAACACCTTGGGGTCCTGCAGCAGCGGGGTGATGTCCCGGAACTGCACACCGGGCGCCGGCCAGTCGGGCACGGTGCGGATGTGTTGGCGGAGGTATTCGTTGACGCTGAGTGGCTGCATGGCTGCGGGGGGGAAATGAAGGATTGCGCGGGGCGCCCGAAGGCGAAAGGCGTGGCAAGTGTATCCAGCAGGGTTGATCGGGACCGCACCCTGCGCCGCGAACCCTCATAATGTTTCAGCGCTGTTACATCCGCTGTACCGCCACGCTGAAACACCCCTTCACACCGCAGATCGGCCATGCCCATCTCCATCCTGCTGATCGAAAGCGATCACCACCATGCACAGGCGGTGGTCGACGCGCTCGCGGACCCGTGGTCCGGCTGGCGGGTGGACGTGGCCGCGTCGCTGGCGGATGCGCGGGAACATCTGGGGCACAGCAGGCCGGACATCGTATTGGCGGCGCAGCGCACGGTCGATGGCTCGGCCTTCGACCTGCTGCGGCTGCTCGACGGCGTGCCGGCCATGATCGTCGTGCGCATGGGGGCGGAAACCCATGCGGCCCAGGCCATGCGCCATGGCTTCGACGACTTCGCGGTGCAGGACCCCGCGCTGGACTATCTGCTGACGCTGCCCGCGCAGATCGACTCGGTGCTCGAGCGCAATTCCAGCGCCCGCGCGCGGCTGGCGGCCGAGGCCATGCTGGCCCGCCAGCACCGCTTGCTGCAGGCCATCTCCCTCGCCCAGGCGATGTTCATCGCCAGTTCGGGACCCCGGGCCGCCTTCGAGGCCCTGCTCAAGGAGCTGATGTCGCTCACGCAGAGCGCCTTCGGCCTCGTGGGCCAGGTGCAGCGCGCCGAGGATGGGCACCCCTACCTGCGCGTGCACGCCATGACCGACATCAGCTGGGACGAGGCCTCCAGGGCCCGCTATGCCCAGCATTCCGAGGAAGGCATGGTGTTCGACAACCTGCACTCCCTGGTCGGGGCGGCGCTGGTGTCCGGCGAGCCGGTGCTCTCCAACGACGCCAGCCACGACACGCGCGGCGTGGGCACGCCCCGGGGCCACCCGCCGCTGCGCACCTACCTGGGGCTTCCCATCCACGCGGCGGGGGAACTGGTGGCCATGGTCGGCCTGGCAAACCGGCCCGAGGGCTATTCGGCGTCGGACGTGCAGTTCCTCCAGCCCCTGCTGAACACGGTGGGCCAGCTGGAGATGGCCCGCCGCGCCGAGCTGGCGCGCAGCGCGGTCGAGGCGGAGCTCGAACGCACCAGCGCCCTCCTGGCCGACAAGACACGAGCCCTGGAAGGCACGCTCGCCAGCGTGTCGCAGGGCATCACCAACGTGGATGCCGAAGGGCGGATCCGCGTCTACAACCGGCGCTATCTGGAGCTGCTGGATCTGCCGGAAGCACTGCTGGCCACGCAGCCCAAGGTCGAGGAAGTGGTGCGTTTCCAGACCGAGCGGGGGGATTTCGGCGCGGAATTCCAGCTCATAGAGCCCGCGGCGCGCAACTACGTGGCGTCCGAGTATTCCTCCCACGGTGGCCGGCTCACCATGCCCGACGCCTACGTGCGGCGCACCCGCGGCGGCCGCTACATCGAGGTGCGCACGCGCGCCCTGGAGCAGGGCGGCCGCGTGCGCACGTTCACGGACGTCACCGACTACCTGAGCACCCTGGAAGCCCTGCGCCTGAGCGAGTCCCGCTGGCGCAGCCTCACGCACCTGTCCTCCGACTGGTACTGGGAGCAGGACGCGCAGTTCCGCTTCGTGCGGCTGGACGGCAACCCTTACCACGAGGCCGGCGTGCCCAACGAGATGCACTACGGCCTCACGCGCTGGGAGCTGCCCAACACCTTCGTGGGCGATGGTCAGTGGCGCGAGCACCGCAGGCAGCTGGAGGCGCACGAGGTCTTTCACGACTTCGAGATGCAGCGCCTGACCGAAGACGGAAAACCCGTCTGGGTATCGATCAGCGGCGAGCCCATCTTCGATGAAGAGGGCCAGTTCACGGGCTACCGCGGCGTGGCCCGCGACATCACCGAGCGCAAGCTGGCCGAGGCGGAGATCCAGCGCCTGGCGTTCTACGACGAGCTCACGGGTCTGCCCAACCGGCGGCTGCTGATGGACCGGCTGGAGCGCGCGGTGAACATGTGCGCCCGCGAGGGCAGCCATGGGGCCTTGCTGTTCCTGGATCTGGACAACTTCAAGGGCGTCAACGACACCATGGGCCACGAGTGGGGCGACCGGCTGCTGGTGCAGGTGGGCGGCCGCGTCAGCGCCAGCGTGCGGGCCACGGACACCGTGGCGCGCCTGGGGGGCGACGAGTTCGTGGTGGTGGTCCAGGGCCTGGATGCCGAGACGCAGGCGGCTGCGGCCGAAGCGGAAGCCGTGGCCCAGAAGGTGCTGGCCGCGCTGAACCAGCCCTATGTGGTGCATGGCAGCGAAGTGCACAGCACGCCCAGCATTGGCATTGCCCTGTTCCGCGATGTGCAGCTGCCCGTGCAGGAGCTGCTCAAGCGCGCCGATCTGGCCATGTACCAGGCCAAGGCGCAGGGCCGCAACACGCTGTGTTTTTTTGATCCGGCCATGCAGGCGGCGGCCTCCGCGCGGTCGGCGCTGGAGGGCGATCTGCGGCAGGGGCTCGCGCGCAACGAGTTCCTGCTGCACTACCAGCCGGTGGTGGACGAGACGGGCCGGGTGCTGGGCGCCGAGGCGCTGGTGCGCTGGAACCATCCGCTGCGCGGCATGGTGCCGCCCGGGGACTTCATCCCCCTGGCGGAGCAGACCGGCCTCATCCTGCCCCTGGGGCGCCAGGTGCTGGCCATGGCGTGCCGCCAGCTGGCGCGGTGGACCGCGGCGTCCGGGACCGCGGGCTGGAGCGTGGCCGTGAATGTGAGCGCGCAGGAGTTCCGGCAGCCCGACTTCGCGGAGGAAGTCCTCAGCGTGCTGCGCGACTGCGGGGCCGACCCCGCGCGCCTCAAGCTGGAGCTCACGGAAAGCCTGCTGCTGCAGGACGTGGAGGAGAGCATCCACAAGATGCAGGCGCTGCGCACCCAGGGCGTGGGGTTCTCGCTGGACGATTTCGGCACGGGCTACTCGTCGCTCTCCTACCTCAAGCGCCTGCCGCTGGACCAGCTCAAGATCGACCAGAGCTTTGTGCGCGACGTGCTCACCGACCCCAACGATGCCACCATCGCCTGCACCATCATCGCGCTGGCCCACAGCCTCGGGCTGGACGTGGTGGCCGAAGGGGTGGAGACCGAGGGGCAGCGCGACTTCCTGCTGCGCAACGGCTGCAAGCGCTTCCAGGGCTACCTGTTCGGGAGGCCCGGGCCCGCCGAGCTTTTGTAGTTTGCTATTAAATATATAGCTATTGGCGCTTGATGGATAAGCGCCAGAGCCATATTTAATTCAAATTTTGGCGTCAGCCTCAGCCACTGGCACGCATCGGGCGAGAGATGCCAGGCAAGGGCCGCCCCGCAGCGAGGGCATCGTCCCCCTTCCCGGAGCGCGTAGAGAAAAGGGGGAAGGCACGCAGTGCCTCAGGGGGATGTACCCTGCTACCCGCGCAGCAGCTTGTCCTCGGCCAGCATCAGCGCCGCCGGGTGACCCGAGAGCACCAGCGTGTCGCCCGCCGCCAGCAGCGCATCGTCCACCGCCGAGCTCATGTGGCCGCTGCCGCGGCGCAGGTTCACCACCCGCACCCCCATGGCCGACAGCGCGAGCTGGCCCAGGCTCTTGCCCAGCGCGGTGGAGCCGGGGGGCAGGTTCACGGTGGACAGGCGTTCCTGGTCGCGCTCATTGACGGTGTCGTCGTCCGCGCCGTGGAAGTAGCCGCGCAGCAGGTTGTAGCGCGCGTCGCGCTGGTCCTGCACCAGGCGCAGCACGCGGCGCATGGGCACGCCCACCAGCGCCAGCGCATGGCTGGCCAGCATCAGCGAGCCCTCGATGGCCTCGGGCACCACCTCGGTGGCGCCGGCGGCCTGCAGCTTGTCCAGGTAGAGATCGTCCTGCGTGCGCACCACCACCGGCACCTGCGGCGCGTGGGAGCGCGCGTTGGCCAGCACCTTCAGCGCGGCGGGCACGTCGATGTAGGTGATGGCCACGGCACTCGCGCGCACCAGGCCCGCGGCCATCAGCGCCTGCAGGCGGGTGGCGTCGCCGTACACCACCGAATCACCGGCGGCGGCGGCTTGCCGCACGCGGTCCGGGTCCAGGTCGAGCGCCATGTAGGGGATGCCCTCATGCTCCAGCATGCGCGCCAGGTTCTGTCCGCAGCGGCCGTAGCCGCAGATGATCACGTGCTTGCTGCTGTTGATGGACTTGCGCGCGATGCTCGTCATCTGCAGCGACTGCTGCAGCCAGTCGCTGGCCACCAGCTTCATCACGATGCGGTTGCTGTACATGATGAGGAACGGCGTGGCCAGCATCGACAGCACCATGGCCGCCAGGATGGGGTTCATCAGCGCCGGCTGCACCAGCCCGTTGGCCTGCGTGAGCGACAGCAGCACGAAGCCGAATTCGCCCGCCTGGGCCAGGTACAGCCCGGTGCGCAGGGCCACGCCGGTCGTGGCGCCCATGCCCCGCGCGAGCACCAGGATGATCACCAGCTTGAGGAGCAGGGGCACCGTGAGCAGCGCCAGCACCAGGGCCCAGCGGTCCACCAGGATGTGCCAGTCCAGCATCATGCCGATGGTGATGAAGAACAGGCCGAGCAGCACGTCGTGGAAAGGCCGGATGTCCGTGCCCACCTGGTGGCGGTACTCGGTTTCCGACACCAGCACGCCCGCGATGAAGGCCCCGAGGGCCAGGCTCAGCCCCGCCAGCTCCGTGAGCCAGGCCAGGCCCAGGGTGATCAGCAGCAGGTTGAGCATGAACAGCTCGTCGCTCTTGCGCCGCGCCACCAGGGTCAGCCACCAGCGCATCAGCCGCTGCCCGCCCGTGAGCAGGATGCCCACCAGCACCGTGGCCTTGACCAGGGCCCACGCCAGCGCGGTCAGGAGCTGGTCCGGGGACGAGCTCAGCGCGGGAATCAGCACCAGCAGCGGCACCACGGCCAGGTCCTGGAAGAGCAGGATGCCCATCACCCTGCGGCCGTGCTCGCTTTCCAGCTCCGCCCGTTCGGCCATGAGCTTGACCACGATGGCCGTGCTGCTCATGGCCATCACGCCCGAGAGCGCCAGCGCGGTCTGCCAGCCCATCTCCCAGACGCCGCCCGCCACGCGCGCGAGCAGCAGCGCCGCGCCCGACACCACGGCCATCGTCAGCACCACCTGCATCAGGCCCAGGCCGAACACCTGGCGGCGCATGGCGCGCAGCTTGGGCAGGCTGAACTCCAGCCCGATGGCGAACATCAGGAACACCACGCCGAATTCGCCCAGGTGGCGCACCCCTTCCGAGTTCTGCGCCAGCGCCAGCGCATGCGGCCCGATCAGCACGCCCGCCGCCAGGTAGCCCAGCATGGGGGGCAGCTTGAGGCTGCGGCAGGCCACCACGCCCAGCACCGCGGCCAGCAGGTAGAGCAAGGTGAGGGCGAGAGAGGACATGGTTCGATGCTATCCGAGGCCAGCAGCCTGTTCACGATCTTCTTGTCCGAAGCACGGGGCGTGCCAGAGGGGGACAATAAATCCAGGGCCCGCCCAGGGCCTGCCCGGTCGATAGAATCCCGGGATGACTCCCGCACCTGCCGCACTGCCCCCCTTTGATGCTGATCAGGCCCTGCGTCTGGCACGTGAGACTTTTGACATCGAGGCTGCGGCCGTCCTGGGGCTGAAGACCCGTGTTGGCGCGTCGTTCACGCAGGCCGTGCAGGCGATCCTCACTGTGCGCGGGCGGGTGGTGGTGATGGGCATCGGCAAGAGTGGGCATGTCGGGCGCAAGATTGCCGCCACGCTCGCCTCCACCGGGACACCCGCCATGTTCGTGCACCCGGCCGAAGCCAGTCACGGCGACCTTGGCATGATCAAGTCCATCGACATCGTGCTGGCGCTCTCCAATAGCGGGGAGGTGGATGAAGTCACCACCCTGCTGCCCGTGATCAAACGCCTGGGAGCCATGTTGATTGCGATGACAGGGCGGCCACAATCCACCCTGGCCAAACATGCGGACATCGTGCTCGACAGCGGCGTGGAACGAGAAGCCTGCCCGTTGCAGCTCGCCCCCACCGCCAGCACCACCGCCCAGCTGGCCATGGGCGACGCCCTGGCCGTGGCGCTGCTCGATGCCCGGGGCTTCCGCCCCGAAGACTTTGCCCGTTCGCACCCTGGCGGTGCGCTGGGGCGCAAGCTGCTCACCCATGTGAGCGACGTCATGCGGACAGGGGCGGAAATCCCGAAAGTGGCGCCCGGCGCCGCCTTCAGCGACCTCATGCGCGAGATGAGCGCCAAGGGGCTGGGCGCCTCGGCCATCGTGGACGCGGCCGGGCAGGTGCTGGGCATCTTCACCGACGGCGACCTGCGCCGCCGCATCGAGGCGGGGGCCGATCTGCGCACCGCCACGGCCGAGCAGGTGATGCACCCCAGCCCGCGCCGCATCGCGCCGGATGCGCTGGCGGTGGATGCCGCGGAAATGATGGAGGCCCATGCCATCACCAGCGTGCTGGTGGTGGATGCCGCGGGCGTGCTCACCGGGGTCGTGCACATCGGCGACCTCATGCGCGCCAAGGTGATCTGATGGTGGCGGGCCCCTCTTCCTCCTCCTCCTTCCTGCCCGATGCCGCGCCCGCGCTGCAGATCGATCCCGAGCTGCTGCTGCGGGCCCAGGGCGTGCGCGTCGCCTTCTTCGATGTCGACGGCGTGCTGACCGACGGCGGCCTGTACATCAGCGAATCGGGCGAGACCCTCAAGCGCTTCAACACCCTGGATGGGCACGGGCTCAAGCTGCTGCAAAAGGCGGGCATCACCCCCGTGGTGATCACGGGGCGCGACTCCCTGCCCCTGCGCGTGCGCCTGAAGGCCCTGGGCGTGGAGCACGCCGTCTTCGGCACCGAGGACAAACGCCCGGCCGCCGAGCAGATCCTGGCCACCCTGGGGCTGGGCTGGTCCGACGCCGCCGCGATGGGGGACGACTGGCCAGACCTGCCCGTCATGCGCCGCAGCGCCTTTGCGTGCGCGCCGGCCAATGCCCAGGCCGAAGTGCGCCAGGCGGCCCATTTCGTGACCCAGGCCCGGGGAGGCGACGGCGCCGCGCGGGAGCTGTGCGACCTGCTGCTGGTGGCCACGGGCCGCTACGCCGCACTGCTGGCGGAATACACCGCATGACCCGGCCCGCCCCGCACCCATGGACCACGGGCCAGGCTGGCGCCCCCGGCCCGGAGGCGGCCCCATGACGCGCAACGTGATCCGCCAGGGCTGGGACCAGTTCTCGCTGTACCTGCCCGTCGTGCTCATGGGCCTGCTGGCGCTGGGCACCTGGTGGCTGGTGCGCAACGCGCCCATGCCCCTGCTGCCCGCCGCCGAACGCCAGCAGGGGCACCAGCCAGACTACTTCATGAAATCCTTCTCGGTGAAGAGCTTTGACGCCGCGGGGCGGCTGCAGAGCGAGGTGCAGGGCGCGGAGGCGCGGCACTACCCCGACACCGACACGCTGGAGATCGACAAGGCGCGCATGCGCTCGGTCACGCCCGCCGGGCGCCTCACCGTGGCCACGGCGGACCGCGCCCTGACCAACGCCGATGGTTCGGAGGTCCAGCTGTTCGGCAACGCCATCGTCACGCGCGAGCCCCTGGCCGCCAGGCCGGGGACGCCGGCGCAGCCGCGGCTCGAGTTCCGCAGCGAATTCCTGCACGCCTATACCAGCACGGAGCGTGTGCGTTCGGACAAGCCCGTCACCCTCACGCGCGGCAACGATCGCTTCACCGCCGACGGCATGGACTACGACAACCTCGACCAGGTGCTGCAACTGCGCGGGCGCGTGCGCGGCGTGCTCCAGCCCGGCACGGCCAAGCCCTAGCCGCCGAGCCCACCCCTGTCCCTGCCCGGAGCCCCCCATGACCACTCCCCTTGTCTTCATCACCGGAGCGTCCAGCGGCATCGGGCAGGCGCTGGCCCTGCGTTTCCATCGCTCGGGCTACCGCCTGGCGCTGGCGGCGCGCCGGACATCCGAGGTGAAAACATGGGCTGACGCACAAGGGATAAGCGCGGATAGCTACGAAATTTATAGCGCAGACGTGGCGGTCACCGACAGCATCGTTGCGGCGGGCCGCGACTGTGTCGCGCGCCAGGGAGTACCGGACGTGGTCATCGCCAATGCCGGCATCAGCGTGGGCATGGACACGGCCGTGCGTGATGACCTCGAAGTGATGGCGCGCACCTTTGCCACCAACAATATCGGCGTGGCGGCCACGTTCCACCCCTTTGTCGATGCCATGGCGCAGCGGGGCAGCGGCACGCTGGTGGGCATCGGCAGCGTGGCGGGCATCCGGGGCCTGCCCGGCCACGGCGCCTACTGCGCCAGCAAGGCCGCCGTCATCAGCTATTGCGAAAGCCTGCGCGGGGAAATGCGCCCGCACGGCGTGCGCGTGGTCACCATTTCGCCGGGCTACATCGACACGCCGCTCACGCGCCAGAACCGCTACAGCATGCCGTTTCTGATGCAGGCCGGTGATTTCGCGGACCATGCCTACCGGGCCATCACCCAGGGCGTGAGTTACCGGGTCATCCCGTGGCAGATGGGGGTGGTCGCCAAGGTGCTGCGGCTCCTGCCGAACGCGCTTTTCGACAAGCTGCTGTCAGGCCGCCCCCGCAAGCGGCGCCAGGACGAGCAGACATAGCGCGCCGGCCCCGCGCCGGGGCGCTGCCGCCGCCCGCCCGCCGGCTGGGGCGGCCGCCCATGAAAAAAGCCCCCGAAGGGGCTTTGGCCTTGCCAGGAAAACTCCCCGGCAGGGTGCTTCTTCAGTAGCTGCTGCCGCCGCCACCGCCATAGCCGCCACCGCCGCCGTTGCGGCCACCACCGCCACCGCCGCCGTTGCGGGAACCGGAGCCGTAGGGGCTGCGGAATCCACCTTCGCTGCGGCCGCCACCGCCGTAACCACCGCCGCCGCCACCCTCGCGGCCGCCGCCATAGCCACCACCGCCGCCTTCACGGCCACCGCCGTAGCCGCCACCACCACCGCTGCGGCCACCACCGCCGCCGTAGCCGCCGCCACCGCCGCCAAATCCACCGCTGCGGGGTGGGCGGGGCTCCATGGGGCGTGCTTCATTCACGACGATGCTGCGGCCGCCCAGGGGCTGGCCATTCATGCCGTTGATCGCGGCCTGGGCTTCTGCGTCGCTGCCCATTTCCACGAAGCCAAAGCCCTTGGATCGACCCGTGTCGCGCTCCATCATGACCTTGGCGCTGGTCACTGCGCCGAATTGGCCGAAGGCCTGTTCCAGATCGCTGTCGCGCACCGAGTACGGCAGGTTGCCGACGTACAGTTTGTTGCCCATCGAGGGACTCCTCAAAAACACATGGATAAAGCGATGGAGTCCCGAAAACGCAGCCAGCTAATCTCAATGACGCTCTCAGCGCGAAACTGACGGATCACCGCAAACTTGGAAACGGGTTGCACCCGCCAACCCATTATGCGCCACACTTTTGCCGAAAAAGCAAGCGGTGATGCCGACTGTGGTGGCGATACCGCGCGGCCATGAAAAAAGGAGCCCTGAGGCTCCTTTGTCTTGCCTTCGGCAGGCCGCGAGGTCTGCCGATGAGGTCTTTTTAGTAGCTGCTACGGCCACCGCCGTAACCACCACCACCGCCGCCGCCGCTACGGCCACCGCCGTAACCGCCGCCGCCACCACCGCCGTAGCCGCCGCCACCACCGTTGCCGCCGCCGAAGCCGCCGCTACGGGGAGCACGGGGCTCCATGGGGCGGGCTTCATTGACCACGAGGTCACGGCCGCCGAAGTTTTGGCCATGCACGCCTTGGATGGCGGCTTGGGCTTCTGCATCGCTGCCCATTTCGACAAAGCCGAAACCCTTGGAGCGGCCGGTGTCGCGCTCCATCATGACCTTGGCGCTGCCAACCGAGCCGTACTGGCTGAAGGTCTGCTGCAGATCTTCGTCGCGGAAAGAGTAGGGCAGGTTGCCCACGTAAAGTTTGTTGCCCATGAAGGACTCCTGAAAAAACATGAAAACGCGATGGAGCCCGACGCAATCAACAAACCTGTGACGACTTCAAAGACGCGAAACTGACCATTCACCGCTAAGCTAACTGCTCTCCTGCAAGCAGAAAAGCGAACCCATTATTAATCACTTTATGTGGCGCGTGGGGTTTTATTTCTGGGGAAAGCCGCCCGTCGTGCACAAATCAGGGGTTTTCACGCGTGCGTGGAAGGGTTTTCCCGAGGAAAAAAGACAGGCGGTCACGGCCGGGGCACCCCCGCCAGGCTGGCGCAGGGTAAAATACGCGGGTCTTTGGGGAGTAGCCCGCCCGGTGCGCAATGCGCCGGGGGCATGCGTCAACAAACTTGGGTCCGGTGGACCTATGGCGCATGCGGTTTTCTAGCTGGGCGAGACCATTGACTGCATGCCGATCCAAATGGCCGGAGTCGGGGTGCAGTCAATGCGTTTCGAACAACATCCGGCCGGACAGGACCCCCACATGGAACCGTTTTTCATCTCCACCGCCATCGTCGCGCTCGCCGAAATGGGCGACAAGACGCAGCTTCTGGCGCTCGTGCTCGCCGCACGCTTTCGCAAACCCTGGCCCATCGTCCTCGGTATCCTGGTGGCCACGCTGGTCAACCATGGCCTGGCCGGCGCCGTGGGCTCGTGGGTGACGACGTTCGTGGGGCCGCAGATCCTGCGCTGGATCCTGGGGGCATCGTTCATCGCGATGGCCATCTGGATGCTGATCCCCGACAAGCTTGACGAAGGCGAGGCCGACGGCTCGCCGCGCTGGGGGGTGTTCGGCACCACGCTGATCGCGTTCTTCCTGGCCGAGATGGGCGACAAGACGCAGATCGCCACCGTCATGCTGGCCGCGCAGTACAACGCCTACCTGTGGGTGGTGGCAGGCACCACGCTGGGCATGATGATCGCCAACGCGCCCGTGGTGTGGCTGGGCGAGCGCATCACCCGCCGGGTGCCGATCCGCGCGGTGCACATCGTGTCTGCCGTGATCTTCCTGGTGCTGGGGCTGCTGGCCATCTTCACGCCGGTCGGCTGAGGGAGGCTGCGAAAAGCAGGAGCCATCCGCAGGCGCTTTTGGTATATTTGCCAGACGCGCCGATTTGCCACAGCTTGCGGGCGCTTTATAAATCCTGCTAAAGACCCGTCCGACCCATGTACCCGGCCTCGTTTTTAGCGACGCCGGGTTTTTTTGTCCTGGGGCGGCGCTCCAGGCCAGGGCGGCTTCCTTGTTTGTGGAGCAGCGGCGCGCGCAAGCGGTGGAACATGAGGGCTCACCAGTTCCAACTATGTCGTTCATCGCAACACCTCAGACCATGCACTTTGCGGAGGTGCTGCCGCTGCAAAGCGGTGCGTCCATCCGCGACTACCACCTGGCCTATGAGACCTACGGCACGCTCAACGCCGACCGCTCCAATGCCGTGCTCGTGTGCCACGCGCTCAACGCCTCGCACCACGTGGCCGGCGTCTACGCGGGCCAGGACAAGAGCGAAGGCTGGTGGGACAACATGATCGGCCCGGGCAAGCCCGTGGACACCGACCGCTTCTTCGTCATCGGCGTGAACAACCTGGGCTCGTGCTTCGGCTCCACCGGCCCCATGCACAACCACCCCGACACGGGCGAGGTCTACGGCGCGGATTTCCCGGTGGTCACGGTGGAGGACTGGGTCAACGCCCAGGCCCGCCTGCTCGACCGCCTGGGCATCCAGCAGCTCGCCGCCGTGCTGGGCGGCAGCCTGGGCGGCATGCAGGCGCTCTCCTGGACACTGCAGTACCCCGAGCGCATGCGCCACGCGGTGGTGGTGGCCAGCGCGCCCAACCTCACGGCCGAGAACATCGCCTTCAACGAGGTGGCCCGCCGCGCCATCGTGACCGACCCGGACTTTCACGGCGGCCACTTCTACCGGCACGGCGTGATTCCGAAACGCGGCCTGCGCATCGCCCGCATGATCGGCCACATCACGTACCTGAGCGACGACGTGATGAACGAGAAGTTCGGGCGGCAGCTGCGCGAGGGCCTGGAACTCAAGTACAGCACGCAGGACATCGAATTCCAGATCGAGAGCTACCTGCGCTACCAGGGCGACAAGTTCAGCGACTACTTCGATGCCAACACCTACCTGCTGATCACGCGCGCGCTGGACTACTTCGACCCCGCGCGCACCCAGGGCGGCAACCTCACGCGGGCGCTGGCGCGGGCCACGGCGCGCTTCCTGCTGGTGAGCTTCACCACCGACTGGCGCTTCTCACCCAAGCGCAGCCGCGAGATCGTCAAGGCGCTGCTCGACAACCGCCGCAGCGTGAGCTACGCCGAAATCGACGCGCCCCACGGGCATGATGCCTTTTTGCTCGATGACGCCCGCTACATGGGCGTGATGCGCTCTTACTTCGATAGCATTGCAAAGGAGCTGCAGCCATGACCGAAAAAGCGGCGATGCAAGCCCTGGCACGCCTGGTGCCCCCCGGCTCGCGCGTGCTCGACCTGGGCTGCGGCAACGGTGCCATGCTCGACTACCTGCAGCGCGAGCGCGGCTGCAGCGGCTACGGCGTGGAGATCGACGATGCCAACGTGCTCGCCTGCGTGCAGCGCGGCGTGGATGTGATCCAGCTCAACCTCGACGAGGGCCTGGCCATGTTCGGCGACAACTCGTTCGACGTGGTGCTGCAGATCGACACGCTGCAGCACCTGCGCAATGCCGAAACCATGCTGCGCGAGACCGCGCGCGTGGGCCGCACTGGCGTGGTGGCCTTCCCCAACTTTGCGCACTGGCCCAACCGCCTGTCCATCCTGCGCGGTCGCATGCCCGTCACGCGGCGCCTGCCCTACCAGTGGTACGACACGCCCAACATCCGCGTGGGCACCTACAAGGACTTCGAGGTGCTGGCCACCAAGAACAGCCTGCGCATCCTGGATGCCTTTGGCCTGCAGGATGGGCAGGAGGTGCGCTGGCTGCCGAATGCGCGCGCGGGCACGGCGGTCTTCCACTTCGAACATGCGTAGCGCTTGTGGGTGTGTGCGCCCCGGCGACACGCCGCTGTCAAGCGCATCGGCTAAGGTGCGGGCTCTGTTTGTAGGAGACCCGCATGAAACGCATTGCACTGCGCGCCACGACTGCTGCCGCGTTGCTCGCCACCTGGGCGCTGGGCGCCATGGCCCAGGCCTGGCCGCCCACCCCCACGGTGATCGCCCACCGGGGCGCCTCGGCCCTGCGGCCCGAGCACACGCTGGCGGCGTACCAGCAGGCCATTGACGATGGCGCCGACATCATCGAGCCCGACCTGGTCATCACCAGGGACGGCGTGCTGGTGGCCCGGCACGAGAACGCCATTGCCATCCTGGGCGCCGATGGCTCGGTGAAGGAAGCCACCACCGACGTGGTGGACCGCCCCGAGTTCGCGGGCCGCAAGGCCACCAAGACCATCGACGGCCAGTCCATCACCGGCTGGTTCACCGAAGACTTCACGCTGGCCGAGCTGAAAACCCTGCGCGCCCGCGAGCGCATCCCCGCGCAACGCCCCGCCAACGTGGCCTACAACGGCCAGTTCGAGGTGCCCACGCTGCAGGAGGTGATCGACCTGGCCAAGGCGGCGAGCGCCAAAACCGGCCGCGTGGTCGGCATCTACCCCGAGACCAAGCACCCCACCTATTTCCAGTCCATCGGCCAGCCGCTGGAGGCGCCGCTGCTCGCCGTGCTGGAGAAGAACGGCTGGAACCACAAGGACGCCCCCGTGTTCGTGCAGTCGTTCGAGGTGGCCAACCTGCAGGCGATCCGCAGGCTCAGCAGCGTGCGCCTGGTGCAGCTGGTGGCTCCCTCGGGCCGGCCGTATGACTTTGTGGCCCAGGGCGCGGCCAATGCGCGCGGTTATGCCGACCTGATCACGCCCGAAGGCCTGAAGCAGGTGGCCACGTATGCCAATGCCATCGGCCCCTTCAAGACCCTGGTCGTGCCGGTGAAGGACGGCCTGCCCGGCGAACCCACGCCGCTGGTCGCGCGTGCCCGCGCCGAAGGCCTGGCCGTGCACATCTGGACGCTGCGGCCCGAGAACGCCTTCCTTCCCGCCGGCCTGAAGAAGGCTCCGGCGGCGGATGGCACGGCGCGCGGCGACAGCGCGGCCGAGATCACGGCGTATCTGCGCGCGGGCATCGACGGCTTCTTTACCGATGACCCCGCCGTGGGCCGCGCCGCGGTGCGGGCGTTCACCGGCAAGCAATGAAGCCGGGCGGCGGCCCCGGAAGGCGCGGCGTGTCGCGGCGCGGCCATGCCGCTCAGGAAGAGTCGCTTTCCACGACCGCCTTCACGGCGGCCAGGGCCCGTGGCAGGTCCTCGCAGGGGATGGAGCCCAGCGCCAGGCGCAGCGCATGCGGCACGTGTGCCGTGGTGGCAAACCCTTCGGCGGTGGACACCGCAACGCCGCGCTGCGCGAGCGCCCCGGCCACGCGGTCCGCACGCTGGTCGTCGCCCAGCGGCAGCCAGGCAAAGTACGAATGCGGGTGCCGCACCAGCGGCAGCCCGGCCAGGGCCTCGCTGGCGATGGCCTGGCGGCGGGCCGCGTCGGTGCGCTTTTCGGCCTCCAGGCGCGCCACGGTGCCGTCCTCGATCCAGCCGCAGGCGATGGCAGTGATCACGCCCGCCGTGTTCCAGGAGGTGGCACGCACGGCGCGCTCGATGGGGGCGATCAGCGCCGGCGCGGCCGCGACAAAACCAAAGCGCAGGCCCGTGGCCACGTTCTTCGACAGGCTCGACAGGTAGACCGTGCGCTCGGGCGCCAGCGCGGCCACGGGCGGCGGCGCGTCGGCCGCCAGGTAGGCGTAGGGGGCGTCCTCCAGCACCAGCAGGTCGTGGGCGCGCGCCAACGCCACCAGGCGCTTGCGGGCCCCCGCATCCATCACGCAGCCCAGCGGGTTGTGCAGCGTGGGCATGGTGTAGATGGCGCGCACGGGCCGGGCCTGGCACAGGCGCTGCAGGGCGTCCAGGTCCGTGCCGCCCGGCCCGACGGGCACGGGCGCCAGGTCCAGCCGCATGCGCTCGGCCAGCACGCGAAAACCGGGGTAGGTGAGGGCATCCACCGCCACCACGTCGCCGGGGCTGAGCAGCCCCAGCGCCGCCACCGCCATGCCGTGCTGCGCGCCGTTGACGATGAGCACCTGCTCGCCGGTCACCCACAGCTGGCGGGTGGCCAGGTGCCGGGCGACGATGGCGCGCTCGTGCGGCCGCCCGCCGTAGGGGTGGTAGTGCAGCAGGGATTCCAGGTCGCCCGATGCCGCCAGCCTGCGCAGCGCGTCGCGCAGCAGGTCCGCCTGCCCCGGCACGCCGGGGCTGTTGAACGACAAGTCCGCCGAGCCGGGTGCGGGCACGGCCAGGTCGGCGCCCAGGCCGCGCGGGCAGGAGGCATCGCGCACGAAGGTGCCGCGCCCGGTTTCGCCCACCACCAGGCCAATGGCCTCCAGCTCGGCGTACACGCGGCTGGCGGTGGCCAGCGCCAGGCCGTGGCGCTGCGCCAGGGCGCGGTGCGTGGGCAGGCGGGTGCCGGGCCGCAGCCGGCCCGCGCGGATGTCGGTGGCCAGCGCATCCACCACCTGCTTGTACCGGACCTGGCCCATGGCGCCTCCGCAGTGTATTCATGACAATTTTTTGATTGTATTGAACACCGCCGATACCATGGGTTCCACTGTTCATCCACCGCCGGCGGGGGCCGTTTTCCCGCCAGGAGAAGCGCCATGCGCATTGCCATACTGACGTTCGAAGGTTTCAACGAGCTGGACTCGCTCGTCGCCCTGGGTGTTCTCAACCGGGTGAAGAAGCCGGGCTGGCACGTGTGCCTGGCCTGCCCCGCGCCCCGGGTGCGATCCATGAACGGCGTGGTGGTGGAAGCGCAGGCGCCGCTGTCCTGGGCCCGCACGGCCGATGCCGTGCTGGTGGGCAGCGGCATGCAGACGCGCGAGGTGGTGAACGACGCATCCCTGATGGCGCAGATGGACTTCGATCCTGCCCGCCAGCTGCTGGGCGCCCAGTGTTCGGGCACGCTGGTGCTGGCCCGCCTGGGCCTGCTTGGCGGCGTGCCCGCCTGCACCGACCTGACCACGAGGCCCTGGGTGCAAGAGGCCGGGGTCACGGTGCTGAACCAGCCCCTGGTCGCGCACGGCAACATCGCCACGGCCGGCGGCTGCCTGGCCGCGCCGTACCTGGCCGCGTGGGTGATCGCCCGGCTGGAAGGCGTGGAGGCCGCGGAAAGCGCGCTTCACTACGTGGCTCCGGTTGGCGAGAAGGAGGCGTACGTGGCCCGCGCCATGGGCCACCTTGAAAAGTACCTGGCCCTGGCCTGAACGGGCGCCGCGGCGTCAGGGCGATGCGGGGGCCTGCGGCGCGGGGCTGGCGCTCGCGGTACCGGGTTTCGCGCCCCTGCGCCGCCCCAGGTCCCGCGCGTGCGCCACCCAGCCCGCCAGCCGCTCCTTGCTGGCGGTGCGCACCGGCCCGAAGCTGTGCACCCGCACGGGCCGGATGCCGCAATACTCCAGGATGGCCTTCTTCATCTGGTGATGCCCCGGCATGCGCGTGACCCAGCGGAAGTACCAGGGCGGTGAATCCATGGTCACCAGCAGTTCGCCGGAGCGCCCTGCCAGCAGCCTGTCCCACAGCGGCGAGCCGGCGCGGTACTTGAACGCGTAGCCGGGCAGGAAGGTGCGGTCGATGAAACCCTTGAGCAGCGCGGGCATCGCGCCCCACCAGATGGGGTAAACCCACACGAGGTGTCCGGCCCAGCGGATGTCGGCCTGTGCGGCGGCCAGATCGGGCTCCAGGGGCTGCGCGGCGCCGTAGCCCAGGAACAGCGGATCGAACGCCAGCTGCCCCACGTCCAGGAACCGCACCTCGGCGCCCGCGTCCAGCGCCCCTTCGGCATAGGCGCGGGCCATGCCCGCGCACAGGCTGGCGGGCGCCGGGTGGCCCAGGATGACCAGAATGCGTTGTTGTGCCACAGAACCTCCATCACACACGTTGTTGTCGATGGCGCCATGGTCACCTTGCCCCACGGGGCAGAGTCAAGCAGCTGGATCAAGCCGGCGCGCGATGCGGCGCGCCCCGCGCCACCGGGGCGGTGAATTGCCGGGCGTCGCGGGCCGCGGGCGGAACCGGCGCGGCCACGGCGCAGGCCTGCGCCGTGGCGGGCACGGCCATGCCGTCGCAGTCATGCAGTTGCGCCTGCAGCTGCGCCAGTTCGGCATCGAGCGCCTGCAGCCGCAGCAGCTCCTGCGCCACCGCCACCCGCCGGGCCGCCACCCGCTGCGCCATGCGGTCCCCGCCCTCGGCGGTGTGCATCTGGTCCAGGCCATCGAGTTCCGACAGCCGAAAGCCCAGGGCCTGGGCCTGGCGGATCAGCCGCACCTGGGCCACATCGGCCTCGCCGTACTGGCGGTAGCTGCCGTTGCGCGCCACGGTGCCCAGCAGGCCCCGTCCCTCGTACAGGCGGATGGCCTTGGGGGTGGTGCCGGTGCGTCGGGCGAGTTCTCCAATGCGCATGCGTGTGTCCTTGGTGTACCGTCAGGCTGCTATTGAATATATAGCTGTTCGCGCTTTTCCATGCAGCGCCAGGGGCTGTTTTGAGCCTATTGCTTCGCGGCGGTGCGCCCAGGCCCCCATGCCGCGCGATAAGCTGCCGGGTCCCGACGCCCTCCACCGCCTGCCATGCCCCAGTTTGCCGCCAACCTGAGCCTGATGTACACCGAGCTGCCGTTCCTGCAGCGCTTCGAGGCCGCCGCGCGCGACCGGTTCACCGCCGTGGAGTTCCAGTTTCCGTACGCGTTCGCGCCCGCCGAGGTGGCCGCGCGGCTGCAGGACAGCGGCCTGCAGCTGGTGCTGTTCAACGCCCCGGCGGGCGGCACCGACCGCGCCGGCATGGCCGCCGCCTGGGAACACGGCGCACGCGGCACGGCCGCGCTGCCGGGGCGCGAGGCAGAGTTCCGCGCGGGAGTCGAGGAAGCCCTGCGCCATGCCGAGGTGCTGGGCTGCCCGCGCATCCATGTGCTCTCGGGCACCGTGCCGCCGGGCGTCGAGCGCGAATCGCTCAAGGACCTGTGCGCGGGCAACCTGCGCTGGGCGGCAGCGCAGGCCGCGCGGGCCGGGCGCGAGATCCTCATCGAGCCCATCAACCTGCGCGACATGCCGCGCTACTTCCTGAACCGGCAGGACCATGCCCACGAGCTGCTGGATGCGGTGCAGGCCGACAACCTCAAGGTGCAGATGGACCTGTACCACTGCCAGATCGTGGAAGGGGACCTGGCGGCCAAGCTGCGGCGCTACCTGCCCACGGGCCGCGTCTCGCACATCCAGATCGCCGGCGTGCCCGGCCGCCACGAGCCCGACACCGGCGAGCTGAATTACCCCTACCTCTTCGACACCATCGATGCCCTGGGCTACCGCGGCTGGGTCGGCTGCGAGTACCGGCCGGCGGCCGGCACCTCGCAAGGCCTGGGCTGGATGAAGGGGAAGACCCCCTGATCCGCGTTGGGCCATCCCCCCGGGGGGCGCCCCGTTTCGCACGCTATGGTCCATGCACGGGCCGCGTCGAGGTACGCAGCTTTGCGTAAGGGAATGCGTGAATAAATGTAACAAGCCTCCGGACTTAGAGTGAAGCAGCGTGTTCTCAGGCGTTTGAGAACCCTTTCTGAGACCGGCCCAGCCGGCTTTGGGCTTTCAATCTCCAGGAGACATACCGCATGGCCGCTTCCCTTGCCAACAACCGTTCCGTCGCCCGGCAGGTCACGCTGGCGGCCATTGCGCTGGTGGCCCTGGTGCTCGTGTTCGTGGGGCTGGCCATCGCCGTGCTGACCGAGCGCAGCACGCGCGCCCAGGTGGTGGCCAGCGTGGGCGACACGGCGCAGAGCGTGGCCCAGTCGCTGGACGCGGCCGACAACACCAACCGCGAACTGGTGCAGCTCACCATGCGGGGCTTTCAGCGCTACTTCGAGGGCGTGATGCACCTGGACGAGGCCACGGGCGAGCTGCGCAGCTACGGCGCGCTGGTCAACGAGGACTACGGCTCGGTCGACAAGTTCGCCAGCGAGACGGGCGGCATCGCCACGGTGTTCGCGCGCAAGGGCGAGGACTTCATGCGCGTGACCACGTCGGTCAAGAACGACAAGGGCGAGCGCCAGCAGGGCACGCCCCTGTCCCGCGACGACCCGGCCTACGCCACGGTGGCCAGGGGCGAGCCCTACACCGGCGTCACCGTGGTGGGGGGCAAGCCCTACATGGGCCACTACCTGCCGTCCAAGGACGCCTCGGGCAAGGTGATCGCGCTGCTCTTTATCGGCAACGACATCAGCGTGTTCCATGCCATGCTGCAAAAGCAGGTGGCGCAGACAAAATTCTTCGAGCACGGCGGCACCTACGTGGTCAACCCCGGCGCCTCGCTCGACAAGGCCGTGTTCGTGTACCACCCCACGGCGCGCGGCAAGCGCGTGCTGGAGGCCTACCCCGAGGCGCGCCCCTTCTTCGAGGCGCTGGCCGCCTCCGGCGACGGCTTCGTGCGCGAGGCCGCGCCCGTGCTGGGCGCGGGCGCCACCGATCCCTGGGCGCTGGTGCGCAAGACGGGCGGGGGCTGGTGGGTGGTGGCCGAGGTGGCCGACGGCGAAGCCATGGCCAGCCAGCGCCGCGTCACGCTGGCGGTGTGGGGCCTGATGGCCCTGGCCGTGGTGCTGCTGGCCATCGGCCTGTTCCTCATGCTGCGCCGGGGCGTGAGCCGCCCGCTGCAGGACCTCACGCAGGCCATCACGCTGGTGGCGCAGGGCGACCTCACCGAGGAATTCCGCACCACGCGGCGCGACGAGATCGGCGCGCTGGTGCAGGAGGTCGAAGGCATGCGCCAGCGCTACACGCAGATGCTGCAGCAGGTGCGCACGGCGGTGGACAGCATCACCACCGCCAGCGCCGAGATCGCCAGCGGCAACCAGGACCTGTCGGCCCGCACCGAGGCCACGGCCAGCAGCCTGGCCCAGACGGCACAGAGCATGGAGCAGCTCACGTCCACGGTGCGCCAGTCGGCCGATGCCGCGCGCCAGGCCAACCAGCTGGCCAGCACCGCCGCCGCCGTGGCCGCGCGCGGCGGCCAGGTGGTGGGCGAGGTCGTCACCACCATGGGCGACATCAACCAGAGCTCGCGCAAGATCGCCGACATCATCAGCGTGATCGACTCCATCGCCTTCCAGACCAACATCCTCGCGCTCAACGCGGCGGTGGAGGCGGCGCGCGCGGGCGAACAGGGCCGGGGCTTCGCGGTGGTGGCCAGCGAGGTGCGGTCGCTGGCGGGGCGCAGCGCCGAGGCGGCGCGCGAGATCAAGGCGCTCATCGGCGCCTCGGTGGAGCGCGTGGAGTCGGGCGCGCGCCTGGTGCAGAACGCGGGCAGCACCATGGACGAGATCGTGGGCTCTGTCCAACGCGTGGGCGACATCATTGGCGAGATCACGGCGGCCTCGGGCGAGCAGTCCGACGGCATCGGCCAGGTGAACACGGCGGTGAACCAGCTCGACCAGATGACCCAGCAGAACGCCGCGCTGGTGGAGCAGTCCGCCGCCGCCGCCCAGAGCCTGCGCGACCAGGCGCAGCGGCTGGCCGGGGCGGTGCAGGTCTTCAAGCTCTCGCGCGGCCCCGGCGGCGAGCCTGCGCCCGCGGACCGGCCGGCCTTGGCAGCGTCCCCCGCCCCCGCCCGGCTGCGCTGACGGGCGCGGGCCTGCGGGGGCAGGTGGCGGGCCCGGCGCGGGCGGCTTGGCAATTGATCGGTTCTCGCGCCCGATTCCATGGTTTATGCTGGGCTGAACTTCCTTGTCCGCACAACCCCACCTGCCCGCCATGGCCGCCCATGTTCCCACCATGCTGGCAATGATCATTGTCAGCTCGCTGATGATGGCGGCCTCCATGGCCGTGGTGGGCTGGGGGCGCCGGCGCGACGGCCTGGGGCGGTGGGCCGCCGCCCTGCTGGTCAATGCCATGGGGCACCTGCTGATCATGCTGCGCGGGCAGGTGCCGGACGCGCTGTCCGTGGTGGTGGGCAACCTGCTGCTGTCCTGCGTCTTCGTGGGGATGATCGCGGCGATCTACCAGTTCCAGGGCCGTCCGGTGCGGTGGCTGCTCTTGCTCACGCCGTCCGCGCTGGTCACGGGGTTCGTCATCGCATTCATCGACAACTTTCCGGCGCGCGTGAGCTTCGTGGGCCTGGCCATCGGCCTGCAGGCCGTGTGGGCCCTGGCCGCGGCGCTGGAGCGCCGCCATGCCACCGTGGGGCGCGGCCAATGGCTGCTGGTGGCGGGGCTCGGGCTGGAGGCGCTGGTCCTGGGCGGCCGCGCGCTGCTGGCCCTCAGCGCCAGCGAGGCGGCCACCGGCATCCTGCAGGGCAGCGCCCTGCAGACCCTGACCTTCATGGGCACCGTGTCGGTGGTGCTCATCAGCTCCATGGGCTTCGTGTTCATGTCGCGCGACCGCGCGGACGAAAACAACCGCATCATGGCGGCGCTCGATCCGCTCACGGGCGTGGCCAACCGCCGCGCGCTGATCGCCGCGCTGGACCGCGACGTGGCGCGCGCCGTGCGCACGCGCGAGTCCATCGCGCTGATGATGGTGGACATCGACCATTTCAAGCGCGTGAATGACCGCCACGGCCACCCCGCGGGCGACCAGGTGCTGTGCAGCGTGGTCAGCGTGCTGAAGGAGCGCGTGCGGGCGCAGGACCTCGTGGGCCGCTACGGCGGCGAGGAATTCATGGTGGTGCTGCCCGACACCACCCTGCTGGGGGCCGAGCAGCTGGCGCGCGAGCTGTGCAAGGCGGTGGAGGAATCGCGCTGCCGCGTTCGCCCCGCCGGCGCCGCCGATGCCGATGCGGGCGTGGGCATCGCCGTCACCGCGAGCATCGGCGTCTTCGGCGGCCGGCTGGAACCCGGCGACAGCTGGGACATGCTGATCGCCGCCGCCGACCGCGCGCTCTACCAGGCCAAGGAGAACGGGCGCAACCGCGTGGAGGTGGCCACGGCCCTGCGGCGCCCCGCCTCCCAGATGGCGGCGCGGGACAACCCCGAGACCCACCCGGCTTCCAGGTATTGAAATGCCTCCCCGCGCCGCCCTCCCTCAGGGGGCGGCGCCCGCTGCGCGGGGGCTGGGGCGCGTGCGGCGTCCGCGCCCGCCGTGAGGGTCTCTGCGCGCCCACCGTGGCGTCCGCGCGGGGGTTGTGTTGGAATGCTGTTTTTGGTCCCCCAGAGACTTTTTCAGGAGAGCCCCCATGAATGCCCGTGTCCCCCACCAGATCCTGCAACCTGCACTCGCGCTCGAGCGGGTGAGCCAGGCGTGGGACGACGACATTGTTCGCCAGTTGACCGACTACATCGCCATCCCCGCCAAGTCGCCCATGTTCTCGCCCGACTGGGCCGAGCAGGGCCTGCTCGACACCGTGGTGCGCAACGCCGCCGCGTGGGTCGAATCGCAGAAAGTCGAAGGCCTCACGCTCGACGTCGTGCGCCTGGAAGGCCGCACCCCCGTGCTGTTCTTCGAGATCGCATCCACGCAGCCCGGCGCGACGGACACCGTGCTCATGTACGGCCACCTCGACAAGCAGCCCGAGTTCTCGGGCTGGCGCGGCGACCTGGGCCCCTGGACGCCCAAGTACGAGGACGGCAAGCTCTATGGCCGGGGCGGCGCCGACGACGGCTACGCGGTCTATGCCAGCATCGCGGCCGTGCAGGAATTGAAGCGCCAGAACGTGCCCCACCCGCGCATCGTGGGCCTGATCGAGACCTGCGAGGAAAGCGGCTCGCGCGACCTACTGCCCTATATCGATGCCCTGAAGCCCCGCATGGGCAACGTGGCGCTGGTGGTGTGCCTGGATTCGGGCGCGGGCAACTACGACCAGCTGTGGCTCACCACCAGCCTGCGCGGCATGGCCACCGGCACGCTCAAGGTCGAGATCCTGACCGAAGGCATCCACTCGGGCGACGCCTCGGGCCTGGTGCCCTCGTCGTTCCGCATCATGCGCCAGGTGCTCGACCGGCTGGAAGACAGTGCCACCGGCCGCCTGCTGCCCCAGAGCTTCCACTGCGAGGTGCCCGCCGACCGCCTGGCCCAGGCCCGCGCCACGGCCGCCATCCTGGGCGAAGAGGTGTACAAGCGCTTCCCCTGGGCCCACTACGACTGCGGCGGCGCCACCACCTTCGCCCTGCCCACCACCACCGACCCGGTGCAGGCCCTGCTCAAGCGCACCTGGGAGCCCACGCTCAGCGTCACCGGCGCCGAGGGCTTCCCGGCGCTGCAGGACGCCGGCAACGTGCTGCGCCCCTACACCGCGTTCAAGCTCAGCCTGCGCCTGCCGCCCCTGGTGGATGCCGGCCAGGCCGTGCAGGAGCTCAAGGCCCTGCTCGAAGACAACGCGCCCTACCAGGCCAAGGTCACCTTCCAGGGCACGAGCGGCGCCACGGGCTGGAACGCGCCCAGCGCCACGCCCTGGTTCGAGCAGGCGCTCAACGACGCCTCGCAGGCCCACTTCGGCGCGCCGTGCGGCCACATCGGACAGGGCGGCACCATCCCGCTCATGAACATGCTCAGCGAAGGCTTTCCCACCGCGCAGATGATGGTCTGCGGCGTGCTGGGCCCCAAGAGCAACGCGCACGGCCCCAACGAGTTCCTGCACGTGCCCTACGCCAAGAAGCTCACCGCCGCCGTGGCGCAGGTGATCGCGGCCATGGCGGCGCAGCAGGCCACCGCCGTGGCGGCCTGAACCCCACCGCGCGCATCGCCGCCCCCGCGCATGTGCCCTGGCGCTGCCTCCTCCCCCGGTGTGTGGATGCAGCCGCCGCCCTTCCCCCGCACCGCAACGCGCGCCGCCAGGGCGCTGGCCCGGCCGGCCGCGTTGCCTTGAGCCCGTTCCACCATGTCCTCTGACTCCATTGCGTCCACCCTGAGCACCTTGACCACCTTCACCGCGGGGGATGGGGAAAACCTGGCGGTGCAGGACTGGCCCCTGGTGGGGCGCGGCGTGCCGGCACGGGGCACCGTGCTGCTGGTGCACGGCCTGGGCGAACACGTGGGCCGCTACGACGCCCTGGCGCGGCGCCTGAATGCCTGGGGATTCGCCGCGCGCGGCTACGACCAGTACGGCCACGGCGAGTCGAGCGGCCCGCGCGGCGGCCTCACCTCGGACATGCGGCTGCTGGACGACCTGGCCGACATGGTGGACGCCACCCGTGCCCGCATGCCGGCCGGCCAGCCCCTGGTGCTGCTGGGCCACAGCATGGGCGGGCTGGTCGCCTCGCGTTTTGTGTCCCTGAACCTGCGGCCGGTGGATGCGCTGGTGCTCTCATCCCCCGCGCTCGACGCGGGCCTGGGCGCCGTGCAAAAACTGCTGCTGGCCACGCTGCCGCGCATCGCACCGAACCTGCGCGTGGGCAACGGGCTGGATGCGCAGTACCTCTCCCACGACCCGGCCGTGCCCGCGGCCTACCTGGCCGACCCGCTGTGCCACGACCGCATCAGCGCGCGCCTGGCGCGCTTCATCGCCACGGGCGGCCCCGCCACGGTGGCCCGCGCCGCGCACTGGAGCGTGCCCACGCTGCTCCTGTGGGCGGGCAGCGACAAGCTGGTCAATCCCGCCGGCAGCCGTGCCTTCGCGGCCGCCGCGCCCCGGGCGCTGGTGCAGTCGCACGGCTTCGAGCCCTTGTTCCACGAGCTGTTCAATGAAAGCCCCGAACTGGCCGCGCCGGTGTTCGACATGCTGCGGCAGTGGCTGGAGCGGCGCTGCCCGGCGGCGGGGTGAGCGCCGCCGCAGTGGTTTCGGGCCAGAATGGCCGGTAGCGCTTGTCCATCAAGCGCTGAAAGCTACTATTTTTGTAGCAAACCGCCCAGCATTCCAAACAGGTCGCTGGACGTTCCAAACCCGCCCTGCGGCGCCTCGCCGCGCGGGCTGAGCTGGTCGATCAGGCCCGGCAGCACCTGGGCCAGCTGGCCTGCCGCCGCGCCGGAGCCCACGCCCAGCTGCGCGGCGATCTGCGACAGCGGGCCGCTGCCCAGCACGTCCGAAAGCTGCTCGCCCGAGATGGCCTGGTTGGGCCCCGCGCTGAGCCAGGAGGCGATCACGTTGCCCAGCCCGGCCTGCTGGAACCGGGCCATCAGGCCCGGCAGCCCGCCCACCGGGCCATCGTTGCTGATGAGGGACATCACGGCCTGCACCAGCTGGGGGTTCTGCGCGGCCAGGCTCAGCAGGCCACCCAGCCCGCCTGCGGCACCGCCGCCGCCGGCGGAGCCCTGGGGGCCGCCCTGTGATGCGCTATTGATGACGGCACCCAATACGGAATCGAGCAAACCCATGGTGATCTCCTGCAGAAGGGGGTAAAAAACGGCCGAGCGCCGGCCCGGGGCCGCTCACGGCCCTGGGCCCGGTACCAGCGATGGTACGCATCCGCGCCCTGGCCCCAGTGTCAACAATCGTGAATTCCCCTACCGCCCGTGCGTGGGCGACGGGCTGGGCCGGCAAGGCTGGCAGGTGCCGGGCCGCCGGCCAGGCCGTGGCGGGAGGGCCCGCCGCCCGCCGTTCACTGGCTGCGCGCCGGGCGTTTCTCCAGCAGGGGTTCGCTCACGCCCTGCACCCCCACCAGGCCCAGCACCGTGACCAGCGAGGTCTGCGCCCCCTGCCAGGCATCGGTCAGGTCGATCCACTCCGACAGCGCATGGAAACCACCGGTCTTGCCCCCGCCCCCGATCACGATGGCCGGGATGCCCAGCGACATGGGCACGTTGGCATCGGTGCTCGCGCCACCCAGCACCGTCTTGCGGCCGAACGCGGTGTTGGCGCGCACGGCGGCTTCCACGATCAGCGAGTCCGCCGCCGTGCGGCCGCCGGGGCGGTCGCCGATGAGCCTGGTGGAGGCGGAGAGCGTGTTCACATTCCAGCGTGCGTTCTCCTCGGCCACGGCGGTATCGATGGCCGAGAGCACCTGCTTTTCGGTGGCCAGCAGCGGGGCCATCTCGTCGGAGCGGATGTCCACCGCCATGCGCGCATCGGGCGCGATGGTGTTCACCGAGGTGCCGCCGCCCACCGTGCCCACGGTGAAGGTGGTCTTGGGGCTCTTGGGGGTGCGGATCTCGGCGATCCTGGCGATCGCGCGGCCCATGCCGTGGATCGCGCTGGGCACCTGGCCGAAGGCCGCGTAGCTGTGGCCGCCCGGGCCCTTGAAGGTCACCTCGTGGCGGTGGCTGCCGGTGCCCAGCACCAGCACCGTGCCGTCGGGCGCGGGCTCCAGCGCCACCAGGCCGTCGATGTCCAGGTGCTCCTTGAACAGGTGCTTCATGCCGCGCAGGTTGCCCAGCTCTTCCTCGCCCACATTGCCCACGAACACCAGGTCGCCCACCGTGGCGATCTGCTGGTCGTTGAGCACCTTGAGCCACGACAGCAGCACGGCCAGGCCGCGCGTGTTGTCCGAGATGCCGGGCGCGTAGAGCTTGCCGTCGCGCTCCTTCACCTTCACGTCGGTGCCGGCGGGGAAGACGGTGTCCAGGTGGGCCGAGATCACGAGCTTGGGCCCGCTGCCCATGCCCTTGCGGATGCCGACCACGTTGCCTTCGGCGTCGACGGCGGCGCTGGCCAGGCCCAGGGCCTTCAGGCGTGCGAGGAAGGCCTCGGCGCGCCTTTGCTCCTTGAACGGTGGCGCCTCGATCTCGGTGAGCATGCGGAGGTCTTGCGCCGCGCGGTCGTGGTCGGCCTTCACCGCGTCGAGCAGCTTCAGGATCTGGGGCGCCGCCATGAGCTGCGTGTAGGCCTGGTCCACGGCCGGGCGCAGCGTGGTGGGCGTGGCGGCGACGGCGCCTTGCGCGTGGGCGGCAGGGCC
Organism: Acidovorax sp. GW821-FHT09A11; assembly: GCF_059418365.1. Classification (NCBI taxonomy): domain Bacteria; kingdom Pseudomonadati; phylum Pseudomonadota; class Betaproteobacteria; order Burkholderiales; family Comamonadaceae; genus Acidovorax; species Acidovorax sp. GW821-FHT09A11. The sequence continues at coordinate 27,768 of NZ_JBWKPS010000013.1, forward strand.
CAGCAGCGCGGCGGCCAGCGCCACGGCGCCGGGAGTGAAGCGGAAGATGGAGGCAGGGTTCTTCATGGTCGGGATGATGGAGAGGGCGGAGTTGCGAAGGAAGGGGGGCCCGGCCACACGCGGGCCGCGGCATCCGGTGCGCGCGGCGCCTGGCACGCAAGCGCCCTGCAATTGTTGGACCGATTGGCGGGGCGCGGTTCTGCTTTAATCTGCCGGGCCGACAGTTTTTCTTACATGCGCCAGCACATTCCCAGCACCCGCGCCCTGCTCGTTTTCGATGCCGTGGCGCGCCACCACGGCGTGAGCAAGGCCGCCGAAGAGCTGTGCCTCACGCACAGCGCCGTGAGCCAGCAGCTGCGCCTGCTCGAAGGCCAGCTGGGCCTGCAGCTCGTGCAGCGCGGCGCGCGCGGCTCCACGCTCACCGAGGCGGGCCGCCGCTACCACGCGCAGGTGGTGGGCGACCTGCTGCGCCTGCAGAACCACACGCTCGAAGCCATGGCTCAGCGGCCCGACGGCGCGCGGCTGCTGGTGGGCTGCGTGCCCGTGTTCGCCGAGCGCTGGCTGCTGCCGCGCCTGCCCGCCTTCCTGGCCACGCACAAGGGCTGCAGCCTGCACCTGCAGGTGTACCCCACGCACACCTACATGCAGGAGATCCCTTTCGACGTGGCCGTGCAGTACAACGACGCCGCCTGGCCCGGGGTGCAGCCCGTGCCGCTGATGAGCGAGGTGTGCGTGGCCGTGTGCGCTCCCGGCTCGCGCCACCGGCGTGCGATGGAGCGCGGCGACTTCCGCGCGGTGCCGCTGCTGCAGCTGAGCTCGCGGCTGGGCGCGTGGGATGCGTGGTTCACCCGCGCGGGCATCACGCGCGTGCCGGCGCACAGCCTGGGCGGCCACCGGTTCGACCTGTTTTCCATGCTGGTCGAGGCGGTGCGCGCGGACCTGGGCATCGGCCTGGTGCCGCACTACTTCGTGGAGCGCGAGCTGCTGTCCGGCGAACTGGCGCTGGCGCATCCGCACCATGACAGCGGCCTGCGTGGCTACAGTCTCTTCGTGGCGCAGGGGCGGCAGGAAGACCCCGCCGTGGCCGCGTTTGCCCGGTGGCTCGCCCACGCGGTCGCGGTGCCGGGCGGTGCCGGCGCCGGAGCCACGCGGGCCTAGACGGCGCGCCGCCGCCGGGCCGCGAGCCAGGCGAGCGCCAGGCCCGTGACCACGATGGGCACCAGGGACCCGGCATTGAGCAGCGTCCAGCCCTGCGTGGTGACCAGCACGCCGGACGAGAACGAGCTGAGCGCCAGCGTGGCGAACACGCAGAAGTTGATGGCGGCCTGGGCGCGGTCCTTTTCCTCGGGGCGGTAGGCGGTCATGGACAGCGTGGTGGCCCCCGTGAACAGGAAGTTCCAGCCCACGCCGAGCATGAACAGCGCGATGCCGAAATGGTGCAGCTCCACGCCCATGAGCGCCACGGTCACGCAGGCCAGGTTCAGCAGCACGCCGGCGCCCATGATGGACAGCACGCCAAAGCGCTTGATGAGGTGGCCGGTGACGAAGCCGGGCGCGAACATGCCGATCACGTGCCACTCCAGCACCAGCGCGGCCGCATCGAAGTTGAAGCCGCACACCTGCATCGCCAGCGGCGTGGCGGCCATCAGCAGGTTCATCACGCCATAGCCCAGCGCGGCGCCCAGGATGGCCACCACGAACGCGGGCTGGCGCATCAGCTCGGACAGGGGGCGGCCCGCGACGGGCTGCCCCGCGGCGTCGCGCCGCGCGGGCTGCGCCTCGAAGCGGATCGCCGCCATGCACAGCATGGACAGCAGGGCCACGCCCATGAGCACCACGTAGGCGCCCGCGAAAGGCACCGGAAACAGCGTGCGCGTGGCGCTGGCCAGGTTCGGCCCGGCCACGGCGCCCAGCAGGCCGCCCGCCAGCACCAGCGACACGGCCTTTTCGCGGTAGGCCGCGGGGGCCAGCTCGGCGGCGGCAAAGCGGTAGAGCTGGCCATTGGCGCTGTAGTAGCCCGCCACCACGGTGGCGGCGCACAGCAGCCAGAAACTGGCGCTGAAGGCCGCCCACGCGCACAGGCCGCACGACGCGATCGCCACGGCCAGCCCGATCTGGAACGACACCTTGCGGCCCCACCGGGCCTGGCTGCGGGCCACGAGCGCGGTGGACAGGGCCCCGCCCACCACATAGCCCATCACGGGCAGCGTGGCCATCCAGCCAAAGGGGGCGAGCTGCAGGCCCACCAGTCCGTTGATGGCGATGAAGACCACGTTGTTGGTCAGGAAAAGGCCCTGGCACAGGGCCAGCAGCCACAGGTTCTTGTTCACGGCGAAGGGTGTTGTTGGAATGGGGAAGGAAAGGGTCGAGGCGGGCATGGGCGGCCGGGCCGCGTCAAAGTCCGACTGCATTGCTCTGGCATTGTGCACTCCGGTTGATGAAGATCAGCCGGCGCGCGCAGCGGCCTCGGTATGGTGCCACCCAGTGCTTGGGCTCCCACCGGGGGCCTGCGTTTGAACCAGAGCCATGGAACCCCACAACCCTGCAGAGGCCGCGCCCGCCCTCGAACTCGTCTGCCCCGCCGGCAGCCTGCCCGCGCTCAAGGCGGCGGTGGACCATGGCGCCAGCTGCGTCTACCTGGGCCTGCGCGACGCGACCAACGCGCGCAACTTCGCGGGCCTGAACTTTGACGAGGCGGCCATCGCCAGCGGCATCGCCCATGCGCATGCGCGTGGCTGCAAGGTCTTCATGGCGCTCAACACCTACCCGCAGGCCGCCAACCCCGCGCCGTGGCGCAGCGCCCTGGACAAGGCGGTGGACCTGGGCGTGGACGCGGTCATCCTGGCCGACCCGGGCCTCATGTCGTACGCGGTGCAGCGCCACCCCCGGCTGCGGCTGCACCTGTCGGTGCAGGGCTCGGCCACCAACTACGAGGCCATCAACTTCTACCGCGAGCAGTTCGGCATCGTGCGCGCCGTGCTGCCGCGCGTGCTGTCGATGGAGCAGGTGCGCCAGGTCATCGACCGCACGCCCGTGGAGATCGAGGTGTTCGGCTTTGGCAGCCTGTGCGTGATGGTCGAGGGGCGCTGCGCGCTGTCGTCGTATGCGACGGGCGAATCGCCCAACACGCACGGTGTGTGCTCGCCCCCGAAGGCCGTGCGCTGGGTGGAAACGCCGCAGGGCCGCGAGTCGCGCCTGAACGGCGTGCTGATCGACCGCTATGCGCCCGGCGAGAGTGCCGGCTACCCCACGCTGTGCAAGGGCCGCTTCGACGTGGGTGGCGACGAGAACTACTACGCCATCGAGGAGCCCACCAGCCTCAACACCCTGGAGCTGCTGCCCCAGCTCGTGAAGATGGGCGTGCGCGCCATCAAGATCGAAGGGCGCCAGCGCAGCCCGGCCTACGTGGCCCAGGTCACGCAGGTCTGGCGCGAGGCCATCGACCAGTGCCTGGCCCACCCTCACCGCTACGCGCCCAAGACGCGCTGGATGGCCAGCCTGGACCAGGTGGCCGAAGGGCAGCAGCACACGCTGGGCGCCTACCACCGCCCCTGGAAATGAAGAACAACCCCCCGATACGCTTCGCGCCTTCCCCCTTCTCTCGCCTCGCTTGCGCGATGCGGGAAGGGGGACACCGCCAGCGCGGCGGGACGGCCCTTGCGCGGCGGTCGCTGGCTTGGGCCGCGCCAGATTCGAACTCCATGCGCCGCTCCCAGCATCTGGATCCCACGATCAAACCCCTGAAGCCCGCCCCATGAAACTCTCTCTCGGCCCCCTGCTGTACTACTGGCCGCGCGACACCGTGTTCGCGTTTTACGAAGCCATGGCCGCCACGCCCGTCGACGTGGTGTACCTGGGCGAGACAGTGTGCTCGCGCCGCCATGAGCTGCGCCTGGCCGACTGGCTGGCGCTGGCGCGCATGCTGCGGGACGCGGGCAAGGAGGCCGTGCTGTCCACCCAGGTGCTCATCGAATCCAGTGCGGACGTGGGCCTGCTGCACAAGATCACGGCCAACGGCGAGTTCACCGTGGAGGCCAACGACATGGGCGCCGTGCACTGCCTCTCGCGGCCACCCACCGGGCCGCGGGCCTTCGTGGCCGGGCCGCACCTGAACCTGTACAACGCGCACTCGCTGCAGTGGATGGCGCAGTTCGGCGCCACCCGCTGGGTGATGCCGGTGGAGATGTCGCGGGACGCGCTGTCGGCCGTGCTGGCGCAGCGCCCGCAGGGCCTGGAGACCGAGGTCTTCGCCTACGGGCGCATGCCGCTGGCGTACTCGGCGCGCTGCTTCACCGCGCGCCACCGCAACCTGCCCAAGGACGACTGCCAGTTCAGCTGCCTGCAGCATGCCGACGGGCTGCCGCTGCGCACGCGCGAGAACGAGGGTTTTCTCGTGCTCAACGGCACGCAGACGCAATCGGCCCGCGTCTACAACCTGGCCAACGAACTGGCGGGCCTGCGCGCCTGCGGCGTGGACGTGCTGCGCCTGAGCCCGCAGGCGCAGCACATGCCGCAGGTGGTGGCCGCGTTTGACGAAGCCCGCCACGCGCGCGCCCCCGAGGCGGCCTGCGACCTGGTGGAGCGCATGCAGCCGCTGATGCCCGACCTCCCCTGCGACGGCTACTGGTTCGGCCGCCCGGGCCTGGAGCAGGGGCGCGTGCGGAGCGCCGTGGCGCAGTCCTGACCCGCGGGCCCCCATCGCATGTACGCCGGAGAACGCTTCAACAGCATCAGCCACCTGGCCGGGGCCGTGCTCGCCACGGCGGGCGCGGCCGTGCTCATCACGCTCGCGGCGCGCCTGGGCGACCCGTGGAAGGTGGTCGCCTTCAGCATCTACGGCGCCATGCTGGTGGCGCTGTACGCCGCGTCCACCGCGTACCACAGCGTGCGCCGGCGCGCCATCAAGGCCGTGCTGCAAAAGCTCGACCACTGCAGCATCTACCTGCTGATCGCCGGCAGCTACACCCCGTTCGCGCTCGTGTCGCTGCGCGGCCCCTGGGGCTGGTCGCTGCTGGGCGTGGTGTGGGGCCTGGCGCTGCTGGGCATCGCGCAGGAGATCTGGTGGGCGCGCGGCGCGCGGGCGCTGTCGCTGGCCATCTACGTGCTCATGGGCTGGCTGGCGCTGGTGGCCGTGGTGCCGCTGTGGCGGGCGCTCACGCCCGGGGGCTTTGGCTGGCTGCTGGCGGGCGGGGCCTGCTACACGCTGGGCATCGTCTTTTACGCGCTGGACCACCGCGTGCGCCATGGCCACGGGCTGTGGCACCTGTTCGTGCTGGGCGGCAGTGCCTGCCATTTCTTCACCGTGTTCTTCTACGTGGCCTGAGCGCCCGATTCCTACCCTATGGCTGCTTTCTCCTCTTCGCCTTCGAACCCGCGGGTGGTTCCCCCTCCCGTGGGGGCCGTGCTGTCGCGCCTGCCCGCCTACCCGGGCTCGGTGCTGCTGGTGACGGCGCTCAACCTCGCGCTGGCCCGGCACCTGCCCCCCGACGTGGGCCGCCTGCTGTTCGACAAGAAGATGCGAGTGCAGGTGCGCGATGCGCGCCTGGCGTTCGACTTTGCCTGGACCGGCCAGCGTTTCGCGCCCCATGCCCCGCTCGCGGCACCCGCCGTGGCGGACCTGACGCTCAGCGCCACGGCCCACGACTTCCTGCTGCTCGCCCAGCGCCAGCAGGACCCCGACACGCTGTTCTTCAGCCGCCGCCTGTCGATGGAGGGCGACACCGAACTGGGCCTGGTGGTGAAGAACGCGCTCGACGCCATCGAGCTGCCGGTGCTGGACCCGCGCCAGTGGGCGCAGAGGCTGGCACCGCGCCAGGTGCTGGACCACCTGCGGCGCCGCCGGGGCCCTGCGCCACGCCACGGAGGGTGAGCGATGACCCCCCACCAGGCCCTGAACCACCCCCTCGTCTACTCCTGCTCGGGCTGCTCCAGCGCCGCGCAGCTGGCCAACCACGTGGCGCTGCGTCTGGACCGGCACGGCGTCGCCGAGATGTCGTGCATCGCCGGCGTGGGCGGCGATGTGCCGCACCTGCTGAAAACCGTGCGCTCGGGCCGGCCCATCATCGCGCTCGACGGCTGCCCGCTGGTCTGCGTGAAAAGCACGCTCGCGCGCCACGGCATCACCGCCGACCGGCACTACCAGCTGCAGCACTACGGCGTGAAGAAGCGCGCGCACGAAGACTTCGACCCCGTGCAGGCGGCGCTCGTGCTGGAGCAGGTCGAGGCCGACCAGCAGGCGCAACCCCTGCGCGCCCGGGCGGCCGAGGGCGCGCCCCATGGCTGAGCCCGTGCCCACCCGCCGCATCATCGTCGCCATCTCGGGCGCCAGCGGCGCCGTGTACGGCGCGCGCCTCCTGCAGGTGCTGCAGGGCCAAGGCGGCATCGAGACGCACCTGGTCGTCTCCGACGCGGGCTGGCGCAACCTGCAGCACGAGCTGGACCTGGACCGCCCCGCCGTCGAGGCCCTGGCGCACCGCGTGCATGACGTGCACAACGTGGGCGCGGCCATTGCCAGTGGCTCGTTCCAATGCCATGCGATGGTGGTCGCACCCTGTTCCATGCGCACGCTGGCCGCCATCGCGCATGGGCTGGCCGACAACCTGCTCACGCGCGCGGCCGACGTGGCGCTCAAGGAACGCCGCCGCCTGGTGCTGATGGTGCGCGAATCGCCGCTGCACCTCACGCACCTGCGCAACATGGTCGCCGTGACCGAGATGGGCGGCATCGTCTGCCCGCCGCTGCCGGCCTTCTACCTGCGCCCGCAGACCGTGGGCGAGGTGGTGGACTACAGCGTGGCGCGCGCGCTCGACCTCATCGACGTGCCCCACGACCTGGCGCCGCGCTGGTCGGGGCTGGAACTGGATGCTCATTAATTGATAGCTACTGGCGCACCATTTATAAGCGCTACAGGCTGATTTCATTCAAATTCAAATTCAAAATCAAAATCTGGTACTGATATGGCCTACCGCGACCTGCGCGACTTCATGGCCCAGCTCGACGCCACGGGCGACCTGCGCCGCGTGCGCGAGCCCGTGTCGCCGCGCCTGGAGATGACGGCGCTGAGCGACCGCGTGCTGCGCGCGGGCGGCCCCGCGCTGCTGTTCACGCAGCCCACGGGCCACGCGCTGCCCGTGCTCACCAACCTGTTCGGCACGCCCGGCCGCGTGGCCCGCGCCATGGGCGTGGCCGACCTGCATGGCGTGCGCGCCCTGGGCGAACTGCTGGCCACCCTCAAGGAGCCCGAGGCACCCCGCAGCGTCAAGGACATGCTGGCCATGGGCCCCTTCCTCAAGACGCTGTGGCACATGGCGCCGCACACCGTGGCCCGGGGCGCGCCCTGCCAGCAGGTGGTGTGGGAAGGGCCGGACGTGGACCTGGCCCGCCTGCCCGTGCAGCACTGCTGGCCGGGCGACGTGGCCCCGCTCATCACCTGGGGCCTGACCATCACGCGCGGGCCGCGCAAGGCGCGGCAGAACCTGGGCATCTACCGCCAGCAGGTGCTCTCGCGCAACCAGGTCATCGTGCGCTGGCTCGCCCACCGGGGCGGCGCGCTCGACTTCGCCGACCACTGCGCCGCGCACCCCGGCCAGCCCTACCCCGTGGCCGTGGCGCTGGGTGCGGACCCGGCCACGCTGCTCGGCGCGGTCACGCCCGTGCCCGACTCCTTGAGCGAATACCAGTTCGCCGGCCTGCTGCGCGGCGCACGCACCGAGGTCACGCCCGCGCTGGGCGTGCCCCTCTCGGTGCCCGCCACCGCCGAGATCGTGCTCGAAGGCCACATAGCGCCGGACGCGAGCCACGCGAGCGGCTGGCAGCATGCGCTGGAGGGGCCCTACGGCGACCACACCGGCTACTACAACGAATGCGCCGAGTTCCCCGTGCTCACCGTGGACCGCATCACGATGCGCAAGGACGCGATCTACCACAGCACCTACACCGGCAAGCCGCCCGACGAGCCCGCCGTGCTGGGCCTGGCGATGAACGAGCTGTTCATCCCGCTCCTGCAAAAGCAGTTCCCCGAGATCGTGGACTTCTACCTGCCGCCCGAGGGCTGCAGCTACCGCATGGCCGTGGTGAGCATCCGCAAGGCCTACGCGGGCCACGCGCGGCGCGTGATGATGGGCGTGTGGAGCCACCTGCGCCAGTTCATGTACACCAAATTCATCGTGGTGGTGGACGACGATGTGGACGTGCGCGAATGGAAGGATGTGGTCTGGGCCATCACCACCCGCATGGACCCGGCGCGCGACACGCTGCTGGTGGAACACACGCCCATCGACTACCTGGACTTCGCCTCGCCCGTGAGCGGCCTGGGCAGCAAGATGGGGATGGACGCCACGAACAAATGGCCCGGCGAAACCCAGCGCGAGTGGGGCCGGCCCATGCGCATGGCCGACGCGGCCACGGCCCGTGCAGAGCAGTTGTTCGCGGCGCTGGGGCTCTAGGACCGTCAGCCGCGCAGCCACTCGGGAGGACTCTTACGCCGCCGCGAATTCGATGGCCGCGCCATGGGTGCGGTCTGCCGTGGGAGGCGCCGGCGTGGCACCGTCGGTGGCCAGTACCAGTGCGTATGGGCCCTCGCCCCGCGTGCCCAGCTGTGTGCTGGCTGCATGGCCTGCCGTGCCCGGCAGCGGCCCTGCCTGCGTCAGCACCAGGGTGCTGCGCCCGAGGGTGACCGTGCCCACCCGCGCGCCCGTGCCGGGCTGCAGGAAGGGCGCGCTCACGTTGGCGGCCTGGGCCTCGCCCAGCAGGGCGCGGTAGTGGGCCAGGCTGGCATCCAGGTCCTTCACGGCCAGGGCCAGGCTGGCCACGCCGCGGGCGCCGTTGGGGTGCACGCGGGCGTTGCCTTCGGGCACGCGCAGCGCGCGCGGGGTCTGGTCGCCGCACAAGAAGGGCAGGTCGTGCGACGGGGGGCGCGCCGTCTGCCACCGCAGGCGTTCGCCATCGGGCCGCACGCGGCCGCCGTCGTGCGGGCCGCTGTAGGCCAGGCCCCGGTCCTTGGCGCCGGCCACCGTGGTGGTGGTGTCGGGTGGCAGCAGCGCAAAGTCCACGATGCCGTCGCCGTGCGCGTTCAAGAGCTCCCACCAGCGCTCGCCGGGCGATGGCGAGCGCCAGGCGATCAGCTCGAAGTAAGCGCCGTCCGCGAAGACGACCAGCGCGTTGTAGGTGGGTCGGCCGGGGTGCTCCCCGCCCTGCAGCACGTTGAATCCGAGGGCGCGGTAGTCGGCGATGGTCTGGTCCAGATCCTTCACCGCGATCACGATGTGGTCGAGTGTCAATGCCATGGTGGCTGGGTTCCTTGCGTGGTCAATCGGCGGGTCAGGCGGGCACGGCTTCGGCGGCTGCGGAGGGCTGTGCGGCAGGCAGCGGTGCGGCGGCGCCGGAGTTGGTGAGCGCCACGCTGGCGCGCACCTGCTGCGGGTTGCGCAGCAGGTTCAGGATGGGGCAGGTGCGTTCCACCGCCTCGAACAGTGCGTCGATGTCGGCCCGGCTCGCGGGCGAGTCGATGTGCACCGTGTAGGCGATGTCGTGCGGCCAGATGGGCGTCTGTTCGTGCCCGGGCTTGCCGCCGCGCGGGTCGATCACGCCGCTCACTTCCACCTCCAGGCTGGTCAGCGGCACCTGGCGCGAGGCGGCCTGGATCAGGAAGATGTGCGTCACGCAGCTGCCCAGCACACCCAGCTGCAGCTCCGGCGAGCTGGGGCCCAGGTTGTAGCCCGCGAAATCGGGCGGGCTGTCGCTGATCACCTGGTGGTCGCGGATGCGGATGCGGCGCACGCCGCTGCGGCCTTCGGCGCTCACGCGGGCTTTCAGGGCCGCGGGCTGCGCCGTGCCGCGCTCGATGGCCGCGTCGCGCGCGAGCACGGCGGCGCGCTTCTCGGCCAGGTAGTCGTTGAGGGGGGCGGGGGAGTGGGACATGTGGCGGTGTTCTTTCCAACCGCTTGCGGCCTCGGACATCGGGCACGGAACAAGCAGCGTCGTGGGGAGATTGTTGGAAGCCGCACCCGTGAAGCCAACAAAGAAAACCGTGCTCGCATATGCAGGTTCCAGATAAGCGCGGAGGGCGGTTTGCTGCATCGTTTTCCGCATATCGATGCTACTTAATACATGCATGCCCGGGCCTGCGCACCGATAGCATGAATACACATGAACTGGCTCCGCCGCAGTGTGCACACCGTGCCGATGCCTGCGACGAAGGGGGCCGGATGTGTCATTTCAATGCCTGCGCGGCGACGAGGTCAAAACGTGTTTCTTGCAAAGAAAAAATCGGTGGGATGGTGGGCAGTGGGCGTATCGGCCGTGGCCCTGGGCGTGCTGGTGGCGGGCTGCTCCAGACAGGCCAGCGAGCCAGCCGCCTCCACCAGCGTGGTTGCCGACCAGCCCGTGCAGGGCGGCACGCTGGTGTACCTGGAGCAGCAGGCGCACACCAACCTGTACCCGCCGGCGGGGGGCTTCTACCCGAACGGTGGCATCCTCAACCAGATCACCGACAAGCTTACCTACCAGGACCCGAAGACGCTGCAGATCCAGCCCTGGATCGCCGAGTCCTGGACCGTGAACGACACGGCTACCGAGTACACCTTCAAGCTGAAAAAAAGCGTGACCTTCTCGGACGGCACACCGCTCGATGCCGCCGCCGTGGCCAGGAACTACGACACCTACGGCCTGGGCAACAAAGAGCTCAAGTTGCCGGTGTCCGAGGTGATCAACAACTACGACAAGAGCGAGGTCGTGGACCCGCTCACCGTCAAGTTCTACTTCAAGAAGCCCTCGCCGGGCTTTCTGCAGGGCACGTCCGTCATCGGCTCGGGCCTGGTGTCGCTGGCCACGCTGGCGCGGCCTTTCGAAGAGCTGGGCGACGCGACCAAGATCATCGGCTCCGGCCCCTTCGTGGTGACGGCCGAGACGCTGGGCAAGGAGCTCACGCTCACCGCCCGCAAGGACTACGCCTGGGGCCCGGCCCAGCACGCCCACCAGGGCCGGGCGCGGCTCGACGAGATCAAGCTCATCGTCACGCCCGAAGACAGCGTGCGCATCGGCGCGCTGCTGTCGGGCCAGGCGGGCTTCATCCGCCAGGTGCAGGCCTATGACGAAAAGCGCGTGTTGGACCAGAAGTTCGCCATCTACGCTCCCTCCACGCGCGGCGTGAACAACAGCGTGGTCTTTCGCCCCGACAACGCGCTGGTGGCCGATGTGAAGGTGCGCCAGGCGCTGCTGCACGCCACCAACACCAAGGAGATCGTGCAGACCCTGTTCTCGGCCAACTACCCGCAGGCCACCTCGGTCATCGCGTCCACGGCCTTGGGCTACGTGAACCTGTCGGCCAAGCTGGGCTACGACGAGGCCAAGGCCCAACAGCTGCTGGACGACGCCGGCTGGAAGCTCAATGCGAACGGCCTGCGCGAGAAGGACGGCAAGGAGCTGGTGCTGGCCGCGTACGAGTCGCTGCCGCAGCCGCAAAACAAGGAAACCCTGCAGCTCGTGGCGCAGCAGTGGGCCAAGGTGGGCGTCAAGCTCAACGTGCTGGCGGGCGACTCCGGCAGCCGCACGGTGGACAGCCTCGACCCCGAGAAGACCCCTGTGGCACCCGGCATGGTGGGCCGCGCCGACCCCGACGTGATCAAGAGCAACTACTACCCGACCAACCGCAACGTGCTGCTGCAAAAGGGTGGCGTGAGCAGCAAGGTCAAGTCGTTCGAAGACACGAAGCTGAACGGTTTGCTCGAAGCCATCGCCGCCGAGACCGACCCGGCCAGGCGCCTGGCGTTCACGGCCGATGTGCAGAACTACCTGATCGACCAGGCCTATGTGATCCCGGTGTTCGAGGAGCCGCAGGCCTTCGCAGGCGCACCTTCGGTCAAGGGCGTGGAGTTCGAGGCCGTCGGCCGCCCCAGCTTCTACGGCACATGGATTGCGGCAAAGCACTGAGCTCTTGAGGGCACCCACCTCGCAGGCTGGATGTCCTTTGCCACACAAGGAAAGTCCGACATGTTCAAGTACCTTGCCAACCGCGCGGGGCAGGCCCTGCTGGTGCTGTGGGCGGCGTTCACGGCATCGTTCGTGTTGCTGCAGCTGCTGCCCGGCGATGCCATCCTGATCAAATTCCTGAACCCCGAGCTGGGCCTGGGGCCGCAGGAGATCGCGGACATTCGCGCAGCCTACGGTGCGGACACGTCCGTGTGGCAGCAGTATCAGCACACACTGCTGGGCTTCCTCAGCGGCAACTTCGGGTACTCGGTGCAGGCGGGGGTGCCGGTGAGTCAGGGGCTGGCCACCAACCTGCCGCCCACGCTGCGACTGGCGGGGCTGGGTTTTGCGGCGGCGCTGCTGCTGGCGGTGGTGCTGGCCTTTGCCTCGCAGCTCACGCGCTGGGGCTGGCTGCGTTCGGCGCTGCAGTCGCTGCCTTCGCTGTTCATCTCGGTGCCGGTGTTCTGGCTGGGGATCATGCTGATCCAGGTGGTGTCGTTCCGCCTGGGGTGGATTCCGGTGATCAACCCCGGCAAGTGGCAGGGCTTGGTGCTGCCCACGCTCACGCTCGCCATTCCCATTGCCGCGCCGCTGGCGCAGATCTTGATCCGCAACATCGACGAGGTGCTCACGCAGCCCTTCGTGGCCGTGGCGCGGGCCAAGGGCGCGACGCGCCAGTGGGTGCTGTGGAAGCACGTTGCGCGCAACGCCGTGCTGCCCACGCTGACCATCGCGGGCGTGCTGTTCGGCGAACTGCTGGCGGGCGCCGTGGTGACCGAGGCGGTGTTCGGCCTCAACGGTCTGGGCAGCCTCACGCAGCAGGCGGTGGGAAATCAGGACACCGCCGTGCTGCAGGCGGTGGTGGTGGTCTCGGCCACGGCCTTCGTGTTCATCAACCTGGTGGTGGACCTGCTCTACCCCGTGTTCGACCCCCGTCTGCGTTCGCGCCTGGGCACCTGAGGAGATCCCGCATGACCACCACGTCTTCGACCGCCGACCTGGGCGCTTTCACGGGTGCCGCACACCCGGCCCCGCACCGCTTCGAGCGCGCCGTGGCGGCGCCCGCCGCCGTCGTGGTGCCCACGGCGCCCATCCTGGCCGCCCCGCCATCGCGCGCGCAGGGCGGCACCTGGGGCGGCCGCATCCTGCAGCGCGCGCGCAGCGCACCCCTCAGCCTGTGGCTGGCCTGGGGCGTGATCGCGCTGGTGGCGCTCTGGGCGGTCGCGCCCGGTGTCTTCACCAGCTACAGCGCCACCGTGGGCGTGGCCGGCCAGCAGCTGCAGACGCCGTCGGCCGCGCACTGGCTGGGCACCGATGCGCTGGGCCGCGACGGCTATGCGCGGCTGGTGTTCGGTGCGGTGCATTCGCTGTCAGGCGCGTTCCTGGCGGTGGCGGTGGGGCTGGTGCTGGGCACGCTGCTGGGCGTGCTGGCGGGCTCCATCGGCGGCTGGGTGGAGGACGTGATCATGCGCACCGTCGACGTACTGCTTTCGGTGCCCTCGCTGCTGCTGTCGCTGTCGATCATCATCATCCTGGGTTTTGGCACGCTGAATGCGGCGGTGGCTGTGGGCGTGGCGTCGGTGGCCAGCTTTGCGCGGCTTACCCGGTCCGAGGTGGTGCGCGTTCGCCGCTCCGACTACGTGGAGGCGGCCTTTGGCAGTGGCGGGCGCTTTGGTGCCGTGCTGTGGCGCCATGTGCTGCCCAACTCGCTGACCTCGGTGATCGCGATGGCGGCGCTGCAATTCGGCTCGGCCATCCTGTCGATCTCGACGCTGGGCTTCCTGGGCTACGGCGCGCCGCCGCCCACGCCCGAATGGGGCCTGCTCATCGCCGAGGGGCGCAACTACATCTCGACGGCCTGGTGGCTCACCACCGTGCCCGGGCTGGTGGTGGTGGCCGTGGTGCTGGCGGCCAACCGCATCAGCGCGGCGTTGACGAAGGGGCGCGCATGACCACCATCGACCAGGCCGTGGCGCAGCCGCCGGTGCTGGAGGTGGAGAACCTCTCCATCGCCTACCGCGACAAGGACCATGAACAGCGTGTGGTGCACGGCGTGTCGTTCGCCATCGCGCCCGGCGAGGTCGTGGCGCTGGTGGGCGAGTCCGGCTCGGGCAAGACCACCACCGCGCAAGCCCTCATCGGGCTGCTGGCCGACAACGGCCGGGTGGAGCATGGCGCGATTCGCCTGAACGGTACGGACGTCGCTGGCTGGTCGCCCGACCGCTTCGACAGCGTGCGCGGCCGCGTGGTGAGCCTCATCCCGCAGGACCCGACCAGTTCGCTCAACCCCGTGCGCACGGTGGGCGAGCAGGTGGGCGAGATTTTGAAGATCCACCGCTACGGCGATCGCCAGGTCATCGCGCGGCGCGTGGTTGACCTGCTGGCCAAGGTGGGCCTGTCGCAGCCCGAGCTGCGTGCGCGGCAGTACCCGCACGAGCTGTCGGGCGGGATGAAGCAGCGCGTGCTGATCGCCATCGCGATTGCGCTGCAGCCTGCGCTCATCATTGCGGACGAGCCCACCAGCGCGCTCGACGTGACGGTGCAGCGGCGCATCCTCGACCTCATCGACGAACTGCGCCATGAGTTCGGCACTGCCGTGCTGCTGGTGACGCATGACCTGGGCGTTGCGGCCGACCGCGCCCACCGGCTGGTGGTGCTGCAGGGCGGACGCATCCAGGAGCAGGGCGACACGGCCAGCGTGCTGCGCAATCCGCACAGCGCCTACACGCGCAAGCTGCTGGCCGACGCGCCGTCGCTTGCGCAGGGCGCTTTTCGCCCTGCCCGTGCCGCCGCCGCCAACGACGCGCCAGAGCGGCCCGAGGACTTCGCCATCGTGGTGGACGGCCTGGTGCACGACTTCGACGTGGCCGGGCGCAAGGAGCCTTTCCGCGCGGTGGACGGCGTGTCGTTCCGCGTGCGGCGCGGCACCACACACGCCATCGTGGGCGAGTCGGGCTCGGGCAAGACCACCACCATCCGCGACGTGGTGGGCTTTCGCCAGCCCACGGCGGGCCGCATCGTCATCGAAGGCACGGACCTCACCACCCTGCGCGGCGAGGCGCTGCGGCAGTTCCGCCGCACGGTGCAGCTGGTCTACCAGAACCCGTTCAGCTCGCTGGACCCGCGCCAGACTATCTTCCAGATCATCGAGGAGCCCCTGCTCAACTTCGACCTGCTGCCCGCCGCCGAGCGCGCGCGCCGCGTGCACGACATCCTGGCGCGCGTGGGCCTGCCGCCGGCCGTGCTGGAGCGCCGCCCGCGCGCCCTGTCGGGCGGCCAGCGCCAGCGCGTGGCCATTGCGCGCGCCCTGGTGCTGCAGCCCCGCGTGCTGGTGCTCGACGAGGCGGTGTCGGCCCTGGACGTGACGGTGCAGGCGCAGATCCTGGCGCTGCTGGAGACGCTGCAGCGCGACCTGGGCCTGACCTACCTCTTCATCTCGCACGACCTGGCCGTGGTGCGCCAGATCGCGGACACCGTCTCGGTGCTGCAGGGCGGCCGGCAGGTGGATGCGGGCCGCGTGGAAGACGTGTTCCTGCGCCCCGGCAGCGACTACACGCGTGAACTCATCGAAGCCATTCCCGGAAAGAAAAACCAGCACCATGACCCTCTCCCTGACCTCCCCAACGAAACGCCTCGGGTTCTTCAGCAGGCTGCTTGACGATGCCCCGGCCGGGGAACGCTACCGGCTGGTGACCGAGCAGATCGCCCATGCCGAGGCCTTCGGCTTCGACTCCGCCTGGGTGGCGCAGCACCACTTTCACGAACACGAAGGCGGCCTGCCCTCGCCTTTCGTCTTCCTGGCCCAAGTGGCGGCGCGCACGCGGCGCATCCGCCTGGGCACCGGCATCGTGACCCTGCCCATGGAAAACGCGGTGCGCGTGGCCGAGGACGCCATCGTGCTCGACCTGCTCTCGGGCGGGCGGCTGGAGCTGGGCGTGGGCACGGGCGGCACGCCCGAATCGTTCGCGGCCTTCGGCATCACCAGCGATGACCGCAGCGCGGTCTATGCACGCCACCTGGCCCTGGTGCGCGAGGCCTGGGCTGGCAGGCCCCTGCCCGGTGGCGACCGGCTGTACCCGGCCGCCGAGCAGCTGCTGGGTCGCATCTGGCAGGCCACGTTCTCGGTGGCGGGCGGCGAACGCGCGGGGCAGGCGGGCGACGGGCTGATGCTGTCGCGCACCCAGCCGCGCACGGCCGAGGCACCAGGCGCCGCGCTGCACGACCTGCAGCACCCCATCATCGACGCCTACCTTGCCGCACTGCCCGGCGGCGCCACGCCGCGCATCGTCGGCTCGCGCAGCCTGTTCGTGGCCGACGACCGCAAGGAGGCACTGCGCCTGGCCGATGCGGGCCTGCGCCGCGCCGCCGCCCGCTTTGTCGCAGCCGCGCTGCAGCCTGGCCAGGCATCGCGCCCGGGGCCCGATGCACCGCTGGAGACATTGATTGCCGCGTACGACGTGCACGTGGGCACGCCCGACGACGTGATCGCCTCCCTGCAGTCCGACACGGCGCTGGCACGCGCCACCGACATCGTGTTCCAGGTGCATTCGGTGGACCCGCCGCATGCGCACATCCTGCGCTCCATCGAACTCACAGCCACGCGCGTAGCACCAGCGCTGGGCTGGGTGCGCAAGCACACCGGTGCTGCCAACACCACTCCCACCACTGCAGCCGCAACCACCACGGCACCCACACCAACAGCTTCCTCCACCCGCACCGAGGCCATCGCATGAGCACCCCTGCCCCCATTCCCTCCCCCGGAGCAACGCCGCACGCTGCAGCACTGCCCGACGTGATCGACCTGCTCACCGGCATCGAACCCGGCGACCACTTGGACACCATCCGCCGCCACCGGCTCGAGGCGCGCACCTATGCGCAGGAGAGCTACCGCGCGTTGTTCGCACCCACCGCTCCGGCGCCGGGCACCGTCACGCTGGCCGAGCGCCTGGCGGTTGCGGCGTTCGTCGCAGGCCTGCACCAGCAGCCGGACGCCGCGGCGTTCTATGCCGCCGCTCTGGTGGCGCAGGACGCGGGTGCGGGGCTGGCCTCCGCCATCGCCGCCGAGGTCAGCCGTGGCGCGGCGCAGGGCCCGTACGGCCACTACCCCGCCGGCCCGCTGAGCCGCGAAAACACCGACGGCCCCGCTTACGCCGTGGGCGAGTCGCAGCGCACCGTGCTGGGCGCGCGGCTGTCGGCGGGCCTGGCGCATGCGCACCTGCTCACCTTCCACCCGCGCGATGCCAGCCCGGCGGCGCTGCAGGCGCTGCTGGATGCCGGCTGGCCGGCCACCGACATCGTGATCCTGTCGCAGCTGGTGGCGTTCCTGTCGTTCCAGATCCGCGTGGTGGTGGGCCTGCGCCTGCTCGCAGCGCATCCGGCACCTGCCGCGTCGTCGTCCACCCCCCACACCGCAGAGGTCCAGCCATGAGCGATACCGCCGTCATCACCCACCCCGGCAACCATGAGCCCACGGCCTTCACGCAGGCGCAGCTCGAATGGCTGCCCTGGCTGCCCCCGCTGGCCGAGGACGAGTTGACCGAGCGCCACTACGCCGGCCTGGTGGACGCCGCACGCGCCAAGTCGCCGTACTTTCGCCTGCTGGCGCGCGACCCCGACACGCTGGGCGCGCGCACCCGCACCGACAAGGACATCTTCTACAACCCGGATGCCGGCTTGCCCCGGGCGGAGCGCGAGCTGTCGGCCACGGCCACCTCGCGCGCCAACGGCTGCATCTACTGTGCGTCGGTGCATGCGCGTTTTGCCGCGCACTTCTCGCACCGCCAGGCCGATGTGCAGCGGCTGCTGGACGAGGGTGTCGGGGCCGATCTCGACCCGCGCTGGAACGCCATCGTCGCGGCCTCGGTGGCCCTCACCGCCACGCCGACGGCGCTGGACGGCACCCACATCGAGGGCCTGCGCGCTGCAGGGCTTGATGACTTCGCGATCTCCGACGCGCTGCACGGCGCGGCGTTCTTCAACTGGGCGAACCGGCTGATGCTGTCGCTGGGGGAGCCTCAGCTTCCGTTGGGCGGATAGGGATTCATCGCGCGAACGTTTGTGCTGGGAGACTCGGTTGAGGGCCCGGCAGCTGAGGTGCCGGTTCGCTCCAGAAAGCACTTGGCCATCTTGTCGACTCTTTTCCTGTACCGACGCTGCATGAATTGCATGCTCAGCATGCGTCTGCGAGGCTGTTGGTATTTCGTTGTATGAAGTGATACAAATCAATACACTTGTTTGTGTGCGGGTTTGCCAACCTCCCGCGCGGGAACGTGGTGCCAGTAGTCAACACGATCTACCAGCGGTTGGCTCATGGTCAGACTAACGAAAGAGATCAACATGAAAAAGTCTTTCTCAAAATGGGGCGTATTGTTCTGGGCCACGCTCATGCTGGGACTCAGTTCCTCGGTGTACGCGCAAGCGACACGAACCTGGGTATCAGGAGTCGGAGATGACGTAAACCCCTGCAGCCGGACAGCCCCCTGCAAGACATTTGCTGGGGCGATCAGCAAAACAGCAGCTGGCGGCGAGATCAATGCATTGGATGATGGAGGTTTCGGGGGCGTCACCATTACAAAATCCATTACCATTAATGGAAAGGGACATATTGCAGGGATTTTGACGGCGGGTTCTGGGGTGAATGGTGTTGTGATTAATGCGGCGCCGACCGACGTCGTGGTATTGCGTGGGCTTACATTTACTGGCGTGTCTGGGGCGGCGAGTGCTGTAAGGTACCTTGCGGCCAGGTATGTTGTCGTGGAAGACAGTACCATCGAAGGCTATGCCTACGGCATCAATATGGCCGTCAGCGTTGTCAATGGGCGCATGGATATTCGCAACGTCCAAATGACGAATGCGACGACCGCTACCAGCACCTACGGCATCCACATTGGTGCAGCCAATTCCATATCAACCATCAGCAATGTATCCGTCCGAGGTTACACATACGGCATCACCACCCGTGGCGGCACGACTTACCTTCGAGGATCCACGATTGTGGCCAACGACACAGGTTATAATAACCTAGGTGGCAGCCTTTTGTCTTTTGGTGACAATATGGTAAATGGCAACATATTTGACGGCGGGCCCTCCGGAAGCATTCCGCATTTCTGAAAGGGGATTAATATAATATTTTCAGAATATTAATTATATTCAATATTCCCCTGTTTGAATTCTCTTCTCCGATACATCGAGTTCCATTCGGCCAGCACGAAAGTGCATAACGAGGTCAGCAGCCCTTCGTTGTGCAGCTTTGCTCACAGGTAAGTGAGTCAGCGGAGCCGGCGGCCTTGCAATGGCCGCGGGCAAGATGGCCGTCAGTCCAGCCAGTCCCTGGACACCTTGTCGGCTTTCTTCTCCACCGGGTTGGCCGTGAGCGCGGTGGCCGCGTACTGGCGCATGAATTCCTTGGCCTTGTCGGGGCGGGCCGTGAGCCAGGCGTCGTAGGCGCCTTCGTTCAGGATGGCGGGCATGCTCTTTTCGCTGCCCGGTTGCTGGTAGCGGTGCAGCAGCGCGTGGTTGTTGGCGTTCACGGTGAGCAGGCAGTAGCTCACGATCACCTCGCCACCGGCTCCCTGCCAGCGGGCCCACAGCCCGGCCACGCCCATGGGCTTGCCGTCCACGCGGGAGATGCGCGTGGGCACGGCCTTGCCGGAGCGGAAGTCGTCTTCATAGAACGCCATCATCGGCACGATGCAGCGCTGGCCGTTCAGCCAGGCATCGCGGAATGCCGTGCCGGTGGAGGCCAGGTCGGACTTGGCGTTGACCAGCTTGGGGGCGCGCAGCTTCGCGTCGGACGCCGACTTGACCCAGTGCGGCACCAGCCCCCACTGCGCGGGCACCAGCACGCGGGCGGCGGCTGCCTTGTCGTCCACAGCCGGTGCTGGGGCCTGTTCGCCCCGCGGGGTGGCCATGGCCGCCGCGGCGGCTGCATGCACGATGAAGCCGCCCGGCTTGCGCGGCCACAGGTGGCGCTCGTCGGGTGCCGGCGGAGGTTCCACCGCGAATGCCTCGCGGTAGACGTCGGCGGGGTGCAGGGTTTCGTAGTGCGTGCTCATCGTGCGATGGTACCGGCCTGCCGCGCGACCCATGGAAAAAATGCCCGCTGTCGCCGGATTGGCAAGCGCTGGCAGCTATGAAATGAGGAGCGTTCCAGAGCAGGCAGCGGGCCGGGGCCGCGGTGTGCGTGACCTGCGTCAAGCCCGGTGTCGCCTGCGTTGTGACGCGTGCCCGTGCGGTTTTCACAATGGCCGCATGGACTTCGCACCTTCGCCCCTGGCCCGTGAACTGCATGACCGCCTCGTGGCGTTCATGGACCGCTATCTGCTGCCCTACAACGCCGCCTGGCATGCGGCCGCGCTGGCGGGCGACTACCCGCCGCCCTTCGTGGAAGACCTCAAGGCCCTGGCCCGCGAGGAGGGGTTGTGGAACCTGTTCCTGCCCACGCTGGGGCCCGACGAGCCCGGCACCCGCCTGTCCAACCTCGACTACGCGCCGCTGGCCGAGGCGATGGGCCGCCTGCCCTGGGCCGCCGAGGTGTTCAACTGCCAGGCGCCGGACACCGGCAACATCGAGCTGCTGCACCGCTTTGCCACGCCCGCGCAGCGTGCATGCTGGCTGCAGCCGCTGCTGCGTGGCCAGATGCGCTCGGCCTTCGCCATGAGCGAGCCGGATGTGGCCTCGTCCGACCCCACCAACCTGCAGACCACGGTACGGCGCGAAGGGGATGTGCTGGTGCTCAGCGGCCGCAAGTGGTTCATCACGGGGGCGGCGCATCCTCAGTGCCGGCTGTTCATCGTGCTGTGCCGCAATGCCGGCGCAGACGGTGGCGGCGGCGAGGCCCCGAGCCACGCGCGCCACAGCATGGTGCTGGTGCCCGCCGCCACGCCGGGCCTGCGGGTGGTGCGCAACATCAGCGTGCTGCACCACCACGCCCCCGAGGGGCATTGCGAGGTCCTGCTGCAGGATGTCCGGGTGCCGGCCGACCACCTCCTGGGCGACTGGGGCGCGGGGTTTGCGATGGCACAGGCGCGCCTGGGGCCGGGGCGTGTGCACCATTGCATGCGCACCATCGGGCAGTGCGAGCTGGCGCTGCGCCTGGCCACCGAGCGCGCGCTCGAACGCACGGCCTTCGGCAAGGCGCTGGCCGAGCAGGCCAACGTGCAGGAGTGGATTGCCGAGTCGCGCATCGAGATCGACCAGGCGCGGCTGCTGGTGCTGCATGCGGCCTGGTTGCTGGACCAGGGCGATGCCGCCGATGTCCGCCAGGTGCGTGCCCAGGTCGCGGCCATCAAGGTGGTGGCCGCGCGCCTGCAGCAGCGCGTGGTGGACCGCGCCATGCAGATCTTTGGCGCCATGGGCCTGTCGCCCGACACGCCGCTGGCAGCGTTCTGGACCTGGGGCCGCGCGCTGCGCCTGATGGACGGGCCCGACGAGGTGCACCTGCGCAGCGTGGCGCGCCACGAGCTGGCCCAGGTGCGCGGCCAGCTGGGCGCGTCGACCGCCTACTTCACCACGCCGGAGCAGATGCGCGCCCCGCCCCGCCTGCGGACCTGAAAGCGCCCGCCGGGTGGCGGCTTTGCCCGCGTCCTTCGCGGCGCAGGTCGCGGTCGTGGGCACGCGCGGCATGCCGCCCCATGTCAAGCCCGGGCGCCGAGCGAGACCGCGCCCCGTGGGCCGGACGGCGCCACCACGACGCGGTTGCGGCCCAGCGACTTGGCGGTGTAGAGCGCCTGGTCCGCGCGCTCCAGCGTGAGCTCCACCGTGTCGCCCGGCAGGTGCAGCGCCAGGCCGGCCGACACGGACAGGCGCAGCACGCCGGTGGAGTGCGGGATCTCCATCGCGGCCACGGCCAGGCGCACGCGCTCGAGCAGGTCGCGCGCATCGTCCAGATGGGTGTCCGACAGCATCAGCACGAACTCTTCGCCGCCCCAGCGGGCCAGCACGTCGGTGTCGCGCACGCTCGCGCGCACCACGCCGGCAAAGGCCTGCAGCGCGCGGTCGCCGGTGGCATGGCCGTGGCTGTCGTTGACACGCTTGAAGTGATCGATGTCAAGTTCCGCCAGCAGCATGGGGCGGCCGCTGCGCAGGCTGCGCCGATGCTCCAGGTCCATCAGGTCGAGCATCGCGCGGCGGTTGGGCAGGCCCGTGAGCTCGTCGCGCGTGGCCAGCTCGCGGTTGACGGCGAGGGCGTGGGCCAAGGCCTCGCGCTGCTCGCGCAGCCGCGCGCGGATGCGCTGGATGCGCAGGTTCAGCGCGATGCTGCCGCCCAGCACGATGAGCACCATGAGCGCATAGGCGGTGTCCAGGTAGCCGAATGGGCTGGCGCTGAAACGGGTGGTGGCGGCCACGGCGCAGGCAAAGGCCAGCAGCGCATATACGCCGATGCCGATGACCTCGGCCACGGTCAGCCCGAAGGTGCCGAAGAACAGGATCATGGCCAGCACGCTGGGCACCACGCCGCGCGCATCGCCCGCCAGCACGTAGGCCACGGCGCCGCTGGTGATGGTCCAGACCATCTGGGGCACGGTGAGCGAGGGGTCGTTGAGCCGGGCGGTCTCGCCCGAGCGGATGAACGCCGTCATCACCACGAGCCCGCCCACTGAAATGGCGGCCCACCACTGCACGGCGGCGGCGTTCACCGCGCTGCTCGCCATCGACACCAGCAGCATCACGCCCGCGCTGCTGGACATGAGCGCCAGCGCGAGCAGCGCCATGCTCACCAGCGTGCGCCGCCGGGGATCGGTCGACAGAACCACATCCCTGAGGCGGCGCCGGCGGGAAGATGTGCGCAAGATGGAAACTCCTGCCAGTGTGGTGGGATCGCGCGGAACGCGGGGCCAGCGGCGCGCGGGCGGGCGGCTGCCGGTGCTCTGCGGTTCATTCTAGGGCGGGGGCCGCCCTGCGTACAGCCTGGGTGAACCCCTCACGGGCCCGCGAGAAGCGTGAGCGCCGCCAGGGCCGCGAGCGGCGCCGTCTCGGCGCGCAGCACGCGCGGCCCCAGCGTGACCGGGGCGAAGCCGTGGAGCAGCGCCAGATCTTCCTCGGCGCCGGAGAGGCCGCCTTCCGGGCCGGAAAGAAACACCACGGGCCCGGCGGGGGCCGCCGCCGCATGCAGTGGCGCGGTGCCCGCGCGCAGCGACAGCAGCAGGCGCTGTGCCACCGCTTCGGCCCCGGCGCCACCCGCCTGCCGCGCACGCACCCAGCTGGCCAGGTCCACGGCGCCGTGCACCACGGGCACGCGGTTGCGGCCGCACTGCTCGCAGGCGGCCACGGCCACGGCCTGCCAGTGGGCAATTTTTTTCTCGGCCCGCTCGCCCTTGAGCTTGAGCACGCTGCGCTCGGCCACCAGGGGCGTGATGCTGGCCACGCCCAGTTCGGTGGCTTTCTCGACGAGCCAGTCCATGCGCTCGTTGGCGGTGATGCCCGCCAGCAGGTGCACCGTGCGCGCGGCTTCGCGTTCGGTGGCATGGTGCGCGCCCACCAGCACGCGCACGTCGCTGCGGCCCATGCGCAGCACGGTGGCGTCGAACTCGCCGCCCGGGTCGCCCCCGTCCTGGCCGCCGTGGAACAGCGTGATGGCATCGCCCGGCTGCAGGCGCAGCACCTGCACATGGCGCGCGGCGCCCGGGGGCAGGTCCAGCTCGGCGCCGGTGGACAGAAGGGCCGGGCAGTGGAAACGGGGCATTTGCTACCTAATTTATAGCTGTTTGCGCTTGAAGGACAAGCGCTACAGCCTGATTGGACTCGATTTTTCCTGGCATGCGCCCGGTGGCGCCCCTACATCCGGCCGTAGGCAAATCCCGTGACCGGCTCGGTGCCCTCGATCTGGTCGAGCATCTTGAGCAGGGGCCCCAGCTGGCGGTAGCGGTTGGCCGTGGCGCGGATGTAGGCCATGAAGCGCGGCGCGTCGGCCAGGTACCTGGGCTTGCCGTCGCGCAGGGTCAGGCGCGCGAAGATGCCCGCGACCTTGAGGTGGCGCTGCAGGCCCATCCATTCCACCGAGCGGTAGAACTCGCCGAAGTCATCGCCCCAGCCGCTGGCGCTGCGGGCGCCCAGCAGCCCGGCCTTGCGCGCCTTTTCCCAGTAACGCACGGTAATGTCGATGACAAACTCCTCTTCCCAGCTGATGAACGCGTCGCGCAGCAGGCTGGCGATGTCATAGGTGATGGGACCGTAGACGGCGTCCTGGAAGTCCAGCACGCCCAGGGGCGCGCCTTCTTCGACGGGGGCCATCAGGTTGCGCGTCATGAAGTCGCGGTGCACGTAGACCTGGGGCGCAGCGAGGTTGTGCGCCACGATGGCATCGAAGGCGCTGCCCAGGGTGGCCTGCTGCTGGTCGTCCAGCGTGACGCCGCGGTGTCGGCCCAGGTACCAGTCGGGGTACAGCGCCAGCTCGCGGCGCAGCAGCGCCTCGTCGTAGGCCGGCAGCACGCCGGGCTGGGAGGCCTTCTGCCAGTCCAGCAGCACATCGGTGGCCTGCTGGTACCAGGCGTAGGCGGCCTGGGGCTGCCCGGGGTCCAGCAGCTCGATCACCGTCCGGTGCCCCAGGTCCGACAGCAGCATGAACCCGCCGGGCTCGTCCCAGGCCAGGATCTGCGGCACGTTCAGGCCCGCGGACGCCATCAGGCCCTGCACCTGCACGAAGGGGCGGCAGTTCTCCTGGTGGGGCGGGGCATCCATCACGATGCGGCTGCTGCCCGTGGCGCTGTCGATGCGCAGGTAGCGGCGGAAGCTCGCATCGGCCGACGCCGGGCGCAGCGTGGCGGGCAGCAACTGGTGCGGGCCCACCAGGGGGGCGAGCCAGGCTTCGAAGGCTGTCTGGCGGGCCGCGTCGGGCCAGGCCACGGTACAAGTTGCGGGGGTTGCCACGGCCATGCCCGGGGGCGGGCAGGCGGGAGAAGGGGAGGATGGGTGGCTCATGGATAATCCGATTTTACAAACCCGCTCCCCGCCTCCGTGGTGAGCGGGTCCTTCTTTCATCCGCCCCTGCCCATCGTCCCACGTGCCACGCCGCAAGCCCCCTACCGTGCAGACCCCTTCCCCCCGGACCCGGCCCGCCACGGCGAAGGCCGTGCGGCTGCGCGCGCCCGTGCCCCGGGCCCTGGCCTATGGCGTGGCGCTGGCCTGGTGCGGGCTGCCGCTCTCCGCGCTGGCGCAGGCGGCGGAGGCCCCCCCGCCCAGCGCCTGGGATGCACCGCCCGCGCTGCGCACCTCGCCGCTGCTGCAGGAAAAGATTCCGGACGCCGTGCGCCCCCAGCTGCCGGTGTTCGTGAAGGGTGACCACATCAGCGGCCAGACCGACCTGAACGCCGTCATCGAAGGCAATGCCGAATTGCGCCGGGGCGACACCGTGATCCGCGCCGACCGCCTGGACTACAACGTGCCCGAAGACCTGGCCAAGGCCAGCGGGCAGGTGCGCATCAACCGCGCGGGCAATGTGTACGAAGGCACGGCGCTGGAGCTGCGGGTGGATGCGTTCGAGGGCTTCTTCAGCGACGCGCGGTACAAGTTTCTGGCCACCCAGGCGCACGGCGATGCCACGCGCGTGGATTTCATCGACCGCGACCGGGCCGTGGTGCACAACGCCACATACACCACGTGCGAGCGCGGCAATGAAGAAAGCTGGCGGCCCGACTGGGTGCTGCGCGCCGCCACCATCCGCATCGACAACGAGGAAGAGGTGGGTACGGCGGAAGACGCGGTGCTGGAGTTCAAGGGCGTGTCGCTGCTGCCGATTCCGTACATCACCTTCCCGCTGTCGGACAAGCGCAAGTCCGGCCTGCTGCCCCCGACCATCGGCCTGGACAGCCGCGACGGAGTGGCCTACATGCAGCCGTACTACTGGAACATCGCGCCCAACCGCGATGCCACGCTGCGCGCCGCCCTCATGACCAAGCGCGGCGCCAACCTGGGGGGCGAGTTCCGCTACCTGGAGCCGAGCTATTCCGGCCAGGTCAGCGCCGACGTCATGCCCACCGACCGCCTGCGCGACCGCATGCGGTGGAGCTTTTCGGGACAGCACCAGGGTGCTTTCAACACCGGCATCGGCGGGGTGGGGCTCAACCTCAACCTCAATCGCGTCAGCGATGACAACTACTGGCGCGACTTCGGCCGCGCCTCCGAGCTTCTGCGCCAGCGCCTGCTGCCCGGCGATGCCACGCTGTCCTGGGCGCGCAATGACATGTCCGCGAGCGTGCGCACCCTCAAGTGGCAGACGCTGCAGGACGTGACTTCTCCCATCGTGCCGCCTTACGACCGCATGCCCCAGCTGCAATGGCGCTATGCCCCCTCGCAGCTCGGTGGCGGGGTGGATGCCAGCGTGGAGCTGGACACCACGCGCTTCCAGGCGGCCCGCGAGCTGACGGGCCAGCCCAATGCCCACCGCAGCTATGCGATGGCGCAGATCAGCCGGCCGTTCCTGTCGCCCGGGGGCTTCGTCACGCCGCGCCTGCAGCTGCACGCCACGCAGTACCAGTTCGATACCCCGCTGTCCAATGGCGAGCGTTCGGCCAGCCGCGCGCTGCCCACCTTCAGCCTGGACAGCGGCCTGGTCTTCGAGCGCGACGCCGCATACTTCGGCCGCGCCTTCCTGCAGACGCTGGAACCGCGTGCTTTCTACACGTACACGCCGTACCGTGACCAGAGCCGCCTGCCCGTGTACGACACGGCGGCCAACGACTTCAATTTCGCCACCATCTACACCGAGAACGCCTTCGGGGGCAACGACCGGCTGGCCGACAACAACCTGCTCACCCTGGGCCTCAGCACACGGCTGCTGGACCCGAACACGGGCGCCGAGGCCGCGCGCTTCGGCGTTGCGCAACGCGTTCGTTTCTCCGACCAGCAGGTGACGCTGCCGGGCGGCGCGCCCGTGAGCGAGCGCCTGTCGGACCTGCTGCTGGGCGCGGGCATCACCTGGACGCCGCAGTGGGGCTTTGACTCCACCGTGCAGTACAACCCCAAGACCGGCCGTTCCATCCGCTCGACCATCGGTGCGCGCTACAGCCCGGGCAACTACCGCACCGTGAGCGCCGCCTACCGCCTGCAGCGCGGCACCAGCGAGCAGATCGACATTGGCTGGCAATGGCCGCTGGACGCGCTGTGGGGCAGCAGCGAGACCCACAACAACAAGCCATCCGGCGCCGCCGGCCGTGGCCAGGGCGGCGGGCGCTGGTACAGCGTCGGGCGACTGAACTACAGCCTGCAGGACCGCAAACTCGTGGACACCGTGGTGGGCTTTGAGTACGACAGCTGCTGCTGGATCGGCCGCGTGGTCCTCGAGCGCCTGCAAAGCAGTGTCACCACGTCCAACACCCGCCTGCTGTTCCAGATCGAATTCGTGGGCTTCTCCCGCCTGAGCCTGGGCTCCAGCCCCCTGGATACCTTCAAGCAAAATGTGCCGCGCTACCAGAACCTGCGCGAGCAGGTGACAACGCCCAGCCGTTTCAGCAACTATGACTAACGCTTAACGCCATGAATCACCGTGTCATCGCACTGGCCATTGCCACCCTGGCTTCCCTGATGTCCCAGGGCACCCTGGCCCAGGGCCTGCGCCCTTCCGGCGCGCCTGCAGGCAAGGGGCTGACGGCGCGCCCGGCGGCCGCACCTTCGATCACGCTGCCCGCGGAGACGGCGGCGGGCAGCGGCAGCAGTTCGGCGCCCCGTCAGGCGGATTTCATCGTGGCCGTGGTCAATTCCGAACCCGTGACCAACAACGAGGTGCGCTCGCGGCTCGCGCGCGCCGAGGCACAGCTGGCGCAGCAGGGGGGCGCCATGCCGCCGCGCGACCTGCTCGCCCGTGAAGTGCTCGAACGGATCATCCTGGAGCGCGTGCAGCTGCAGCAGGCGAAGGAGTCCGGCGTCAAGGTGGATGACTTCGCCGTGTCGCAGGCCGAGCAAGGCGTGGCCCGGCAGAACAACATGACGGTGGACGACCTCTACCGCCGCCTCGCGCGGGACGGCATGGGCAAGGAGCGCTTCCGTGAAGAGCTGCGCAACCAGCTGCTGCAGCAGCGCCTGCGCGAACGTGAAGTGGAGGCGCGCGTGAAGGTGTCCGACCTGGACATCGACCAGTACCTGCGCGAGCAGCAACGGGGCGCCGATGTGGCCTCGATGGAGATCAACCTGGGGCACGTGCTCGTCCTCGTCCCCGAGAATGCCAGCCCCGTGCAGGTGGCCGAGCGCCAGGCACGCGCCCAGCGCGCGGCCGACAAGGTGCGCGCGGGTGAGGACTTCGCGGCCGTCGCGCGCGAGTTCTCCGACGCGCCCGAAGGGCAGCGCGCCGCAGGCCTGCTGGGCCTGCGCCCGGCGGACCGGTATCCCGAACTGTTCGTGAACTCCACGCTGGGCCTGCCGGTGGGCAGCATCGTCGGGCCCGTGCGGTCGCCGGCGGGCTTTCACGTGCTCAAGGTGGTGGAGCGCGTCACGGCGGGCGTGCCCACCACGGTGGTGCAGAACCATGCCCGCCACATCCTGCTGCGCACCGGGCCGCAGCTGACGGAGTCCGCCGCGGCGGCGCGCCTGGCGGACTACCGGCGCCGCGTGCTGGCGGGCCAGGCCGACTTCGCGGCGCTGGCGCGCGAGCATTCCCAGGACGGCAGCTCCAAGGAGGGCGGCGACCTGGGCTGGGCCAATCCGGGCCGCTACGTGCCCGAATTCGAGCAGGCCTTGAACAGCCTCAAGCCCGGCGATGTCAGCGAGCCGCTGGTGTCGCGCTTCGGTGTGCACCTGATCCAGCTGCTCGAGCGCCGCGAGGCCAAGCTCACGCAGCGCGAGCAGCGCGACATGGCGCGCGATACGGTGCGCGAGAAGAAGCTGGACGAGGCCTACGCCACCTGGGCGCAGGAACTGCGCGGGCGCGCGTATGTGGAATACCGCGACCCGCCGCAATGAAGATGGAGTACGTTCCCCCGAGGCGCTGCGCACCTTCCTCCTCCTTCTTCCGTATCGCTGCGCGATGCGGGAAGGGAGGGGCCCCCGCCAGCGCCCCCCGGCGAAGCGCCGCCTGCGCGGCTTGGCCGCCCTTGCACAGCTCGCATGCCGTCTCCCGGCATATCGACAGCACCAGCGGGCCAATGGCATGAAGCACATCCCCCGCAAGCGCTTCGGGCAGCATTTCCTGTCCGACAAGGGCATCATCGAAGACATCGTGCAGGCCATTGCGCCCCAGCCGGGCCAGCCCATGGTCGAGATCGGACCGGGCCTTGCGGCGCTCACGCAGCCCCTGGTGGAGCGCCTGGGGCGCCTCACGGTCATCGAGCTGGACCGCGACCTGGCCTTGCGCCTGCGGCTGCATGGCCAGCTGGAGGTGATCGAGTCCGACGTGCTCAAGGTGGACTTCACCGCGCTGGCGCAAGCGATGCGCGAGAAGGCCGCGCAGCCTGGCCTGCGGCTGCGCGTGGTGGGCAACCTGCCCTACAACATCTCCACGCCCATCCTGTTCCATCTGCTGGACCATGTGCAGGTCATCGAAGACCAGCACTTCATGCTGCAAAAGGAAGTGATCGACCGCATGGTGGCCCAGCCTGCCACCAGCGACTACGGGCGCCTGTCGGTGATGCTGCAATGGCGCTACGCCATGGAAAACGTGCTGTTCGTTCCCCCGGAGAGCTTCGACCCGCCCCCGCGCGTGGACAGCGCCGTGGTGCGCATGGTGCCGCACGCAGAGCCCGCGCCCTTGTCGGTGCCCCTTCTGGAAGAGCTGGTGCAGGTCGCCTTCAGCCAGCGCCGCAAGCTGCTGCGCCACACGCTGGGCCGCTGGCTCGAAGCGCGCCAGTTCGCCGGCACCTTCGACACCCAGCGCCGCGCCGAGGAGGTTCCGGTGAGCGAGTTTGTGGCCTTGGCACAGCAGTGCTCTTGAATCAATAGCTGCTCGCGCTTGATGGATAAGCGCTAGAGTCTGATTTGACTAAGATGACAGCCACTGGCACGGCCCGAGCGGAGGATGCCAGGCAAGGGGCGCCCCGCAGTGAGGGCATCCCCCCTTTCCGGCGACGCCGGGAGAAGGGGGAAGCGGCGCGCAGCCGCTCAGGGGGATGAGCCGCCAGACTCAGGCAGCCGAAAGCCAGTAGCCGGCGTTGAAAGGGCTGCTCATGCGCAGCGCCATCGGGGACACGTCGACGAGCTTGTCGGTCGGCATTTTCTCGGCGGGCTCCGCGGCGATCTCAATGCCCTCGACACCCTGGGTGCCGGTAGCCTCGTTCGCCCGTTCTGCTTGGCTGGTGGATGCAGAACGGGCTACAGAAAAGAATAGAAACAGCGGAAGGGGATTTTTCGGTCGCCCCAATAGTCGGCGGCGTCGCGGAAGATATCGAGCAGCTGTTCACGCGCTTCCTTGTCGAACTTGCCGGTGGCGGGGATCTGCTCCAGCACCACGATGAAACCAGGCTGCGGGCCCGATTTGTGCAAGGGATCCGTCATGCAGTCGTACAGCGCATCAAAATTCTTGCCGAAGTGCGACGGGAAGGTGAATTGCCCGGCAATCAGGTCCAGCACATCCTGCTTGGACTGTGCGTGGGCCAGGTTGGCGTACAAGAAATGGTGACCCATGGAGGTGGCGGCATCCTGCAGGTCCTGCACGCGGAAGGCGCGAATGGACTGCACGATGTTGGTGCGCACGCCACGCAGTGGCGTTTCCAGGTCTTTACGAAGTGGCGTCTGCATCTCCGCTACTCTTTCTTTATAAAGTCCACAAACTTCTGGCTTCTCGCAAGGCTGCGGAATGCGGCCTGCGCGTGGGGGATTCAAGGTGGCGCGGTGTGCGCTGCCAGGGTTCTTCTGGTCTGCGTGCACCGCATCGGGGGTCATTCGACGATCTCGCGAAAACTGGCGTAGTGGTCGCCGGTGTAGTAGCAGGCGTCCGGAACCCGGGGCTTGCCGCCGCACACGATGCGCCGGGCTCCCCGGTCGCGCGATCCTGGCGTTCTGACGGTGTACTCACGGTAATAGCCCCGCTTGTGGGCGGGCAACAGCCGCTCGCGATTACCAAAAACCGATCCGTCCTTGTCATACGGAAAGGGGCCCCCCTCACGGATCAGCGCATACGTCGCACGCCCTTGGGGCGGCAACTCGGCCAGTGCGATGGGGGTGAGGGAACCGTCGGTGGACGGGGATTTCCGGGCATGCCCCGCCACCGGGGACAACACGAACGCAACACCCAAAACACACAAAAACCCTGCTTTGCGCGCCCGGGTGGCTACAGCCTTCAGCATCAACGAACCTTTCAGAAACTACGGGTTAACCCGAAATTTCGAGCCGCTAGTGTCGCTCAACGGCCCCCAAAAAGCAAGCGTCTGCACAAAGATTGGGCAGACGCTGAAGGGGGCAAGCAGCTTTTTAAGTTAGTGCTTGCTATCTATTTTGGGCTTATCTCGACACGTTGGCATCCGCCACGGTCAGGGCTGTCATGTTCACGATGCGGCGCACGGTGGCGCTGGGCGTCAGGATGTGGACCGGTTTGGCTGCCCCCAGCAGCACCGGGCCGATCGCGATGCCGCCGCCCGCAGCGGTCTTGAGCAGGTTGTAGGCGATGTTGGCCGCGTCGATGTTGGGGAACACCAGCAGGTTGGCGTCGCCCGTCAGTTCGCTGCTGGGCATGAGGGCCGCACGGGCCTTGCCGTCCAAGGCCACGTCGCCGTGCATCTCGCCGTCCACTTCCAGCCAGGGCGCCTGCTGGCGCAGCAGTTCCAGCGTCTGGCGCATCTTCACGGCGCTGGGGTGGTTGCTGGTGCCGAAATTGGAGTGCGACAGGAGCGCGGCCTTGGGCTTGATGCCAAAGCGCATCATTTCCTCCGCGGCCAGCGCGGTGATTTCGGCCAGCTCCTGGGGCGTGGGGTCGTAGTTGACGTGCGTGTCCACCAGGAAGACCTGGCGCCCTGGCAGCATGAGGCCGTTCATGCAGGCATACACGGGCACGTCCTGCGCCGTGCTGTCGGCGCCGCCCGCGTGCTTGCCGATCACCTGGTCGATGTAGAGCAGGTGGTTGGCCGTGGTGCCCCAGGTGCCGCAGATCAGGCCGTCCACCTCGCCCTTGTGCAGCATCATGCAGCCGATGAGCGTGAGGCGCCGGCGCATCTCGATCTTGGCGACCTGCTGGGTGATGCCCTTGCGCTCGGTCATGCGGTGGTAGGTCTGCCAGAAGTCGCGGTAGCGGTGGTCGAAATCGGTGTTGACCACGTCGTAGTCCACGCCTTCCTTCAGGCGCAGGCCGAATTTCTCGATGCGCTGGGCGATGATGGCCGGGCGGCCGATCAGCGTGGGACGGGCCACCTTCTCGTCCACCACGATCTGCGCGGCGCGCAGCACGCGTTCCTCTTCGCCCTCGGCGTAGGCCACGCGCTTGCGGGCCGCGGTGCGCGCGGCGTCGAAGATGGGCTTCATCGTCGTGCCCGAGGCGTAGACGAAGGTCTGCAGCCGGTCGCGGTAGGCGTCCATGTCGGCGATGGGGCGCTGCGCCACGCCGCTGTCCGCGGCGGCCTGGGCCACGGCCGGCGCGATCTTCATCATCAGGCGCGGGTCGAACGGCTTGGGGATCAGGTATTCGGGGCCGAACGTCAGCTTCTCGCCCACGTAGGCCGCGGCCACCACCTCGCTTTGCTCGGCCTGGGCCAGGTCGGCGATGGCGTGGACGGCGGCGATCTCCATCTCATCGGTGATGGTGGTCGCGCCGCAGTCCAGCGCGCCCCGGAAGATGTAGGGGAAGCACAGGACGTTGTTCACCTGGTTGGGGTAGTCCGAGCGCCCCGTGGCCATGATGATGTCGCCGCGCACGCTGTGCGCCAGCTCGGGCGTGATCTCCGGATTGGGGTTGGCCAGCGCGAAGATCACCGGCCGCTCGGCCATCGTGGCCACCATCTCGGGCTTGAGCACGTTGCCCGCCGACAGGCCCAGGAACACGTCCGCGCCCACCATCACCTCGGCCAGCTTGCGGGCCTCGGTCTTCTGCATGAACTGGCGCTTGTCGTCGTCCATCAGCTCTTCGCGGCCTTCATAGACCACGCCGGCCAGGTCGGTGACGAACACGTTCTTGCGCTGCACGCCCACCTTGAGCAGCAGGTTCAGGCAGGCCAGCGCCGCCGCGCCCGCGCCGCTGGTGACCAGTTTCACGTCCTCGATCTTCTTGCCCGCCACCTTGAGCGCATTCACGATGGCCGCCGCCACGGTGATGGCCGTGCCGTGCTGGTCGTCATGGAAGACGGGGATCTTCATGCGCTTGCGCAGTTCGCGCTCCACGTAGAAGCAGTCGGGTGCCTTGATGTCTTCGAGGTTGATCGCGCCGAACGTCGGCTCCAGCGCGGCGATCACCTCCACCAGCCTGGCCGGGTCCTTCTCGTCGATCTCGATGTCGAACACGTCCACGCCGGCGAACTTCTTGAACAGCACGCCCTTGCCTTCCATCACCGGCTTGGAGGCCAGCGCGCCGATGTCGCCCAGGCCCAGCACGGCGGTGCCGTTGCTGATGACGGCCACCAGGTTGCCACGCGCGGTGTAGCGGAAGGCGTTGGCGGGGTCCTTCACGATCTCCTCGCAGGGCGCGGCCACGCCGGGCGAGTAGGCCAGGGCCAGGTCGTGCTGGTTCACCATCTGCTTGGTGGCGGCGATGGCGATCTTGCCGGGCTTGGGAAATTCGTGGTACTCGAGAGCGGCACGGCGCAGCTGGGCGCGCTTGTCGGAATCGTTGTTGTTGTTCTGGGCCGTGGTGTTCTCGGGCATTCAGTGTCTCCAACTCAGGGGGTGGGTGCAAAAACCGGGCTGCAGAGGCGCTGCAGTGGCTGTCAGCTTTGTAAGGGTCTGCGATTGTAGGGCGGTGGTCGTGAAAACCCTAGTAAGCGAATCTGCTTATATGGGTGGATCAGCCATGACCCCATCGGCTGCAATCCCCCACAAGGCAAGACGCCCCGCAGCCGGGGCGGCTGCGGGGCGTCTTGGCCTGGGCGCGGGGGCTCGGTCAGCGGCTGCTGGGGAAGCTGAACACTGCGCCTTCGCGCACGCCGGCCGAGGGCCAGCGCTGCGTGATGGTCTTGCGCTTGGTGTAAAAGCGCACGGCATCGGGCCCGTAGGCGTGCAGGTCGCCGAACAGGCTGCGCTTCCAGCCGCCGAACGAGTGGTAGGCCACGGGCACGGGCAGGGGCACGTTCACGCCCACCATGCCGACCTGGATGTGGTCGGTGAAGTAGCGCGCGGCTTCGCCGTCGCGCGTGAAGATGCAGGTGCCGTTGCCGTATTCGTGGGCGTCGATCAGGTTCATCGCCTCTTGCAGCGTCTTCACGCGCACCACGCCCAGCACGGGGCCGAAAATCTCTTCCTGGTAGATCTTCATGCCGGGCCGGACGTTGTCGAACAGGCACGCGCCCAGGAAGTAGCCGTTCTCATGGCCTGCGGCCACCTGCACGCCCCGGCCGTCCACCACCAGGGTCGCGCCTTCGGCCACGCCGCTGTCCACATAGGACTTCACTTTCTCGAAGTGCTGCCGGGTGACCAGCGGGCCCATGTCGTTGCCGTTGTCCGTGCCGGGGCCGACCTTCATCCTGGCGATCTCGGCCTTCAGCCCGCCGACCACGGCGTCTCCCACCTCGTCACCCACGGCGACGAGCAGGGGGATGGCCATGCAGCGCTCGCCGCAGGAGCCATAGGCCGCGCCCATCAGCGCGCTCACGGCGTTGCCCACGTCGGCATCGGGCATCAGCACCGCGTGGTTCTTGGCGCCGCCCAGGGCCTGCACGCGCTTGCCGTGCTTGCAGCCTTCGGCGTAGATGTACTCGGCGACGGGCGTGGAGCCCACGAAGCTCACGGCCTTCACGCGCGGGTCGGCCAGCAGCGTGTCCACCGCTTCCTTGTCGCCATTGACCACGTTGAGCACGCCGGGCGGCAGGCCGGCTTCGAGCGCGAGCTGGGCCACGAACAGCGTCGAGGACGGGTCGCGCTCCGACGGCTTGAGCACGAAGGTGTTGCCGCAGGCCACGGCCATGGGCCACATCCACAGCGGCACCATGGCCGGGAAGTTGAACGGGGTGATGCCGGCGCACACGCCCAGCGCCTGGAATTCGCTCCAGGAGTCGATGGACGGGCCCACGTTGCGGCTGTGCTCGCCCTTGAGCAGCTCGGGCGCGTAGCTGGCGAACTCCACGTTCTCGATGCCGCGCTGCAGCTCGCCATGCGCATCGGCCAGCACCTTGCCGTGCTCGGCGGTGATCAGGGCGGCGATCTTGTCGGCGTTGTCCTCGAGCAGGACTTTCAGCTTGCCCAACACGCGCGCGCGCTTGAGCGGCGGGGTGTTGCGCCAGGCCGGGAAGGCGGCCTGGGCCGAGGCGATGGCCTGTTCCACCGTGGCCTTGCTTGCCAGGGCCACGCTCGTGTGGGACTCGCCGGTGGCGGGGTCGAACACCGGCTGGGTGCGCGCCGTGTCGGCAACGGGCTGGCCGTCGATCAGGTGGCCGATGGTGGTGGTGACGTTCTTGTCGTGGTTCATGTCTGGATATGATTAAAAA
The DNA here is from genome assembly GCF_059418365.1 of Acidovorax sp. GW821-FHT09A11. NCBI lineage: Bacteria > Pseudomonadati > Pseudomonadota > Betaproteobacteria > Burkholderiales > Comamonadaceae > Acidovorax > Acidovorax sp. GW821-FHT09A11. The sequence goes on from NZ_JBWKPS010000013.1 coordinate 63,218, forward strand.
ATGCTTCCAGCGCCCATGTGAAAAGCGCTGGATGCTATCAATTCAGGAGCAAAAGGCGTGCCGCGTGTCAGGCGGTTTCCGCCAGGGCGTCGCCCAGGGCGTTCACCATGCGGTCGATTTCAGCCTCGGTGCTGATGAAGGGCGGGGCCAGCTGGATGGTGTCGCCGCCGTAGCGCACGTAAAAGCCCTTGTCCCAGCACTTCATGGCGATCTCGTAGGGCCGGCGGGCGGGCTCGCCCGGCAGCGCGGCGATGGTGATGCCCGCGGCCAGGCCGTAGTTGCGGATGTCCGCCACGTGCTTGGTGCCCTTGAGGCCATGCACGGCCTGCTCGAAATACGGTGCCAGCGCCTGGACGCGGCCGGGCATGTCTTCCTTTTGCAGGATGTCCAGCACCGCGTTGCCCGCCGCGCAGGCCACGGGGTGGGCCGAGTAGGTGTAGCCGTGCGGGAACTCCAGCATGTACTCGGGGCCGCCCTGGCTGATGAAGGTGTCGTAGATCTCCTTGGTGGCGATCACGCCGCCCAGCGGCTGCGCGCCGTTGGTCACCTGCTTGGCGAAGTTCAGGATGTCGGGCGTCACGCCGAAGGCCTCGGCCCCCGTCCAGGCGCCGCAGCGGCCGAAGCCGGTGATCACCTCGTCAAAGATCAGCAGGATGTTGTTCTGCGTGCAGATCTCGCGGATGCGCTCCAGGTAGCCCTTGGGCGGGATCACCACGCCGGCCGAGCCCGAGAAGGGCTCGACGATCACGGCGGCGATGTTCGATGCATCGTGCAGCGCGATCACGTCCAGCAGCTTGTCGGCCAGCGCGCGGCCGCCGTCCTTGGCCATGCCTTTCTGGAAGGTGCCGGCCGGTGGCTGGGTGTGGGGAATGTGGTCGGCCTCGATGCCCTGGCCGAAGGTCTTGCGGTTGCCCACGATGCCGCCCACGGAGATGCCGCCGTAGTTCACGCCGTGGTAGCCCTTCTCGCGGCCGATCAGGCGCGTCTTGCTGGCCTGCCCCTTGGCGCGCCAGTAGGCGCGGGCCATCTTGAGCGAGGTGTCGGCCGACTCGGAGCCCGAGCCGGTGAAGAACACATAGTCGAGCCCGGCGGGGGTCAGCGCCTTGAGGCGGTTGGCCAGCTCGAAGGAAGCCGGGTGGCCGAACTGGAAGGCCGGGGAGTAGTCCAGCGTCGCGGCGGCCTTGCCGATGGCTTCGGCCACTTCCTTGCGGCCATGGCCCAGGCCCGAGCACCACAGGCCCGACAGGCCGTCGAAGATCTTGCGGCCCTCGGCGTCGGTGTAGTAGGCGCCCTGGCCGCTCACGATCATGCGCGGCTTGGCCTTGAAGTTGCGGTTGCCGGTGAAGGGCATCCAGTGCGCCTCCAGCCATTCGGCGTCCATGCGGGGGCCTTCGGCGCCAGCGGCGGTTTTTTCGATGTTGACGAAGCTCATGGGATTCTCCAGTGCAAGACGGCGGCAAAAGCAGGGGCAGGCCCGTCCATGCAGGGCGGGTGCGTGGCATTGTTGCGCTGGCGGTTAATCTCTAAAATAGTCAAATATCAATGTTTACTTGACGGTTTATGCAAGTAATGCCCGCCACCCCAGCAGCTGCCCCGCCCGCCAGCGCGGCCCGGCACCGCGCCGTGCTGGGGCAGCTCAGCGACATGGACCTGCGCCTGCTGCAGGTGTTCAAGAGCGTGGCGGAGTGCGGGGGCATGTCGGCCGCCGAGCTGGAACTGAACATCGGCACCAGCACCGTGAGCCGCCACATGAAGGACCTGGAGACCCGCCTGGGCCTCACCCTGTGCCGGCGCGGGCGGGCCGGTTTCGCGCTCACGGCCGAGGGGCAGCGCGTATACGACGAAACCCTGCGGCTGCTGTCCGCGGTGGACGCGTTTCGCAGCAGCATCGATGACATCCACCGCCGCATGGGCGGCAGGCTGGAGGTGGCGGTGTTCGACAAGACCGCCAGCAACCCGGCCGCCCACATTGGCGATGCGATCGCACTGTTCGCCAGCCAGGCGCCCGAAGTGAGCCTGCAGATGCACGTGGCCTCGATCCCGGCCATCGAGCGCGGGCTGATCGACGGCAGCTTCCACGTGGGCATCATCCCGGCGCACCGCACATCGCAAAGCCTGGTCTATGCCGACCTGTTCGCCGAAACCATGCTGCTGTACTGCGGCGCGCGCCACCCCCTGCACGGCACCGACCATGCCGCGCTGACCTGGGAATCGCTGCGCGCCTACCAGTTCGCGGGGCTGGGCTACCACTCGCCCAACATGGAGCTGAGCCACAGCACGCGCCTGCCGCGCAAGGCCACGGGCTTCGACCAGGAGTCGATCGCCACGCTCATCCTCTCGGGCCGCTACCTGGGCTTCCTGCCGGACCACTATGCCGAGGGCTTCGAGCGCCAGGGGCTCATGCAGGCGGTATTGCCCGGGCGGTTCCACTACCGCTGCCAGTTCGTGAGCGTGCTGCGCAAGTCGCCGCAGCCCCCGCGCGCGGCCCAGGCCTTCGCGCAATGCCTGCTGCAGGCGCATGGTTGATGGCGCCTTCCTTGCCTGCGCAGCGGCGCGGGCGGACAATCCCCGTTCCTTGACTGGGCGCTGTGCGCGGGGTACGTGATGGCAAGCATTTCTTCGATCGGCAGCTCCGGCCTGCAGGCCGCCCAGTTGCGGCTGGACGCGTCGGCCAACAACGTGGCCAACATGAACACCCCGGGCTACCGCCGCGAGGTGGTGGCGCAGGAAGAGGCCGCCGACAGCGCGGGGGTGCGCGCCACGGTGCAGCGCGAGCAGGAGGCGCAAGGGGTGGCGCTGGAGAAGGAGGCCGTCGAGCAGATGTCGGCCACCTATGCGTTCAAGGCCAACCTGCAGACCCTCAAGACCCAGGATGAGATGATGGGCTCGCTGCTGGACGTGAAGGCCTGACGGCCATCGCGGTCCACGCCCCCGACAAAGCCCCGCCAGCCGGGGCTTTTTTCTTTTCCTGTTTCCTTCCGGTGCCTAGCCGGGGCCGGCGGGGGCCAGCCCGGCCAGGCGCTGGACCAGCCAGCGCTGAAAAGCCAGGCCCGTGGCGGTGCGGCTGCGCAGGGGGATTGTGTACATGGTGGCTCCTTGGGATGACGGAGGTCAGCCGGCCTGCAGCGCCGCGCTGGGCGTGTGGGCGAGGGCGGCATCGCGCGCGCGGCGCCGGGCGGCGCGGTCCCAGGCCTTCTCATGGAAGAAGAAGGCCACCGCCTGCACCGTGGGCTCGAGCAGGCTCAGGGTGAGCGAGGCCCACAGGTTGCCGGTCACGGCGTAGGCCACCAGGGCGGCCACGCCAATGTGGATCAGGTAGTAGCTGCCCGTCTTCAGCAGCATGGTCTTGTTCTGGCGGGCGGCGCGGCGGATGTGGGACATGGAGGACTCCGGGTATCTGCAGGCCCCGCCGTGGCGGCAGGGATGAAGGAATGGTAGTCATTCTCAATAGCAAAAGCCAATTGGTACTGGCTAATGCAAACATAGGCGCTATCAAACGCCCGTGCCGGACGGGTGGCGCGGCGGGGCCGCGCCCGGGTGGGAAGCCCTTCACGCCGGCGGGCTGAAAAAAGCGCCGGCCGGCACCGGTGCCGTTGCTATGATGGCCGCTCTTTTCAACCCCCTCTTACAACCGCCGGGAGCACACATGGCCATCATGGACTTCATCAAGAAACAGTTCATTGACATCATCCAGTGGACTGAAGAGGGGGACGGCACCCTGGCCTGGCGTTTCCCGATGGCGGGCATGGAAATCCAGAACGGCGGCACGCTGGTGGTGCGCGAGTCGCAGATGGCGGTGTTCGTGAACGAGGGCCAGGTGGCCGACGTGTTCGCGCCCGGCACCTACAAGCTCACCACGCAGACGCTGCCGGTGCTCACCTACCTCAAGAACTGGGACAAGCTCTTCGAGTCCCCCTTCAAGAGCGACGTCTACTTCTTCAGCACGCGCCAGCAGATCGACCAGAAGTGGGGCACGCCCCAGCCCATCACGATCCGCGACAAGGACTTCGGCGCCGTGCGCCTGCGCGCGTTCGGCAACTACGCGTTCCGCATCGCCGACCCCAAGCTGTTCCACACCGAGATCTCCGGCACGCGCGAGTCCTACCCCGTGGCCGACCTCGAAGGCCAGCTGCGCGGCCTGGTGCTGCAGAACATCAGCAACGCCATCGCGGGCAGCGGCCTGCCGTTCCTGGACCTGGCGGCCAACCAGGTCATGTTCGCCGATGCGCTGACCAAGGAGCTCGCGCCCGTCTTCGCCAAGCTGGGCCTCCTGATCGAGAACCTCACGGTGCAGAACGTTTCGCTGCCCGAGGAGCTGCAAAAGATCCTCGACCAGAAGATCGGCATGGGCATGGTCGGCAACGACATGGGCAAGTTCATGCAGTACCAGACGGCGCAGGCCATCCCCAAGTTCGCCGAAGGCGCGGGCAATGGCGGTGGCGGCATCGCGGGCGACGCCATGGGCCTGGGCGCGGGCGTGGCGCTGGGCCAGGTGCTGGCGCAGAACCTGCAGCAGGGCCTGCAAGGCGGCGGTGCGGCCGCGCAGGCAGCGCCTGCGGCGGCTGCTGCTGCCGCAGTGGGCGTCAAGCCCGAGGACGTGATGGCCACGCTGGAGAAGCTGGGCGAGCTCAAGTCCAAGGGCATCCTGACCCAGGAAGAGTTCGACGCCAAGAAGGCCGAACTGCTCAAGAAGCTGGTCTGATTCCGGTTGCTATCATAAATATAGCTGCTTGCGCTGGAGGGATCAGCGCCAGAGGCCAAAAAGGCCCCAAAGCCGCGTAGCGCGGCGCAGGCAGCAGCCCCCCGATGGCCACCGACCCCACACAGCGTTACTACCGCGCGCCCTGCCCGGGCTGCGGCGCGCCGGTTGAATTCCGCAGCGCGCAGTCCACGCACGCCGTCTGCGGCTACTGCCAGAGCACCGTGGTGCGCAATGGCGACGTGCTGCAGCGCCTGGGCAAGATGGCCGAGCTGTTCGACGACCACAGCCCGCTGCAGCTCATGGCCAGCGGGCGCATCCAGCTCGATGGCAAGGATGTGCCCTTCACCCTCATCGGCCGCCTGCAGTACAAGGGCGACGCGGGCACCTGGACCGAATGGGCCGCCTTTTTGCAGGACGGCACCCTGGCCACGCTGGGCGAGGACAACGGCGCCTACGTCTTCACCCGCCCCATCGACCCGGGCCGCGAGATGCCCGAGGCCGCGCGCTTTCGCATCGGCAGCACCACCGCCATCAACGGCAAGCCTTACAGCGTGGCCTACACGGGCCAGGCATCGCTCATCTCGGCCCAGGGCGAGCTGCCCAAGCTGCCGCCGCTGGGCCATCCGTTCGGCATGGTCGAACTGCGCAGCGCCGACGGCGAAGTGGTCAGCATCGACTACGGCCACACGCCGCCCAACGTCGAGCGCGGCAAGGCCGTGCTGCTGGAAGACCTGCAGCTCACCGGCCTCAAGGACGAATCGGCCAAGGACGAAAAAGGCCGCCAGTTCAACTGCCCGCACTGCGGCGCGCCCGTGCAGGTGCAGCTGTCCACCTCCAAGAGCGTCACCTGCGGCTCGTGCGCCAGCATCATCAGCCTGGACAGCGGTGTGGGCGGCGAGCTGCGCTCGGCCGAGCAGGACGAGCCCGTGCAGCCCCTCATTCCGCTGGGCAGCAAGGGCCAGCTGCAGGGCGAGCACTGGCAGGTGGTGGGCTTTCAGCACCGCATGGGCGTGGAGCCCGGCGACGACGAGCATTTCGGCTGGAGCGAATACCTGCTCTACAACCAGAAGCGCGGTTTTGCCTTCCTGGTCGATTCCGAAGAAGGCTGGAGCATGGTGCGCCCCACCACGGGCGCGCCGCAGATGGCGGCCACGGGGCGCTCGGCCACCTACATGGGCACCAAGTACGACCTCAAGTACACCTACGAGGCCGAAACCACCTATGTGCTGGGCGAGTTCTACTGGCAGGTCACGCGCGGGCAGAAAACCACCAACCGCGACTTCGCCAGCGCCAAAGGCCTGCTCTCGATGGAGCAAAGCCCCAATGAGATCACCTGGTCGGCCGGCGACAAGCTCGCCAGCGACACGGTGGCCAAGGCCTTCAAGCTCGACGACAAGAAAGACGTGCTGCAGCGCGACGACCCGGGGCCCTTCGTGGCCAAGTCCGGGCTGGGCTGCGGCACCGTCATCCTTATCGCCATTGTCATCCTCATCCTGCTGTTGCTGCTCAGCCGCTGCAGCCGCTGCGACCCGCGGGTGGAGAACTGCTCGTCGTCCAGCTACCGCAGCTCGGGCGGCTCGTATGGCGGGTATTCGTCCGGCGGCAGCCACAAGTAGCCCCGGGTTGTCGCAAGCCCGGGGGGCGCCGGCAGTTTTGCAACCTTTCCCGCCAGCCTGTCTGGCGGCAACCTTTTCGTTCAAGGAGATCACATCATGATGGGAATCGAATGGCTCAGGCCCGCGGCGTTCCTCGGGTCCATCCTGTATGCGCTGATTGGCGTGGTCATCTTCTGGCTGTGCTTCGTCATCGTCGACAAGATCACGCCGTATGACCTGTGGCGCGAAATCGTCGAGAAGCAGAACCAGGCGCTGGGCCTGGTGGTGGCGGCGATGTGCCTGGGCATCAGCATCATCGTGGCGGCGGCGATCCACTGACGCACCTTGCCTGAAGCGGCGCCCCCCCCGGGGCCGCGCCGGTGACCGCCTTGCAATCCGACCTGAATTCCCCCGCCTCCCCGCCCGAGGCCATGGGCGCCCGCTCCGGCCCCCGCCCCATCGAGATCGCCCTGCTCACCAGCGTCTTCGTCGTGGCCGCCTGCGGCCTGCTGTACGAGCTGGCCGCGGGCGCGCTCGCGTCCTATGTGCTGGGCGACTCGGTGCTGCAGTTCTCCACCATCATCGGCACCTACCTGTTCGCCATGGGCGTGGGTTCGTGGCTGTCGCGCTACTTCGAGCGGCAGCTGCCCGCGCACTTCCTGCGCATCGAGCTGCTGGTGGCGCTGGTTGGCGGCGCGTTGCCGGCCACCCTGTTCCTGGCCAACGCCTACACGCCGGGCGCGTTTCGCTTTCTGCTGTACGGCATGGTGCTCATGGTGGGCACGCTGGTGGGGCTGGAGATCCCCCTGGTCATGCGCATCCTCAAGCGCAACGTGGCGCTCAAGGACCTGGTCTCGCAGGTGCTCACGTTCGACTACCTGGGCGCGCTGGCGGTGTCGCTGGCGTTCCCGCTGCTGCTGGTGCCGCACCTGGGGCTCATCCGCACGGGGCTGCTCTTCGGCCTGATGAACGCGGCCGTGGCGCTGTGGGCGGTGTGGCTGTTCCGGCATGAATTGCGGCGCCTGAAGGCGCACCTGGTGGCCTGCGTGATGGTGCTGGGCATTTTGCTGGCCGCCCTGGCGGGGGCCGAGTACATCACCAGCGTGGCCGAGGACAAGTTCTACCAGGACCGCATCGTGTTCAGCACCGCATCGCCCTACCAGCGCATCGTGGTCACGCACGGGCGTGTGGGGCACCGGCTGTACCTCAACGGCAACCTGCAGTTCGCGCAGTCCGACGAGTACCGCTACCACGAGGCCCTGGTGCACCCCGCCATGTCGGCCCACGGCGCGCCCAAACGCGTGGCGGTGCTGGGCGGTGGCGACGGCATGGCGGTGCGCGAGATCCTCAAGTACCCGTCGGTCGAGTCCGTGACGCTGGTCGAACTGGACCCGGCCATGACAAAAATCTTCAGCGAGAACCCCACGCTCGCGCGCCTGAACGGCAACGCCTTGCAGAACCCCAAGGTGAAGATCGTCAACACCGATGCCTTTGGCTGGCTGCAGGAGGGGTCGGACACGTTTGATGTCATCGTGGTGGACTTTCCCGACCCCACCAATTTTTCCATCGGCAAGCTCTACACCAACAGCTTCTATGCGCTGCTGGACAAGCGCCTGGCGGCCAGCGGCTACGCGGTGGTGCAGACCACGTCGCCGCTGGTGGCGCGCCAGAGCTTCTGGACCGTGGTGCAGACCATCGAGTCCGTGGGCCTGCAGGCCGCGCCGTATCACGCCCATGTGCCCAGTTTTGGCGAATGGGGCTTCATCATCGCCAGCCGCAGGCCCTGGCGCCTGCCCGGGGCCTTGCCCGATGGCCTGCGGTTTCTGGGCACCGACTCGCTGCCCCTGCTGTTCGATTTTCCGCGCGACATGGCGCGGGTGCCCGCCGAGGTGAATCGGCTGTCCAACCAGGCGCTGGTGCACACGTACGAGCGCGAGTGGGGAAAACATTGAGAAGCCCCCCTGAGCCGCTTCGCGTCTTCCCCCCGCTCTCGCAGCGCTGCGCGCAGCGGGCAGGGGGACGCCCCCAGCGCACGCCAGCGAAGCGCCGCCAATGCGGCTTTGCGGCCCTTGCGCGGGGGCCGCTGGTCTGGGCCGCGCCGGTCGCAAGCCGCGCAGGCGTTGCGTACACCCGGAGACACTGACGCCATGCAACGTCGCCATTTCCTAGCCACCGCCGCCGCCTCGACTGCCGCCGCGGTGCTCCTGCCGGGTTGCGACAAGGCCCCTCGCGTCTTGGAAGGCGGCTTCACCGGCATCGACATGGCGCGCGGCCACCAGCTGCGCGACTGGCTCAAGACCGGCTCCTGGCCCGCGCCGGCCGTGGTGCGGCGCGCGCAGGTCATCATCGCGGGCGGCGGCGTGGCGGGGCTGGCGGCGGCGCGGTCGCTGCGGCTGGCGGGCATCGCGGACTTCGCGCTGCTGGAGCTGGAGGACAGCGCGGGCGGCAACAGCCGGGGCGGGGCCGTGCAGGGCATTGCCTGCCCGCTGGGCGCGCACTACCTGCCGGTGCCCGGCGACGATGCGCGCGAAGTGCAGGACCTGCTGGAAGAGCTGGGCCTGCGCCAGCGCGTGGCCGGCCGCTGGCGCTACGACGAGCGCCACCTGTGCCACAGCCCGCAGGAGCGCCTGTTCTTCGAGGGCGCATGGCAGGAAGGCCTGCTGCCGGTGCAGGGCGTGGACGATGCAACCCTGGCCCAGTACCGCCGCTTCGCGCAGGCCGTGGCGCAGCAGTCCAAGGCCGCGCGCTTCACCATGCCGGTGCTCAAGTCGCTGGACGCCAGAAAGCCCCTGGCACCCGCGCACCAGGCGCTGGATGCGGTGACGTTCGACGCCTGGCTGCAGCAGCAGGAGCTGGACGATCCGCACCTGCGCTGGTACCTCGACTACTGCTGCCGCGACGACTACGGCGCGGGCACCGCGCGCGTGTCGGCATGGGCGGGCATCCACTACTTTGCGAGCCGCCATGGTTTTCACGCCCCGGGCGAGGCCGCGGACGAGGCACGCGAAAGCGTGCTCACCTGGCCGCAGGGCAATGGCTGGATCACCCAGCGCCTGGCGGCCCCGCTGCAGAACAGTGCCCAAGGTGGCGGCCAGCTGCGCGCCGCCACCAGCGTATTGCGCATCACCGAGAATCGCCACGGCGTGGAGGTGGATGCCTTCAACCACGCCACCGACAGCGTGGAGCGCTGGCAGGCGCCGCGCTGCATCGTGGCGCTGCCGGTGTTCATGGCGGCGCGCGTGGTGCAAAACCCGCCCGCGTTCCTCACCGGCGCCGCAAGGCGCCTGGGCTGGGCGCCCTGGCTCGTGGCCAACATCCACATCGACAGTGCCCTGACCGACAGGCCCGGCGCCGCCCCCGCCTGGGACAACGTTCTGTACGCCGACCCCACGGCGGGCGGCCTGGGCTACGTGAACGCCGGACACCAGCGCCTGGACGCGCGTGCCGTGCTCGCGGGGCCCACGGTGCTGACCTACTACCAGGCGCTGGGCGATGCTCCCGACGGCCGCCAGCAACTCGCCACCCAGCCCTGGCAGCACTGGGCCGATCCGATCCTGGCCGCACTGGCGGTGCCCCACCCCGACCTGCGCCAGCGTGCCACGCGCGTGGACATCACGCGCTACGGCCACGCCATGGCCATCCCCACGCCCGGGATGCTCGGATTTTTAAGTCAGATTGGCCTCCAGCGCTTGCCAGGAAAGCGCAGGCAGCTATCAAATGGTGAGCAAACGCCCTGGATTCCCACCCCCGCCACGGCGCGGCTGGCGTTCGCGCACAGCGACTGGTCGGGCTACTCGGTGTTCGAAGAGGCCTTCACGCGCGGGCACGGCGCGGGGCTGGTGGCGGCGGGCTGACCCCGATGACCGGGCCTGAACTGCACATCCACGTGGCGCAGCAGCGATTGCACCTGGTGGTGGCCGGGGCCATCGAGCGCAGCTACCCGGTATCGACCGCCCTGAACGGCGTGGGCGAACGCAAGGGCAGCGGCTGCACCCCGCGCGGCCAGCACCGCGTGCGCGCCAAGGTGGGCGCGGGCTGCGCGCCGGGCACGGTGTTCGTCGGGCGGCGGGCCACCGGCGAGATCTATTCGCCCGCGCTGGCGGCACGGCACCCGGGGCGCGACTGGATCCTGTGCCGCATCCTCTGGCTGGCCGGCTGCGAACCCGGCGTGAACCGGGGCGGCGCGGTGGACACGCTGCGCCGCTTCATCTACATCCATGGCTGCCCGGAGGGATCGCCCCTCGGGGTGCCCGCCTCGCACGGCTGCGTGCGCATGGCCAATGCCGATGTGATGGACCTGTTCGACCGGGTCGCCGTCGGCACGCTGGTGCGCATCGAGGAGAGCGCCGCCTCCTGACAGGGGGGCGGGCGCCATGACACCAGGCCCCACCCTTGCCAGGGGCGGCGCCCTCCGCGGTGTCAGCCGTCGATGGGGGTGCGGGGGGTGTCCAGCGTGAGCTGGTAGAACGCCGCATCCAGCCACCGCCCAAACTTGAAACCCACCTGGGGCATCGTGCCCGTGTGCACGAACCCCAGCTGCTGGTGCAGCCGGATGCTGCCTGCGTTCGCCGCGTCGATGCACCCCACGATGGCGTGGATGTCGGCGGCCTTCGCCCGCTCGATCAAGGCCCGCATCAGCCAGGCGCCCAGTCCGCGGCCCCGGCAGTCCTTGTGGACATAGACACTGTGCTCGACCGTGTACTTGTAGGCCGGAAACGCGCGGAATGTGCCCCACGAGGCAAAGCCCAGCAGCCTGCCCTGGGCATCGGCGGCCCCCAGCACCGGGAATCCGCCGGCCCGCTTGGCGGCGAACCAGCTGGCCATGGCCGACGGCGGGCGGGGCACATAGTCATACAGCGCCGTGGAGGTCACGATGGCATCGTTGAGGATGTCCAGAATGGCGCTGGCATGCGCTGGCTCGGTGCAGTCGATGAGATGGACGTCGGGAGAGGGCGTGGTGGTGGAGTTCATGGTGGCGGAGATGGACAAAGTGGCGGGAATCCGGTCAGCGGTGGCCGTGGGCGGCCACATCGCAGAGAGCGACCAGGTAGTGGGCCTCCTGGTCGGCGGGATTGGAAAAGACCAGGGGCTCCGTGAGCCGCACGGCCAGGCAGTCGCCCTTGCGCAGCACATGGAGCGTGTCTCCCTGCGAGATCTCCATGCGGCCTTTGAGCACCCACACCTGCTGGTGCAGCGAGCCGTCCAGCCGGCCGCCCTCGTAGGCCACGCGCGCGCCGGCGGGAAACCGCACCTCCGCCAGCTGCAGCGGCGAGGGCCACGCGGGGGGCGACACCTGCTTTCTCACATAGCCGGACTGCGGGTCCACCCACTCCACCTGGTCGCCATGCCGCACCAGCGGAGCGGCCCGCGCCGGGGTGGGCGGCGCCTCGCCGAACAGTTCGCCCAGCGACACGCCCAGCGCCGATGCCAGGCGGTCGAGCACCACTGCTGTCGGGTTGGTCTGGCCCCGTTCGATCACGGAGATCATCGAGCGGCTCACGCCGGAACGGGCGGCCAGGCTGTCGAGGCTGTCGTTGCGCGACGCACGCAGCCCATGGATGCGGCGGCCAATCCTGGCGCTGATGTCCTCGGCGGAGAGGGGCATTGAATTTCCATCAAATGGGATTTTGTCCATCATATTGGATTTTTAGCCGCGTCGGGCCACCCGCCCGCCCGGCAAGGGGGTGTCCAGGTTTTCCGGTGCGTAGAAAGAACGCGTGTGTGCCCTCCGTCACTTCCCTGTCACACCGCCCCGGCATCGTCCGCCTTTTGTTTCTTCAAAGTCGACGCATGTTTCACCTCTCACGCATTGCTGCTGGCGCCACCTTGGCCTGCGCTGCCCTGGTTCCTTCCCACGCCCAGCAGGCCTACCCCGCCACGCTGGCGGGCCACGCCGTGCTGCCGGCCTTCACGCTGATCGCCGCGCCCAAGGACGCCCCGCAGGACCTGCAGGCCAGCGGCAAGTTCACTACCCCGCGCCGCGTGGAGGCCGTGGGCACCGTGATGGGCCAGTCGGGCGGGCGCGACACCGGCGTGTCCGTGCCCTTCAGGGGCCAGCCCATCCAGGGCCATTCGGGCATCAAGCGCATGGCCGACGGCTCGTTCTGGATCCTCACCGACAACGGCGCGGGCGCCAAGGCCAATTCGCCGGATTTCATGCTCTACCTCAACCACTACGCCGTGGACTTCAAGAGCGGCCAGTTCAACCGGATCAAGACCGTGTTCCTGCACGACCCGGACAAGAAGGTGCCGTTTCGCATCACGCACGAAGGCACGGAACAGCGCTACCTGACCGGTGCCGACTTCGACCCCGAGAGCTTCCAGTTCGCGGGCGGCGCGCTGTGGATCGGCGACGAGTTCGGTCCCTCCCTCATCAAGGCCGACCTGAACGGCAAGGTGCTGGGTGTGTTCGAGACCAAGGTGGACGGCAAGGTGGTGCGCTCGCCCGACGCCCCCGGCGTGCTGATGCCCGGCGCGCCGGACGCCAAGCCCACGCCGTTCGAGGTCAAGCGTTCCAAGGGCTACGAAGGCATGGCCGCGTCCAGGGACGGCAGCAAGCTCTATGCGCTGCTGGAAGGCGCGCTGTGGAACGAGGAGGCCAAGGCGTATGAGAACGTGGGCGGCAGGCAGTACCTGCGCGTGCTGGAGTTCGATGTGAAGTCCGAGCAGTGGACGGGCCGCCACTGGAAGTACGTGCTGGAGGCCAACCACCACGCGATCGGCGACTTCAACATGATCGACAGCACCACGGGTTTGATCATCGAACGCGACAACGGCGAAGGCACAGCCGACAAGGCCTGCCTGGAAGGCCACAAGCGCACCGACTGCTTCCACGACCTGGCCAAGTTCAAGCGCGTCTACAAGGTCGAGATGAGCGACGCCAACGTGGGCGGCGAGATCCGCAAGGTGGGCTACATCGACCTGATGAACATCCAGGACCCGCAGCGCCTGGCCCGGAAGCCGCTGAACAACGGCGTGCTCACCTTCCCGTTCTTCACCATCGAGAACGTGGACGTGGTGGACGGCACGCACATCGTCGTGGGCAACGACAACAACCTGCCCTTCAGCAGCAGCCGCGAGCCGAACAAGGCCGATGACAACGAGCTGGTGCTGCTGGAAGTGGGCGAACTGCTGCGGGCCAGGTAGGGGCAAGCCGGTCGGCGCATGCCGGGAGCGGGCCGATGATGCCTTGGCGCCCCGGCCCGCGCACCCCGCCCTGCGCTGCGTTACGTTGAGCGGCCGATCAGGGGCCGGCGAGGCGGGTGCGCTGATCGATGAATCGCCACCAGCTATCCAAAGAGGAGCGAGTGACGCGGCTTCGCCGCGGGCCCGCCTGCCCGCCCGCTGGCGCTCAGTGCGCCGCGTCCATGCGCAGCTTGTACGCCACGCCATCGCGCCCGGGGTCGGCGCCGCCGTGCAGGCCGTCGGGCTGCACCTGCACGCCGTGCACCCAGCCAATGGTGTAGTTGTAGGGGTTGCGGCCGACCGCGTAGCCCTGGGCTTCGAGCGCGCGCGTGGTGTGACGCGGGATGCGGTTGCACACGTCGATGGCGTTGCTGGTGGACGAAAACCGCGGCGCCGACACGGCGGCCTGCATCTCCATGCCGTGGTCGATCACGTTGAGCAGCACCTGCAGCACGCCCATGGCGATCTGCGTTCCACCCGGTGCGCCCAGCACGATGTCCAGCCCGCCGTCCTTGAACGTCATGGTGGGGCAGGACGACGTGAAGCGGCTCTTGCCCGGCTGGATGCTGCCCGCACGGCCCGGGCGCGGGTCGAACACACCCATGCAGCCGTTGTACAGGAAGCCCATGCCCGGCGTGATGATGCCCGAGGGCATGGCCAGCGAGTGCGTCATCGACACGGCGTTGCCGTCCGCATCGACCACGCTCAGGTGCGTGGTGTCGCGTGGCACGGGCGCGCCGGGGTTCACGCGCTCCACGCTGAAGCGCTGGCCCGCGCGGATCTGTTCGGCCGCCTCGCGGGCCATGTCCTTGGACAGGAGCTTGTCGAGCGGCACGTCGAAGAATTTCGGATCGCCGATGCAGCGGTCCTTGTCGGCCGTCGCCTTCTTCATCGCCTCGCACACCAGCCGGAGGTATTCGGGGCTGTTGTGCTCCATGCCGCGCAGCTCGAAGTGCTCCAGGATGTTGAGCATCTCCAGCAGCATGGCGCCGCCGCCGGGGGGCTGGTTGGTGGTGACGGTGCGGTCGCGGTAGCTGCCCACCAGCGGTGGGTTGCGCGTGACCTCGTACCGGGCCAGGTCCTCGAGCGTGATCAGCGCGCCCAGCGACTGCAGGTGCGCGATCATCTTCTGGGCCAGATCGCCCCGGTAGAACGGCTGCGAGCCCTCTTCGGCGATCTGGCGCAGCACGCTGGCCATGCCAACGTTCCGCAGCGGCGTGCCGATGGGCTTGGGGCGGCCATCGGGGCGGCAGTACAGGTTGCGGCTGTCCTCGCAGTACTGCAGCCGCTCCAGGTTGCCGACGCGGCCCATGGCGGGCTCGTCGATCCAGAAGGCGTGCATGCCGGGGCGCACAAAGAAACCGTCCGAGGCCCAGCGGATCGCGGGCTCCACCACCTGCTTCCACGGCAGGCGGCCGTGCGCCTGGTGCATGGCTTCCAGGCCCTTGAGCGTGGCGGGTGTGCCAATCGACTGGGGGCCGATGTCGTTGACGCGGCCTGTCAAGATGAAGCCGAAGCCGTCCTTGGTCTCGCCTTCGAGCAGGTGCTCCCACATGTTCTCCCGGGCTGCCAGCGGCGCGGGCGAGTGGAAGTCGAAATACTCATGCACCCGGGCGCCGGGCAGGTACACGGCGGCCGTGCCAAAGCCCGCAATGCCGCACATCAGCGGATCGACCACCGTCTGGGCCAGGGCGCAGGCGACCGCCGCATCCACGGCATTGCCGCCGGCGCGCAGGATGTCGATACCGGATTCGGCGGCCTCGGGCTGCGGGCAGACCACCATGGCTTCTTTTTTCATAGCATTCAAGGGCGAACCCCGTGCGGCATCAGTGACACGGCACGGGGTGGATTGAGAGAGAGGGGCTTGCGGGGCGCGGGCTTACTTGGCGCTGAGGTTCAGCTTCTCGAGCGTGGGGCCCCAGGCCTTGGCGTCGCGCACCGTGGTTTCCATGACCAGCGACGCAGGCCCGGACACGGCGATCACGCCCATGGTCTTGAGCTTGGCCTGCACTTCGGGGCTCTTGTGGAAGCTTTCCGTGGCCTTGTTGAGCTTGTCCACGATGTCGGCCGGCGTGCCGGCGCGCGCCACCACGGCGCTCCATCCCAGGGAGTCAAAACCCTTCACGCCCAGCTCGCCCAGGGTGGGCACATCGGGCAGCTCGGGTGCGCGCTGGGGGGACAGCACGGCCAGCGCATTGAGTTTCTTGGCCTTGATGTGCGGCAACGCTGTGCCATACACCACGCCCATCAGTTCGGTCTGCCCGCCCATGGTGGCCATGACGCCGTCGGCTTCGCCCTTGTAGGGGATGTGGGTCATCGAAATGCCCAGCGCTTCATTCACCAGTTCCACGGCGAGGTGGGTGGAATTGCCCAGTCCGGCGGACGCGAAATTGAGCTTGCCGGGGGCCGCCTTGGCCTTCTCCGTCAGGTCTTTCAGCGTCTTGATGCCCGTGGCGGGATTGGCCGACAGCACGATCGGCACGGTGGTCAGCATGGCCACGCCCGTGAAATCCTTCTCGGGGTTGTAGGGCAGGGGTTTGTAGGTGAACTGGTTGAGCACCATGAGCGACACGCTGCCGTACAGCAGGGTGTAGCCGTCGGCGGGGGCGCTCAGCGCGTTCTGTGCGGCAATGAGCCCCCCTGCGCCGGGCTTGTTTTCCACCACGATGGTGCCGCCCAGGGCCTTGCCGGCATGTTCTGCCCACAGGCGCGCGATCGTGTCGGAGCTGCCGCCCGCCGCCTGCGAGACCACCAGGCGCACGGGACGGTTTGGGTAGGCGCCTTGCGCATGCGCGGCGGTGGCCGTGGCGGCTGCGGCAGCGACGCCCATCAGTAGCCTGGAGACGTTGTTGATTGTGTTGAACACGGTGACCTCGACGGGGAAGTTACAGAAAAGATGAGCACATTGTCATGACGAATACTGCTGATTGCCTAGTGAAAAGGCAGAATGGGGCCATGAGGATTTGTTCATGATTGATCGTTCGGAAGGCACGTCCTGGGCGCGGCGCATCAAGGTCCGGCACCTGGAGTCGTTCCTGGTGCTGGACGAGGCGGGCACGCTCACGCTGGCGGCGGCGCGGCTGCACATGACGCAGTCGGCCATGTCGCACTGGCTGGCCGAGATGGAGGGCGTGGTGGGCTCGGCGCTCGTGGTGCGTGGGCGCAAGGTGCAGCTCACGCCCGCCGGGCACCTGCTCAAGCGGCTGGCCATCAACGTGCTGGGCGACATTGCCCGCACGGGCCGGGAGATGCACGCCATGGCCGAGGGACGCGTGCCGCGCCTGAACGTGGGCAGTGTCTGGGCGGGTATCGCCGGCGGCCTGCCCGAGGCCGTGAGCGCCTTTCAGCAGGACCATGCCGATGTGGCCGTGTCGATCCACGACGGGCCGTTCGACCATCTGCTCAAGGGGCTGGAGACGGGCGCGCTCGATGCCGTGATCGGCGTGCTCGATGCGCGGGCCCACCGGCCGGGGCTGGACCACCAGGTCCTGTTTGACGACCAGGTGGCCGTCGTCATCGGGCACGGCAGCAAGTACTGGTCGCGCAGCGCGGGGCTGGGCTTCGCGGACGTGCTGCACGAAAACTGGGTCATGCCGCCCAGCGGCACGCTGACGCGCATCCAGATGGATGCCTACCTGATCGCGCAGGAGGCCTCATGGCTGGTGCCGAAGGCCGAGACGGCGTCGCTGGCCATGATGCAGGCGCTGTTGCACAAGGGCGACTATGTGGGCGTGTGTTCGGAATCCATGGCCGACTACATGGCGTCGCTGGGGCTGTTCAGGAAGATCGCCATCGACTCCAGCATCCGCTTCGGGCCCATCACCGTGGTCTGGCACCGCGAGCGTGTCTCGGCCACGCTCATGGACTTTGTCGGCTGCCTGGTGGGCCACGCGCGGCGTGCGCCCCCGCTGGCGCACAGCCCGTAGGCGCGGCGGGACCGCGCCGCCCCGGCGCGCGGGGCCGGGTGGCAAAATTGAAGGCCCTCCCCTCTGCCACCTACCCGGAAACCGCGCCATGTTCACAGGCATCGTCCAAGCCACGGCAGGCATTGCCGCCATCCACGATCGCGCAGGCCTGCGCACCTTCACGCTCGACTTCCCGGAAGGCTTCTGCCAGGACCTCGCCATCGGCGCCAGCGTGTCCACCGACGGCGTGTGCCTCACGGTGACGGAAATCCTCTCGCCCACGCAGGCCAGCTTCGACGTGATGCTGCAGAGCCTGAACATCACCACGCTGGGCGGCTACCAGCAGGGCGACCGCGTGAACGTGGAACGCGCGGCCAAGGACGGCGCCGAGATCGGCGGCCACCCGCTGTCGGGCCATGTGGACTTCACCGGCACGCTCATCGAGCGCCGCGAGTTCGACAACAACCTGGTGTGGCGCGTGGCCGTGCCCGAGGCGTTTCGCCGCTACATCTTTGCCAAGGGCTACATCGCCATCCACGGCGCGAGCCTCACGGTGGCCGAGGTGAACCGGCAGGAGGGCTGGTTCGAGATCTGGATGATTCCCGAAACGCGCCGTGCGACGGTGTTTGAACACAAGAAGGTGGGCGACCCGCTCAACATCGAGATCGAGCGCAGCACCCAGGTGGTGGTGGACACGGTGCGCGAGGCCGTGCAGGAAAGCCTGGGCCGGCTGCAGCCGGTGCTGGAAGCCCTGCTCAGGGAAAAGGGCCTGTCGCTCGACGACTTCGTGCAGCCGCCGGTGTTGCCGCATTGAATGGAACACATCCGGGCCCCTGGCGTGGTGGCCCCTTCCGATGATCCGATGACGAGGGTGCGCCCCCTGGCCGTCGCCGACCTGCCCGGCCTGCTCGCGGTGCAGCTGGCCTGCTATGGCGCGGGCTTCGTGGAGAGCGGCGAGGTCTTCGCGGCCCGCCTGGCCAGCCCGGCCAACTGCTCGCTGGTGCTGGAGCGCGCGGGCGTGGTGTGCGCCTATCTGGCGGCCTACCGGTCGGTGATGGGCAAGGTGACGCCACTGCATGGCGGCTTCGAGGCCGTGCCGCAGCCCGATACGCTCTACCTGCACGACATGGCCGTGCTGCCCGCCTGCGCGGGCCAGGGTCTGGCCCGCGCGCTGCTGCAGCCGATGTGGGAAGAGGCCCGGGGCCAGGGCCTGCGGCACACGGCGCTGGTGTCGGTGCAGGGCTCGCAGGCGTACTGGGAGCGGCAAGGCTATGCCGTGCAACCCCTGGCCGATGCGGCGCAGCGCGAACGGCTGGCGAGCTATGGAGACGGCGCGGTCTACATGGTGCGTGCACTCGCTCCCTGACCGGCGCTCCCCTGCGCCATGACCCAGTCGCGAAAGCGGCGCAGCGCGGGGTCGATCAGGGCTTCGGGCCGGTACACCAGGTGGTAGGCCAGCGGCGCCGGAAGGGGCTTGCAGTGCACGCAGACCAGCTCGCGCGCGTCCAGCTCCTGCTGCACGAGCGCACGCCTTGCCAGCGCAAACCCCCGCCCGGCCACGGCGGCCTCGATGGCCGCGTTGGAATGCGCGAACACCACGCCGCCGTCGCAATCCACGCCAGCCACGCCATGCGCCTCGCACCACAGGCGCCAGTCGCCACGGTGCTCGTCGTGCAGCAGCCGGGCGCTGGTGATGTCGGCCACGCGCGCCGACCGGCGCGGCGCGAGCAGGCGCGGGCTGCACACGGGCACCAGGTCGTCGGCCACCAGCACCTCGGAGCGCAGGCCGGTGTATGCACCCTGCCCATGGCGCACGGCAAAGTGCACGCCTTCGGCCGCGAGGTCCACCGCGCGGTTGGTCGTGCCCACGTGCACGTCCATGTCCGGATGCTGCTGCAGGAAGCCATGCAGGCGCGGCACCAGCCACTGCACGGCGAAGCCCGGCGTGCAGCTCACCAGCACCACGTGCCGCCGGTTCGTCGACGCGATGCGCGAGGTGGCATGCCCGATCAGGGCCAGGCCCTCGGCACAGGCCACCTGGTAGTCGCGCCCGGCCGCCGTGAGCGCCAGGCCGCGCGGCTGGCGCTCGAACAGCGCGCAGCCGAGGAACTCCTCGAGCTTGCGCACCTGCTGCGAGACGGCGCCGGGCGTGACATGCAGCTCCTCGGCCGCGCGCCGCACGCTGGCGTGGCGGGCCGTGGCCTCGAAGAAGCGGATGGCGATCAGGGGCGGCAGGCGCATGGTGCTTGTATAGCGTGGCTAAACGGGTGTGCAGGATAAATGGTTTGCCGCCACGGCACCATGCCCCGAAGATGCCGGGCATGAACCTCCCCAGCCTGCTCCGTCTTTTCGCCCTGGCCGCCCTGTGGGGCGGCAGCTTTCTCTTCATGCGCATCGCCGCGCCGGTGTGGGGGGCGGTGCCCACCGCGTTCGGCCGCGTGGTGCTGGGCGCGGCGGGGCTGCTCGCGCTGCTGGCGGTGGTGCGGCTGCGGCCCGCGTTCGGGGGCAAGCTGGGCGCCGCGCTGGTGCTGGGCGCCATCAATTCGGGCATACCGTTCCTGATGTTCGCGCTGGCCGCGCGCGTGCTGCCAGCGGGCTACAGCGCCATCCTCAATGCCACCACGCCGCTCATGGGCGTGGTGATCGGTGCGCTGGCATTCGGCGAGCGCCTCACGCCCGCCCGCGTGGGCGGCGTGCTGCTGGGCATGGCGGGCGTGGCGGTGCTCGCGCAGGCGGGGCCGGTGGCGCTCAGCGCGCCGGTGCTGGGCGGCATCGCCGCCTGCCTGGTGGCCACGGCCTGCTACGGCCTGGCGGGCTTTCTCACGCGGCGCTGGATCACGCAGCGCGGCGGGCTCGACAGCCGCCTGGTGGCGCTGGGCAGCCAGTGGGGGGCCGTGCTCGCGCTGGCGCCGTTCGCCCTGTGGGAGGCGGCGAACCAGCCGGTGGCCACCTGGCTCGCGGCCGGCCCCGCCGTCTGGGGCGCGATGCTGGCGCTGGGCCTGCTGTGCACCTCGGCCGCCTACGTGCTGTATTTCCGGCTCATCGCCGACGTGGGGCCCGTCAAGGCGCTCACCGTGACCTTCTTGATCCCGCTGTTCGGCGTGGCCTGGGGCTGGCTGGTGCTGGGCGAGGTGGCCACGCTGGCGCACGCCGCCGGCGGCGTGCTGATCGCGCTGGCGCTGTGGCTGGTGCTGCGGCCCGCACCGGCCCCGCAGCGCTGAGCGCGGCACGGCGCTGCGAAGGGCGATGCCGGCCGCGGCAGCGCGCGTCATGGCCCGTGGTCATAATGCGCGCCATGCCCCACCGCTGGAAACCCAACGTCACCGTGGCCGCCCTCATCGAGCGCGATGGCCGTTTTTTGCTGGTCGAGGAAGAGACGACCGACGGTCTCAAGCTCAACAACCCCGCCGGCCACCTGGACCCGGGCGAATCGCCCATCCAGGCCTGCGCGCGCGAGGTGCTGGAAGAGACGGCCCATGATTTCGTGCCCACGGCGCTCGTGGGGGTGTACATGAACCGGTTCACCAAGACGCGCACGGGCGACGACATCACCTACATGCGCTTTGCGTTCGCCGGCACCCTGGGCACGCACCATGCGTGGCGCCCGCTGGACGCGGGCATCGTGCGTTCGGTCTGGATGACGCTGGACGAGATCAGGTCCTGCGCCGACCGCCACCGCACGCCACTGGTGCTGCAGTGCATCCAGGACTACCTGGCCGGGCAGCGCTTTCCGCTGGACTTGATCCATACCGACCCCAGCGTGCTGCAGATGCCGGACACGGCGCGGCCCTGAGGCCCGGGACTGCCGCATCCTCTTCACCGGCGTGCTCACGGGACGCCGTGCAGTGCCTCAAGGGAGTGATTCTTCCCCCCTCTACTCCGCCGTGAGCTTGCGCTCCTTGATGATGGTGGCCCACTGGGTCGATTCCTTCTTCATGAAGGCCGTGAGTTCGGCGCGCGTGGTGGGCTGGGGCGTGAGGCCATGCTTGTTGAGCGCCTCTTTCACGCCCGCGTCGTTCAGCACCTTCACGATCTCCTGGTTCCAGCGTTCCAGCAGCGGCACCGGCGTTTTGCCCGGCGCCACGAAGGCGTACCAGTTGAGCGCCTCGAAGCCGGGAAAGCCCGATTCCGCCACGGTGGGGACATTGGGCAGATAGGCCGGCCGCGTGAGGCCCGTGGTGGCCAGCGGGATCAGCTTGCCCGTTTCGACATGTGGCAGCGCGGTGGGGGGCGCGGCAAAGTACGAGGTGACGCGTTCGCCCAGCAAATCCTGCAAGGCGGGTGCCCCGCCCTTGTAGGGCACATGGGTCATGTCGATGCCCGCGCGCTGGTTGAACAATTCGCCCGCCAGGTGGGATGCCGAGCCCGCGCCCGTGGAGGCGAAGTCCACGCTGCCGGGCTTCTTCCTGGACAGCTGCACGAATTCTGCGAGCGTCTTCGCGCCCGCAGCCTTGTGCACCACCAGCACGTTCGGAAAGTTCACCCCGCCCGACACCGCCGCCAGGTCCTTGAACGGGTCGTAGGTGAGCTTCATCAGGTGCGGCGCGATGGTGAGCGGCCCCACCGAGCCCAGCAGCAGCACCGTGCCGTCCGGCGCCGCATTGGCCACGAACTGGTGTGCGATGTTGCCTCCCGCCCCGCCCTTGTTGTCCACCACCACCGACTGGCCGATGTTCTCGGAGAGCTTCTTGGCGATCAGGCGGGCGGCCGCATCGGCCGCGCCGCCCGCGGCAAAGCCCACGACCAGGGTGACGGGCTTCTTGGGCGGAAAGTCTTGCGCGGCGGCGCCGAAGACCAGGGGCAGGATTGCCAGCGCCAGGGCGCATTGCAGCAGGGTTCGTTTGGGGGTCATGGGGTCTCCTTCATCGTGGGTTGTGTGGTGTCAGTGAATCAATCAGCGCCCAGCCCGATGGGGTTGGGCTGGCGCTTTTCCACCGCATGGCGCAGCAGCGATGCGGTGCGGAAAATGCCGTGCGCGAACTTGCCGTAGGGCAGGGTGGCGAACAGCGCCATCACCGCGCCCAGGTGCAGGCACAGCAGCAGCGGCAGGGCGGGCGTGCCGCGCGCGGCCCAGAGCAGCAGGCCGCTGGTGGCGGTGAGGAACAGCAGCGCGATGAAGGCGCGGTCCATGGGCTTTTGCGCCGCATCGCCCTGCGCGGGATGGCGGCGCAGGTTCAAGCGCCACAGGCCCGCTGTGCCAATGGCCAGGCTGACGCCGCCTATGCCACCCAAGAGCTTGGGCAGGCTGGGCAGGTCGTACGGTGCGGGCGCGCCCAGCAGGTAGTGGTACAGCGTGGCGACGCTGGTGGCGGCAAAGCACAGCATGAAGCCGTAGAACGTGAGGTGGTGCATGCGCCTGCGCGACAGGGTGTAGGCGTCGTCCTCGTTGTGGCAGCCGTCGCCGTGGCCGCCGTCCAGGTATTTCAGGCGCAGTACCGCATCGGTGGCCTCGGCCGTGGCGGGCGCGCTCAGTGGCGCGCCGCTGGTGGCGGGCGTGATATCGCGCCAGAAGCGGCGCACGCCCAGGCCCAGCGCCAGCGTGGCGAACAGGAACACCGGCGCGAACAGGCCCACCAGCAGGTTGTGCGGAAAGATGCCGTAGAAGCCGCCCACGGGCGACTGCCACAGCGCACCCAGGCCCTGGCCATGCAGCGCTACGGCCAGCACCATGAACAGCGTGAGGCCTGCCACCAGGGCCAGTGCCAGGGTCAGCCCGTTGCGCTGGTAGAGCGCACCGAGCGCCAGGGGCCAGGCGTAGTCGGTGTAGGTCTGCCCCCGCACCTGGGCCATGGCCTGCGGTACGTTCACCGCAAATTCATGCGGCGGCGCGTATTGGCAGGCGTGCAGGCAGGCACCGCAGTTGTGGCACAGGTTGGCAATGAAGTGGATGTCGGCCTTGCCAAACTCCAGCCGCCGCGTCATGGCGGGGAAGACGGCGCAAAAGCCCTCGCAGTAGCGGCAGGCGTTGCAGATCTGCAGCTGACGGGCCACTTCGGTTTCGGGGGCCGACAGCACGATGTTGCCGTTCGCCAGCGCCCGGGCGTCGCGCGTCAGGGCTTCAAGCGTTTGCATCACTAACTCCTGTTTTCATAGCTGCTGGCGCTTTGTGGATAAGCGCTGGATCCTGTTTGGATGCCAAAGCGGCCTGTGCGCCCGCGATGCGGCCGAAGGCCGTGCCGATGCTCATGCCCACCCCGGCCGTGTAGCCCTTGCCCAGCACGTTGCCGGCCATCATTTCGCCGGCCACGAACAGGTTGGGGCTGGGCGCGTCGCCAAAGCGCACGGCGGCGGTGTCGTCGGTGCGCAGGCCCAGGTAGGTGAAGGTCACGCCGGGCCTGAGCGCGTAGCCGTAGAACGGGCCGGTGGCGATGGGCCGCGCCCAGTGGGTCTTGGCGGGCGCGATGCCCTCGGTGTGGCAGTCGTCCAGCGTGGTGTGGTCGAAGGTGCCCACGCGGCAGGCGGCGTTGTAGCTGTCCAGCGTGCGCATGAAGCGGTCCACGGGCAGGCCGAGTTGTTGCGCCAGCTCGGGCAGGGTGTCGGCCTTCACGCCCGGGAACACGGGCGGCATGAAGCGGCCGATGGCCTGGCTGTCGATGACCGAGTAGCCGATCTGCCCCGGCTGCTGCGCCACCAGGCGGCCCCAGATCGCGTATCGCTTGGGCCAGAAGTCCTCGCCCTCGTCGTAGAAACGCTCGCCATCGCGGTTGACCACCACGCCCAGCGACACGCAGTCGATGCGCGTGCAGATGCCGCCGTCGTACAGCGGCGCGCGCGCGTCGATGGCCACCATGTGCGCCTGCGTGGGGTCGCCGATGCGGTCGGCGCCGTGGTCGTCGAGCAGGTGGCGCAGCAGCACGCCCCGGTTGTAGGCCGTGCCGCGGATGAGGAAGTTGTCCGACGGCCACTCGCCGCGTTCGTTCTGGCCCCAGGCCTCGCGCAGCCATTCGCGATTGGACTCGAACCCGCCCGCCGCGAGCACGCAGCTCTTGGCCGTGATGCGCTCGCCGCCGGCCAGGTGCGCCGCGACGAAGCGGCCGTTGTCGATGTCCAGGCGCTCCACCGGGGCTTCGTAGCGCACCCGCACGCCCAGCGCCTCGGCGCTGCGGTAGTAGGCATTGACCAGCGCCTTGCCCCCGCCCATGAAGAACGCGTTGGTGCGCGCCACGTGCAGCGTGCCGGCCAACGCGGGCTGAAAGTGCACGCCGTGGCGGCGCATCCAGGGCCGGCAGGTGCTCGACTCGCGGATCACCAGGCGCGCCAGGTGTTCGTTGGTGAGGCCGCCCGTCACCTTGAGCAGGTCTTGCCAGAACTCTTCTTCGGGGTAGGCGCCGACCAGCACGTCCTGCGGCGCGTCGTGCATGCAGCGCAGGTTGCGGGTGTGGGCAGAGTTGCCACCGCGCCAGGCGCGTGGGGCCGATTCGAGCAACAGCACGCTGGCGCCGGCCTCGCGCGCCATCAGGGCGGCGCACAGGGCGGCGTTGCCGCCGCCGATGACGAGCACATCAACCACAGCGTCGCCGCTCATGGCCGGTGGCTCCAGGCCATGCGCTGTGCGTGGGGGAATGAAGAAGGGGTTTTGGGGCCCATGGGGTGTCTCCTGGCGAGGTCGCCGTGTCGTTCATCGTGGTGACGGCGACTGTAGGGAGACGTGGGCCCTCCGTGCAGCAGGCTCAGGTCATGGGGGTATCACGGATCGAGATGGCAGCGCGTGGCAGGTTCAGGCGGGCGCGCCCTCGCCACCGATCCATGTCGTTCCGAACCACTGGCCGGTGGCCACGAGTTGGCGCACGCAGTCGGCCACCACCACGCGCGTGGCCAGCGCGGCGGGCGAGAGCTCTTCATCGGGCAGGCTGCACAGCAGGTTGACGCGGCGCGCGGGCGCGTCGGTCAGGCGCGCGCACTGGAAGCGCAGGGCGGCATCCGGGTAGCGGCCCATGGCGGCCCAGGGCTGCACGGTGGAGCCCAGGCCCGCGTCCACGGCGGCCATCACCATGGCGAGCGAGTCCACCTCCAGCACCACGTGCGGCGCCACGCGGTCGCGCGCGAAGGCGGTGT
Source organism: Acidovorax sp. GW821-FHT09A11 (assembly GCF_059418365.1). Taxonomy (NCBI): domain Bacteria; kingdom Pseudomonadati; phylum Pseudomonadota; class Betaproteobacteria; order Burkholderiales; family Comamonadaceae; genus Acidovorax; species Acidovorax sp. GW821-FHT09A11. Next base: position 88,660 of record NZ_JBWKPS010000013.1, read on the forward strand.
CCAGCGTGCTGCGCAGGCCGTGCGGGCCGGTGGGCAGGATCAGGGGTTCATGGACCAGTTCGGCCACCGTCAGGGTCTCGGGCAGCTGCCGGCCGCCGGGGTTGCCGGGGCCGCTGCGCGCGCAGATGAGGAACAGGTCTTCCTCGAGCAAAGGCGCCATCTCCCAGCGGCGCGCGCCGCTGGCCTGGCGCGCCTGGTGCAGGCGGGTGTCGAACAGCACGGCCAGGTCCAGCTCGCGCGCGTTGAGCATGGCCGTGAGGTGGCCCGACATGCTCTCGACCATGTGCAGCCGCACGTCGGGGTAGCGCGCGCGCATGGCCTGCATCAACGGCAGGCCCAGCACGCTCGACGTGGTGGGCGCCAGGCCCACGGTGACGGTGCCCGACAGCCGCGCCTGCTGCGCGGCGCGCACGGCCTGGTCGGCATGGCGCAGGGTGAGCTGCGCCTCGCGGAAGAAGGCCAGCCCCGCCTCGGTGGGCGCCACGCCGCGCGGCGTGCGGTGCAGCAGGCGCGTGGCCAGCTCGCCCTCCAGCCGGGTGATCTGCTGGCTCAGCGCGGACTGCACCACGTCCAGGTCCAGCGCGGCGCGGCTCATGGAGCCGCGCTCCACCACGCGCACGAAGTAGCGCAGTTGTCTCAGTTCCATCGGGGTCCTCGGGGCCGCGGCCATCACGGCGCGTGATGGGGCGGATGTTCGCACATTCCGCCGCGACCGGGGTTTTGGTCGAAATAGGCTTGTAGCGCTTTATCCATAAGCGCTGACAGCTACTGTTTTGATAGTATCTGGCGCCCGGCCGCTCACACCCCGCCCGGCAGCAGCGCCGCCAGCGCCTCGCGCATCCAGCGCGCGATGAGCTGCTGGCGCTCGCGCGGCATGCGGTCCACGGTGGATGCCACGCTGATCGCGGCCACGGGCTCGCCGGCCGCGTTGCGCACGGCCATGCCGGCGGCCAGCACGCCCTGGGTGGCGTGGTTGCCCACCACCGACCAGCCGCGCTCGCGCGTGGCGCGCACCAGGATGGCCAGGCGCTCGGGCGTCATGCCGCCGTAGCGCGGCAGCGCCTGCGCGTTGGCGGCGATGGCGGCCTGCATCTCGGCATCGGGCAATGCGGCCAGCAGCGCCAGGCCCGCCGCGCCCACGCCCAGCGGCTGGCGCGTGCCCACCTGGATCACGAGGATCTGCACCGGGTGCGTGCCCACGTGGCGGGCGATGCAGTGCGAAGTGGGCCCCTCGCGCACGATGGCGAAGGCCGCATCGCCGCAGGCGCGGCTCACGCGCTCCAGCACGGGCGCCAGGCGCATGGCCATGTTGGGCTGGCCCGCGGGCTCGGCCATGGCCGCAAGGCGCGGGCCCGCCACGTAGCGAAAGCGCCCGCGCTGCGCCACATAGCCGCTCTCCAGCAGCGTGGCCAGCAGGCGGTAGACGGTGGCGCGCTCCAGCCCCGCCGCGCGGCACAGGTCGACCACGCGCGCGCCGTCGCGGCCCTGGGCCAGCACGGCGTCCAGCACCTGCAGGCCCCGGCGCAGCGTGCGGCTGCCGGGGTCGTCGGGGGCTTCGGGCGGGGGTGGAACGTCCGGCAGACGGACGTTTCGATTCGCAGGTCGGGAGGGCATGGGAAAGAATTTGTCCGTCGATGCAACCAGCGCGCAGTGTGCCGCAGAGCCACGCCGCCGGGGCGCCCAGACGGATTTTCAGACACACCAGGAGACAAGACATGACCTCGCACACCACCCCCTCTGCCACGCCCTACACGGCTCCGCGCCGGCGCCTGCTGGCCCTGGCCGCCGCCATCGCCTGCACCGCCGCCCTGCCCCTGCAGGCCCAGACCGCCAGCGCCACGGGCTGGCCCGCCAAGCCCGTGAAGCTCGTCGTGGGCTATGCAGCCGGCGGCGCCACCGACGTGATCGCGCGCCTGGTGGCCGCCAGGCTCGGCGACCAGCTGGGCCAGCCCGTGTTGGTGGACAACCGCGCGGGCGCCAACAGCAACGTGGGCGCCGAGGCCGTGGCGCGCTCGCCGGCCGACGGCTACACGCTGTACGTCTACACCATCGCCAACACCATCAACGCCACGCTGTACCCCAAGCTCGGCTACGACCCGGTCAAGGACTTCGAGCCCATCGGCATGATCGCCAGGATTCCGAACATCCTGGTGGTCAACCCCAGGCTGCCCATCAAGAACCTGGCCGACTACGTGCGCTACGCCAAGGAGTCCAAGGACGGCATCACCTTCGCGTCCTCGGGCAGCGGCTCGTCCATCCATCTCTCGGGCGAGATGTTCAAGATGCAGTCCAGGCTCAAGATGCTGCACGTGCCCTACCGGGGCAGCGCGCCTGCCGTCACCGACTTGCTGGGCGGCCAGGTGGATTCGATGTTCGACAACACGCCCTCGGCGCTGCCGCATGTGCAGGCGGGCAAGCTGCGCGCCATTGCCATCACCAGCGCCCAGCGCTCGCCCTTGCTGCCGGATGTGCCCACGCTGGCCGAGTCGGGCTATGCGGGCTTCGACGTGCAGTCGTGGTTTGGCCTGGCCGCACCGGCGGGCACGCCGCGCGCCGTGGTCGAGCAGGTCAATGCGGCCCTGAACAAGGTGCTGGCCCAGCCCGAGGTGCGCAACCGCCTGCAGGAGCTGGCCGCCACGCCCGATGGGGGCACGCCCGACAAGATGCGCAGCTTTGCCGCCGCCGAGATCAAGCGCTGGCGCGAGGTCGTCAAGGAATCGGGCGCATCGGCCGAGTAATACGCAACCTCCCCTGCCGCCCCTATGTTCCCCATCGACTTCTTCTGGCGGGCCGCCCAGCGCTGGCCCGACCGCATCGCCATCGACGCGCCCGAGGGCGCCATCCGCTACGACGCGCTGGCCGCCCGCGTGGCGGCGCTGGCGGCGGGTTTCACCGCCATCGACCCCACACCCCAAAGCCGCGTGGGCATCTGCGCGGGCAACAGCGCCGACCACATCGCCGCGCTGCTGGCCGTGCTGGCCTGCGGCAAGGTGTGGGTGCCGCTCAACCCCAAGAGCACCCGGCCCGAGATCCGCCGCATCATCGATGCGACCGAGCCCTCCATCCTGGTGCTGGACGCGGCCTGCGCCGAGCTGCTCGACGGCGCGCCTGGCTTCCACCTGCCGACCGCAGGCTTGGCGGACCTTGCAGCCGCGCATGCCGGCGCGCCGCGCCCCGTGATCGATCTGCCGGGCGACGCGACCCAGGCCATCAAGTTCACGGGCGGCACCACGGGCGCGCCCAAGGGCGTGATGCAGCCCTACCGCGCGTGGATGGCCAACATCACCAACCAGATCCACGCCTGGGGCTTCGACGAGCACGAGCGCTACATCGTGGCCGCGCCCATCACGCACGGCACCTCCACCTACCTGCTGCCCATTCTGGCGCAGGGCGGCTGCCACGTGGTGCTGGCCGGCGCGGGCGCCGAGGCGGTGCGCACGGCCTTCCGCGAGCGCGGCGGCACGGTGTGCTTCATGCCGCCCACGCTGGTCTACATGCTGATGGCGCTGCCCGGCGTATCGCGCGCGGACTTTCCGCGCCTGCGCCGGCTCATCTACGGCGGCGCGCCCATGCCGCCCGAGAAGATCCGCCAGGTGCGCGATTTCTTCGGCCCGGTGCTGGGCACCACCTACGGCCAGACCGAGGCGCCGCAGATTCTCACCGTGATGCAGCCCGCAGACTTCGAGGACCCGCACAACTGGGCGGCCGTGGGCCGCACCACCTGGTTCAGCGACGTGGCCATCATGGCGCCCGACGGCCGCCTGCTGCCCACGGGCGAGGTGGGCGAGGTGGTGGCACGCGGCGACCTGCTGATGACCGGCTACTGGCGCCTGCCCGAGAAGACCGCCGAGACCCTGGTGGACGGCTGGCTGCACACCGGCGACCGCGGGCTCATCGACGAACGCGGTTATCTCTACCTCAAGGACCGGCTCAAGGACATGGTGATCACGGGCGGCTTCAACGTCTACCCCGTGGACGTGGAGAACGCGCTGGGCCAGCACCCGGCCGTGCACGAATGCGCCGTGTTCGGCCTGCCCGACGACAAGTGGGGCGAGACCGTGCAGGCCGCCGTGCAGCTGTGCCCCGGCGCGCAGGCCAGCGAGGCCGAGCTGATCGCCTTCGTGCGCGAACGCCTGGGGCCGGTGCAGACGCCCAAGCACGTCCATTTTCACGAGAGCCTGCCGCGTTCGCCCGTGGGCAAGGTGCTCAAGTCCGCCGTGCGCGATGCGGCTCTGGCCGCACTGGCCACCACGGCCTGAAGGAACCATTCACATGACCTCCACCACTTCCAAGACCCCCGTCACCCGCCTGTGCACCCACACCCTCACCAGCCTGCATTACCGCGATGCGAACCTGGTCGAGGACCTGATGGGGAAGAAGACCTTCACCGAGGTGATGCTCATGCAGATACTGGGCCGCGCCCCGCGCGGCGTGGACCTGCGCATCACCGACGTGGTGCTCATCGTGCTCATGGAGCACGGCCTCACGCCCAGTGCGATCGCCACGCGGCTGATCTACATGAGCGCGCCCGAGAACCTGCAGGGCGCCGTGAGCGCGGGCCTGCTGGCCGTGGGCAGCTCCTTCGTGGGCACCATGGAGAACTGCTCCAGTCTGCTCGACCGCATCGCGGCGGCTGAGGACCCCGAAGCCGAAGCGCTGGCCATTGCACGCCACTACAAGGGCCTGAAATCCCCCGTGCCCGGCTTTGGCCACCACCTGCACAAGCCCGTGGACCCACGCGCCTACAAGCTGCTGGAGATGGGCCGCGCCGAGGCCGAACTGCAGGGCGACAAGATCCGCGCGCTGGAGATGCTGTCCAGCGCCGTCGATGAGGTCGCAGGCCGCGCCATCACCATCAACGCCACGGGCGCGGTGGCGGCGCTGCTCGGCGAGATCGGCGTGCCCACGGCGGTGATGCGCGGCTTTGCCGTGATCTCGCGCGCGGCCGGGCTGGTGGCGCACATCGTGGAGGAGCAGAACAGCCCGTCGGGCCGCTTCATCTGGGACACGGTGGAGCATGCGATCCCCTTCGTCGGCGGCGCGGGCCAGGGCGGCCCGGCGTGAGCGCCGTACCGCATCCCCCCGCCCTGCCGCTGGACCTGTCGGGCCGTGTGGTCTTCGTGGCCGGGGGCGGGTCTGCCGGACCGGGCTGGAGCATTGGCCGCGCTGCCTGCGTGACCTACGCCCGCCTGGGCGCCAGCGTGTGCGTGGCCGACCGCGATGCGGCCTCCGCTGAAGAGACCACGGCGTTGATCCATGCCGAAGGCGGCACCGCCGCCACCTTCGTGGGCGATGTGGCCGAGGCGGCGGAGGTGAAGCGCCTGTTCGCCGAGGCGCGCGAACGCTTCGGAGGCGCCATCGACGTGCTGCACCACAACGTGGGCATCGGCAAGACGGGCGGCCCGCTGGAGACCAGCGCCGAGGACTTCGACCGCATCCACGGCGTGAACGTGAACAGCCTGCTGCTGGCCTGCCAGCAGGTGCTGCCCGGCATGGTGGAGCGCGGGCGGGGTTCCATCATTGCGATCTCGTCCATCGCGGGCATGCGCTACCTGGGCTACCCGCACCTGGCGTATGGCGTCACCAAGGCGGCGGTCACCCACTTCACGCGTCTGGTGGCGCAGCAGTACGCGGGCCAGGGCGTGCGCGCCAACACCGTGGTGCCGGGGCTCATCGACACCCCGCGCATCGCGACCACGGTGGCCAAGATGTTCTCGGACACCAGCCTTGATGAAGCCCGCGCCGCGCGCGCCCGCCAGGTGCCCATGGGCCGCATGGGATCGGCCTGGGACGTGGCGCACGCCTGCGCCTTCCTGGCCAGCGATGCGGCGGCCTATGTGACCGGCACCGAACTGGTGGTGGACGGCGGCATCACGGGCAAGTTCGTGTAGTTCCGCCCAGCCCTGTCCCCCGGCCGCCGGATGGCCTGCCGGGGGACAGGGCGTTCCTGGCGCCCGCGCGTGCCCTGCCGCTACAAAAAATACAATCGGTGCGATGACAGCATCCCCCAAGCAGCGCGTCGTCGTCGGCCTCTCCGGCGGCGTGGACTCCGCCGTGACCGCCCACCTGCTCAAACAGCAGGGCCATGAGGTGGTCGGCATCTTCATGAAGAACTGGGAAGACGACGACGACAGCGAGTTCTGCTCGTCCAACATCGACTTCGTGGACGCGGCCGCCGTGGCCGACGTGATCGGCATCGAGATCGAGCACGTCAACTTCGCGGCCGACTACAAGGACCGCGTGTTCGCCGAGTTCCTGCGCGAGTACCAGGCCGGCCGCACGCCCAACCCCGACGTGCTGTGCAACGCCGAGATCAAGTTCAAGGCCTTCCTGGACCACGCCATGCGCCTGGGCGCCGAGAAGATCGCCACGGGACATTACGCGCGGGTGCGCCAGAACCCGGCCTCGGGCCTGTTCGAGCTGCTCAAGGGGCTCGACCCGTCCAAGGACCAGAGCTACTTCCTGCACCGCCTGAACCAGGCCCAGCTGTCCAAGACCCTGTTCCCGGTGGGCGAGCTGCACAAGACCGAGGTGCGCCGCATCGCCGAGGAGATCGGGCTGCCCAACGCGAGGAAGAAGGACTCCACCGGCATCTGCTTCATCGGCGAGCGGCCGTTCCGCGAGTTCCTGAACCGCTACATCAGCCACGCACCGGGCCCCATCCAGGACGACCGGGGGCGCACCATCGGCAAGCATGTGGGCTTGAGCTTCTACACGCTGGGCCAGCGCCAGGGGCTGGGCATTGGCGGCATCAAGGAAAAAGGCGTGCAGCGTGGCGGCGGCGATCACGCGCCCTGGTTTGTCGCCCGCAAGGATCTCGCCACGAACACGCTGCGCGTGGTGCAAGGGCATGACCATCCCTGGCTCCTGTCCCACGCCCTGCAGGCCCAGGATGCCAGCTGGACGTCGGGCCACCCACCGGTTCCCGGCCACTACGGCGCCAAGACCCGCTATCGGCAGCAGGACGCCGCCTGCTCGGTCGTCAGCGCGGCGGGCACGGATTTCCAGCTGCGGTTTTCCCAGGCGCAATGGGCGGTCACGCCCGGCCAGAGCGCGGTCCTGTACGACGGGGAGGTGTGCCTGGGTGGCGGGGTCATCGGGTCGGCTACAGACTGAAACACTCGGAATTTTTCCAGCGCAGCCCAGTTGGCGGCGGGTCGCAAATGCGGGCTTTTCAATTGTCACTGACTATCGAATGAAAAATTCAATAGCAATTGATGCGAGATATGTGGTGTGGCACCCACAACCCTCTACGTAGATACCGCCAGTTGAACTAAGTTGACCTTCTGTTCGCTGCGGCAAGTGCCATTTCGGCGGGCAGGGCTCCTAAAATTCCTGCAAACGCTGTTTGAAACCACATGTATCAACCGATGCATATGGTAAACCCTTAGTCCACCCCGCCGAGGGCCATCACCGGCCCGATGCCTGCTCGCGTGCGCGCCATGTCCTCCATCGTTTCCATGCCCTCCAGTCCCGAGATCGCCGAACACCTGGCCCAGCAGCAGTGCACGGTCCAGTGGAGAGGGTTCTTTCAGGCCCTGGCGTCGGAGTTTGCCGCCGCACTCGCGCCGGAAGACCTGCGCGCGCTGATGTTCCGGGTGGGGGCACGGTTCGCGGCGGAGCACCCCCTGCCGGCGTGCGCCACCCTGCAGGAGCTGGAGCAGGCCATGTCGGCCGTGTGGACCCGCATCGACTGGGGCTGGGTCCGCCTGGTGCAGGACGTGGCGCAACTGGACATCCACCACAGCCTGTCGCCCGTGTCCGCTGCGTTCGGGCCCGACCACGCACCATGGTCGGGTGGTTTCCTGGAGGGCGTCTATCAGGGCTGGTTCGAACTGGCCGGCGCTGGCCAGCTCAAGGTGGTGCAGCGCGCGCCCGCGGATGCCTGGGGGTGCGTGCACCTCCAGCTGGCACGCTGAGCCCTGCGGATTTCGGATTTCTACGTTTCGGCATTGACGGTGACCCATGAAGCATTCAGACGACATCGTGAACCTCTTTCAGCAGTTCGGCGCCAAGGCGGACCCCTACCATGAGCTGGCCCGCCAGCAGGAGCACAAGCTCTCCAGGGAGCGCTGGCCGCTGGTGTCGGCCGTCCGCGACGCCGTCGCCGATGACGTTCCTTCCGTAGACCGCCGCGCCGGCGTCCCCGGTGCCCCGACGCCCCAGACGGCCTTCGCGCCCGCGCCGGCTTCGGCACGGCCCGCCCCCGCGGGCTGGGCGCAACCCGCCGCGCGGCCTGCGGCCGAGGTTCCTCCGCCCGTGGTGGCGCCCACATCCATGCCGGCGGACCGCGTGCCACCCTCGGCCGCGCTGGCCGCCCGTTCGCCCCTGGCCGGTCTGGCCGGCCTGCGCACCGCGGCGGCCCCTTCCCCTTCCGATGCGGCGGCGGGGCAACCCGGTTCGCTGCCCGCCGATCTGCCGTCGGTGTTTGCGCGCCTGGCGGGCGCGGGCGACACCCCGGCCCGGCCCGCAGCGGCCTGGCAGCCTCGCAAGGGCCACCCATGAAAGTGATTGCCATCGTTTCTGCCAAGGGCGGCGTGGGCAAGACGACACTGACCGCGAACCTGGCCACCGCGCTGGAGCGCCAGGGCGTGGCGACCTTGCTGGTGGTGGACATGGACCCCCAGAATGCGCTGGGCCTGCACTTCGGAGCCGATCCCCGCTCCCTCGCGGGCGTGTCCCGGGCCAGCCTGGCGGGCGAAGGCTGGGCCTCCGTCTGCGTGGAAAGCCCCTCGGGGGTGCATGTGCTGCCCTATGGGGTGGTGAACGAGGCCGACCGCGTGGCCTTCGAGCGGCATCTGGATGCGCATCCGCACTGGCTGGCACAGCAGCTGGAGAGCCTGGAACTGCCGCAGGACGCGGTCGTGCTGATCGACACGCCGCCCGGCCCCTCCGTCTACATGCAGCAGGCGCTGGCGGCAGCCCAGGTGGTCGTCGTGGTCAGCCTGCCCGACGCGGCATCGTATGCCTCGCTCGCCCTGATGCAGCGCCTGGTGCACACGTACTGCACGCCGCGCCCCGACTTTTCCGAAACGCTCTATGTGCTCAACCAGGCCGACGGCGCGCGCCAGCTGTCCAAGGACATCACGCGCGTCATGCAGGACAACCTGGGCGAGCGGCTGGTGGGCGTGATCCACGAGGACCAGGCCGTGCGCGAAGCGCTGGCCTACGACCAGAGCGTGCTGGAGTACGACGCACAGGGCCAGGCGGCCGATGACCTGCGCGCCTGCGCGCGCGTCCTGGCGCAGCGCCTGCGCCTGCCGCTGGCGGGAGCCGCGCGATGAGCGTCGACCAGCGTCCCCGGGCCGACGAAGTCGCCGACGCCGACTCCCACAGCCCCCAGGCCCGCTGGCGCACCGTGGTGCATGCCATCACGGGGTGGAACCTGTGGCAGCACCCCGTGGTGCGTGTCGCGGCGGTGGTGTTCAGCGCCCTCCTGATGGGGCTGGTCATCAGCGTGCCGCTCGACCTCCAGGGCCAGATCCTCTTTTCCGTGGGCTCGTTCGGTGCCGCCCTGCTGCTGAGCAAGACGCCCGGCCGCCTGTCCACGCTGGCCATGATCGTGCTGTCGATCTCGGCGTCGTCGCGCTACATCTACTGGCGCTTCACGGACACCATCGGGTTCACCAACCTGCTGGATGCGGCTTTCGGGTACGGCCTCGTGCTGGCGGAGCTGTATGCGTTCGCGGTGCTGCTCATCGGCTACTTCCAGACGGCGTGGCCGCTGCAACGTCGCCCGGTTCCCATGCCCCAGGACATCAGCACCTGGCCCAGCGTGGACGTGTTCATCCCTTCGTACAACGAGCCGCTCGAAGTGGTGCGCCAGACCGTGTTCTCGGCCATGAGCCTGGACTGGCCGGCCGACCGGCTCCACGTGTACGTGCTCGACGACGGCCGCCGCCCCGAGTTCCGCGAATTCTGCGAAGAGCTGGGTGTGGGCTACCTGATCCGCGACAACAACCACCATGCCAAGGCCGGCAACATCAACGCGGCGCTGAAGGTCACGCACTCCGAATACATCGCCATCTTCGACTGCGACCACATTCCCACGCGCTCGTTCCTGCAGATCTGCATGGGCTGGTTCTTCAAGGACACCAACCTGGTGATGCTGCAGACGCCGCACGTGTTCTTCTCGCCGGACCCGTTCGAGCGCAACCTGGACACGTTCCACCGCATGCCCAACGAGGGCGAACTGTTCTACGGCATCGTGCAGGACGGCAATGACCTGTGGAATGCCTCGTTCTTCTGCGGTTCCTGCGCCATCATCCGCCGCAAGGAGCTGCTGGAAGTGGGCGGCATCGCGGTGGAAACCGTGACCGAGGACGCGCACACCGCGCTCAAGCTCAGCCGCCTGGGCTACAACACGGCCTACCTCGAGGTGCCCCAGGCCGCGGGCCTGGCCACCGAGAGCCTGTCCGGCCACGTGGGCCAGCGCATCCGCTGGGCACGCGGCATGGCGCAGATCGCGCGCACCGACAATCCGCTGTTCGGCAAGGGCCTCAAGTTCGGGCAGCGCCTGTGCTACCTGAACGCGATGCTGCACTTCTTCTACGGCCTGCCGCGCCTGGTTTTCCTGACGGCGCCGCTGGCCTACCTGTTCTTCGGCGCGCATGTGTTCCAGGCCACCGCGCTGATGATCACCGCCTACGCGTTGCCCCACCTGGCCCACGCCAGCGTGACCAACTCCCGCATCCAGGGGCGCTTTCGCCATTCGTTCTGGAACGAGGTGTACGAGTCGGTGCTGGCCTGGTACATCATGCGCCCGGTGCTGGTGGCGTTCATCAACCCCAAGCTGGGCAAGTTCAACGTGACGGCCAAGGGCGGGGTGATCGAGAAGGCCTATTTCGACTGGACCATCGCACGGCCCTACGTGGTGCTGCTCCTCATCAATCTCGTCGGGTTCGCGGTGGGAATCTGGAAGCTGTTCTCGTCGGCGGGCGATGAAACCACGACGCTGGTCATCAACATGGTCTGGACCACCTACAACGTCATCCTGCTGGGCGCCAGCGTCGCGGTGGCCAGCGAGACCCGCCAGATCCGGGGCACGCCGCGCGTGGCCGCCTCCCTGCCCGCCGTGATCCGCTTCGACAACGGGCGCACGCTGGTGTGCAAGACCGAAGACTTCTCCCAGCACGGGCTGGGCCTGTCCGTGCCCCCGGACAGCGACATTCCCATGGGCAGCCGCCTTTCGGTGTCGCTGTTCCGGTCGGACGAAGAAGGTGTCTTTCCCGCGGTCGTCACGTTCAGCGGCAAGGGCCGCCTGGGCGTGAAGTTCGACAACCTCAGCCTGCACCAGCAGGCCGAGCTGGCGTCGCTGACCTTCGCGCGGGCCGATGCGTGGATCACCAGCTGGGGCACCGGCCAGCGCGACAAGCCACTGCGCTCGCTCCGAAGCGTGATCGTGATCGGGCTGCGCGGCATGGGGCAGCTGACCGTCTCGGCCGTCAAGTCCCTGAAGCCCCGCTGAGAACACCGACACGTTCCAAGCCTTTCCCTGTTTCCAAAGACTCCACACCATGATTTCCAAAAGACATCCGACAGCGCGGCTGCCGCGCAAGCGCATGCTGCCTGCCATGCTGGCCTTGGTACTGGCAGGGACGGCCGTGCCGGTTTCGCAGCTCTCCGCGGCCCCCGCGCCCGTGGCGGCCGGCGTGGACGCGGCACCGCCGTCCGACGGCGGTGTGCGCGTGCACCGCACCAGCTTCAAGGACCTGGGCGCCCTTTTTCCCCTGCAACTGCGGGGCGTGGACGGCACCAGCGGCGTGGCCTTCAGCGTGCGCGGCGACGAGGTGGTCACCGGCGCCCGGCTGAAGCTGAACTATTCGTACTCGCCCGCCCTGCTCACCAACCTGTCCCACATCAAGGTGCTGGTGAACGAGCAGGTGGCCGCGACGATTCCGGTGACCACGCAGCAGGCGGGCGAGAACCTGCAGCGCGAGATCACCATCCCGCCGCGCCTCATCACCGAGTTCAACCGGCTGAACCTGCAGCTCATCGGCCACTACACCATGGAGTGCGAGGACCCGCTGCACTCCAGCCTGTGGGCCAACATCGGCAACGACAGCGTGCTGGAGCTCACCGTCGCGCCGGTGGCGCAGACGAACGATCTGGCGCTGCTGCCCCAGCCGTTCTTCGACCGCCGGGACGTGCGGCCGCTGGACCTGCCCATCGTGTTCAACGCGGCGCCCAACGCGGGCATGCTGCAGGCCGCGGGAACCATGTCTTCCTGGTTCGGCGCGCTGGCGGGTTTCCGGGGCGCGAAGTTCCCCTCCTTCATTGGCGAACTGCCACCGCGCGGCAATGCCGTCGTGATGGTGGCCGGCCGGGGCCAGGCCCCGGCGGGCCTGGCGCTGCCCGAAATCCAGGGCCCCACGGTGGCGGTGGTCAGCCACCCGGCCGACCGCAACGGCAAGCTGCTGCTGGTCATGGGGCGTGACGAGGCTGAGCTGGCCGTGGCCGCCAAGGCGCTGGCCATCGGCTCCTCGGCCCTGTCCGGCCCGCTGGCGCGGATCACCGAGGTCACGGAACTCAAGCCCCGCAAGCCCTACGATGCGCCCAACTGGCTGGCCAACGACCGTCCGGTGAAGTTTGGCGAGCTGGTCGAAGCCCAGGCGCTCAACGTGTCCGGTTATTCGCCCGACCTGATCCGCGTGAACTTCTTCCTGCCGCCCGACCTGTTCGCGTGGCGCCAGAAGGGCATCCCGGTGGACCTGCGCTACCGCTATACGCCGCGCCCCAACGCGGACAAGTCCACGCTCAATATCAACGTGAACCAGCAGTTCCTGCGGTCCCTGCCGCTGCATGCGGTGAACCATGAGGAGCCGGGCGCGCTCGACCGCCTGTTGACGACGGTGATGCCCAAGGGCGAGATGGCGCCGGAGCGCGAGAGCTTCCACATCCCGCTGTTCAAGCTGCCAGCCCAGTCGCAGCTGCAGATGCACTACTACTACGACGTGGTCAAGCAGGGCGCGTGCAAGGACGTGCCGCTGGACAACGTGCGCGGCTCGGTGGAGGCCGATTCGACCATCGACATCTCCGGCTTCCCGCATTTCATCGCGATGCCCGACCTGGCCGCCTTCGGCAATGCCGGGTTCCCGTTCACCCGCATGGCCGATCTCTCGGAGTCCGCCGTGGTCATGCCGGACAAGCCGGGGGTGCAGGAGTACACGGCCTACCTGGGGCTGATGGGCGTCATGGGGCGCGTGACGGGGTACCCCGCTCTGGGCGTGACCGTGGCGCAGGCCCAGCAGGTGGACAGGCTCGCCGACAAGGACCTGCTGGTCATTGCCTCCGGCGGCAACCAGCCCTTGCTCAAGCAGTGGGCCAGCGCCATCCCCGCGGCCTTGCAGGGCGATGCGAAGAGCTTCCAGATGTCGGACTTCGCCAACCGCCTGCTGCGCTGGTGGGGTTTTGGCCAGGAGTCCAGCGTGCACGCGCGGCGCAACCAGGTCGCGTTCTCCAGCAACAGCACCGATGCGCTGGTGGCTGGTTTTGAATCGCCCCTGCGCAGCGGCCGCAGCGTGGTGCTCGTGGCCAGCAACCAGCCCGCGGGGCTGGGGCAGGTGATGGATGCCCTGCTGGACGCCGAATTGCTCAAGCACGTGCAGGGCAGCACCACGGTGATCCGCGGCAAGCAGGTGGACAGCCTGGTCGCCGAGAAAAACTACCATGTGGGCCAGCTGGGCCCCCTGCTGTACGCGCAGTGGTTTCTTTCGCGCAACCCGCTGCTGCTGATCCTGCTGGGCGTGTCGGCGGCGGTGCTGATTGCGATCATCATGTACCTGTCGCTCAGGGCGCGCGCACGGGCGCGGCTCAAGCAAAAAGGTTGAGGCAAGGCGAAGCACGCCCGGTATTTTCTGAATCACGCAACACAGTCCCGGCACCTCGGTGGCCGGGAACCTCGCAGGGAGAAGGAAGGCATGTCCTCCAAACGTCGTCGTCACCACACACTGGCCATGGGGCTGCTGGCCTCGCTGATGGCGCCCGCCGCGGCCTGGGCGCAGACCGGGGCGGAGCAGACCCTGCTGGACCAGGGACAGTACTGGCAGGAGCGCGGTGACACCGAGCGGGCGGGCGAGGCATGGCAGAAGCTGCTGCGCATCAACCCGCAGAATGCCCAGGCGCTGTACGGGATGGCGCTGGTGGAGCTCAATGCCCAGCGCCCCGAGGGCGCGCAGCGCTACCTGAACCAGCTGCAGGCGGCGCACCCGCGCAGCCCCCTGGTGAGCCGGCTGCAGGAGTCCATCCGCACGGGGCGCAGCGCGCCGCAGATCGAAACCGCGCGCCAGCAGGCCCGCAGCGGCCAGGCCAGCCAGGCGCTGAGCACCTACCAGGCGGCGCTGGGAGACCGCGCCCCCACCGGGCCGCTGGCCCTGGAGTACTACCAGACCCTGGGCGCCACGGCGGGCGGCTGGGACGAAGCCCGCCGCGGCCTGAGCCGCCTGGCGCAGGAGTCGCCCGAGGATCCGCAGATCGCGCTGGCCCTAGCGCAGCACCTGACCTACCGCGAGTCCACGCGCCGCGACGGCATCGCCCAGCTGGCGCGGCTGGCGGGGCGTCCCGACGTGGGCAAGGCTGCCACGGAAAGCTGGCGCAAGGCGCTGGCCTGGACAGGCAATCGCTCGGCCGACATCCCGCTGTACCAGGAGTTCCTGCGCGCCAATCCTGGCGACACGGCGGTGCAGACACGCCTGGTGCAGGCGCAGAACCTGCAAAAGCAGTCCCAGGCCGCTCCCGGCCGCACGGCCGATCCGCTGCGCCAGCGCACCACGGCAGGATTCCAGGCCCTGGACGACGGCGAACTGGACGCGGCGGAGGCCGCCTTCCTGAACGTGCTCGAATCGCGCCCCAGCGATGGCGACGCCCTGGGCGGCCTGGGCATCCTGCGGCTGCGCCAGGAGCGGTTTGCCGAGGCGCGGGGGCTGCTGGAGCGCGCCTCGCGCGCCGGATCGGCCAGCCGCTGGAAGCAGGCCCTGGACAGCGCCACCTACTGGAGCCTGGTGGAGCAGGCCACCACGGAACGCGAACGCGGCGACACGGCGGCGGCCCGGCGTTCGCTGGAACAGGCCGTGCGGCTCAATCCCGCCGAGGTGACGGCGGAGAGCGATCTGGCGGACCTGCTGGTCGAAGACGGCCAATACGACGCGGCGGAGGCGGCCTACCGGCGCGTGCTGGCGCGCCAGGCCGACAACCCCGACGCGGTGCGCGGCCTGGTGGGCGTGCTGGCGCAGAACAACAAGGCCGCCGAAGCGCTGGCGCTCGTCGAGAAACTGTCCCCCTCGCAGCAGGAAAAAGTGGGCGCCCTGGGGCGCCTGCGCGCCGCGCAGGCCCTGGGCCAGGCGCGCGCCGCCACGGAGCGCGGCGATGTCGCGGCTGCCCGCGCCGCGCTGGAAGACGCGCTGCTGAACGACCCGGCCAGCCCCTGGGTGCGGCTGGACCTCGCGCGCCTGTACCTGCGCATGGGCGCGGTGGCCGAGGCCCGCGGCGTGATGGACGGGCTGCTGCTGTCCAACCCCAACATGCCCGAGGCGCTGTACGCGGGCGCCCTGCTGGCCTCCGAGGCCGGTGACTGGCCGGGTGCGCTGGCCCTCCTGGACCGCATTCCCGAAAAGCACCGCACCCGGGACATCGCCGCGCTGCAAAAGCGCGTGTGGGTGCATGTGCAGGCCTCGGCGGCGTCGGCGCTGGCGGCGCAAGGCCGGCAGTCCGAGGCGCTGGCCGCCCTGGCGCAGGCGGAGTCCTTTGCCACGCAAGATCCCGAGCTGCTGGGGGCCATGGCCCTGGCCTACGCGGACGCGGGCGAGCCGCAGCGCGCCCTGGGCATGGTGCGCCAGGTGCTAGCACGCACCGCCCGGCCCGACGTGGGCCTGCGCCTGCAGTACGCGGCGACCCTGCTCAAGACCCAGCAGGACGTGGAACTGGCGGGCATCCTGCGGCAGTTGCAGACCGCCCCCATGAACGACCGCGAGCGCAAGAGCTTCAGCGACATCCGCCGGGCCTACATCGTGCGCCAGGCCGAGGGCCTGCGCGAAGCGGGCGACCTGGTCGCCGCCTACGACACGCTCGCCCCCCTGCTGGCCGAGCAGCCCGACGAACCCCTGGCCATGGCGGCGCTGGCCCGCATGTACGCGGCCAACAACGACTATGCCCAGGCGCAGGCGCTGTATGCGCGGCTGCTGGAAAAGTCGCCCAATGATGTGTCCCTGCTCCTGCAGACCGCGGCCATGGCCACCGGCGCCAAGGACTACGGCTACGCGGAGTCGCTGCTGTCCGTGGCGCTGGCGCGCGCACCCCGCGATCCCGAGGTGCTGACCGCCACCGGGCGGCTGTACCGCGCGCAAGGCAAGAACTCCAAGGCCACCGAGTTCTTCACGGCGGCCGTTGCGGCCGAAAACGCGCAGCGCGATGCCGTGCTGGCCGCCAGTGGCGTGCCGGCGGGTCCGGCGCGCTCCGGGAATCCATTCGCCCAGCGCGCCGGGCAGCAGTTCCAGCGTGCCGGCGGTGGGCTGTCGGTGCCGGGCGCCGCCACGACGGCAGTGCGCTCGCCGGTGGGCTACACCCCCCAGCAGTACGCCCCGCAGCCCGTGGCGCGCAGCAATGCGCCCGCAGGCCTGTACATTCCGGATCCGGCGGGGGCCAGCCGCTTTGGCACGGCGCCACAGGCCTACGCCCCGGCCGCCCCCATGACGCCCGCCAGCTACTACCCCGAGGCCGCCAGCCCGGCCGCGGTGGCCGATGCGGCTGCATCCGCAGGCACCGCGCGCCGCGCCACGGCGACACGCGGCGCGGCGCCACAGGCCCCCGTCC
>NZ_JBWKPS010000014.1:0-93410 GCF_059418365.1 Acidovorax sp. GW821-FHT09A11
ACCCCATCATCACCCAAACCTCCAGCGCCCCGCATCTCTGCAGCACCGCCTCAGTAGCGAAGCCCTCGACTATAGCATGAGTTCGGAGGGCGAGAAAAGACTCCAGCCAAAAAATTGCCCTCTACCGGGGGGAGACCGCCATGGCGGTCTCCAGTGCGTCGAGGAACAGGGCTGCGACATCACACCCTGTCTGATCGAAGATTTCCTGGAAGCACGTCGGGCTGGTCACATTGATTTCCGTGACGCAGTCCCCGATGACATCCACGCCCGCCAGCAACAGGCCGCGCTCTTGCAGTAGGGGCCCCAGGGTTTCGCCGATCTCCAGGTCGCGTGCCGTCAGGGGCCGTGCCACGCCCTTGCCTCCCGCCGCAAGGTTGCCACGCACCTCCGTGCCTTGCGGAATGCGCGCCAGGCAATAAGGAACGGGCTTGCCGCCAATCACCAGCACGCGCTTGTCGCCGTCCACGATCTCGGGCAGAAACTTCTGCACCATCACGCTCTGCGCGCCGTCGCGATTGAGCGTTTCGGTGATGCTGCCCAGGTTCAGGCCATCCGGTCCCACGCGGAAGATGCCCATGCCCCCCATGCCGTCCAGCGGCTTGAGGATGATGTCCCGGTGCTCTGCGTGAAAACGTTGGATGTCCGATGCGCTGCGCGTGACCAGGGTTGGCCCGATGAACTGGGGAAACTCCATGATCGCCAGCTTTTCCGGATGGTCGCGCAGTGCCCGGGGCTTGTTGAACACGCGGGCGCCATCTCGCTCGGCCTGCTCCAGCAGATGGGTGGCGTAGAAATACTCGCTGTCGAAGGGCGGGTCCTTGCGCATCAGCACGGCGTCGAAGTCCACCAACGCGGCGACGCGTTCGGGCTGCGCCTCGAACCACGGGCTGGCATTCCCCGTCAGTCGGATGTCGCGCACCCGAGCACTCACCTTGCTTGCGCGCTGCCATGTGATGTGCCGTGGCTCGCACACCGCCAGCGTATGCCCGCGCCGATGGGCTTCGCGCATCATGGCGAAGGTGGTGTCCTTGTAGATCTTGAAGCTTTCCAGGGGATCGGCGATGAAGAGCAGTTTCATGGTGTCGGATCGAAAGTAGCAGGAGAGGCGCTGCCAGGTTGGCCAGCTAGCTCCTCTATATAGATATGGGCAAAGACGATGGCCGCAACGCCCGGTTGGCCCGGCCGCCGCGCCAGCGGTTCACCCGGGCTCGCCTCACGCACCCCGGGCCGGCGAACGCCTGTACTGTTGCACAAATAGCGCAAAGCTGCCGGCGACCACGCCCCAGAAGGCCGACCCCACCCCGGCAATGACCACGCCGCTCAGGGTGACGAGGAACGTGACGAGCGCCGCTTCGCGGTGCGACTCCTCGCGCAAGGCGACCGCCAGGCCGTTGCCGATGGTGCCCAGCAGGGCCAGGCCTGCGATCGCCACCACCAGTTCGGAGGGAAATGCGGTCAGCAGGCCGGTGATGACCGCACCAAAGAGACCGATCGCCACATACAGTGCGCCGCAGCACACCGCTGCCGTGTAGCGCCGATGGCGGTCCTCATGGGCCTCGGGGCCCATGCACATCGCGGCCGTGATGGCGCTGAAGTTCAGCGCGAAGGCGCCAAAGGGCGCGAGCGCGAGCGTGGCGAGCCCCGTCAGCGTGATGAGGCGGGAGATGGGCAGGTCATAGCCCGAGGCCCGGATCACCGCAACGCCGGGAAGGTTTTGCGACGCCATGGTGACGACGAACAAGGGGATCGCCAGGCTGATGGTCGCGGCAAGGCTGAACTGCGGCGCCGTGAAGACGGGCATTGCCAGTTCCAGCCGCACCCCCGACCATGCCATCTTCCCCTGCAGGGCCACGAAGACCACGGCCACCGCCAGGGTGACGACCACGGCGTACCGCGCCGCGAACTTGCGGGAAAACAGGTACACGACCAGCATGGTCAGCACCAGCGGCAATGCCGTCTGGGCGGCGGCAAACGCCTGCAGGCCGAAACGCGCCAGCACGCCCGCCAGCAGGGCGGCGGCGATCTCCATGGGGATCCGCCCCATGGCCCGCTCGAACCAGCGCGTCACGCCGGCCAGCGTGATGAGGACGGCGCTGACCATGAAGGCGCCCACCGCCTCGCCCATGGTGAAGCCCCCGGCCAGGCCGGCCGTGGCCAGCACGGCCGCGCCAGGGGTGGACCAGGCCACCATCACGGGCTTGCGCAGGATGAGCGAGGGCACCAGGGAACACAGGCCCATGCCCAGGCCCAGCGCCCACATCCAGGACGTGACCTGGGCCGGCGTGGCGCCAAACGCCTGCGCGGCCTGGAACACGATGGCCACCGAACTGGTGAAGCCCACCAGCACGGCCACGAACCCGGCAGTGAATGCCGACAGGCTCAGGTCTTTGAAAAATTGCATGGGCTGGATTCTGGCACCACGCATCCCCGCCGGCGGCCGCGCCACCACAGAAAGGCGGGGGACACGATTGCTATTATTTTTATAGCTATTGGCGCTTGATGAGCAAGCGCTTGAAGCCCAAAAGACCCCAACCCGCTCAAATCTCGATCTTGGATCCGAGTTCGACGACCGCGTTGTTGGGCAGGTGCAGGAAGTCCGCCGCACCACTGGCGTTGTGGTGCATCTGCGCGAACAGCTTCTCGCGCCAGGGCGCCATGCCGCTGCCAATGGTGGGGATGACGGTATCGCGCGAGAGGAAGTAGCTGGTGGTCATCGACTCCAGCTCGCAGCCCCGCCCGCGCAGCAGTTCCAGCGCACGCGGCACGTCCGGGTCGTTCTTGAAGCCGTAGTGGATCACCACCTGCCAGCAGTCGTGGCCCAGGGGCTCCACCTGCAGGCGCTTGTCCAGCCCGATCCAGGGCGTCTCGTGGTTGTGCACGGTCACGAACAGGTTCTGCTGGTGCAGCACCTTGTTGTGCTTGAGGTTGTGCAACAGCGCATTGGGCACCGCACCGGTCTCGGCCGTGAGAAACACGGCGGTGCCCTCGACCCGCGTGGGCGGGCTGATGAACACCGACTCCAGGAAGTCCTTGAGGTCGATGGCGTCCGCACGCAGCTTGTCGTTGAGCAGCCGTCGCCCCTCCTTCCACGTCATCATGAGGGAGAACACGACGCCGCCGATCATCAGCGGGAACCAGCCGCCCTGGAACAGCTTGAGCAGGTTGGAGGCAAAGAACGCCAGGTCCACCACGAAGAAGCAGCCCGTGGCCGCGATGCACAGCGCCAGCGGGTAGCCCCAGCCGTACCGGATCACGAAGAAGGTCAGCGTGGTGGTGATCAGCATGTCCAGCGTCACGGCAATGCCGTAGGCGGCCGCCAGGTTGCTGGAGGAGCGGAACATCACCACGGCCAGCACGATGGCGGCGAACAGCCCCCAGTTGACCAGCGGCATGTAGATCTGCCCGGTGTCCCGCACGCTGGTGTGCTGGATGTTCAGGCGCGGCAGGTACCCGAGCTGGATGACCTGCTTGGTCACGCTGAAGGCGCCGGTGATGAGCGCCTGCGATGCGATCACGGTGGCCATGGTGGCCAGTATCACCAGCGGGACCAGCGCCCAGTCGGGCGCCATCATGTAGAACGGGTTCTTCACGGCCTCGGGCTCGGCCAGCAGCAGCGCGCCCTGGCCGAAGTAGTTGAGCGTGAGCGCGGGCATGGCCACGCCGAACCAGGCCATGCGGATGGGGCGCTTGCCAAAGTGGCCCAGGTCGGCGTACAGGGCCTCGGCCCCCGTCACGCACAGCACCACGGCCCCCAGGATGATGAAGCTGGTGCCGGGATGGGCCCACATGAAGCCCAGCGCGTGGTGCGGGCTCAGCGCCCAGAGGATCTCGGGATGCCCCACGATGTGCGAGACGCCCAGCAGCGCAATGGTGATGAACCACACCAGGGTGATGGGCCCGAAAAACTTGCCGATGCCGCTGGTGCCGCGCTTTTGCACGGCAAACAGGCAAAAGAGCACGACCAGGGTGATCGGAATCACGTACTGCTTGAAATGCGGCGAGACGACTTCCAGCCCTTCGACGGCCGACAGGACCGAGATGGCGGGCGTGATGACGCCGTCGCCATAGAAGAGCGAGGTGCCGAAGATGCCCACGGCCAGCAGCACGCCACGCAGCCGGGGCTTGTCCTTGACGGCCTGGGAGGCCAGCGCCAGCATGGCGATGAGCCCGCCCTCGCCGTGGTTGTCGGCGCGCAGCACCAGCACCACGTACTTCAGCGAAACAATGACGGTGAGCGTCCAGAAGAAGATCGAGAGGATGCCGTAGATATTGGCTGGGGAGAACGGCACATGGCCGGACCCGAAGACCTCCTTGACGGCATACAGCACGCTGGTGCCGATATCGCCATACACAACACCGATGGCGCCCAGCGTAAGCGCTGCGAGCGATGATTTGGAGCTTTGCACTGACCGCACCCGGCACACAGGGGCTGCCGGGTTCCGTTACTTTTGGGAACGCTATTGTGCGCCTGAGGCAGATCAAGTGCCTGGGGGGAGCTCCCCATGTTGCGACGCAACAACTTGCCCTTGGCAGCCCGGCGCAGACATGGCAGGCCGCGCGGAATCCCCCGGCGAAACTGGCGCTGCCTGATCGCAGGGGCGGCCCCGCCCCAAGGGACGCGGCCCTGCCCCCTCCGGGAGAACACGGAGAAGACACCCCGCTTCCCGGGGGCGCCGTTTCAGTCGTACACCTCGGCGTCCGGGTTGGTGGCTTCCAGCTCGTAGCTGGCCGCCAGCATGGCCAGGCGCGCGACCACGCCGTACATGTAAAAGCGGTTGGGGGCGCTCACGCCGGGGCGCACGCCGGGCTGGGGCATGTGCGTGCTGTGCTCGAACGCGAGCGGCACGAAGCTCGCGCCCGGGGCGTTGAGGTTCTCGTCCACGCCGCGCTCGGCATGCATGCGGTAGAAGCCGCCCACCACGTAGCGGTCCATCATGTAGACCACGGGTTCGGCCACGGCCTCGTGCACGCGCTCCTGCGTGAGCACGCCTTCCTGGATGATGAGGTCGCTGACCGGCTGGCCGTCCTTGATGATGGCCATCTTGTTCTTGGTCTTGCGGTTGACCGCGTCCAGCTCCTTGGCGTCGCGCACGGTCATGATGCCCATGCCGTAGGTGCCGTTGTTGGCCTTGACGATGACGAACGGCTTCTCGTTGATGCCGTATTCCTTGTACTTGCGGCGCACCTTGGTCAGCAGCGCATCCACCGTGGTCTGCAGCTTGTCCATGCCTTTGTCCTCGGCAAAGTCCACGCCATCGCACTGGCTGTACATGGGGTTGACGAGCCAGGGGTCGATGCCCAGCATCTTGCCGAAGCGCTTGGCCACCTCTTCGTAGTTCTTGAAGTGGGTGCTCTTGCGGCGCACGCTCCAGCCCGCATGCAGCGGGGGCAGCAGGTACTGCTCGTGGATGTCTTCCAGGATGCCGGGCGGCCCGGCGGAGAGATCATTGTTCAGCAGAATGGTGCAGGGGTCGAAGTCCTTGAGGCCCAGGCGGCGCTTGGTGCGCACCACGGGCTCCAGCGTCACCGTGTCGCCATTGGGCAGCTCGATGAGCGTGGGCTTCTTGATCTCGGGACTGATGGAGCCCACGCGCACGTTCAGGCCCGCCATGTTGAAGATGCGCTGCAGCTGCACCACATTGGCCAGGTAGAAGGTGTTGCGCGTGTGGTTTTCCGGAATGATCAGCAGGTTGCGCGCCTCGGGGCAGATCTTCTCGATGGCGGCCATGGCGGCCTGCACGGCCAGGGGCAGCATCTCCTTGGTGAGGTTGTTCCAGCCCCCGGGAAACAGGTTGGTGTCCACGGGCGCGAGCTTGAAGCCCGCATTGCGGATGTCCACCGAGGTATAGAACGGCGGCGTGTGCTCCATCCACTCCAGCCGGAACCAGCGCTCGATGGCGGGCATCGAGTCGAGAATGCGCTGTTCGAGTTCGTTGATCGGCCCGGTGAGGGCCGTGATGAGATGCGGAACCATGGAAAGCCCTCGGGAAGCGATTGCGATGAATTGTAGGGAGTTGGGGTCGGGCCGGAAATTCGCAAGCCGCCTGCGGCACGAGCCGTGGCGGGCGCTGGCTACCGGCGCCAGAAGGCGGGGGTGAGCAAGGCCATGAAGCTCAGGATCTCCAGCCGCCCCAGCAGCATCGCCAGCGAACACACCCAGATCTGGAAATCGGTCAGCACGGCATAGGTGGACGCGGGGCCCACGCTGCCCAGCCCCGGGCCCGCGCAGTTCACGCTGGCCAGCACCACCGAGAACGCCGTGACCGGGTCCAGGTCGGTCAGCAGCATGACCATGCTGAGCCCGAAGACCGTGCCGCCATACACCAGCATGAACGCGAGCACCGAGAAGATCACGCGGTTGTCCACCACGGCCCCTCCCAGGCACACGGGCTGCACGGCGCGCGGGTGCACCAGGCGGTTCATCTCCCGGCGCGCCTGCTTGGCCAGGATAAGCATGCGCACCATCTTGATCCCCCCGCCGGTCGACCCCGCGCTGGTGGCCACGCCCGACAGCAGCAGCATGAACACGGGCGCAAACACGGGCCAGGCCAGGTAGTCCACGGTGGCATAGCCCGTGGTGGTGGCGAGCGAGATCACATTGAACATCGCGTGGCGCAGCGCATCCAGCGGGGCATAGACCCCCTTGGCCCACAGCAGCAGCGCCACCACCAGTCCCCCGCCCACCAGCGAGAAAAGCGTCGCGCGCAACTCCGGGTCGCGCCAGAAGCCACCCCAGTGGCCCTTGCGGAAGGCCACGAAGTACAGCGCGAAATTGCAGCTGGCCACCAGCATGAAGAAGACGCAGATCGCCTCCAGCAGCGGCGACTGGAAATACCCGAAGCTGGTGTCATGGGAAGACAGCCCGCCCAGGCTCACCGTGGTGAACATGTGCATCAGCGCATCCAGCGGCCCCATGCCGGCCGCCCAGTAGGCCAGGCCGCAGGTGACGGAAAACAGTGCATACACGCCCCACAGGCCCTTGGCGGTGCCCGTCATGCGCGGCGTGAGCTTGGCGTCCTTGAGCGGCCCGGCCGCTTCGGCCTTGAACAGCTGGCTGCCCCCGACCCCCAGCAGCGGCAGGACGGCCACCGCCAGGATGAGGATGCCCATCCCGCCCATCCACTGCAGAAAGGTGCGCCATACATTGACCGACACGGGCAGCGCGTCCAGGCCGCTGAGCACCGTGGAGCCGGTCGTGGTCAGGCCCGACACCGCCTCGAAGTACGCATGCGTGAAAGACATCGGCCGCCCGATGTGGTGGCCCGCCAGCATCAGGGGCACCGCGGCGGACAGCGGCAGCAGCATCCACACCAGCGACACCAGCATCACGCCGTGGCGCGGCTGCAATTCCTGGCGGAAAAGGCGCAGGCGCCACCAGAGCCACGCCCCCACCGCCATCGTGGCGCCCATGGCGATCGGGTACACGTGCCACACGCCATCGCGCGTCCACAGCGACACCACCAGCGGCAGCCCCATGGCCAGCGAAAAGATCATGACCAGGATGCCCAGCACGCGCAGGACGGGAAACATGTCTGTCATGACGGGCGTCCTTGGTCCATGGCAGCCGGCATCGCATGCAGCTGCCGATACTGGCGCAGCCCAGGCGAGGGCCGCCGCGCAAGGGCCGCCGCGCCGCAGAGGCGGCGCTTCGCTGGCGTGCGCTGGCGGCGTCCCCCTGCCCGCAGCGCGAAGCGCTGCGAGAGCGGGGGCTGGGGGCCGGGGCTCCCAGCGTGCCTGCGCAGGCTGGGACGGCCCCGAAGAGCTGGTGCCTCTGGCAACTGCACGGAGGCGCGAATCAACTCAGGGGGGGACATCAAAAAAACGTCGCGCTCACGCGGAAGAGCTTTTCCACGTCGCGCACGAGCCGCTTGTTCGGCAGGAAGAACACCACGTGGTCGTTGCCCTCGATCACCGTGGAACTGCGCGGGATGATGACCTGCGGCTCGCGCAGATCCCCGGGCGGCGCATCGGGCGAATCCGGCAGGCCGCGCACGATCAGGCCCATGTGCACATCGCGCGGCAGCGCCAGTTCGCTGACCTTGCGGCCCACCACGCGCGAGCTTTTCCGGTCGCCGCGCGCCACGATCTCCAGCGCCTCCGCCACGCCCCGGCGCAGGCTGTGCACGGCCTGCACATCCCCCTGGCGCACGTAGGCGAGCAGCTCGCCCAGCATGGCCTGCGCGGGCGACAGCGCGATGTCGATCTGCGTGCCGTGCATCAGGTCGGCGTAGCTGCGGCGGTTGATGAGGGCGAGCACCCGCCTGGCGCCCATGCGCTTGGCCAGCAGGCAGGACATGATGTTGTCCTCGTCGTCGTCGGTGAGCGCCAGGAACAGGTCCACCTCCTCGATGCCCTCGTCGCCCAGCAGGTCCTCGTCGGTGGTGTCGCCCTGCAGCACCAGCACCTCGGAAGGCAGGGCCGAGGCCAGCTCGACGCAGCGGTCGGCGTGGTCCTCGATGATCTTGATGTTGAAGCGCCCCGGCGCCTGCGCCAGCTGGCGGGCCAGGCGCAGCCCCACCCGGCCGCCGCCGGCGATCATGATGCGGCGCACGGGCTGGGAAGGCTGCGACTGCGGCCGGTGCAGGGCCGCCAGCACCTTCGCGATGTGCTCCTGCGCAGCCAGCACGAAGACCTCGTCGCCCGGCTCGATGCGGGTGCGCCCGTCGCACGCGACGAAGCGGTCCGGCTCGTCCGGAAACCGCCGGTAGATGGCCACCATGCGCATGGCCATCTCGGGGTCGCTCTCGCGCAGCTGGCCGATGGTGTGGCCCGCCATGGGGGCACCCGCACGCGCGCGCACCGACACCAGACAGGCACGCCCCCCCGCGAACTCGCGCACCTGCATGGCCTCGGGGTACTCGATGAGCTTGCCGATGTAGCGCGTGAGGGATTCTTCGGGGCAGATGATGCGGTCCACCGCAAAGCCCTCGGGGCCGGTCAGCCGCGTGTCCAGGTCAAAGCCGGTGGAGCGCACCCGCGCGATGCGCTTGGGGATGTTGAACACCAGCTGCGCGATCTTGCAGCACACCAGGTTGGTCTCGTCCTGCGCAGCGCAGGCGATCAGCAGGTCGGTGTCCTGCGCGCCCGCCTCGGCCAGCACGGCGGGCTCGATGCCGTTGCCCACCACGCCGCGCAGGTCGAAGCGCGACTCCAGGTCGCGCAGGCGCGCGGCGTCCGTGTCGATCACGGTGATGTCGTTGCGCTCCGACACCAGGCTGTCGGCCACGCTCTGGCCCACGCGGCCCGCCCCGAGGATGATGATTTTCATGTGGTATGGGCCGTCAGCGCACTACTGGCAAGCGCTACCAGCTATGAAAAATGGAGCAAATCAGGTCCGCACCTCGCCCTCGCCCAGCACCACGTACTTGAGCGAGGTCAGGCCTTCGAGCCCCACGGGCCCGCGCGCATGGAATTTGTCGGTGCTGATGCCGATCTCGGCGCCCAGCCCGTACTCAAAGCCATCGGCGAACCGCGTGCTGGTGTTCACCATCACGCTGGCCGAATCCACCTCGCGCAGGAACCGCTGGGCGTGCATATGGTTGGTGGTGAGGATGGCATCCGTGTGGTGGCTCGAATACCGGTTGATGTGGGCGATGGCCTCGTCCACGCCATCCACCACCTTCACGCTGATGATCGGGGCCAGGTACTCCTCGCTCCAGTCCTGCTCGGTGGCGGGCACCAGCTGGGCGCCTTGTACCGATTGCAGGATGGCCAGCGCCTGCGGGCAGCCCCGCATCTCCACGCCCTTGGCGGCGTACACGGCGCCGATCTTCGGCAAGAAGTCGGCCGCCACGCCCCGCGCCACCAGCAGGCCTTCGCTCGCGTTGCAGGGGCTGTACTTGTTCGTCTTGGCGTTGTCGGCCACCTTCACCGCCATGGCGATGTCGCAGGGGTCGTCCACATAGGTGTGGCAGTTGCCGTCCAGGTGCTTGATGACGGGCACCTTGGCATCGCGGCTGATGCGCTCGATCAGGCCCTTGCCGCCGCGCGGAATGATCACGTCCACGAACTGCGGCATGGCGATGAGCTGGCCCACGGCCTCGCGGTCGGTGGTCTGCACCAGCTGCACCGCGTCCTGCGGCAGGCCGGACTCGGCCAGCGCCTGCTGCACCAGCTTGGCCAGCGCCTTGTTGGAATCGATGGCTTCGGAGCCGCCGCGCAGGATGCAGGCGTTGCCGCTCTTGATGGACAGAGACGCGGCCTCGATGGTCACGTTGGGCCGGCTCTCGTAGATCATGCCGAACACGCCGATCGGCACACGCATCTGGCCCACGCGGATGCCGCTCCCCTGCTGCTTCATGCCCAGGATCTCGCCGATGATGTCGGGCATGGCCGCCAGCTGCTCGCAGCCTTCGGCGCAGGTCTCCAGCACCTTGGGGCCGAGCTTCAGGCGGTCCACCATCGGCTCGGCCAGGCCGGCGGCGCGGGCGCGTTCGAGGTCGCGGGCGTTGTCGATCTGCAGCGCCTCCACGTTCTCGCGCAGCAGGCGGGCCAGGGCCTTGAGTGCTTTGTTTTTGATAGCTGCTGGCGCTTTGGCCATCAGCGCAGAGGCCGTTTTGGCCTGCTGGCCGAGGGTGTGCGTGTATTCAGCGACGTTGAGGGCGTTCATCCGGCGATTTTGCCGCAGATACCCTCTGTGCGGCCCACCGAGCGCCTGTTACCCTTGCCACCCCGCCGCCATCCCCCGCTTCCAGAGCCGCCCATGACCCGCGCCCACCTGCTCCAACCTGTCCACGACGCCCTGCAGGCCTTCAGCCACGGCACGCTGTCGGCGTCCGCCCTGAGCACCACCGCCCGCGCCCAGACCGACCTGCTGGCCGCCCTGCCCCCGCGCTACGCCGAGGTGCTGCACGGCCTGCTGGACCGGCTCGAATCCAGCGCGCTGTTCTCGGAAGAAAGCTGCTCGTTCAGCCAGAAGGATCTTGTCGCCAACCTGGAGATGTGGGTGGACAAGGCACGCGGCGTGCTGGACGCCGCCTGATCATTACTACCATTTTGATAGCTTCCAGCGCTTGATGGACAAGCGGTAGCGGCTATTTTTATCTGGAACCAGGCGCAGCGCGGCTCACCGCGCCGCCTGCGTCAGCCGGCACAGCTGGAACGCCAGGCGCTGCAGCGCCTGCCAGCCGTCGGTCGGCCAGTCGGGCGCCTTCAGGCCCTTGACGATGCCGTCCACCGTGTGCGCGGACTGCAGCAGCCGCGCCAGTGCCGCGTCGCTGGCCTTGGGCAGGATGCGCTCGAACAGGCGCTCCTTGGGGCCCCAGATGCGGTTCTCGCGCAGGGCCATGGGCAGCGGGCGCCCGGCGTTCATCGCATCCTTCACGCGCTTGAGGGCGCGGATGTCCTCGGACAGCGCCCAGTGCACCAGCACCTCGGCCTCGCCCTCGGCCTGCAGGCCGTCGAGCATGCGCTGCACCCGCCCCACCTGCCCCGCCAGCACGGATTCGGACAGCTTGAACACGTCGTAGCGCGCCACGTTGAGCACGGCGGCCTCGACCTGGGCCTGCGTCAGCTCGCCCGCCGGGTGGAGCAGGGCCAGTTTCTGGATCTCCTGGTGCGCGGCCAGCAGGTTGCCTTCCACGCGGTCGGCAAAGAACTGCAGCGTGCGCTGCCCCTCCTCGCCCGCCACCACGCGCTGCCCCTGGGCGGCCAGGCGCTGTGCGATCCACTGCGGCAGCATGCCGCGCTCGATGGGGTCGATCTGGAGCGAGGTGCCGCTCGATTCGAGCGCCGCGAACCACGCGCCGGTGCGTGTGGCCTTGTCCAGGCGCGGGAGCATCACGAGCGTGAGCGTGCTGTCGTTGCCCCGGGCGGACTCGGCCACCTGCTGCAGCGCCACGCTGCCGTCCTTGCCGGGCTTGCCCGAGGGAATGCGGATCTCCACGATCTGCTTGTCGGCGAACAGGCTGAGCGAGCCGCCCGCCGCCAGCACCGCGCTCCAGTCGAAGTGCGCGCCCGCCACCGTGTAGGAACTGCGCTCGGTATAGCCCTGCGCACGGGCCGTGGCGCGGATGGCGTCGGCCGCCTCCTGCTGCAGCAGGGGCTCGTCGCCATGCAGCACGTAGAGCGGCGACAGGCCCCGTTGGAGATGCGTGGAGAGTTGGGCCAGGGCGACTTGCATGCGGCAAAGTTTATCCCCTTGCCCTGGCACCCTGGCGCACCAGGAGGCCAGGGGCACAGAAAACCCCGCAGATCGCCAGCACAGGCCTGCAGATTGCACGGTACACGCACCCGATTGCGCAGCTGTCCTGCTTTTCATTGGCGCTCCCCGCCCCGACAATCACCCCGCCACCCACACGGGCACCCAGCACCCCGGGCGCCCGGCACCGTCCGTTCCCCACAAAGGCCTCGCACCATGACCTCCACCCCGCCCCTCCCCGCGCCATCCATCAGCCTCCTGGGCGCCCCCACCGACGTGGGAGCGGGCGCGCGCGGCGCCTCCATGGGCCCCGAGGCCCTGCGCGTGGCCGGGCTGCAGCCGGCGCTGGAAAGCCACGGCCTGCGGGTGTTCGACCGGGGCAACCTGAGCGGGCCGGCCAATCCCTGGCAGCCCCCGCAGCAAGGCTACCGCCACCTGCCCGAAGTCGTGGAGTGGAACCAGCGCGTGTTCGATGCGGTGTATGCCGAATTGCGGCGCGGCCACCTGCCCATCCTGATGGGCGGCGACCACTGCCTGGGCCTGGGCAGCATCAGCGCCGTGGCGCGGCATTGCGCGGAGACCGGCAGGAAGCTGCGCGTGCTGTGGCTTGATGCGCATGCCGACTTCAACACCAGCGCCCTCACGCCCAGCGGCAATGTGCACGGCATGCCCGTGGCCTGCCTGTGCGGCTTTGGGCCGAAGGAGCTGACGCAGCTAGCCCGGATGCCCGGCGGAGGCCCCGCGCTGCACCCCGGCCAGATCCGCCAGATCGGCATCCGCAGCGTGGACGAAGGCGAAAAACGCTTCGTGCACGAGCAGGGCCTGGAAGTCTTCGACATGCGCTACATCGACGAGGTGGGCATGCGCCAGACCATGCAGCAGGCGCTGGCCGGGCTGGATGCCGACACCCACCTGCACGTGAGCTTCGACGTGGATTTCCTGGACCCGGACATCGCGCCCGGCGTGGGCACCACGGTGCCCGGCGGCCCCACCTACCGCGAGGCCCAGCTGTGCATGGAGATGATCGCCGACAGCGGCCGCCTGGCGTCGCTGGACATCGTGGAGCTCAACCCCGCGCTGGACGTGCGCAACCGCACCGCCGTGCTGGCCGTGGACCTGGTGGAGTCGCTGTTCGGCAAGAGCACGCTGATGCGCGTGCCATCGGGCCTGCGCGCCCCGCAGGCGGCGCTCCATAGCGCTTCCTGAAACGGGCGCGCCCCCCGCGCGGGACGCCGTGGAGCGGGCCTGGCCCGGCCGCTGGCGTCGCCGCCCCCCGGCTACCGCTTCACGGCGGCCAGCCGGCGCATCAACTGCTGCACCAGGTCGGTCCGCATGTTGCGGTACAGCAGCGCCTCTTCGGCCTCCTTGGCCAGGGCGATGGTTTCGTTGTAGCTGATGTCGCGCTGCTGCAGCAGTTCGGTGTCAGGGATCAGCTCGGTGCCCGCCGGGGTCCGGAGCCTGAAGCGGATGCGCAGCCGCAACTGCAGCTCGCGCACCTGGCCCGAGGCGTTGAGCCCCACCACCACGCGCTCCTGCTGCTCCTGCAGCAGGTCCAGGATGGCCTCGGCGGTGGGCAGGGCCGCCGGGTCGCGCAGCACCTGCAGCTTGCTGCCCGACCCGTCCAGCGTGCGCTGCAGCTCCCGCGCCAGCGGCGAGCCCGCGGGGGCCGCGATGTAGAGCGAGTCGAACCCGAACTCCGGCACGCCCCGCAAGCGAAAACCGCAGGCCGACAGCAGGGCCGCGGGCGCGATGAAGAGCAGTGTGCGTCTTTGCATTTCAGTTTTCCATTGCGTTCGCGCCACCCACAACCCGTGGCACTGGCGCGGCCCAGGCCAGCAGACGCCGCACCAGGGCCGCCCCGGCGCGCAGCGCCTCAGGGGGGTGTCGCTTCATTTCACACCACCACGTTCACGAGGCGGCCAGGCACCACGATCACCCGCTTGGGCGCCGCGCCCGCGGCATGTGCCGTGAAGGCCTCGCTGGCCAGGGCGATGCGCTCGATCGCTGCCTTGTCGGCCTGCGCCGGCACGTGGATGGAGCCGCGCAGCTTGCCATTGACCTGCAGCATGAGCTCGATCTCGTCCTGCACCAGCGCGTTCGCATCCACCTGGGGCCAGGGCGCATCCAGCAGATCGCCCAGGTCGCCCGCGTAGCCCAGGCTGCTCCACAGGCTGTGCGCGATGTGGGGCGTGGCCGGGTACAGCACGCGCAGCAGGATGCCAAAGCCTTCGATCAGCGCCACCTGGGCGCCGGCCGACTCCGTGGCCTTGAAGTCCTCGAGCGCGTTGATCATCTTCATCGCGCCCGACACCACGGTGTTGTACTGCATGCGCTGGTAGTCGTAGTCCACCTGCTTGAGCACGGTGTGGATCTCCAGCCGCAGGGCCTTGGCCTCCTTGCCGAATTCCACCTCCTTCAGGCTGCTGGCGCTTGCCACGCTGGCGCTGGCGGCTTGCATGTCCATGGCGGAGAGCTTGAAGCCGAAATTCCACACGCGGCGCAGGAAACGGTAGCTGCCTTCCACGGCCGCGTCGTTCCACTCCAGCGTGGCCTCGGGCGGGGCGGTGAACATGGTGTACAGGCGCGCGGTGTCGGCGCCGTACTTCTCGATGAGGTCCTGCGGGTCCACGCCGTTGTTCTTGGACTTGGACATGGTGCCCACGCCCTCGTAGTCGATGGGCGTGCCCGCCGGCAACAGGCCGTCACCGCTGGTGGCTTCGTTCTTGAGCCTGGCGCCAACGATCTTGCCGCCTTCGTCCAGCACATGCTCCACATCGTGTGGCCAGAAGTAGTCCTTTCCGCCCTTGGCGGTGCGGCGGCTGTAGATGTGGTTGAGCACCATGCCTTGCGTGAGCAGCTTGGTGAAGGGCTCGTCCACCTTGACCAGCCCCAGGTCGCGCATGACCTTGGTCCAGAAGCGCGCGTACAAGAGGTGCAGGATGGCGTGTTCGATACCACCGATGTACTGGTCCATCGGCATCCAGTAGTCGGCGCCGCCAGCGACCATGGCGTCGGCATTCTTAGGGTCGCAATACCGCATGAAATACCAGGACGAGTCCACGAACGTGTCCATGGTGTCCGTCTCGCGCCGCGCGGCCTTGCCGCACACGGGGCAGACCACGCCAGCATGGAAACCTTCGTGCTTGTGCAGCGGGTTGCCCGAACCATCGGGCACGCAGTCGGTGGGCAGCACCACCGGCAGGTCCTTCTCGGGCACGGGCACGGCGCCGTGTTCATCGCAATGGATGATGGGAATGGGCGTGCCCCAGTAGCGCTGGCGGCTCACGCCCCAGTCGCGCAGGCGCCAGGTGGTCTTGGTCTCGCCCAGGCCCTTGGCCTGCAGCGCGTGGGCCACGGCGGTGACGGCTTCCTTGTAGCCCAGGCCGCTGAAGCTGTCGGAGTTGATGGTGACGCCGCGCTGCTTGTCGCCGTACCAGTCGTGCCACTGGTGGTAGTCGAAGTGCTCGCCATCGACCAGCACCACCTGCTTGATCTCCAGGTTGTACTTGAGGGCGAACGCGAAGTCGCGCTCGTCGTGCGCGGGCACGCCCATCACGGCGCCGTCGCCATAGCCCATGAGCACGTAGTTGCCGACCCAGACCTCGACCTTTTCCTCGGTCAGCGGGTGCGTGACGAACAGGCCCGTGGGTTGGCCCTTCTTTTCCTGCGTGGCCAGCTCGGCCTCGGTGGTGCCGCCGCTCTTGCATTCCTCGATGAAGGCGGCGAGCTCCGGGTTCGTCCTGGCGGCGTGGGCGGCCAGCGGGTGCTCGGGCGCCACGGCGCAGAAGGTCACGCCCATGATGGTGTCGGCGCGCGTGGTGAAGACGTACATGCGGCCGTCGCCGATCAGCGTGCCGTCATCGGCCCGGATATCGTGCGGGAAGGCGAAGCGCACGCCTTCGCTCTTGCCGATCCAGTTCTCCTGCATGAGCTTCACGCGTTCGGGCCAGCCGGGCAGCTTGTCGCCGGTCACGAAGTCCAGCAGCTCTTCGGCGTAGTCGGTGATCTTCAGGTAGTAGCCCGGGATCTCGCGCTTTTCCACCGTGGCGCCGGTGCGCCAGCCCTTGCCGTCGATGACCTGCTCGTTGGCCAGCACGGTCTGGTCCACCGGGTCCCAGTTCACGACCTGGGTCTTGCGGTAGGCAATGCCCTTTTCCAGCATCTTGAGGAACAGCCACTGGTTCCACTTGTAGTACGTGGGGTCGCAGGTGGCCACTTCGCGGCTCCAGTCGATGGCCAGGCCCATGGCCTGCATCTGCTTCTTCATGTACGCGATGTTCTCGTGCGTCCACTTGGCGGGGGGCACGCCGTTCTTGAGCGCGGCGTTCTCGGCCGGCAGGCCGAAGGCGTCCCAGCCCATGGGCATGAGCACGTTGTGGCCGTTCATGCGCAGCTGGCGCGTGAGCATGTCGTTGATGGTGTAGTTGCGCACATGGCCCATGTGCAGCTTGCCGCTGGGGTAGGGCAGCATCGAGCAGGCGTAGAACTTCTTCTTGCTGGTGTCCTCCGTCACGCGGTAGGCGTCGGTGGCGGTCCAGTGGTCGTGCGCGGCGCGCTCGACGTCTTGGGGAGAGTATTTGTCTTGCATGAGGGCTCGGGGATGAGAGAGGTGTGCGGCTGCGAGGCCGCGCTGCGCAGATTTTAGGCTGTCAGGCCCTGCGTTCCGCGCCCGCCGCCGCCAGCGGCCTGCGCGGCCCCCCAGGGACTCCGGCGCATGGCGGCTTCAAGGTGCCCTGGCAGGGGCCGTTGGCGCGCCAGCGGCCGGCGGCTCGGCCACGAAGCCGATGCGCTGCAGCCCGGCCAGGTGCGCCGCGCCCATGACTTCGACCACCCGCCCATAGGGCACGGCCGCATCGGCGCGCAGCTGGATTTCGGTGTCGGGCCGTTCGGCGCCGATGCGGCGCAGGCGCTCGGCCAGCGCGGGCTGCGACAGAGGCTCGTCCTGAAGAAAGGCCTGGCCCGAGGCATCGACCACCAGGGTGACGAACTGCGGCACCGTGCCGGGCGTGGCGCCTTCGGTGCGCGGCAGGTCCAGCCGGATCGCGCTGGCCATGAGCGGCGCCGTGAGGATGAAGATGACCACGAGCACCAGCATCACATCCACCAGCGGCGTCATGTTGATGTCGCTCATGGGCTGGGGCCCGGCGGTGCGTTCAAGTCGTCCGAAGGCCATGGTGAAAACGGACCTCCGGGATTCAGGGCCGCGCACCGGCGGGCGGCGCCGTGTCGATCAGCAGTTCGCGCAGGTCGCGCGCGAAGCCTTCCAGGTCGGCCTCGATGCGGCCGATCAGGCGGCCGAACACGTTGTAGGCCAGCACGGCCGGGATCGCCACCGCCAGCCCGGCCGCCGTCATGACCAGCGCCTCGCCCACGGGGCCGGAGACGCGGTCGATGGTGATCTGCCCCGCGCCCGCCATGGCCGTGAGCGCATGGTAGATGCCCCAGACGGTGCCCAGCAGCCCCACGAACGGTGCCGTGGAGCCCACCGTGGCCAGCAGCACCTGGCCAAACTGCAGGCGCCCGAGCACGCCGTGCAAGGCGTCGCGCAGCACGCGGGTGAGCCGCTGCGACAGGCTGCCTGCCGCCGCCAGCGTGGGCTGGCCGGTGGGACCGGCATGATTTGCTATTGAATTCGCAGCAACAACCAAAGGCAAGACAAGCGCAGCGCGGTCAAAAGACTGCAGGCGCTGTGCAGCAACGTCCATGGATGGCGCCTGCCAGAACGCCGCCGTGCAGCGGGCCACGTCGGCGCTGGCCTGGCGCATGAGCCGCAGCTTCCAGACGATGACCACCCAGCTTGCCACGGACATGGCCAGGAGCACCAGCGCGGCACCCTGCGTGACGGCGTCGCCCTGGCGCCACCAGTGGAGAGCGTCCATGGCTGGCCCGATGGCTAGTTGTTGTTAAGGCCCAGCACATCGAACATGTCGAACATGCCCGTCTTGTGCCCGGCGAGGAAGCGCACCGCGCGCAGGCTGCCCTGCGCGTAGGTGGCGCGGCTGGAGGACTTGTGCGTGATCTCGATGCGCTCGCCGATGCCCGCGAACAGCACGGTGTGGTCGCCCACGATGTCGCCGCCCCGGATGGTGGCAAAGCCGATGCTCGACGGGTCGCGCTCGCCCGTGACGCCCTCGCGCGCAAACACGCCGCACTCCTTGAGGTCGCGGCCCATGGCGCCGGCGATCACCTCGCCCATCTTGAGCGCGGTGCCCGAGGGCGCATCCACCTTGTGGCGGTGGTGGGCCTCGATGATCTCGATGTCGTAGCCGGTGGCCATGGCCTTGGCGGCCATCTCCAGCAGCTTGAGCGTGACGTTGACGCCCACGCTCATGTTGGGCGCCATGACGATGGCCGTGCGCTGGGCCAACGCCGCGATCTCGGCCTTCTGCGCATCGGTGAAGCCGGTGGTGCCGACGACGGCCTTCACCCCGAGCTGGCTGCACACGGCCAGGTGGGTCAGGGTGCCTTCGGGGCGCGTGAAATCGATCAGGACGTCGGCGTTTTTCAGGCCCGTGGCAATGTCGGCCGTGATGGCGACGCCGCTGGCATGGCCGAGGAACGCGGTGGCATCCGAGCCGATGCCCGGGCTGGACGGCACGTCCAGCGCACCGGCCAGCACGCAGTCGTCACTGGCGCGAAGGGCCTCGATGAGCATGCGGCCCATGCGGCCCGATGCGCCGGCGATGGCGACACGGCAGGGGCCGGAGCCCGTGGAAGCGGTGGAAGGGGCGGCAGGCGAAGAAGTCCCTGTCATGGGTGTCCTGTACGTTGTGGTTGAAGCACGGCGGGCCAGGCACGGCCCACCGCCAGCCCGCCGGCGTTACCGTGCGGGCGCTTCAAGCGGTGGATAGCTGATGGAAGCGGGCTCCAGCGGCGCCGCGGTGGGCGACGCGGGGGGCCGCTGGGAAGCGGGATACCGGGCCAGCTGCTCCGGCGTGGCCTCGAGCACGGGCACCTTGCCCTTGGAGCCGCGCGACCCCAGGGCCGCCACGAACTCCGTCTCGGTCGGCATCTCGTCGCCCTCGGAGCGCTCGAGCGCGTCCCCCTTGAAGTACACGGTCAGCTTGCGGGTCTGGGCATCTTCGCCGGGGCGCTTGAGCGTGAACACGTATTCCCAGCGGTCGGCATGGAACAGGCTGGTGACCAGCGGGGTTCCCAGAATCTCTCGCACCTGCTGGCGGCTCATGCCAGGCTGGAGCGCCTCGACCTGCTCGCGCGAGACAAAATTGCCCTGCACCACATCTATCTTGTAGGGGGTGACAATGTTGGCAATGCGGGTACTGGCGCCATCCAGGCTGCTGCAGCCGGCCAGGGCGGCCACGCTGGCACCGATCAACAGGACCAGGCCCAGGCGGGCGCTGCAACGGGCTTTGACGGGCATGGGTAAAAGGGCTGAGGATATGATCGCCCCATTGTAGCGGCAGGCCCTCCGACCCCCAGGCGGGGCCGCATCCCGAAAGACCATGCCATGACCAACATCGACGAACTCAAAAGCACGGGACTCAAGGCCACGCTGCCCCGCCTGAAGATTCTGGAAATCTTCCAGAAGGGCGCGCAGCGCCACATGACGGCCGAGGACGTGTTTCGCGTGCTGCTGGAGGAGCGCTCGGACATCGGCCTGGCCACGGTCTACCGCGTGCTCACGCAGTTCGAGCAGGCCAGCATCCTGATCCGCAGCAATTTCGAGAGCGGCAAGGCGGTGTACGAGCTCAACGAAGGCCAGCACCACGACCACTTCGTGTGCACCTCGTGCGGCAAGGTGGAGGAGTTCTACGACCCCGAGATCGAAAAACGCCAGCAGGCCGTGGCCAAGGCCAAGGGCTGGCTGGTGCAGGACCACACCATGGCGCTGTACGGGCAGTGCGCCGACTGCGCTAAGAAATGACTCCCCCCTGAGCCACCTTCGGCGTCTTCCCCCTAAGGGGGACGCTCCCGGCGCGGCGGGGCGGCCCTTGCGCGGGAGCCCTGGTATGGGCCGCGCCAGTTTCGGTGGCCTGAGCGCCGCTAGCCGCCCGTATCGCGCTCCATGGCGCGGCGATGGCGTTCGACAAACTCTTGGTAAGTGTCGATGCCGCGCAGTTGCAGGATGGTGTTGCGCACGGCGGCCTCGACCAGCACGGCGATGTTGCGGCCGGCGACCACCTGGATCACGACCTTGAGCACGGGCACGCCCAGCACGTCCTGGGTGAGAGGCTCGTAGGGAAGGCGTTCGTAGTCGCGCTCCAGGGTTTCCTTGCGCACCAGGTGCACGATGAGCTTCAGCCGCATCTTGCGGCGCACGGCGGTCTCGCCAAAGATGGCGCGGATATCGAGCAGGCCGATGCCGCGCACTTCCAGCAGGTTCTGCAGCAGTTCGGGGCACTTGCCCTCGATGGTGGTCTGGTTGATGCGGAACAGGTCCACCGCATCGTCGGCCACCAGGCCGTTGCCGCGCGAGATCAGCTCCAGGCCGAGCTCGCTCTTGCCCAGGCCCGATTCGCCGGTGATCATCACCCCCAGGCCCAGGATGTCCATGAACACGCCGTGCATGGTGGTGCGGTCGGCGAAGTGCTTGGACAGGTAGGCGCGCAGCACGTCGATGACAAACGCCGACGACTCGTGCGTGGAGAACATCGGGATCTGCGCCCGTTCGCACATCGACACCAGGGCGTCGGGGGCGGTCTGGTTGTCGGCCAGCACCAGCACGGGCGGCTCCAGCGTCACGATGCGCGCGATGCGGCGCTTGCAATCATCGGGTGAAGCGCTGCCGAGATACGCGATCTCCCGCTCGCCCAGGATCTGGACGCGGTACGGATGGATGTAGTTGAGATAGCCGACCAGATCGGCCCCGGAACGTGCCGAGCGCACCGCCACTTCGTCAAAGCGGCGTTCGGAGGCGCCCAGCCCCGCCACCCACTCCCATTTCAGGAGGCCCCGGAATTCCTCGAAAAGGACATCGGCGCTGACGACATTGGGCTTCACGGTGGATCGGCGACGGTGCGAGCGTGCGTTCGTGCGCGGCGCCAGGCGGCTCAGGCCGTCTGCGTGGACTGCCAGCCCGCGATCATGCCGTGCAGCTCGGTGGCGTCGGTGCAGCCCTTGAGCCGTTCACGCAGCGCCGAATCGCTCAGCAGCTCGGCGATCTCGGACAGGATCTCCAGGTGCTT
Organism: Acidovorax sp. GW821-FHT09A11; assembly: GCF_059418365.1. NCBI lineage: Bacteria > Pseudomonadati > Pseudomonadota > Betaproteobacteria > Burkholderiales > Comamonadaceae > Acidovorax > Acidovorax sp. GW821-FHT09A11. The sequence goes on from NZ_JBWKPS010000014.1 coordinate 21,286, forward strand.
TTGCGTGGCCGCTTCGGGCACCAGCAGGAAAATGAGCAGCCCGACGGGCAATTCGTCCGGCGCATCGAACCCGATCGGATTGAGCAGCTGGAACACGGCGGCCATGGGCGCTTTCAGGCCCTTGATGCGACCGTGGGGAATGGCCACGCCATGGCCCAGGCCGGTGGAGCCCAGGCGCTCGCGCGCGAACAGGCTGTCGGTGATCAGCGCGCGCGACAGGCCGTGCTGGCTCTCGAAAAGGAGACCCGCTTCTTCAAAAGCACGCTTCTTGCTGGTGGCGTCCACGCACACGAGCACTTGAGCGGAAGGCAGGATGGAGGCGAGTCGGTTCATGGTCAAGGGTAACAATTATGCACACGTTGGCGAAAACCCTGAGCACAACGCATCGGGCAACAAAAAAACCGCCCAGTGGGCGGCTGCTGTGCCAGGCTCAGGGCTGCCGCATCAGGCGTGCAGTTCGCGCTTGGCGGCATCGTGGTGATGGTCCTGCAGGCGATCCTTGTGGCGCACGACCTGGCGGTCCATCTTGTCGACCAGTTCATCCACGGCGGCATACAGGTCGGCGTGGGAGCTTTCGGCAAACAGGTCGTTGCCCTTCACGTGGATGTTGCATTCCGCTCGCTGCCTCTTTTCCTTCTCCTTTTGCTTCTCTACCGTCAGCAGTACCTTGACATCGACAACCTGGTCAAAATGGCGGGTGATCCGGTCCAGCTTGGTGGTGACGTAGTTGCGCAAGGCTGGGGTAACTTCGAGGTGGTGACCGCTGATCGTCAAGTTCATAAATAAGTCTCCTGTAACACTCTCGGTGGAAGAACGCCGCCCTGGATCAGAGGAGCGGCTCGGCGAACCTGGATGCATCCCGTTGACGTGAAGTCACTATGCCCCCGCCCTCCCTGAAAAGCAATCCCATACCGACCCTGTCCGCTGGGTTATGCCGACCAAGGTGCCAAGCCTCCGAAAAGCGCGCACAATGGGCAGGTTGCCGGGTGGTGGGCTGTCCCGTACACCGCCGTCCCGCAGATGCGGCTCCTCACCGTGCCGCGGGCGCCGCGCCGTGCAGCGTGAGCCGCCCCACCACCACCATTGACAGCAGGCTCGCCGCAATGCCCACCACGGCGGCCATCCAGTAGTTCTGCACCAGCCCCTGCGCGTCGCGGCTGATCAGCACCCCGCCCACAAAGGACGCCACGCCCATCGCCGCGGACTGCACCGACGCATTCAGCGTCATGAAGGTGCCGCGCAACGGCGCCCGGGCCGCCGAGGAAATGATGGCCATGCCCGGAATCATGCGGCCGCTCATCAGCGCGAACATCAGCGTCGACACCACCAGCACGGCCACCAGCGGCACCCCGCGCACCAGCGTGATGCCCAGCAGGGGCAACGCGCCGGCCAGCGCCAGGCAGCGGAACATCACCACCTTGCCCCAGCGGTCCGTGAGCACGCCGAACAGGCGCGCGGTGAACAGCGTCACCACGCCGCCGCACAGGTACACCAGGGGGATCTGGTCGGGCCGCACCCCGGCGTTGGCCTGCATGTAGATGGTGATGTAGGGAATCACCGTGAAGCCGGCGAACATGATGAGCGCCGAGAACAGGAAGGCCCAGCGGTGGTTGGCGTCGGCCAGCACCTGGGCGATGCCGCCCAGCGCGGTGCGGCCATCCGCGGCCCGCAGATGCCCCGTCATCACGGGCATGGTGCGTGCCGCCAGAACGGCCAGCACGCCCACCATCAGCGCAATGGCCAGGAATGGCAGGTTCCAGCCCCCGTATTCGGCCAGGATCAGCCCCAGGGGCACACCGGCCACGGTGGACAGGGAAAACGACGTCATCACGATGCCCATCGCGCGCCCGCGCCGCTCGAAGGGGATCACGTCGGCCACGATGGTTTGCGACAGCGCCGACAGCACGCCCCCGAAGGCCCCCGCCAGGATGCGCGCGGCCATGAGCGTGCCGTAGGTGGGTGCCACGCCGCAGGCCAGCGTGGCCAGCCCGAACAAGACGTACAGCGTCAGCAGCAGCCGCTTGCGGCCGAAACGGTCGATGTAGGTCGAGGCCAGCAGCCCGGATGCGCCCGCCGAGAGCGTGTAGGCCGAGACCAGCAGGCCGAACTGCGCATCGCTGATGGCAAACAGCCGCGTGAACTGGGGCCCCAGCGGCATCATGATCATGAAGTCGAGGATGTGGGTGAACTGGATGCCGGCCAGCGTGAGCAGCAGCCACAGTTCTCGGCGGGGGGTCAGGGTGGAATGGGAGGGCACAGGAAGCGGCCAGGGCGGCCAGGTCGGACTCAGGGCCGCCAGTGTGCCGCAACGGCACGAAGCGCGCTGGCCCGTTCGCCGAAGGCGCGTTCCGGTGCGCTCCCGCGCGCCCTCGCGAACCCATGCCACGCGCACGCTTCGGGCCCCGCGCGTAAAATCCACCGGTTGCGCGCCAGCAGGCATTTCCCATGCCCCCGCGCTCCATTCCCCACGTTCTTCGGCCTGCCTGCAGCGGACATTGACCGCCCACCCCGACACCATGACCCAGCCCAGCTCCAACGCCCTGCACACTTCCGCCTTGACCTCGCTGCCCCTGCTGGCCCGTGGCAAGGTGCGCGACAACTACGCCGTGGGCGACGACCGCATCCTGATGGTGGCCAGCGACCGCCTGTCGGCCTTCGACGTGATCATGGGCGAACCCATCCCCGGCAAGGGCGAGCTGCTCACGCAGATGGCGCTGTTCTGGTTCGACAAGCTCGGATACATCTGCCCCAACCACCTGACGGGCGACGCGCCGGAAAGCGTGGTGTCCGCGCAGGAGGCCGCGCAGATCCGCGGACGGTCCATGCTCGTGCAGCGGCTGCAGCCCATCCCCGTCGAAGCCGTGGTGCGCGGCTACCTGGCCGGCAGCGGCTGGAAGGAGTACCAGGAATCGCGGTCGGTCTGCGGCGTGCCGCTGCCCGAAGGGCTGACCAATGCCGCCAAGCTGCCTGCGCCCATCTACACCCCCGCCGCCAAGGCCGCCATGGGCGAGCACGACGAGAACATCACCTTCGAGCGCACGGTGGAGATGATCGGCCTGGACCTGGCCACCCGCATCCGCGACCTCAGCATTGCGATCTACCAGGCCGCCGCCGAGATCGCGCTGACCAAGGGCATGATCATCGCCGACACCAAGTTCGAGTTTGGCCTGGCGCCCGATGGCACGCTGGTGCTGATGGACGAGGTGCTCACGCCCGACAGCTCGCGCTACTGGCCCGTGGAAGGCTACGAAGCCGCCCTGGCCGCCGGCCAGAACCCGCCAAGCTACGACAAGCAGTTCGTGCGCGACTGGCTGGAGCAGGCCCAGGTGAACGGCAAGCCCTGGGACAAGACCGCGCCCGCCCCCCGCCTGCCGCGCGAAGTGATCGAAAAAACCGCCGCCAAGTACCGCGAGGCGCTGGAGCGTTTGGTCGGTTAAACGGCGACCTGCCTAAAAAACACAAAAGGCTCCCAACCGGGAGCCTTTTTTTTCTTTTCTTTTCTGCCCATCGCACGATGCCGTCGCAACGGGCACGGTACAGGCCAGCGGCCGCCGTGCAAGGGCCGCCCCGCCGCACTGGCGGCGTCCCCCTTCCAGGGGGAAGGCGCAAGGCGCCTCAGGGGGTAGCCTGTTCTAGCTCAGCACCACGCTCGACAGCCGGCGCCGGTAGGTCGCCACCACCGGGTCGTCGGGCGGGATCTGGCCGTCGGCCACTTTCGCCTTGGGGGGTTCGATGATCTCGAGGATGGCCACGTAGGTCTTGCGGGCGATCTCTTCGCCCCAGGCCTTGTCGCGCATGAGGATTTCGAGCAGTTCGTCCATCGCGTCCGTCCAGCGCTGGCCGGCCAAGAGCCAGCGGGCGCGGGCGTAGCGGGTATCGAAATCGCGCTTGTTGGCGGCAATCTTGGCATCGAAATCGGCCTCAGCGCTTTCTCCATATGCGCCAGAAGCTACGAAATCAATAGCATCCATCCAGACTTTCAGCGCGCCGAGCTTGCGCGAGCCCGCGGCCTTGGCGATCACGGGGGCGAACGCGACCTTGGCATCGTCCTCGCGGTGCAGCTGCAGCAGGAGCTTGACGTAGTCGAAGCGCGCATCGTCGTTGGAGGGATCGGTCACCACCGCATGCTGCAGCTTCTCCAGTGCGGTGCTGGTGTCACCCTCGGCCAGGGCGTCCTGGGCTTCTTCCTCCTCCATTTCGGCCACCATTTCCTCGGCGGTGGGCACGTGCTTGTCGAGGAAGGCGCGCACCTGGCCCTCGGGCAGGGCCCCCATGAAGCCGTCCACGGGCTGGCCGTTCATGAGCAGCACACAGGTGGGGATGCTGCGGATGCCGAACATGCCCGCCAGCTGCTGCTCCTGGTCCGAGTCGATCTTGACGAGCTTGAAGCGGCCGGCGTATTCGGTCTCGAGCTTTTCCAGCACCGGCCCCAGCGACTTGCAGGGGCCGCACCAGGGCGCCCAGAAGTCCACCAGCACGGGCACGGTCATCGAGGCGGCAACGACCTCGGCTTCAAAGTTCTCTACGGTGACGTCAATCATGGTGGTGTACGGGCGGGGCCGGTCAAGCTGGTTGGTTCGCGCTATTTTGGCCCATCGACATGCCCGGGTGCGGCGAAGGGAAGCGCAAAAAGTAAAATCGCGGGTTCCACCTACAGCCGTGCCGCGGGCGCAGCCCGCGGCCAAGGCACCTTCCACACCATGAAACCCATCCAGATCGGCGTGGTCATGGGTTCCAGCAGCGACTGGGACACCATGCAGCATGCAGTGCAGATTCTTGAGCAATTCGGCATCCCGCACGAGGCCCGCGTGGTTTCGGCCCACCGCATGCCCGACGACATGTTCGCCTACGCCGAGGCGGCCGCCGGCCGGGGCCTGAAGGCCATCATTGCGGGTGCCGGTGGCGCCGCCCATCTGCCCGGCATGATTGCCGCCAAGACCACCGTGCCCGTGCTGGGCGTGCCCGTGGCCAGTCGCCACCTGCAGGGTGTGGATTCGCTGCACAGCATCGTGCAGATGCCCAAGGGCATCCCCGTGGCCACGTTCGCCATCGGCACGGCGGGCGCTGCCAATGCCGCCCTGTTTGCCGTCGCCCTGCTGGCCAACGAAAGCCCCGAACTGCGCCAGCGGCTCGAAGCCTTCCGCGCCGAGCAGACCGAGGTGGCCCGCAACATGACCTTGCCGCCCGCCGCATGAGCGCCAGCAACAAACCCCTCCTGCCGGGATCGACGCTGGGCGTGCTCGGCGGCGGCCAGCTGGGCCGCATGTTTGTGCACCAGGCCCAGGCCATGGGCTATTTCACGGCCGTGCTCGACGCCGACCCCACCAGCCCCGCCGGGCTGGTGAGCCACCACCACATCCAGACGGGCTATGAAGATCCGCAGGGCCTGGCCGAGCTGGCCCGCCTGGCCGATGCGGTGACCACCGAGTTCGAAAACGTGCCCGCGGCCGCGCTGGCCGCCCTGGCAGCGCAGCGCCCCGTGTCGCCCGCCGCCAGCGCCGTGTCGGTGGCGCAGGACCGTGCACGGGAAAAAGCCCATTTCGTGGCCTGCGGCGTGCCCTGCGCGCCGTATGCGGTGATCGAAACGGCTGAGCAACTGGCTGCGGTTTCTTCTGATCTGTTGCCAGGCATCCTGAAAACGGCTCGCATGGGCTACGACGGCAAAGGCCAGGTGCGAGTGAAGACCGCTGCCGAACTCGCCGCTGCGTGGGACGCGGTCGGCAAGGTGCCCTGCGTGCTGGAGAAGATGCTGCCGCTGGCACTGGAATGCTCGGTGATCGTGGCGCGCGGCGCCGACGGGGCCACCGTGCACCTGCCCGTGCAGCGCAACCTGCACCGCGACGGCATCCTGGCCGTGACGGAGGTTTTTGAACAAAATCTGCCTCCAGCGCTTATTCAGCAAGCGGTAGCAGCTGCAATTTCGATAGCAAACGGCCTGCAGTACGTCGGCGTGCTCTGCGTGGAGTTCTTCGTGCTGCAGGACGGCGGCCTGGTGGTCAACGAGATCGCCCCGCGCCCGCACAACAGCGGCCACTACAGCCAGAACGCCTGCGACGTGTCGCAGTTCGAGCTGCAGGTGCGCACCATGGCCCGCCTGCCGCTCACGCAGCCGCGCCAGCACAGCCCCGCCGTGATGCTCAACCTGCTGGGCGATCTGTGGTTTGCGCAGGGCGGCACGGAGCAGACGCCCCCCTGGGCCGAGGTGCTGGCCCTGCCCGGCACGCACCTGCACCTGTATGGCAAGCGCGACGCCAAGCGCGGCCGCAAGATGGGCCACCTCAACATCACCGCCGCCACCCCCGACGCTGCGCGGGCCACCGCCCTGCGGGCTGCGGCCCTCCTGGGCATCGCGCCGTTCTGACCATGATTCTTGACGGCACCCAGCCTGCATCCATCGCCGCCGCAGCGCGGGCCGTGCGCAGCGGCGCGCTGCTGGGCCTGCCCACCGAAACCGTGTATGGCCTGGCCGCCGACGCCAGCAGCGATACCGCCGTGGCGCAGATCTTCGCCGCCAAGGGGCGCCCCAGCGATCACCCGCTGATCGTGCACGTGGCCAATGCCGAAGGCATTCGCCACTTCGCCAGCGCGGTGCCGGGCTTCGCGCAGAAGCTCGTCGATGCCTTCTGGCCCGGCCCGCTCACGCTCATCCTGCCGCGCCTGCCCGGCGTGGCCACGGCCGCCACGGGCGGCCAGGACAGCGTGGGGCTGCGCTGCCCCGCCCACCCCGTGGCGCACGCGCTGCTGCTGGCCTGCGCCGCGCCCGGCGATGGCGATGCCCTGGGCGGCCCGCCCGTGTGGGGTGTGGCGGCCCCCAGCGCCAACCGCTTTGGCCGCGTGAGCCCCACCACCGCCCGGCACGTGCAGGACGAGCTGGGCGCCGGTCTGCTGGTGCTCGACGGTGGCCCGTGCGAAGTGGGCATCGAAAGCACCATCGTGGACTGCACGCGCGGCGTGCCAGTGCTGCTGCGCCCGGGCGCCGTCACGCGCGAGCAGATTGAGGCCGCCTGCGGCACCGCGCCGCTGTCCAGGGACGACCTGCCCGCGCTCACGCCGCGCGCCTCCGGCACGCTCGAAGCCCACTACGCCCCCGCCGCCAAGGTGCGCCTGATGGACGCCAAGGCCCTGCAGACCGGCCTGGACCTGCTGGGCGCCGACGCCGCCCACATCGCGGTCTATGCCCGTGCCGCGCTGCGCACCCAGTCCTCCAGGCTCGTCATGCGCCGCATGCCCGACGACGCGGCCGCCACGGCCCAGCAGCTGTTCGCCGTGCTGCGCGGCTTCGACGACGACGGCGTGAAACTGATCTGGATCGAGACCCCGCCCGCCGAGCCCGAGTGGGAAGGCGTTCGTGACCGCCTGCAACGGGCATCTGCCGCATGATTCCAGCCGCACAAGGCGGCTTTACATGGGTTGACGTTGCACCGCTAAACTACCCCCCACTTTTCTGGAGAAATACATGGCAGCAAATTGGATGCGCCGCACCGTTCTGGTCGCCGCATGTGCGTCGGCCGCGTTGCTTGCGGCCTGCGGTTCAAGCACCACCGAATCGGCCATCACGCCCGAGCGCTTCATCGCGTTCGGCGATGCCAACAGCGACGTGGGGCAAAAGGGAACGCGCTACACCGTCAATGACGGCAGCGTGAACAACTGGACCCTGCAGGTGGCCGCCAGCTACGGCAAGCCCCTCACGGCCGCCTCGGCGGGCGGCAAGAGCTACGCGGTGGGCAACGCCCGCGTCAAGGCCAAGCCCGACGCCGCGGGCAACGCCAGCACCCCCACCATCACCGAGCAGATCGATACTTTCCTGGCCAGCGGCAGCTTCGCGGCCAACGACGTGGTGATCCTGAGCGGCGGCATCAGCGACGTGATCGCGGGCATGGCCGCCGTGCAGGCAGGCACCCAGACGGAAGCCGCCATGGTGGCCGCAGCCCGCCAGGCCGGTGAGGACATGGCCGCGCAGGTGCGCCGCCTCGTCGCCGCGGGCGCCAAGTACGTGGTGGTGACCGGCACCTATGACCTGAGCAAGACCCCGTGGGCCAAGGCCATCCGCCGCGAGGCGCTGCTGACCGACGCCAGCAGCCGCTTCAACGACGGCCTGCTCGTGGGCATCGTGGACCTCGGCGCCAACGTGCTGTACGTCGATTCCGCCTACTACGTGAACCTGTACACGAGCGTGCCCGCCAACTACGGTTTCAACAACGCCACGACGCCCGTGTGCACCTCCGTGGACGCCACCAACGGCATCGGCATCGGCGCGGGCCAGGTCAACTCGGCCCTGTGCACCCCTTCGACGCTGCTGGCGGGCGCCAACCAGGCCTCCTACGTGTTCGCCGACCCTGTGTACCTCACCCCTTCGGCACAACGCCAGTTCGGCACCTACGCCCATGACCGGCTGAAGGCGCGCTGGTAACCCGCCTGCGGGGTGGCGGCGCTCGTGGAGCGCGCCACCGGGAGGCACAAAAAAGCCGACCCCAGGGTCGGCTTTTTGCTTGTGCGCCCTGCCCCGGGCGGGCAGGGCGGATGCCTTTGCCTACTTGACGGTGTCAAACACTGCACGGGCCTGTGCATGGCAGAAGGGTGGCTCATACGTGCCGTGGTAGGCGGCGTAGTAGGTCGCGAATGCGGCCGATGCCGGATCGGTGGGGGCCTGGCCGCCCGGGCCGAAGGTGGCCTGGATCGCGGCATCGACGTCCACCGACGCCACGTTGGTCAGGCCCCGGCTGTCGAAGTCGGCCTTCATCACACGTTGGTGGATGGCGGGCGGCACCGTGGGGTCGCCCGCCCCGCCGCACAGCAGCACGCGGGCCTTGGGGTTCCAGCCCAGCAGGTCGTTCTTCTTGGCCGCCAGGTACAGGGGGTGGGTGGTGCTGGTCTGCGAGCCCGTGATGAAGGCGGGCTGGAACAGCGCATCACGCGCCTGGTTGGGCGTGCCCGCGGGCAGGGTGCCCGAGGTGACCAGCGTGGTGTAGGTCAGCGTGGGGTGGGGCAGCAGGGTCTCGATGTAGCCCGAGTACGGCGCCTTGAAGACCTGCTTGACGTCCGTGTAGACATCGCCATAGACCTTCTGCCAGGCCGTCACCAGGTACGGAACGAAGAACTGCACGCCCGCGATGGCGTCCGGGATGCGCAGCGAACCCGACAGGTTGTAGGGGCCCGCCAGGTGGGCGCCGGCCACCACGTTGAATTCATTGCCGTAGTCGCGCTCCGCGGAGCGGTGCGCCGCCATCGACGAGTGCCCGCCCTGCGAGTAGCCCGTGAACATGACCTTGCCCGACAGATTGGCGCCCACGGTGCCCGCCGCGTTGCGGGCGGCGCGCACCGAGTCGATGACCGAGGTGGCTTCCGAGTCGGCGTGCAGGTAGGGGTGGTAGCTGTAGCCCGACTTGGCAAACCCCAGGTAGTCGGTGGCCACCACGGCATAGCCCTGGGCGGCGTACATGGCAGCGAGCAGGAAGGTTTCGCTGTCCTGCGGATTGGCCAGGGTGCGGGGCTTTTGCACGTCGGTGCCCTTGGCATAGGCGACCAGCGGCGCGGCGGTGCTGCAGCTGCCCGCGGGCACGAGCATCACGCCGGAGGCGTTGGTGCTCTCGCCCCCCTTGGCGCCCGCGGTGGCGTAATTGAGCGCAACCACCTTCACGTCGCATTTCGCCTTGCCGGTGATGGCCTGCAGGCCGCTGCTGGAAGTGCCTGCGTCGATCTGCGCGGCCGTCAGCGTGGTGAGCACCGCCGGGGGATCGATCAGCGCGCCGCGGGCGGGATCGTCGGAGCCACCGCAGGCAACAAGCAGGACCGCGGCGGCGGCGACACAGGTAAGGCGGAAATACGTCATGAATGGATACCTCAGGTCTGGAAGGAACGACGCATCGTGCGCGCACCTGCACTGCACCATCCATAGGGGATAACGCGGACCGCACCGGGCGCGCAGACGCCTAGGCGACAGCGTGCCGCCACGGGCCGGCGGTCAGTGCCCGCCGCCTGCCCCGTAGGCCACCTTCATTCCCAGGATCGTCCCCGCCAGCGCGAGCGTGATGGCATTGGCCACCACGATGGGCCAGGCCGCCAGGGTCAGCCCATAGACCAGCCACAGCGCCACGCCCGCCGTGAACACGCTGTACATGCCCAGCGAAATGCCGCGGACATCCCGCGTGCGGAAGGTGTGCAGCGCCTGCGGCACGAAGCTGCAGGTGGTCATGGCGGCGGCAAGGTAGCCGATGAGCTCGGTCGTGGGCATGGGGTGGTGGTTCCGGAAACCTGTTCGAAGCGAAGGCCCGGGCGCGCGGGGCCGGGGCAACGCCGGATTATTCACTGGTCACGCGCCGCCCAGTCGACCAGGCTGTCCAGCACGGGCCGCGCTGCGCCGGCATTGGCATGGTTGACGACCGCCACCAGCACATAGCGCCGGCCGCTGGCCGCGTGCACGTAGCCCGCCACGGCCATCACGTCGCGCAGGCTGCCCGTCTTGAGGTGGGCCACGCCCGCGCGGCTCTGGCTGCGGCGCAGCGTGCCGTCCACGCCGGAGATGGGCAGCGAGGCCACGAGCTCCGGCATCACGGGCGAGGCCCAGGCCACCTGCAGCATGCGCGCCAGCGCCTGCGCGGTCAGGCGGGCGTCCCGGCTCAGGCCCGCGCCGTTGTCGGCCAGGGGCAGTTCCGCATCGCCCATGCGCGCGAGCCACCACTGGCGCAGGGCCTCGCGGGCACCGTCGAAGGTGGCCACACCGTTCCTTTGCAATGCCAGCGTGAGGAAGACATGCTGCGCCATCACGTTGTTGCTGTATTTGTTCACATCGCGCACCACCTCGGCCAGGGGGGGCGAGGTGGCCACGAAGGCGGGCTTCAGGCCGGCCGGCACCTTGCCCTCGCGCACGCTGCCCGTGAGCTTGCCGCCCAGTTCGCGCCACATGCCTTCCACCGCGCGCGCCGCAAAGCCGCGCGGGTCGGCCGCCGCCACGGGCCACACGCGTTCGCCGCAGGCGGCCGGGTACACCCCCTGGAAGACCACCTTGGCGGGGTCGGCCAGCTCCGCGCGCAGGGCGCCACGCCAGTCTCCGCACTCGGTGCCCGGCGCCGCCAGCGCCACGGTGGGCTGGCGCGACACGCCCGCCAGGGGCGGGTCGTACTGGATGCGGGCCAGCCCGCCGGCGGCGTCGGGCACGAAGGTCATCACCGAGGACTTGTAGTTGAGCAGCAGCGCGTCGGGCGCGGCGTTGTACGGGCGCAGGGGCTCGCCGTCAAAGCGCGCCGGGTCGTGATCGGGCACATCGAAGGCGGTGCGGTCGAGCACGATGTCGCCCACGATGACCTGGATGCCTTGGCCCTGCAGGCGCCGCATCAGCAGCCACAGGCGCTCCATGACGAGCTTGGGGTCGCCCTGGCCCTGGATGTAGACATTGCCGCGCAGGCTGCCCTCCTGCACCGTGCCCTGCACATAGACCGGGGTGTTCCACACATAGGCGGGGCCCAGCTGCTCCAGCGCCGCGTAAGTGGTCACCAGCTTCATCACCGACGCCGGGTTGACCTGGGCCTGCGCGCGGTGCGAAAGGCGCGCCGCAGCGCGCCCGCCCTGGGCATCCACGACCACCACCGACAGCGCCTCGCGCGGCAGCCTGGCGCGCTGCAGGGCCGCCTCGACTTCCGGGGGCAACGAAACGGGTGCGGGGGTGGTGGACTGCGCCCCGGCGGCGCCGGCGCCCCCCGCCAGGACAAGCGATGCCGCGCAGCAGCGCACGGCATCCCGCAGCGCATTCCAGCGCCAGGCAACAGGAAGAGAAAACATGGCGGAAGTCTATCGCCCGGCGCCAGGGGCGGCCTCTGCCCCGGCCCCGCCGGCAAGCCAGGCGCCAGCGCTGGCGGCGGCAGGCACCGATAATCCCCCGATGCGCTTTTCTCCTCGTGCCATGGGCCTGCTGGCGGCGGTCGTGACCGTCACCATCTGGACAGGCTTCATCGTCATTGCCCGCGCCTCGGCCCAGCGCACGCTCACCCCGTTCGACATCGCGCTGCTGCGCATCACCGGCGCCAGCCTGGTGCTGCTGCCCTGGGGCTGGTGGATGGTGCGGCGGCGCACGGCGGCGCAGGGCGCGTCCGCCCCGCCCTCCAGCCTGGGGGGCATCTCGCCCCTGCCGCTGCGCACCACGGCCCTGCTGGGCATCTTCGGCGGGCTGCTGTACGCCATGCTGGCCTACGCGGGGTTCTTCCATGCGCCCGCCACCCACGCGGCCGTGCTGATGCCGGGCAGCCTGCCGCTGTGGACGGCGCTGCTGGCCGCCGCGCTGCTGCGCGACCACATCACCCCGCTGCGTGCCGCGGGCCTGGCCTTCATCGTGGCGGGCGACCTGCTGGTGGGCGGCCGCAGCCTGCTGGCGGCCTTCTCGGGGGGCGACGTGTGGAAGGGCGACCTGCTCTTCATGATGGCGGCCGCGAGTTGGGCCACCTACAGCGTGCTGGCCCGGCGCCACGCGGTGGACGCCGTGCAGGCCACCATCGCGATCACGGCGTTTGCCTGCCTGGTCTATGTGCCCGGCTATGCCCTGCTGACCACGCTGGGCGCCGTCACCAGCCACCTGGCGCTGGCGCCCTGGAGCGAGATCGTCTTTCACATGGTGTTCCAGGGCGGCGGCTCGGTGGTGATCTCGGGCATCGGCTTCACGCGCATGATCCAGCACTATGGGCCCGTGCGCTCCACCATGATCACGGCGCTGGTGCCTGGCCTCTCGGCCATCGGTGCCGTGGTGTTCCTGGACGAGCCGATGTACTGGAACCTCGTCGCCGGCCTGCTGCTGGTGACTGCCGGTATCCTGCTGGGCGTGCTGCGCAGGAGCCCGGCGGGCCCGGCCGCCACCGCCACGCCCGCCCCTGGCCACACCGCCTCCTGACCTCCTTTTGCCGCGCAAACCCCCAGGCCCCATGAATCTGCTTGCCTTCGACACCAGCACCGACACCCTCTCCATCGCGGTACAGCAGGGCGATGCCGTGTGGCATCACACGGGCCCCGGGGGCGCGCAGGCATCGGCCACCCTGATCCCGGCGGTGCGCAGCCTGATGGCGCAGGCCGGCGTGTCGTTCGACACGCTCGAGGCCATCGTGTTTGGCCGGGGGCCGGGTTCCTTCACCGGCCTGCGCACCGCCTGCGCCGTGGCCCAGGGGCTGGCGTTTGGCGCACGCGGGGGCCACGGCGTGCCGGTGCTGCCCGTGGACACCCTGCTCGCGGTGGCCGAGGAGGCGCGCCACGCGCAGGGCTGCACGCGCGTGGTGGCGGTGCTGGACGCGCGCATGGACGAGGTCTACCACGCGCGCTGCGAATGGCGGGCCCCCGAGGCACGCTGGCAGGCCGACGCCGACTTTGGACTGGGCGCGCCGGAATCCGTGCTGCCGCCCCCGGGCTGGACGGTGGCGGGCAATGCGCAGGCCCCCTACGGCGACCGGCTCGCGCCCGATGCCCCCCATGTGGCCGCGCTGCCCACGGCCGGTGCGCTGCTGCGCCTGGCCCCTGCGCTGCTGGCCGCCGGCCACGGCGTGCCAGCCCGCGATGCGCTGCCGCGCTATATCCGCGATAAAGTGGCGCAAACCACCGCCGAACGTGCCGCCCTGCGCGCCGCCCAGGCGGCAGCCAACCCGCAGGAACCCGGGGTTGGCGCGTCCCAGTGAACCTTGTCCTGGCCACCACCGCATGAGCGCCCTGCCCACCCCGCCCGCCCGCGCCCTGGAAGCGCGCTTTGAAACCCTCACGCTCGCGCGGCTCGACGCCGTGCTGGCGGTGGAGCAACGCGCCTATTCGCACCCCTGGACGCGCGGCAACTTCACCGATGCGCTGGCCTCGGGCTACCAGGCCCAGCTGCTCATGGCCGGCGACCATCTGCTGGGCTACTTCGTGGCGATGCTGGGCGTGGACGAAGTGCACCTGCTCAACATCACCGTCACGCCCGAATTCCAGCGCCAGGGCTGGGCGCGGGTGCTGCTCGATGCGCTGGCCCTGTGGGCACGCGGACGGGGCGCGCAGTGGCTGTGGCTGGAGGTGCGCGTGAGCAACCTGCGCGCGCAGCACATCTACCAGGCGCACGGATTTCGCCGCGTGGGCGAACGCAAGCGCTACTACCCCGCGGCCGAGGGCCAGCGCGAAGACGCCGTGGTCATGAGCCTGCCCCTGTAACCCGCAAGAACCACCCACCCCGCCCGTATGAGCCTCCACCTCGATGCGCGACAGCGCGCCATGCTGCAAGAAATGGGCGTCACCGTGTGGGGCCCGCCACAGGCCGTGGCGGTGGCGGCGCCAGCCGCGCAAGCAGCGGGCGCCACAGCAGCCCCCGGCACCGATCGCCCACCGGCGCGGCCCGCCCTGGTGGCCGCCACGACAGCCCTGGCCGCCGCCCCCGACCGCGCGGCGCCCCCCACCCCGCCCCGGGTGCCCGCGCGCGCTGCACCGGCGCCAGCGCAGGACACGCCGCCCTCCACCCTCTCCACCGCGACGGCCCCCGTCGCCCCGGCCCTGAGGCTGCACGCGCCCCAGCCGCTGTACCCCCTGGCCGATCCGGCGCAGGCGCCCGCCGGGCTGGGCCCGGGCTGGCTGATCGTGGCCGAATGCCTCACCCCCGACGACCCGCTGGGCGGCGACGCAGGCCGCCTGCTCGACAACATGCTGCGCGCCATGCAACTGCACCGGCATCCCCGCGTGTTCCTGGCCGCGCTGGAGCGCCCCGCCCCCGGCACGCAGGCGAGCGCGGACATCCAGGCCACGCTGGCCGAGACCGTGGCATCGCTGCAGCCCGCCCTGGTGCTGGTGCTGGGCCATGTCGCGGCGCGCGTGGCGCTGGGCCGCACCGAACCGCTGGGCCGCCTGCGCGCGGGGCCACACGCGCTGGGCGGGTGCCCCGCCGTGGTGACCTACGACCCCGCCTTCCTGCTGCGCTCGCAGGAGACCAAGGCCGCCGCCTGGGCCGACCTGTGCCGGGCACTGGCCATCGTGCGCCAGGCTTCATCCACCTGACCACGGCGGGCGCGGGCTTTTGCCACGGGCCCGCCGCGGCGGCAGTGCCATAATCCGCCGCCTGTCCATTTTTTACGGAGAAAGCTCCTTGGAAACCTACCCGAGTTGGTAGCTTTCAGCTCCCCGGCCTGCCTGCTGTGGGGTTGAAAGCACCCGATCCCCCACACCGCAGATGCCACACAACAAGGGAGTGAGCCCATGCTCAACATCTTCACGCTCGCCAATGGCCGGCTGTTCCAGGAAGAAATCGAGTCCCTGGAAGAGCTGACCCGCTTCCAGCCGATCTGGGTGGACCTGGAAGCCCCCACCCTCGAAGAAAAGCGCTGGATCAAGCAGCATTACGGCCTGTCCATCCCCGAGGATGCGATGGACGAGGACATCGAGGAATCCGCCCGCTTCTACGAAGAAGACAACGGCGAGCTGCACATCCGCAGCGACTTTCTGATCGACGACGACGAAGACCCGCGCTCGGTGCGGGTGGCCTTCATCCTGAACCAGCACAACGCCAACCTCAAGAGCCGGGGCGTGCTGTTCTCCATCCACGACGAGGACGTGCCGGTGTTCCGCCTGCTGCGCATGCGCGCGCGCCGGGCCCCTGGCCTCATCGAGGACGCCAAGGAAGTGCTGCTCAAGCTGTTCGACGCCGACGCCGAATACTCGGCCGACACGCTCGAGAACATCTACGACGAGCTGGAAAAGGTGAGCACCCAGGTGCTGGCCGGCGACGTGACCGACGCCCGCGCGGGCGAGGTGCTGGCCGCCATCGCGCGCCAGGAAGACTTGAACGGACGCATCCGCCGCAACGTGATGGACACCCGCCGCGCCGTGAGCTTCATGATGCGCAGCAAGATGCTCAACTCCGAGCAGTTCGAGGAAGCCCGCCAGATCCTGCGCGACATCGAGTCGCTGGACAACCACACGGCGTTTTTGTTCGACAAGATCAACTTCCTGATGGACGCCACGGTCGGTTTCATCAACATCAACCAGAACAAGATCATCAAGATCTTCTCGGTGGCCAGCGTGGCGCTGCTGCCCCCCACGCTGATCGCCAGCGTGTACGGCATGAACTTCAAGTTCATGCCCGAGCTGGAATGGAGCTACGGGTATGCCTACGGCATCCTGCTGATGATCGCCAGCGCGGTAGGGCCGATGTGGTACTTTCGCAAGCGGGGCTGGTTGAAGTAGCCCCCCTGTGGCGCTGCGCGCCTTCCCCCCCGAGGGGGGACGCCTCCGGTGGACCGGCGAAGCCGGATCCACGGTGGCGCTGGCACGGGGGAGCGCCAGTTTCACGGCGCGGCGACCGATGATCTACGGCCACGCATGAAAATATCCAATCAAAATAGCTCCTAGCGCTTATCCAATAAGCGCGAGTAGCTATTAATTTTATAGTTTTTGAAGAAACGCCAGCATGATGTGCTCGGCGTAGCGGCTGGCCACGGTCTGCACGAAGAGGGGAAAGTCCACGTGGGCGGTGTCGTCGGCACGGTCGGAGATGGTGCGCACGGCGGCGAAAGGGATGCCGTAGTCGTGGCACACCTGGGCGACGGCGGCGCCTTCCATTTCCACGGCCAGCACGTCGTGGCCGGCGTCGCGCAACGTGGTGCGCAGGCGGTGGGCTTCATCGGCTGCGGAAACAAAGCGGTCCCCGCTGGCCACCAGGCCGTGGTGTGCGCGGTGCAAGACACCTTCCAACGCATCTGTTGCGTCAGTTTTCAAGCCAAATTGGCCGCTGGTGCTTGATACACAAGCGCTGGCCGCTTCCAGAAGCAGAGCAGACAATACGGTGTCGCATGCCAGGCGGCTGCGCGTGTAACCCGGGATCTCCCAGCGGGGGAACAGGGGCGAGGCATCCATGTCGTGCTGGAGGTAGTCCTGCGCCACCACCACGTCGCCCACGTTCACGCCATCGCCCACACCGCCCGCCACGCCGGTGAAGACGATGCGCGCCACGCCGAAGCGCTCGATGAGCGCCGTGGCCGTGGTGGCCGCCGCCACCTTGCCGATGCCCGAGAGCGCCAGCACCACCGGCCGGCCGCACAGGTCGCCGCGCCAGAAGAAACGGCCGGCATGCACCAGGCGCTGGGGGTGCAACAGGTGCGGGACCAGCGAGCTTTGCTCTTCGGGCAAGGCGCTGAGGATGGCGGTGGTCATGGCCTACGAAGCCGACACGTCCCATACCAGCGGACGCCGTGGAACTGGCTTCGCCAGGCCGCTGGCGTCGTCCCCCTTCCCGGCGCGAGCCGAGAGAAGGGGGAAGCCGCGAAGCGGCTCAGGGGGATGGTCATTTCTTGTCGCGCAGCTCGCGGCGCAGGATCTTGCCCACGGGGGTCTTGGGCAGCTCGGTGCGGAACTCGATGACCTTGGGCTGCTTGTAGCCGGTGAGTTCGGCGCGGCAGAACTCCTTGACCTGCGCTTCGGTGAGCGCGGGGTCCTTCTTGACGATCACGAGCTTGACGGCCTCGCCGGTCTTCTCGTCGGGCACGCCCACCACGGCGCATTCGAGCACGCCGGGGCAGTTGGCCACGACTTCTTCGACCTCGTTGGGGTAGACGTTGAAGCCGCTGACCAGCACCATGTCCTTCTTGCGGTCCACGATCTTGAAGAAGCCGCGCTCGTCCATGACGCCGATGTCGCCGGACTTGAAGAAGCCGTCGTCGGTCATGACCTTGGCGGTTTCATCGGGGCGCTGCCAGTAGCCGGCCATCACCTGCGGGCCCTTGATCGCGATCTCGCCGGGCTGGCCGAGGGTGGTCACCTCGCGGCCGTCGTCGTCGAGCAGCTTCATCAGGGTGCCGGGGAGCGGCACGCCAATGGTGCCGGTGAACTCCTTGGCGGTCACGGGGTTGCAGCTGACCGAGGGGCTGGTCTCCGACAGGCCGTAGCCCTCGCAGATGGGGCAGCCGGTCTTCTCCAGCCACAGCTTGGCCACGGCGCCCTGCACGGCCATGCCGCCGCCCACCGAGACCTTGAGGTTCTTCCAGTTGACGGTGTTGAAGTCGGGGTGGTTGGCCAGGCCGTTGAACAGCGTGTTCACGGCCGGGAAGCTGTGGAAGGTGTGCTTGGACAGCTCCTTGAGCACGGCAGGCAGGTCGCGCGGATTGGGGATCAGGATGGTCTTGCCGCCCGTGCGCATGCTCAGCATCATGTTCACGGTGAACGCGAAGATGTGGTACAGCGGCAGCGCGCAGATGCTGGTCTGCTGCTCGCCCGCGGGCACCTTCTTCATCACCGGGTCGTTCCATGCCTCGGACTGCAGCACGTTGGCGATCACATTGCGGTGCAGCAGCACCGCGCCCTTGCTCACACCCGTGGTGCCGCCGGTGTATTGCAGCAGCGCGATATCGTCAGGTCGGATGTCGGGCTTCTTGAGGGTGCCGCGCGTGCCCTGGGCCACCGCGTCATTGAAACGCACGGCGCCCGGCAGGTTGTAGGCGGGCACCATCTTCTTGACGTTGCGCACCACGTAGTTGACGAGCGCGCCCTTGAGCAGGCCCAGCTGGTCGCCCATGGCGCACAGCACCACGTGCTTGACGGGCGTGTTTGCAATGCAGCTTTGCAGCGTGGTGGCGAAGTTCTCGATGATGACGATGGCCTTGGCACCCGAATCCTTGAGCTGGTGCTCCAGCTCGCGCGGGGTGTACAGCGGGTTCACGTTGACCACCACGAAGCCTGCACGCAGGATGGCCGCCACCGTGACGGGGTACTGCGGCACGTTGGGCATCATGATGGCCACGCGGTCGCCCTTGACCAGGCCCAAGCCCTGGAGATAGGCCGCAAACGCGCTGGAGAGCGAGTCTGTCTGGGCATAGGTCACTTCCTTGCCCATGAAGCTGTAGGCCACGCGGCCCGCGTACTTGGTGAACGCCTCGTCCATGAGGGCCACGAGCGACGGGTATTGCGTGGTGTCGATATCTGCGGGGACGCCTTGCGGATAGGCAGCCAGCCAGGGGCGATTCGTCATTTTTTGTCTCCTGATAAGTTTTATTGATGCCGTGAGGACCGCCCTGGAATTTCCAGCACGATCGTGCTTTTTCGCGGTGAAATTATGCCCGTCACCCCTTGAGCGCGGAAAGAACTTCGTCGAGCATTTTCTTGGCGTCGCCAAACAGCATGCGGTTGTTGTCCTTGTAGAACAGGGGGTTGTCCACCCCCGCATAGCCCGACGCCATGGAGCGCTTCATCACGATCGAGGTCTTGGCCTTCCACACTTCGAGCACTGGCATGCCTGCGATGGGGCTGGTCGGGTCATCCAGAGCGCTGGGATTCACGATGTCGTTGGCGCCGATGACCATGGCCACGTCGGCATTGGGGAAGTCCTCGTTGATCTCGTCCATCTCCATCACGATGTCGTAGGGCACCTTGGCCTCGGCCAGCAGCACGTTCATGTGGCCGGGCATGCGGCCCGCCACCGGGTGGATGGCAAAGCGCACATCCACGCCTTTTTCGCGCAGGGTCTTGGTGATCTCGTACACGGTGTGCTGGGCCTGGGCCACGGCCATGCCGTAGCCGGGCACGATGATGACGCTTTTGGCATCGCGCAGCAGCTCCGCAGTCTCGGCGGAGCTGACGGGCACGGCCTCGCCTTGCGGCTCGGCAGCCTCGCCCTTTTTGGCCGGTGTGCCAGCGCCCGACCCGAAGCCGCCCGCGATCACGCTGATGAAGTTGCGGTTCATCGCGTTGCACATGATGTACGACAGGATGGCACCCGAAGAACCCACCAGCGCGCCCGTGACGATGAGCAGGTCGTTGGACAGCATGAAGCCCGTGGCCGCCGCCGCCCAGCCCGAGTAGCTGTTGAGCATGGACACCACCACCGGCATGTCCGCACCACCGATGGCCATCACCATGTGAATGCCGAACAGCAGCGCGATCGCCGTCATCACCATCAGCGGCACCATGCCCTGTTCGATGGTCTCGGCGCGCAGGAACTCACGGCCAAACCAGATCACGACCAGCAGCGCGGCCAGGTTCATCCAGTGGCGGCCGGGCAGCAGCAGCGGCTTGCCACCGATCTTGCCGTTGAGCTTGCCAAAGGCGATCAGCGATCCGCTGAACGTGACCGCGCCGATCAGGATGCCGGCATAGATCTCCACCTCATGAATGATCTTCTCCGCGCCCTGCAGCTGGATCGAGGTATCGACGTAACTCGCAAACCCCACCAAGCAGGCCGCAAGACCTACCAGACTGTGCATGAGCGCGACCAGCTCCGGCATCTGCGTCATCTTGACGACCTTGGCCGCATACAGGCCAATGCCGCCGCCAATGACCAGTGCGCCGACGATCCAGGCCACCCCTGCGGGGCTGACGCGCGGGCCGAACACCGTGGCCAGCACGGCCAGCGCCATGCCGACCATGCCGAACAGGTTGCCCCGGCGCGAGGTTTCGGGGTTGGAGAGCCCGCCCAGGCTCAGGATGAACAAAATGGCCGCACCCAGGTAGGCCACGGTAGCGAGACTTTGGGACATGTTCTGTGCTCCTTGTGTTCTTGTTGTGATGGAGTTACTTGCGGAACATGGCCAGCATGCGGCGCGTGACGGCGAAGCCACCGAACATGTTGACAGCCGTGAGCACCAGCGCGGCAAAGGCCAGCCAGAGGATGAGCCCATCCGGGCGCCCGTTGATGCCCGCATCGGGCGGTGCAATCTGCACCAGCGCACCGATGGCGATGATGCTGGAGATGGCGTTGGTCACGCTCATCAGCGGCGTGTGCAGCGCGGGCGTAACGTTCCACACCACCATGTAGCCGATGAAGCAAGCCAGCACGAACACCGTGAAGTGCCCCAGGAAGGCCACAGGCGCATAGGCGCCGATGGCCCAGAACAGCACTGCCAGTACGGCAAAAACAATGGTCAGCGTCTTGGCGGACATGGGGGCACCGGGGCCATGGCTGGATTTCTTGGCGGCCACGGGTGCCGCTGCCGCCTTGGGAGCGGGCGGTGGGGCCTGCTTGAGTGGCGGTGCGGGCCAGGTGATCGCGCCCTCCTTGACCACAGTGAGGCCGCGGATCGCGTCGTCCTCCATGTTGACCACGGCCACGCCATCCTTGGCCTTGCACAGCTCTTCCGTCAGGCGCAACAGGTTGGTGGCGTACAGCGTGGACGACTGCTTGGCCAGGCGCGAGGCCAGGTCGGTGTAGCCGACGATGGTCACGCCATGGCACACCACCGCCTGGCCGGGCACGGTCAGCTCGCAGTTGCCGCCCTGCTCGGCGGCCATGTCCACGATCACGCTGCCGGGCTTCATGCTCTGCACCATCTCGGCCGTGATGAGCTTGGGCGCGGGCTTGCCGGGGATCAGCGCGGTGGTGATGATGATGTCCGCATCCTTGGCCTGCTCAGCGTACATCTTGCGCTGTGCGGCCTGGAAACCCTCACTCATGACCTTGGCGTAGCCGCCGCCGCCCGAGCCTTCTTCCTCGTAATCCACCTTGACGAACTCACCGCCCAGCGACTTGACCTGGTCAGCCACTTCGGCACGTGTGTCGTTGGCGCGCACGATGGCACCCAGGTTGGCCGCCGTGCCGATGGCGGCAAGCCCCGCCACGCCCGCGCCTGCGATGAACACCTTGGCCGGTGGCACCTTGCCTGCCGCCGTGATCTGGCCATTGAAGAAACGGCCAAAGGCGTTGGCCGCCTCGATGACAGCGCGGTAGCCACTGACGCCTGCGGTGGAGGTCAGCGCATCCATCTTCTGGGCGCGCGACAGCGTGCGCGGCAGGCAGTCGATGGCCAGCACCGTGGCCTTGCGGGCCGCCAGCTGCTGCATGAGCTCGGGGTTCTGGGCGGGCCAGATGAAATCGATGAGCGTCGTGCCCTCGCGCATCAGCGCCACTTCCTCGCTGCTGGGCGGGCGCACCTTGAAGACGATGTCCGATGCAGCCCACAGCGCGGCAGCGTCGCCAACGACCTGGGCCCCGGCGGCACGGTAGGCGTCGTCGCTGAAGTTGGCGGCCTCCCCTGCCCCCGACTCCACGGCAACCGCGAAGCCCAGCTTGATCAGCTTCTCCACCACATCGGGCACGGTGGCCACGCGCTTTTCGCCAGGGAAAGTTTCCCTTGGCACGCCAATGCGCTGCGGCTGCGGGACTGGGCTTGTCTGCATCAGAGGTCTCCTCGAGTTTCGTAATCGTTATGCAAGGCCGCCAGGCAGGGGAGGGCCGGCGCGCTAGCGTCTGGAAGGGGGCGCGGGAAACGGGAACGGCGGAATGGCCAGGTGGCCATCCATCATGCCGGCGCTCAGGCGCACGGCCTGGGCCAGGTCATGGGCCCACTGCTGGAGGGGCAGGCCCGCGGTCAGGAATTCTTCGTTGCTGCGCGGCCGGACGCTGAGCAGCCGCTGGTCCACCAGGGCATCCACCGCCACCCAGACACCCGCTTCGGTGACGTAGCGGTAGCCCACATGCGCGTAGGGAGTGCTCAGCGCGATCTGGCGGCTGGCCATCCACTGGACCAGGTCGGGCCGGTTCTTTTCGAGCCACCTGGGACTGCTGGCCCAAAGCTTGAAGCGCAGGCAATCGGCGCGCACGGGGCTGCCGTCCGCGGGATCCTTGACCACGACGTCCTGTTGCGGCGGGCAGTACCCCACCCCTTGCGGAGACCCACGCAGGTCGCCCGTGCGGTTGGTCTGCACCCGCAGCGCGGCCAGCCATTCACCTTGCGCACCCCGCAGCCCCACCGCACGGGTCTGGAGCGGGGTACGGCCTGCGGGACCGGACATGGCTTCTTCGGAAGTGCCCAGGTCTTGCCACGCCCCCGGCGGCAACACCAGACGGGCCCGGCCGACGGGATATTCGGACTTGGGGGGAACGGTCAGGGGCGCGCACGCCACCGTGAACACCGTCACAGCCAACACAGGCAACAGCCGCCGGAACTTTGAAATTGTCAGAGTCATAGAGAAAGGTTCATACGAATTCGCCTTCAATCATCCCACGGCACCCGAGTCCGTCCATCGACGGCTTCTGCCATGCAACAACCAGCTCGGTGTAGCTGGTGAGAAATGTGTTGAACGCGCCCTGGTATCGGACACTTCTTGCGGCGCTGCCGGTGGGCAAGCTGACCGCGAGCTTACATGAAGAAGATCTTGTCGCTGTCACCTTTGTCTGCTGTAGAGGGAACTCCCCAGTCTCTGCATGCAGACAGGCAAAAAAAAGCCTGGCAGCACAACGCAACCAGGCTGGGCAGCGGCCCCGCAGGGCCTCGTGCCAACGATCAGTTCACCACTTGCGCCAGCGTACCCGCGGCGTACTGGGCCGCCACGGCCTGCAGGCTCAGGCCCTTGATCTTGCTGCCCTGGCCTTCGCAGCCGAACTCCAGGTAACGCTGCTTGCACACCTGCTTGGCGGCCTCGCGGGCGGGCTTGAGCCATTCGCGGGCATCGAACTTGTCGGGGTTCTCGGCCAGGAACTTGCGCACCGCGCCGGTCATGGCCAGGCGGATGTCGGTGTCGATGTTGATCTTGCGCACGCCGAACTTGATGGCTTCCTGGATCTCCTCGACCGGCACCCCGTAGGTTTCCTTCATCTTGCCGCCGTACTGGTTGATGATGGCCAGCAGTTCGGCGGGCACCGACGAGGAGCCATGCATCACCAGGTGGGTGTTGGGAATGCGCTTGTGGATTTCCTTGACCCGGCTGATGGCCAGGATGTCGCCGGTGGGCTTGCGGCTGAACTTGTACGCGCCATGGCTGGTGCCGATGGCGATGGCCAGCGCGTCGAGCTGGGTGGCCTTGACGAACACGGCGGCTTCCTCGGGGTCGGTCAGCATCTGGCTGTGGTCCAGCTTGCCTTCGGCGCCGATGCCGTCTTCCTCGCCAGCCTCGCCGGTTTCCAGGTTGCCCAGGCAGCCCAGCTCGCCTTCGACCGTGACACCCACCTTGTGGGCCATCTCCACGACCTTGCGCGTCACGTCGACGTTGTACTCGAACGATGCCGGCGTCTTGCCGTCTTCCATCAGGGAGCCGTCCATCATGACCGAGCCGAAGCCCAGGTCGATGGCGCCGGCGCACACCCTGGGCGAGGTTCCGTGGTCCTGGTGCATCACCAGGGGGATGTGCGGGAAGGCCTCGACGGCGGCCTGGATCAGGTGCTTGATGAAAGGCTCGCCCGCATACTTGCGCGCGCCAGCGCTGGCCTGCAGGATGACCGGCGCGCCCACTTCGTCGGCGGCGGCCATCACGGCCTGGACCTGTTCCAGGTTGTTGACGTTGAAGGCAGGGATGCCGTAGCTGTGGGCGGCGGCATGGTCGAGCAGTTCGCGCATCGAAACGAGGGGCATGGTCGTAGGGTCCGTTGAAGGTTGGAGGAAGGCGCTGTCAGCCTGGCAGTGCGGTGGTAACCGCTTGGTAACCCGTGATTTTAACCGGGGGGCGCGGACGGCGGCAGGGGCAAATCCAACCGGAAACAGGTGGTAAAGGGCGCGGAGGCCGGTGCCGCGCCGAACTGGCCGCCGTGGATGTCCGCCACCCGCCGCAGGATCTCGTGGCCCAGGTGCAGGCTGTCGGAGGTGCCCCTCGCTCCCCCGGAGGCGGGAGCATCGCCAGGGCGCCGGGCGCCGTCGTCGCACACCTGCAGCCATGCACCCGCCCCGTCAGACGCCCCCACCTGCACCGCGATGTGCGTGCCTTGCGGCGTGTGCTTGAGCGCGTTTTCCACCAGATTGCGCGCGGCGATGTCCAGCAGCAGCACATGCCCGGACACCCAGAGCTCCGGCGGGGCCGACAGCGCCATGTCGTCGCCCCGCTGCCACGCCGCCTGCGCGTAGTCGGCGCAGACCTGGCGGGCCACGGCGCACAGGTCCACCGGCGCCTTGGCCTCGTGCAGCTCAGCCCGGCTCGCGCGGGCCAGGGCCAGCAGCTGGTTGAGCACATGGCCGGCCCGCAGGGCATCCTGGCCGATGCGCGCGATGGCCTGCGCCCTGGCGGCGGCCTCCAGGTCTCCGGCCAGGGCGCTGGCCTGCAGCGCGATGGAGGACAGCGGCGTGCGCAGCTCGTGGGCGACTTCGTTGGCCAGCCGCCGCTCGCGCACCAGCGCCGCCTGCTGGCGGTCCAGCAAGGTGTTGATGGAGGCGACCACCGACTCGAATTCGCTCCACGCATGGCGCGAGGCCAGGCGCGGCGCGCTGGCGGGGTCGAGGGCGGCCACGTCGGCCGACAGGGCATACAGCGGCCGCAAACCCCGCCACAGGGCCAGGCCCAGCGCGAGCGACACCACGGGAAGCAGCCAGAGGCCGGGCTCGATCATCTGCTCGGCGATGTCCTGCGCGAGTTCATCGCGCTCGCGCAGCTCCAGCAGCACCATGATCTTGCGCATCCGCGCGGCATCCCATTGCGAGAAGCTGCGCCACACCGTCCCGTCCGGCCCGAGCGCCATGTTGGCGAATCCCTCGACCTCGCCAAAGGCCGGCGCCGGCGCGGTGCCGCTGTGATGGAGCATGCGGCCCTGCGCGTCCCACTGCACGACGCTGAGGGACTGCTGGTAGTCGTGCGACTTGAGCCAGGGCGTGGGAGCGCGCTGGGTGACCTGCGGCCCCTCGGCGGCCTCGGTCGCACGCAGGTTCAGCAGCAGGGCGGCCACGCTGGCCAGGTGCCCGTCGGTCAGTTCGTCCGCCTCGTGCACCCCCGTCTGGTAGCCGATGAACACGAAGCTGCCCCACACCAGCGCCAGCGCTCCAAGGCACCACAGCAGCAGCTGGCGCGTCAGGGACGGCCGGCGAACACGGGCCGCAGAGGCCGCAGGAGAATCACTCATTCCGCGGGCTCCTGGGGCATGAAATAGCCCACGCCGCGCATGGTCTGGATGCACGCGCTGCCCAGCTTGCGGCGCAGGTGGTGGATGTGGACCTCCACCGCGTTGCTCTCGATGGCCGCGTCCCAGCTGTACAGGCGCTCCTCGATCTGCTGGCGCGAGAGCACGCGCCCCCGCGCTTCCAGCAGCACCAGCAGCACCGAAAACTCCCGCGGCGACATCTCCACCGCCTTGCCGCCCTGGTGGACGGTCCGCGCAGCGGGGTCCATTTCGATGTCTGCGTAGCGGATGGTGGGGGACGCCCGGCCGGCGGCCCGGCGCAGCAGGGCCCGCAGGCGCGCGTCCAGCTCATCGATATCGAAGGGCTTGGCCAGGTAGTCGTCGGCGCCCTGGTCCAGCCCCGCGATGCGCTGGTGCACCTGGTCACGGGCGGTGACGATGAGCACGGGGGTGGACGGATCGGGCAGCCCCGGAGCAGCGGCGGCAGCGCCCGGGGCCGGGCTCAGCCGCAGCCGCCGGAGCAATTCGCCGCCGTCTCCGTCGGCCAGCCCCAGGTCCAGCAGCACGGCATCAAAGCGCTCGGCGCGCAGCGCGCTCCACGCACTGGCCACGCCATCGCACACGTCCACCGCGTAGCCGCGCTGGTGCAGGTTGGCACGCAGCCCGCTGGCGATGCCGGCATCGTCTTCGACAACGAGTATTCGCATGCGGCGATTGTCGCCGGGCCCGGCGCCCCCGGACCAGCCGCGGCCCGCCATTAAGGCGGTGTTAAGTGCGGCCTTCTATGGTCCGGGCATGCCATCTTCGCCTTCCCATCCCCATTCCTTCCCGGCCCGCCATCGATTCCTGCTCCTGTGGACACTCGGCCTGCTGGCCGCCGTGGTGGCCTGGGACGCGGGGGGGCAAGACATTCCGCTGGCCCGCGCATTTGGCTCGGCCACGGGATTCCCCCTGCGGGAGCAGTGGTTCTTCGTGCACGTGCTCCATGAAGGCGCACGCCGCCTGGCGTGGCTGCTGGTGCTGCTGCTCGTGGTGGGCGTGTGGTGGCCGCCGCGCGGGGTGCTGCGGCGCATCGATACCGGCGAGCGCCTGCAGATGGCCCTGAGCGCGCTGCTGGCGCTCGCGGTGGTGAGCATCGCCAAGAACCTGAGCGACACGAGCTGCCCCTGGGACCTCGCGGAGTTCGGCGGCGTGGCGCGCTATGCGTCCCACTGGGCGCTGGGCGTGGCCGACGGCGGCGGCGGGCGCTGCTTTCCGGCGGGCCATGCCTCGGCCGGGTTCGCCTTCATCGGCGGCTACTTTGCGCTGCGCCGCAAGGAACCCGCGGCGGCGCGCTGGTGGCTGGCCGCGGCCGTGGCGGCGGGCCTGGTCCTGGGCGGCGCCCAGCAGGTGCGCGGCGCGCACTTCATGAGCCACACGCTCTGGACGGGCTGGCTGTGCTGGGTGTCGGGCTGGCTGTGCGACCTGGGGTTTCAGAAACTGGCGCGGCCCCGCCCGGCCGATACCGGGGAGCAGGGCCTGCCAGGGCACGGCGCCCCGTCCCAGTGAAGCCGGGTGCGGGGTGAGGCGGCGTCGCCGCTCCGGCGGCCGCGCTCAACTCGCCACGCAGATCTTCAGCATGTTGGTGCCGCCGGGGGCGCCCATGGGCTCGCCGCAGGTGATGGCGTAGACATCGCCCTTTTGCACGATGTTGCGGCTCTTGAGGTGGCGCTCGGCCTGCTCCAGCGCCGTGTCGCGGTCTGCGCTGGTGTCCATGAGCAAGGGGCGCACGTTGCGGTACATGGCCATCTTGCGCTGCGTGGCGACCTTGGGCGTGAGCGCATAGATCGGAATGTCGATGCTGTGCCGGCTCATCCACAGTGCCGTCGCGCCGCTGTCGGTCATGGCCACGATGGCCTTGGCGCCCAGGTGGTGGGCCGTGAACAGCGCGCCCATGGCGATGGACTGGTCGATCCGGCCGAAGGTCTGGCCGGTGAAGTCGGCGTCGAGCTGGTGGTCTTCGGCCGCCTCGGCCGCCGCGCAGATGGTGGCCATTTCTTCCACCGTCTCGAGCGGGTAGCGGCCGGCGGCTGTCTCGGCGCTCAGCATCACGGCGTCGGTGCCGTCCAGCACGGCGTTGGCCACGTCGCTCACCTCGGCGCGCGTGGGCACGGGGTTGGTGATCATGCTTTCCATCATCTGCGTGGCGGTGATCACGACCTTGTCCTGTTCGCGCGCCATGCGGATCATCTTCTTTTGCAAGGCGGGCACGGCCGCGTTGCCCACTTCCACGGCCAGGTCGCCGCGCGCCACCATGATGCCGTCGCTCACGCGCAGGATGGCTTCCAGGTGCGGGATGGCCTCGGCGCGTTCGATCTTGGCGATCAGGCCCGGCTTGTGGCGGTACTCGGACGCGGCCACGTTGCACAACTGGCGCGCCATTTCCATGTCGGTCGCGTTCTTCGGAAAGCTCACCGCCACATAGTCGGCCTGGAAGCTCATGGCCGTGCGGATGTCTTCCATGTCCTTGGCGGTGAGGGCCGGTGCCGTGAGGCCCCCGCCCTTCTTGTTGATGCCCTTGTTGTTGGACAGCTCACCGCCCACCTTGACGGTGGTGTGCACCTCTTCGCCGCGCACCGCATCCACGGTGAGCACGATCAGCCCGTCGTTGAGCAGCAGCAGGTCGCCCGCCTTCACGTCGCGCGGCAGCTCCTTGTAGTCCAGCCCCACGCCGTCGATGTCGCCCAGCTCCGTGCGCGAGGCGTCGAGCACGAACTTGGCGCCCGATTCCAGTTGCACCTTGCCCTCGGCGAACTTGCCCACGCGGATCTTGGGGCCCTGCAGGTCGGCCATGATGGCCACTTCGCGGCCCGCGCGCTGGGCCGCGGCGCGCACCGTGGCGGCGCGGTCGATGTGGTCCTGCGCCTTGCCGTGGCTGAAGTTCAGCCGCACCACGTTCACCCCCGCGCGGATCATGGCCTCCAGCAGTGCCGGGTCGCTCGATGCGGGGCCCAGGGTGGCAACAATCTTGGTGGCGCGGCGGGTAGGCATGGGCTTGTCTCTTTCTGTGGGTATGTAATCGAATTTCAATTCTCACACGAAGCGGTTACATGCCGATTACCAGCCGCCCTCAGCCGATGCCCGGAGGGCATCCTTGGCGCCTGCGCGCACGGCTGCCCAGCATGAGGGCCATGGCCCCCACCATCAGCAGCGCGGCGGCCGTGAACGTGGCCCGCATGCCCGCCACCATGGGCATCCCTGAAGCCCCCACGGCATGCGCCAGCGCCGCGCCCATCGCGAACACGGCCCCCATGGCGGAAGCTCCCGTGATGAGTCCCAGGTTGCGCGACAGGTTGAGCAACCCCGCCACGACACCCCGCGCGCCCGGTTCTGCGTGGGCCATGACCGCGGTGTTGTTGGCCGCCTGGAACAGGGCATAGCCCGCCGTCAAGACCGCCAGCGGGACGACATAGCCCGGCACGCCCCACGCGAGCGGCGCCAGCGCCAGGCCGGCGCACCCGGCGAGCATGGCGGCGAGCCCGGCCAGCCCCATGGAATGCGCGCCCAGCCTGTCCACGGCCCTGCCCGCGGGAAGGCCCACCAGCGCGGACACCAGCGGGCCACACGACATGGCGAGCCCGACCTGCGCGGCACCGAGCCCGAGCGCCCCCGACAGATAGAACGGCCCCACCACCAGCGTCGCCATCACCACCGTGGCCACGAGGGTGGTGGTGGCCAGGCCCGCGCCCAAGCCGGGGAGGCGCAACACCGACAACCGGACCAGGGGCGCGGCCACGCGCGCCTGGGCCCACACGAACAGGCATGCCCCCAGCGCCGCAAGGCACAGCAGCGCCCCGTTCAGCAGGCCCCAGCCGCCACGCCCCATCGTCATGGCCAGCGCGTAGGCCCCCAGCGCGAGGGCCAGCAGCACCGTGCCCAGGGGGTCGAACCCGGGCCTCTCCCCTGCGGCCAGGCGGTCCGCCGGCAGGTGGCGGCGCACCAGCAGCAGGCCCAGGGCGCCCAGCGGCAGGTTGATGAGAAAGATCATCGGCCAGCCGGCCTGGGCGATCAGCACACCGCCCAGCGTCGGCCCCAGGGCCGTGCCCACGGCGGACATGGTGCCCAGCAGGCCCATGGCGCTGCCCGCCCGGTCCTTGGAGACGGTCTCGCCCACGAAGGCCATCGTGAGCGCCATCATCGCGGCCGCGCCCAGCCCCTGCAGCGCCCGGGCGGCGACCAGGAGCCCCAGCGTGGGGGCCGCGGCGCACAGGGCCGAGGCCCCCGTGAACAGGGCCAGCCCCGCCAGCAGCAACCGCCGGCGGCCCACCACGTCGCCCAGCCGGCCCACGCCGACCACGGCCGTGGTGATGGCCAGCAGGTAGGCCAGCACCACCCATTGCACTTCCTGAAAGGGCACGCCCAGCGCCTGCGCCAGCGTGGGCAAGCCGACATTGACGATGCTGGTGCCCAGCGAGGACAGCAGCATGGACAGCGCAAGGCTCGCCAGCGCCCACCGGCTGTCCGAAGGGCCGGTGGCCTGCGGCCCGCCCGCGGCAGGCTGGGGCGGCAGGGAAAAAGTCGCTTGCGGGGGAATGGCGGTGCGGGTGGGGGGTGTCATGGCGGAGGGTCTCCTCGGGAGGCGATGGTTCGCGGGTGCCCGGTCGGCGCCCCTGGAAAACCAGCCACCCCAGCGTAGCCAGGCACGTGGCCCGGCGGA
Source organism: Acidovorax sp. GW821-FHT09A11 (assembly GCF_059418365.1). NCBI lineage: Bacteria > Pseudomonadati > Pseudomonadota > Betaproteobacteria > Burkholderiales > Comamonadaceae > Acidovorax > Acidovorax sp. GW821-FHT09A11. Next base: position 51,705 of record NZ_JBWKPS010000014.1, read on the forward strand.
AGACGCAGCATTTGCATTCCATACATGCACCAGACGCCATGCCACGGACCGGCGTGCTATGGTCCCGCCATGCCGCGGCCTGATCTCAACCTGCTGGTCACCCTGGATGTGCTGCTTGCGGAGGGCAACGTGGCGCGGGCCGCCGAGCGCCTGCACCTGAGTACTTCCGCGATGAGCCGGGCGCTCGCCCGGCTGCGCGACACCACCGGCGACCCGCTGCTCGTCAGGGCCGGGCGCGGACTGGTGCCGACGCCACGCGCACTGGAGCTGCGCGACAAGGTCAGCCAGCTCGTGCAGGACACCGAGGCCGTCCTGCGCCCCGCATCGGCGTCCGACCCCGCCCAATGGGCCCGGTCTTTCACGCTGCGCTGCAGCGACGGCTTTGCGGAGAACTTTGGCCCCGGCCTCCTCGCCCGCGTGGGCGAGGCCGCCCCCGGGGTGCGGCTGCGCTTCGTGCAGAAGACCGACAGGCACAGCGCCCCGCTGCGCGATGGAACCGTCGACCTGGAGACCGGCGTGGTGGGCGACGCCATGGGCCCCGAGGTGCGGGCGCAGGCCCTGTTCCGCGACCGCTTCGTGGGGGTCGTGCGCGCGGGGCACCCGCTGTGCGCGGGCGAGATCACGCCGGCCCGCTATGCGGCCGGCAGGCATGTGCTCGTGTCGCGGAAGGGGCGGGCCCGGGGGCCCGTGGACGATGCCCTCGCGCCCCTGGGCCTGGCGCGGCAGATCGCCACCGTGGTGGGGGGCTTTTCCACCGCGCTGGCGCTGGCGCGCGGCTCCGACCTGGTTGCCACGGTTCCCGAACACCACACCGGCAACCTGCGCGCCGGCATGTCCAGCTTTGCACTGCCCGTCCCGGTGCCGCAGATCACGGTGTCGCTGCTGTGGCACCCCCGGCTGCAAGCCGATCCCGCGCACCAGTGGCTGCGCGGGCTGGTCCGGGAGGTGTGCGCCGAGCTTCGCTGACGCGCGCCCCCGCACGGCCGCACGCAGCGGTCAGACGAAGGGATGCGACAGGGCGTGCGCCAGCACATGGGCCAGGATGGCGGCCTCCAGCCCATGCCGGGCATAGAGCCATCCCGCCACCAGCCCGAAGGCGGTGTTGCCCACCAGCACGAACGCCACCACGGAGGGGGTGAGCACCCCGGCCATGGCCTGCGCGGCCGGCAGATGCCCCAGCGCAAACAGCAGGGCGCTGGCCACCACGGCGGCCGCCACGATGCCACGGCCCGGCGTGCCCTGGCCGCGCTGCACGAAGCGCCAGCCCAGCCACAGCAGCAGGCTCATCACGCCCCAGCGCACCAGCAGTTCCTCGGAAATCCCGCCATAGAGCAGCTTGACCCCCAGGGATGCGGCACCGGCCGGGTCGGAGGGCCTGAGCGCCTGTGGCGCCACCAGCGAGAGGCCCCACAGCCACAGTGCGCCCGCGAGCCCGCCCACAAGCCCCGGCGCCCACTGGCGCCCGAAGGGCCCGGCCACCGGCTCGCCCTGCAGCCAGGCCGACACGGCAGGCGCCGCCAGCCCCACGCGGGGCGCCAGCGCCACACCCAGTGCCACGCACAGGGCCAGCAGGACCGCGGTCTGCAGGCCGCTGAGCAGCACCATGGCCCACAGCGGCAGCGGCAGCAAGGCCTGGTGGGCGGCCAGGGGCGGGACCAGCGCCCACACCACGGCCACGACGCCCGGCAGGCCCAGCAGCCACAGCGCGGCCCCCAGGCGCCACTTCTGCGCGCGGGGGGAGCGCGTGGCAAGGTGCGCGGGCACGGCGGTATCAGAAGCCATCATGGACCCTGGCCATCCCTCGGCCTCAGCCGCGCATCAGCGCTTCGATCTCGTCGGCCTTCACCGGCACGCCGCGCGTGATCAGCTCGCAGCCCGTCTCGGTGACGATGGCGTCGTCCTCGATGCGGATGCCGATGTGGTGGAACTGCTCGGGCACCCCGTCGGCCGGCCGCACGTAGATGCCGGGCTCGATGGTGAGCACCATGCCCGGGCGCAGCACGCGGCTGGGGCGGTTGGTGATGGTCTCGCCCGACAGCGGGTCCTTGCGCTCGCTCACCGCCCCGACCTCATCGGGTTCCACGTAGCTGCCGCAGTCATGCACGTCCATGCCCAGCCAGTGGCCCGTGCGGTGCATGTAGAACTGGAAGTAGGCGCGCGTGTCGATCACGTCCTGCGCGGTGCCCACCTTGTTCCTGTCGAGCAGGCCCAGGTCCAGCATGCCCTGCGCCAGCACGGCCACGGTGGCGTCGTGCGGGTCGTTGAAGCGCGCGCCGGCCTTGGTGGCCGCCACCGCCGCGTCCTGGCTGGCCAGCACCAGGTCGTACAGCGCGCGCTGCGGCCCGGTGAAGCGGCCGTTGGCCGGGAAGGTGCGGGTGATGTCGCTGGCGTAGCCGTCAAGCTCGCAGCCGGCGTCGATGAGCACCAGCTCGCCGTCGCGCACCGGGGCGGCGTCCGCGCGGTAGTGCAGCACGCAGGCGTTGGCCCCGGCCGCCACGATGGAGCTGTAGGCCGGGTACTGCGAGCCCTCGTCGCGAAACGCGTGCAGCAGCTCGGCATCCAGGTGGTACTCGCGCACGTCCTGGCCGGCGCGCAGCATGCGGGCCGAGCGCTGCATGGCGCGGATGTGCGCCCTGGCGCTGATGTCGCTGGCGCGGCGCATGATGTCCTGCTCGTGCGCGTCCTTGATGAGCCGCATCTCGTCGAGCAGCGTGCACACATCGTTCTGCTCCGCCGGGCACAGCGCGCCGTAGCGCACGCGCGCGCGCACCGCGTTCAGCCACCCTTCCACCCGCGCCGCCAGGCCGCTGTGGATGGCAAACGGGTACCACACGCGGTGGCGGTTCTCCAGCAGGCGGGGCAGCTTGGCGTCCAGCTCGGCGATGGAATGGGCGGCTTGCACGCCCAGCGCCCCGGGCGCCGCAGCAGGGCCCAGCCGGTAGCCGTCCCAGATCTCGCGCTCCAGGTCCTTGGGCTGGCAGAACAGGGTGCTGCACCCGTCCTGCGCGACCACAAGGCATGCCCCCGGCTCGATGAAGCCGGTCAGGTAGTAGAAGTAGCTGTCGTGGCGGAACAGGAAGTCGGTGTCCCGGTTGCGCGGGCGCTCCGGCGCCGTGGGAATGATGGCGATGCCCCCCGCGCCCAGCTGGGCAGCAAGCCGCGCGCGGCGTTGGGCGTAGATGGAGGCAGGCACGGTGGTGTTCATGGACGGGCAGCAGAGAGAGAATTGAGTTCAGCCAGGCGCTCGGGGGTCCCCACATCGGTCCAGCGTCCGGTGTAGAGCTGTGCGCTGACCCGGCCATTGTCCATCGCGCGGCGAAGCAGCGGCGCCAGCGGGGCTTTGATGCCATCCGGGTTGCCGGCCGGAATGTCGCACCAGGGCGCCGCGAACAGCCCGGCGCGCAGCAGGGCGATGGTGCTGTAGGTGTAGCGCGGCGCGGGGTCGTCGGCGGGCAGGTTCAGTGCCAGCCCGTCCGCCGACAGCCCGAAGTCGCCGCGCAGGTTGTGGGCCGGGTTGGGCACCAGCCACAGGTGGGCCAGGTGGCCGCTGGCCTCGAAGGCCGACACGGCGGCGCTGCCGAACACGAAGTCGGGCGCAAACACATCGCCCGCCGCCAGCCAGAACACGGGGCCCAACCGGGGCAGGGCGCGGGCGATGCCGCCGGCGGTTTCCAGTGCGCCGCCAAAGTCCACGCCTTCGTGCGAGTATGAAATGGATAGCTGCTTGCGCTTGTCCACCCGGCGCTGGAGGCCAAAAACATCGGAAAAGTGGTGGCTGATCTGTCCACCCAGCCATGCGGTGTTGATCACCACCTGCTCCACACCCGCTTCCTGCAGCGCCGCCAGGTGCCACTGCAGCAGCGGCTGGCCCTGCACCTGCAGCAGGGGTTTGGGGATGGTGTCGGTCAGCGGACGCATGCGCTCGCCACGGCCTGCGGCCAGCAGCATGGCGGGGACCTGCCCCCCGGTGGCGGCGGCCGGCGCCGCGGCACCCGCGCTCACGCCACGGCCTCCTGCAGGGCGCCCCGCTGCAGCGCGTGGCGCTGCACGGCCGTGGGTGCGAACAGGGCCACGAGCGCCTCCAGGAGCGCGCGCGCCTTGCCCGAATGGTCCGCACCGAAGTTGCACACATAGACGTCGAGCGTGACGGCCTGCTGTTCGGGCCAGGTGTGCACGCACAGGTGCGACTCGGCCAGCAGCACGGTGGCGGTCACCCCGCCAGGTCCGTGGGCGGTGGCGGGAAATCCGTGGAACAGCTGGCCCACGGGCTGCAGCCCGGCGGCGCGCACGGCGTCGCCGCAGGCCTGGCCCAGGGCGGCGGCATCGAGCAGCCACACGGGGGCGCAGCGGCAGCCATGGAGATCGGCGGTGAGGTGCAGTCCTTGCATGGCCCGCACTGTAGTGCATCACGGGGGCGGGCGGCGCCGGGCTTTCGGGCCCGCATCGCGGCCGGGCTGGCGCCACCCCGGCCGGTCCCGGCGGTCCAGCGCCCAGGCGGTGGTCGCGCGCGCGGCGCCACGGACTATCCCGCCGGGGTAGGGCGATGCGCCGGGCGCTCGGGTAGCCTGCGCGGCCCATGACAGCCCCTGCCCCGCAACCCCGGCCCGGCCACCCGAAGCCGCTTGTGCCAACTATTACCGGATCACGCCTGCGCGCGATCGTGGGCCGCCGTTTCGCGGGCACCGACACCCCCCATAGTGTCGCCACCATGAAGATCATCCTTGCCGACGACCACACGCTGTTCCGCGAAGGACTGCAGCACCTGCTGTCGGCACTGGACCCTCAGGCCCAGGTGCTGGAGGCGAACGACTACGCCAGCGCGGCGTCGCTGGTGGTGGAGCATCCCGATGCCGCCCTCGCCCTGGTGGACCTGGACATGCCGGGCCGCGACGCCAGCGCGCCGGGTGGCGGCGGCCTGGAACGCCTGCTGGCGCTGGCGCCCGGCGTGCCGGTGGTGGTGCTCTCCGCCCGCGAAGACCCCGCCGTGGTCCGCGACGTGCTGGACGCGGGCGCCATGGGGTTCATCTCCAAGCGCGAACGCGCCGCCGTGATGCTCAACGCCCTGCATCTGGTGCTGGCCGGCGGCATCTACCTGCCGCCCATGCTCCTGGGCACGGCGGCCCGGGCGTCCGCCTGCGCCGCCCTGACCCCCCGGCAGGTCGAGGTGTTGCACGGCCTGGCGAACGGGCATGCCAACAAGGTGATCGCGCGCCAGCTCGGCATGAGCGAGGCGACCGTGAAGGCGCACACGGGTGCCATCTTCCGCAGCCTGGAGGTCAGCAACCGCGTGCAGGCCGTGCGCATGGCCCGGCGGCTGGGCCTGCTGGCGCCCGACTGAGCCCAAGACAGATCCTGATTTGATAGCTTCCAGCGCTTTATAGACAAGCACTGGCGCCCTGTTTGATTCAAAATTGAAGGTCCGGCAGGCCGCGGTGCGACGGCCGCGCAATGCGCCCGCCTCCGAGACTCGGAACGGCCGATCACTGAGCGCAGATGTGCCGCGGGCTGCGCGCGGGCCGTGCGCCTTCCGCCGGGGCAAAAGCCGCCAGCGCGGGGGACCGCGCTCCGGGCTCCAGGCCGCCGGTGGAGGGGCGGGGGCGCCGCCCCGGTAAAATGCCGGGTTTCCCCTGAACCTCCCACCCTGAACCCTCCCCCATGGCCAACACCCAGCAATCCCAACAGATGGCAAATGCGATCCGCGCATTGGCCATGGACGCCGTTCAACAAGCCAACTCCGGCCACCCCGGCGCCCCGATGGGCATGGCCGACATGGCCGTGGCGCTGTGGAGCCGCCACCTCAAGCACAACCCCACGAATCCCCAGTGGTTCGACCGCGACCGCTTCGTGCTCTCCAACGGCCACGGCTCGATGCTGCTGTACGCGCTGCTGCACCTCACCGGCTACGACCTGCCCATTGGCGAACTCAAGAACTTCCGCCAGCTGCACAGCAAGACGCCAGGACACCCCGAAGTGGGCTACACCGCTGGCGTGGAAACCACCACCGGCCCGCTGGGCCAGGGCATCACCAATGCCGTGGGCTTCGCGCTGGCCGAAAAGCTGCTGGCCTCCGAGTTCAACCGCGAAGGCCACGCGGTGGTGGACCACAACACCTACGTGTTCCTGGGCGACGGCTGCCTGATGGAAGGCATCAGCCACGAGGCCGTGTCGCTGGCTGGCGCCTGGAAGCTCAACAAGCTGATCGCGCTGTATGACGACAACGGCATCAGCATCGACGGCCAGGTCGCCCCCTGGTTCGCCGACAACACCCCCCTGCGCTTCGTGGCCAGCGGCTGGAACGTGATCGGCCCCATCGACGGCCACGACGCCGACAAGGTGGCCGCCGCCATCGTGGAAGCCAAGAAGCAGACCGAGCGCCCCACCCTCATCGTGTGCAAGACGCACATCGGCAAGGGCAGCCCGAACCGCGCCAACACCGCCAAGGCCCACGGCGAGCCGCTGGGCGCGGAAGAAATCAAGCTCACGCGCGAAGCCCTGGGCTGGACCAGCGAGCCCTTCGTGGTCCCGGACGACGTGTACGCCGGCTGGGATGCCAAGGCCAACGGCCAGGCTGCAGAGGCCGCGTGGAACGAGCGCTTTGCCGCCTACAGCGCCGCCTTCCCCGAGCTGGCCGCCGAACTCACGCGCCGCATGGAGGGCAACCTGCCCGCCAACTTCGCGCAAGTGGCCGTGGACGCCGTGGTGGCGGCCCACACCAAGGGCGAGACCGTGGCCAGCCGCAAGGCCAGCCAGCTGGCGCTGGAAGCCTTCACCGCCGCGCTGCCCGAACTGCTGGGTGGCAGCGCCGACCTGACGGGCTCCAACCTCACCAACACCAAGAGCACCCCCAACCTGCGTTTTGACATGCAGGGCCACGTGGTACAGACCACGCTGGAAAACGGCCAGAAGATCGGCGGGCGCCACATCAACTACGGCGTGCGCGAGTTCGGCATGGCCGCGATCATGAACGGCATCGCGCTGCACGGCGGCTTCATTCCCTACGGCGGCACCTTCCTCACGTTCAGCGACTACAGTCGCAACGCCATCCGCATGGCCGCGCTGATGAAGCAGCGCGTGATCCACGTGTTCACGCACGACTCCATCGGCCTCGGCGAAGACGGCCCCACCCACCAGTCCATCGAGCACGCCGCCAGCCTGCGTTTGATCCCCAACCTGGATGTGTGGCGCCCCGGTGACACGGCCGAAACCGCCGTGGCCTGGAGCGTGGCCCTGTCCAACAAGGACAAGCCCACCGCGCTGCTGCTGTCGCGCCAGAACCTGCCCTACGCGCCCAAGCGCGACCTGGGCGACATCTCGCGCGGCGCCTACGTGCTCTCCGAACCCGCGGATGTCGGCATCAAGAAGAAGGCCGTGGCCGTGATCATCGCCACCGGCTCCGAAGTGCAGCTGGCGCTCAAGGCCCAGCGCCTGCTGGCCGACAAGAAGATCGCCGTGCGCGTGGTCTCCATGCCCAGCACGACCACGTTCGACCGCGAAGACGCCAAGTACAAGGGCAGCGTGCTGCCCGCCGGCGTGCCCCGCGTGGCCGTGGAGATGGGCGTGACCGACGGCTGGTGGAAGTACGGCTGCGCCGCCGTGGTGGGCATCGACACCTACGGCGAATCGGCCCCGGCGCCCGTGCTGTTCAAGCACTTCGGCTTCACCGAAGAGAACGTGGCCGACGCGGTGCTGGTCGCCATCGGCGCCGCACGGCTCAAGCCCGCCAAGAAGGCCAAGGCCCGCTGAGACTCCTCCCCGCCCGCTGCGTGCCCACTGCTGCAGCGGGCGCGCCCCGGCAGATTCCTGATTTCGACTTTGCAACCTTGGAGAGACACCCTATGACGATCAAGATTGGTATCAACGGCTTTGGCCGCATCGGCCGCAACGTGCTGCGCTCGGCCATCCAGAACTTCAGCGACATCGAAGTCGTGGGCATCAACGACCTGCTGGAGCCGGAATACCTCGCGTACATGCTGCAGTACGACTCGGTGCACGGTCGCTTCAAGGGCGAAGTCTCGGTGGACGGCAACACCCTGGTCGTCAATGGCAAGAAGATCCGCCTGACGCAAGAGCGCGACCCCGCCAACCTCAAGTGGAACGAAGTCGGCGCCGACGTGGTGATCGAATCCACCGGCCTGTTCCTGGACAAGGTCACCGCGCAAAAGCACATCGATGCCGGAGCCAGGAAGGTCATCCTGTCGGCCCCGTCCAAGGACGACACGCCCATGTTCGTGTTCGGCGTGAACCACGACACCTACGCCGGCCAGGCCATCGTGTCCAACGCTTCTTGCACCACCAACTGCCTGGCCCCCGTGGCCAAGGTGCTCAACGACAAGTGGGGCATCAAGCGCGGCCTGATGACCACGGTGCACGCCGCCACCGCCACGCAAAAGACCGTGGACGGCCCGTCCAACAAGGACTGGCGCGGCGGCCGCGGCATCCTGGAAAACATCATCCCCTCGAGCACCGGCGCCGCCAAGGCCGTGGGCGTGGTGATCCCGGCGCTGAACAAGAAGCTGACCGGCATGTCCTTCCGCGTGCCCACCAGCGACGTGTCGGTGGTCGACCTGACGGTGGAGCTGGACAAGGCTGCCACCTATGAGGAAATCAAGGCCGAGATGAAGGCCCAGTCCGAAGGCGCGCTCAAGGGCGTGCTGGGCTACACCGAGGACAAGGTGGTGGCCACCGACTTCCGTGGCGACACCCGCACGTCCATCTTCGACGCCGACGCCGGCATCGCGCTGGACGGCACCTTCGTGAAGGTCGTGAGCTGGTACGACAACGAATGGGGCTACTCGAACAAGTGCCTGGAGATGGTGCGCGTTGTTTCCAAGTAAGCGTTACCCTTGAGAATGAAGAAGCATTAGAAGCAACTACCCTGTTCAAGCCGGCCGCCTGCAAAGGCTGCCGGCTTTTTTTTGCCCCCCGCCCGCCCCGCGGTGCGCGGCAGGCCACCGCCTCAACGCGCGGCCACGGACGCGGCGGCGGCCGCCGCAGCAGCAGCACCAGCCAGCGGCGCCGGGCCCTGGGACTGCGCAGGCGCGCTGGCGATGTGCACCGTGCTGGTGGGAAAGGCAAACTCCACCCCCATGGCCTTGAACTCGCGCATGAGACCCAGGTTGATGGACTGCTGCAGGTCCATGTAGAGGTTGAACGCCGGGTCCTGGACGATGTAGACCACCTCGTAGTCCAGCGAACTCGCGCCAAACGCCTTGAAGTGCGCGCGGTCGAAGCGCAGCTCCGGATGGGCGTCGATGAGCTTGCGCACCACGCCCGGGATCGCCTCGGCCTGCTCGGGCGTGGTGTTGTACGACACACCGAAGCCGAACACGATGCGCCGCTTCTCCAGCATGCGGTAGTTGCTGATGGTCTGCTTGAGCAGGTCGGTGTTGGACATCACGATCTGCTCGCCCTGCAGGCTGCGGATGCGCGTGGTCTTCAGCCCGATCACCTGCACCGTGCCCGAGACGCTGCCGACCACGATGAAATCGCCCACCTCGAAGGGCTTGTCCACCGCGATCGCGAGCGAGGCGAACAGGTCGCCCAGGATGTTCTGCACCGCCAGCGCCACGGCGATGCCCCCCCACCCCCAGGCTGGCGATGAAGGCCGTGATGTTCACGCCCACGTTGGACAGGATGGCCAGCAGCACCACGCTCCACAGCAGCGTGCGCAGCCCCCAGGACAACAGCGTGGCGGAGGCGCTGACCTGGGTCATGCCCGTGGACGAATGGCGTTCCACATACCGCCGCACGCCCATGCCGATGGCCCGCATGCCCCACAGGCCCATCTGCAGCGCAAGGGCGACAAACCACAGCTGGCTGAGCCGGCTTTCCCAGCGGCCCGGCAGCTCCAGCAGGCTCGCGCCCACCAGCAGGGCCACGACCACCATGAGCAGGCGGCTCGTGCCCTCCAGCACCTCCACCACGGTGTGCGCCGCCGCGCTGCCGGACTGCGTGGCCCACACCCTGGCACGGCCCGTGAGCAGATGCAGCACCAGCAGGATGCCCACATAGGTCGTGGCGGCGGCGGCCAGCGCCACCATCAGGCTCCACAGCGGAACGCCCACGAAGGTCGTCTCGCGGATCCAGGTTGAGAAGGTCGATGGCGGCATGGTTGTTTCTCCTTGGTGGGGCGGCGCGCGCGGCACGCGCGCCGGGCTGCGGCGCGTGGCCCGCTTGCAGGCCTGCGTGGGCGGCCGCCGATGGCCGATGGCAGTGGCGCGCGGTGGACTGATTGATCGACAGCCATCGCCGCGCAGAGTTCCCGCACCCTTGCTCGGCAAGGCCGCCAGCACCTGAGCGAAGGACGGGTGAAGCGGTGGACGACGCCCGGCACAGGCCCGGCCACGCCCCACGCAAATTGCAAGCGTTCGTAAGACATGGCCCACAGGAATACAGAGGCAGTGCCTACGCGGGCGGCGGGCCGCGCGGCGAACAATGCATTCATCAAAAAGCTGGCATGCATTGCCTGGCGCCGCGCCCCCTGCCCAGTGAGGCGCGCAACGCGCCGGGGCATGCCCACCAACAATCCACCCGCTCAGGAGGTCTCCACACCATGCACCCATCCACCCCCCTCCGTCTCACGGCCGCAGCCCTCGCGCTGGGCGCCCTGGCAGCGTGCTCGTCCACGCCCCCGCCCACTGAACAGATGGCCGTCACCCGCACCACGGTGAACCGCGTGGCGGCGGCGCCGGCGACGGCCACCAGCGCCCCCGTGGACCTGCAGCGTGCGCAGGAAAAACTCATCCTCGCCGAGAAGGCCATGGCCCAGCAGGACTACAAGAACGCCCGGCGCCTGGCGGCCGAGGCCGAGGTCGACGCCCGCGTGGCCGAGACCCGTGCCGACGCGGCACGCAATGCGACCAACCTTGCCCAGGTCCAGGACAGCATCCGCGCGCTGCAGGAAGAAATCAACCGCCGGTCCCCCCGCTGAGGGCCGAGCGCTCCTGACCACGCCGCCCGCACCGCGGGCCGCTCTTGACCTTTGAAGGACACCACACCATGCACCGATTGATCCAACGTACCACCGCCCTGTGCACCAGCCTCGTCGCCGTGGGGCTGCTCGCGGCCTGTGCCAGCACCGCGCCGTTCCCGGCCCTGGAGCAGGCCCGCTCCGCCGTGAGCGCCGTCGTCGGCGACCTCATCGTGAACCAGTACGCCCCCGTGGAACTGAAGGAAGCGACCGACGCTCTGGCCCGCGCCGACCGCGAATGGGCCGACGACCACGACGAATCGGAAACCAACCACCTGGCCTACATCGCACGCCAGCGCGCCGAGATCGCCACGAACGCGGCACGCTCGCGCCAGCTGGACGCCAGCATCCAGCAAGCCAGCGGCGACGCCGACCGCATCCGCCTGCAGGCGCGCACCCAGGAGGCCGACCAGGCCCGCCTGCGCGCCCAGCAGGCCCAGGCCCAGGCCCTGAACGCCGAGCAGCGCGCCGCCCAGCAGCAGGCCAATGCCAGCGTCGCGATGGCCCAGGCCAGCGCCGCACAGGACCGCGTGCGCGCACTGGAAGCCCAGCTGCGCGACATGGAAGCCCAGCAGACCGAGCGCGGGCTGCTCGTGACGCTGGGCGACGTGCTGTTTGCCTTCAACAAGGCGGAGCTGTCGGCCCAGGCCGGCCCCCGCCTGGACAAGCTGGCCAGCTTCCTCAAGCAGTTCCCGGACCGCAAGCTGCTCATCGAGGGCTACACCGACAGCGTGGGCTCCGACGGCTACAACCAGGACCTGTCGGACCGCCGCGCCCAGTCCGTGCGCGACGCACTGGTGCAGCGCGGCGTGGACAGCAGCCGCATCACCGCGCGCGGCTACGGCAAGGCCCACCCCGTGGCCGACAACGCATCGCCGGAAGGCCGCGCCATGAACCGCCGCGTGGAGATCGTGATCGCCGACGACAAGGGCACCCTGCGCGGCCGTTGAGCCCCTGGGGCGCCCGATCCCTCGGCGGACAGGCCGGGGGACGGCAAGGTCACCAGATCCCGCCAGCGTGCCGAACGAACAAGCCCTGGAGCATCACTGCTCCAGGGCTTTTTCCTTTCAGGAAGCGCAGCCTTTGAACGTGGGCGCGAGCGGAGGTCTGCGAGGTGTTTGTGACCGCGGAATGCCGCAGCCCGCCTGGTGAGATGGGCGAGAGCCCTCGTGCCTGTGCCTGGCTTAGCCTGCCGAGGACCGACCGGCCGAAACGGCGCTCTGCCGCGCCTTGTTCAATTCGCTCAGGTACGAGCCCGGAATCTGCTGCACCTCCTGCACGGGTCCGAGCACGCTGATGCGCGCGCCGTCCACGGCCACCTGCAATCCCGCCGGCACCGCAAGGAACTGGATCAGGTCCGGGCGGTGCACGCCCAGCTGGTACAGGGAGGTCTTCATGAAGCGTGCCGGATCCTCAAGGCGTGCCTCGTCGTCCAGGTCCGAGAGCCACCAGCCGGAATCCGCCGCGTTGACGGGGTCGTTCCGGGTCAGCAGGATTCGACGGGCTTCCTGGTAGTTCACGTGCACGACGGCGCTTTGGCGAAGCGACGGAAAGTCCGGCGCGATGGACGGGGAGAGGCTCTCCACAACGTCTTTCTGGTTGCGCAGCTGCATGAGCGTGTTGTCGACCGAATCGACGAACCTCACGGGCACCACCTGCATGTCGGGCTCCAGCACCCGCAGGAATCCTGCGGGCCCCTCTTCCAGCATCGTGAACATCCAGCCGACCTGCAGGCTCTCGCCACCGCGGAACTTCTCGCCCCGGGCGACCCGTTGCTCGAAGAACTGCAGCAGGAAGGAGATGTCCTCCACCGGCACCGCGCTGTTCGACACCCGGATCTGGAACTCGGGATGGCCGTACAGCTTGCACCGGGAAGTGGCGTGCACGGATGGCGTGTCCGGCCGCGCCGGTGCAGGCTTGCTGCCGAATGTCGAGAGGATGGAGCGCAGAGACATTTTTTCAGGTGCGGCTGGGCGGCCCAGGGCGGCCGGGCGTCGTCCGTGGCGCCCGCCAGGCAGTCCGGGGCCGCAGGACGACTTACACCGCGTGGCTTTCGAACGTCTCGGTGTCCACCTCGCTCGCGCTCTGCGCGCTGTAGCGCGGGCCCACCACGGTGCGCTCGTTGATCAGTGCATCCAGCCGCGCGAGCACCGTGGCATCGAGCCGCACACCGGCCGCGCCCACATCGTCCCGCAGGTGCTCCACGCTGGTCGTCCCGGGGATGGGAATGATGTGCCCGCCCTGGTGCAGCAGCCAGGCCAGCGCCAGCTGCGCCGGCGTGCAGCCCACTTCGCGCGCGATGGCCTGGTAGCCGTCCAGCAGCTGCAGGTTGGCGGCGTAGGCATCGGGGGCGAAGCGGGGCATGGCGCGGCGGATGTCCTTGGGGTCGAGGGCGGAGACGTCCCTGAGTTCGCCGCACAGAAAGCCCCGCGCCACGGGGCTGAAGGCCACGAAGGCCGCGCCCAGGTCGCGGCAGGCGTCGAGCACGGCGATCTCGGGGTTGCGTGTCCACAGCGAATACTCGGTCTGCACCGCCGCGACGGGGTGCACCGCGTGCGCGCGGCGCAGGGTGGCGGCCGACACTTCGGACAGGCCGATGCTGCGGATCTTGCCCGCGCGCACCAGGTCGGCCAATGCGCCCACGCTGTCCTCGATGGGCACCTTCTTGTCCCAGCGGTGCAGGTAGTACAGGTCGATCACGTCGGTCTGCAGGCGGCGCAGGCTGTCCTCGCAGGTCTGGCGCAGCGTGGCGGGGCGGCCGTCGATCACGCGCACCAGCTTGCCGTCGCCGTTCACGTCCACGCCCTGCATGCCGCATTTGCTGGCCAGGGTGAAGCGGCTGCGTTGGCTTTTCATCACGCGGCCCACCAGCGTTTCGTTGGCGCCGAAGCCGTACAGCGTGGCGGTGTCGAACAGCGTCACGCCCGCATCGAGCGCGGCCAGCAGCACGCGCTCGCCCTGCTCGGCCGACACGGGCGCGCCGTAGGCGTGCGAAAGGTTCATGCAGCCCAGGCCGATGGCCGAGACGGAGAAAGGTCCAAGGTTTCTTTGTTGCATGGCGCAAGCTTACGGCATGCATGCACCCCGCGCCGCACGGCCGCTACGCGGCGTGCTCACTCCCAGAAGCTGCCCGTGGTGCGCGCGCGCACGCGCTGCACGCTGTACCGCGCGATCTGTTCGATCAGCTCTGCCGGCAGCGGCTGGTCGTAGGGCAGCACGATGGTGCCCTTGGTCGTCCTGACGGCCTGCAGCGCCTGCCCGAAATGCGCGAGCGCCGCAGCGGGCGGCGCAAAGCTCGCATGCGCCTTGTGCGCCGAAAAGGCGTACACGAAGCGCGGCTCGATGAAGAACGGCGTGTTCCACTTGATGGCTTCCTCGGCCTGCGGCGCGGCGCGCTTCAGGATGGCGTACAGCGCATGCAGCAGCGGCTGGCCCGCCTTGGGGGCGGCCGCGATGTAGTCCGCGATGGTGGTGGGTTGGGAGGGCGCGGGCGGGGCCATGGTGGGCGAGGTCCTTTCAGGCCGAAGGTGCAGCAGCATCGCCCGCGCGGGGGCGCCGGGTCCACAGGTCGATCCGCTCGCCGGCCACCGAGGCCGCCAGCAGCTGCGCAAACCGCGCCGCGCGGGTTTCAGGCCGCTTGGCCGACGTCACCCAGTGCAGCATGGACTTGCGGTAGCCCGCGGGGGCGGCCTCGAAGAACTGCCATGCCTTCTTGTGGCGTTTGAACTCGCGCAACTGCGCGGCGGGCAGCTCGGCCACTGCGGCCTGTTCGTGCGAGTAGATCGCGGACTTGTCGGCCTTGCGGTGGCTGAAGGCCGCCAGGCCCGCGGGCGTCATGCGGCCGGCGGCCTGCAGCTGCTCCATCTTGGCGATGTTCACCGCGCTCCAGACGGACGATGGCTTGCGCGGCGTGAAGCGGATGGAATAGGTGTGCTCGTCGATGCGCCGGCGCACGCCGTCGATCCAGCCAAAACACAGCGCCTCGTCCACCGACTCGGACCAGGTCATGCACGGGCGGCCCGAGCCGACCTTGTGGAAGCCCACGAGCAGTTCGGGCGCGTGTGCCGCATGGGCTTGCAGCCACTGGCGGAAGGCAGCGGAGGTGGCAAAGAAGGCAGGCGGGGTCATGGGGTGCCATTGTTGCCAACATCCGCGCGCACGGATAGCCGGCCATGGCGCGCCGGCCACGGGGGCCGCGGTGGTTTGCTGCGCCGGGTCGGCGCGATACATTACGCGAAGCCGCGCGCACCGCAGCGGCCCATCCCGCCCAGGAGAAGCGCCATGCCTTCCGCCATCTACGCAGCCTTCTTCTTCACTGTCGCCATGCTCGTCACCACCGCCTACTTCCTGCTGGGCGGCCTGCCGCTGCTGATCCTCCAGCACGACGAGCCGCTCGACGCGCGGTTCGTGCGCGGTTTCTTCAATGTCTACTACAAGGCTGCATTTTGGGTGGCCCTGTGCGCGTCGGCCAGCTACGCGCTGTGGGGACAGTGGGCCTATGCCGCTGGCGCGGCGGCCATGGCAGCGGTTTCCACGGCCTTGCGCAAGCGCCTGGTGCCCGCCATGCAGCAACTGGGCAGCCAGATAGAAGCCAGGAACGGCGGGGCGGTGCAGCGGTTCCGCCGGGTGCATGCCACCGCGCTGCTCGTCAATCTTGCCCAGCTGGTGGTGCTTGTCTGGGGGCTCATCGCGCTGTCCCGGTCCCTGTGACAGCCCGCGCCTGCCGGCCGCGTGGTGCCGGTGGCGTCAGGCCCCGCGGCCGGGGGTGCCCAGCACCAGCGGCTTGCGGAACACGCAGTTGCGCTGTTCCACAACGAAGCCGCAGTCCGTATAGACGCGCAGCGCGCCGCTCGCATTCTCACTGTCCACCCCCAGCCCGGACTCCTGCATGCCTGCATCGGCCTGGGCGCGCAGGCTGCGCGCAATCAGGGCCCGCGCCAGGCCGCGGCGCCGCCAGCGCTCGCCCACGCTGATGAATTCCGTCCATCCGCGCTGGCGGCCATTGCCCGCGTTCCATGTGGTGTCGATGTAGGTGCGCACCTGGCCCGCCACCTCGTTCATCCGCACGTCCCAGGCCACCTGCCACAGGTGCGGCTGGAAGACCGGGCTGGCCAGCCAGCGCTGGTAGTCCGCCTCGTCGGGCGGTGCATAGCCCCAGTGCGCATGGAAAGCGCGGGCATGCGCATCCCAGATGGCGCGGTAGTGGCCGGGCTGCACCGCACGCACTTCCAGGCCGGCAGGCAGCGCAAAGTCGGCAATGGCCTGCAGCGTGGGGCGGCCCATGGTGAAGAAATAGCGCTCGGGCCGGTAGCCCGCTTTTTCCAGCAGCGCCGCACGTGCGGTTTCGCCCCCCGTGACGAAGGCGTGGTGCGCATGCGGGCCGGCCTGGCCCAGGGCCGCCGCCATCTCGCGCTGGCGCGCCTCCAGCCACGCGTGCAGCCGTGCGCCGATGCCCTGCCGGCGCCACTGCGGCGCAACGACCGCAAACTGCCCGTAGAGCTGCAGCCCATCGGCCTGCGCCCAATGCCAGGCACGCACATAGCCAGCGATCTCATCGCCCGCCTGCGCGATCCACACGTCCTGCTGCGGCACGCACTGGGTGAACGCGGCGTAGTCCCGCGCCACGTCCTCCACGGTGCGAAAGAACCGGGTCTGGTCGGCGGCAAAGCTGGCGTTCGCACAGGCGACCATGGCCGGAAAATCCGAGGCCCCGGCAAAAGCCCGGAATGTCACGTGCTGCGGTGGTTGCATCGGGATGGGCTCCTGGGGCGGTGTGTCCGGGGTGTGAGGGCATGGCAAGCCTGGCATTGTGGCCAGCGCACCCTGTGCGCCACCTTAAGACGCCGCCACACGTTTTATATATAATTCATATACGTTTTGTATAGAGATCATCCATGGGTATCGTCAAGATTTCAGACCAGATGCACGAAAATCTGCGTGTCGCAGGCACCGCGCTGAGCCGCTCCATCAACGCGCAGGCCGAGCACTGGATGCGGGTGGGCATGCTGACCGAGATGCACCCCGAGCTCGACCACCGCGAGATCTGCCAGCTGCTGGTGCGGGCCGAAATGGCGGGCGGCCTGGACATCGCCATGGCGGTGGACGGCCTGCCGGCCAAACCCCGCGCCGTGGCCAACGGGAAGCACTGATGGCGCGCGGCGTTCCCATCAAGTCGGCGGACGAGCTGGCCCTGTCGCGGCGCGCCGCGCAACTGGCCGCCGAGGTGCTGCACATGATCGAGCCCCACGTGGTGCCCGGCGTGAGCACCGAGGAACTGGACCGCATCTGCCACGACCACATCGTGAACGTGCAGGGCGCGGTGCCGGCCAACGTGGGCTACCTGGGGTACCCCAAGACCATCCTCACCTCGGTCAACCAGGTGGTCTGCCACGGCATTCCGTCGCACGACAAGATCCTGAAGAAGGGCGACATCGTCAACATCGACGTGGCGGTGATCAAGGACGGCTGGTACGGCGACACCAGCCGCATGTACTTCGTCGGTGCGCCCAGCACGCTCGCCCGGCGCCTGGTGGAAACAACGTACGAAGCCCTGTGCGCGGGCATCCGGCAGGTGCGGCCCGGCGCCACGCTGGGCGACGTCGGCCACGCAATCCAGACGGTGGCGCAGCGCGAGCGCTTCAGCGTGGTGCGCGAGTACTGCGGGCACGGCATCGGGCAGGTCTACCACGACGTGCCCAACGTGCTGCACTACGGCCAGCGCGGCACCGGGCTCACGCTGGAGGCCGGCATGGTCTTCACCATCGAGCCCATGCTCAACGCGGGCGGCCGCGAGACCAGGGAGCTGGCGGACGGATGGACCGTGGTGACCAAGGACCGCTCGCTGTCCGCGCAGTGGGAGCACATGGTGGCGGTGACGCCCGACGGATACGAGGTGCTCACGGCCTGGCCGGGCGGCACGGGCAGCTACGCGCCGATCTGACCGCCGGCTTCAGCCAGGGGCACTGCGTGTGCAGGACGCCCGGGCAAGAAAAAAAGCAGCTATCGATTCGATAGCTGCCCGCGCGCTCCTGATGAGCGCAGGGGGCCTATCCAGCCCCATAAACCCAACTTCAGCCCGCGTTGAGCTGCTGCTCCAGGTCGTGCAGCACCTCGTAGCAGGCGAGCACGCGGCCCACGCTGGAGTTGGGCTCGCGGCCTTCGCGGATGGCGGCGAAGAACTCGCGGTCCTGCAGCTCGATGCCGTTCATCGACACGTCGACATGGCTCACGTCGATCTTCTCGTCCTTGCCGTTGTACAGGTCGTCGTAGCGCGCCAGGTAGGTGGCGGTGTCGCCGATGTAGCGGAAGTACGTGCCCAGCGGGCCGTCGTTGTTGAAGCTCAAGCTCAGCGTGCAGATGGCGCCATTGGCGGCCTTGAGCTGGATGCTCATGTCCATTGCGATGCCCAGCACCGGGTGGATCGGGCCCTGGATGGCGTTGGCCTTCACGATGGGGCTGCCCGCCTGGTACGCGAACAGGTCCACGGTGTGGGCGGCGTGGTGCCACAGCAGGTGGTCCGTCCAGCTGCGCGCCTGGCCCAGCGCGTTGGTGTTGGTGCGGCGAAAGAAGTAGGTCTGCACATCCATCTGCTGGATGTTGAACTCGCCGGCCTGGATCTTCCGGTGCACGTACTGGTGGCTGGGGTTGAAGCGGCGCGTGTGGCCGCACATGGCCACCAGGCCTTTTTCCTTTTGCGCGGCGACGACCTGCTGCGCGCCCTTCAGGCTGTCGGCCAGCGGGATCTCCACCTGCACGTGCTTGCCGGCCTTCAGGCATGCGATGCTCTGCTCGGCGTGCATCTGCGTGGGCGTGCACAGGATCACCGCGTCCACCTCGGGCAGGGCCAGGCTATCGGCCAGGTCGGTGGTGACATGGCCGATGCCGTACTTGGCGGCGACTTCCTTCGTCTTGTCGAGGTCGCGGCTGATCAGCGAAACGACTTCCACGCCGTCGATGTTCTGAATGCCGTCCAGGTGCTTGATGCCGAAGGCACCCGCGCCCGCAAGCGCTACTTTGATGGTCTTGGTCATGTCAGGTGTTCTCCAGGATCAGGTGGCCCACGGCCGTGTTGGATGCGGGCACATGGTAGAAGCGGTGCACCAGCTTCGGGGGCTTGCCGCCGGCCACGTCGGCCATGGCGCCGCGCGCGATGAGCCACATCACGAGTTCGATGCCCTCGCTGCCCGCCTCGCGCACGTAGTCGATGTGCGGGATGCTGGCGGCGGCCTCGGGGTCGCTGATGAGCTTGTCGAGGAAGGCGTTGTCGAAGTCCTTGTTGATCAGGCCCGCGCGCGGGCCCTGCAGCTGGTGGCTCATGCCGCCCGTGCCCCAGATGTGCACGTTGAGGTCTTCGTCGTAGCTCTCCACGGCCTTGCGGATCGCCTGGCCCAGGTTGTAGCAGCGCCGCCCACTTGGCACGGGGTACTGCACCACGTTGACCGCGAACGGGATCACCGGGCAGGGCCAGGCTCCGTCCACCGGATCCTGCGGGCCGCACATGAGCGACAGCGGCACCGTGAGGCCGTGGTCCACGTCCATGCGGTTGACGATGGTGAGGTCGAAATCCTGCTGGATGACCGACTGCGCTATGTGCGAGGCCAGGTCCGGGTGGCCGATGACCTTGGGCACGGGGCGCGGGCCCCAGCCCTCGTCGGCGGGCTGGTACTCGGCGGCGGTGCCGATGGCGAAGGTGGGGATCATCTCCAGGCTGAAGGCCGTGGCATGGTCGTTGTAGACGAGGAAGATGACGTCGGGCTTGTTGTCCTTCATCCACTGCTTGGAGAAGTCATAGCCCGCGAACAGCGGCTTCCAGTAGTCCTCTTGCGTCTTGCCCAGATCGAGCGCGGCGCCGATGGCGGGCACGTGCGAGGTGAAGACGGAGGCGGTGATACGCGCCATGTTCAGTTTCCTTTCTTTCCCGCAGCACCCTGCGGCTGGCGGTGCGCCTGGGCATCGCCGTCTTCGCCGATGACGCGGTTGCCCTGCGCCGATCGGCCGCCACCGACCATCATGGCGCGGTACTCGTCCTCGGTCATTCCGGTCATGGAGCCGGCCATCTGCTGGAAGCTCTTGCCGTCAGTGGCACCGATCTTGGCCAGGAAGTAGATGTTGCCGCCCAGGCGGATGCACCAGTTGAGGTCGCGCGCGAGCACGGCCTGCTTCTGTTCCTCGGTCATCGCCCACTCGTCGAGGTAGGCGCGCTCGTCGGCCTTGAAGCGGGCGCGGTTGTCGGCCTTCATGAGGCTCATGCAGAACTGGTTGAGCCAGTAGCCCTTGCGGCTTTGCTCTGCATCGAAGATGGTCGTGCCGGGCACGTCCAGGTAGGGTTTGTCGAGGGACATGGCGTCAGCCCTTTTCTTCTTCCGGCCAGTACAGCCGCATGGGATTGTCCACCAGCAGTTTTTGCTGCAGCCCGGCCGTGGTGGCGATGTGCGGGATGAAGTCCACCAGCAGGCCGTCGTCGGGCATGTGGTCCTTGAGGTTGGGGTGCGGCCAGTCGGTGCCCCAGAGCACGCGGTCCGGGAACTCCTCGACCACGCGGCGCGCAAAAGGCACCACGTCGCGGTAGGCGGCCTGCTCGCCATCGAGCGCCTTGGGCCCGGCCACGCTCAGGCGCTCGGGGCAGCTGACCTTGCTCCACACATTGGGGTGCTGGCGCATGAATTTCAGGAACAGCTCGAACTCGGGGCCGTCCACGGGCTTGGTCACGTCAGGGCGGCCCATGTGGTCCACCACCACCGTGGTGGGCAGTGCGGTGAAGAAATCCCACAGTTCGGGCAGGTCCACCGCCTCGAAGTAGATCACAACGTGCCAGCCGAGCTTGGCGATGCGCGCCGCGATCTCCATGAGCTCGTCCTTGGGCGTGAAGTCCACCAGGCGCTTGACGAAATTGAAGCGCACGCCGCGCACGCCGGCGTCGTGCATGGCCTGCAGCTCCTCGTCGCTCACCGAGCGGCGCACCGTGGCCACGCCACGCGCCTTGCCGCCCGAGTGCACGAGCGCATCGACCATGGCGCGGTTGTCCGCGCCATGGCAGGTGGCCTGCACCACCACGTTGCGCGCGAAGCCCAGGTGGTCGCGCAGCGCATAGAGCTGCTGCTTGCTGGCGTCGCAGGGCGTGTACTTGCGCTCGGGCGCGTAGGGAAATTCGGCGCCGGGGCCGAACACGTGGCAGTGCGCGTCCACGGCGCCCGCGGGCACCTGAAAACGCGGCTTGCTCGGGACGGCGTACCAGTCGAGCCAGCCAGGGGTCTTGGTGAATTCACTCATGTGCGTGCTCCTTGCGTTTCGCTCCGATCAATCCAGCGACACATTGGCCTTCCTGATCACATCGCCAAAGCGCTGGCTCTCGTCCTTCACGAACTGGGCGAACTGCGCACGCGTGGTGGGGAACTGCTCGTAGCCGAAGGTCTTGAACTTCTCGGCCACGTCGGCCCCCGTCAGGGCCTGCTCGATGTCGCGCTTGATCTTGTCGGTGACGGCCGCGGGCAGGCCGGGCGGCACGGCGATGGCGTTCCAGCCGGTGACGGCGAAGTCCTTGGGGCCACCGGCTTCGGCCACGGTGGGCACGTCGGGGAACTCGGCCGACCGCTGGGGGCCGGCGAACGCCAGCAGGCGCAGCTTGCCCGCGCGGTACAGCGGCCCGGCGGTGGCGGCGCTGCCCAGGGCGAAGTCGATGTCGCCGGTGGCGACCGAGGTGTACAGCTGCGTGGTCTCCTTGAAGATCACGTGCTCCATCTGCGTGCCGGTGGCGCTCTCGAACAGCTCGGAGCCCAGGTGCACGGGGTTGCCCACCGACCAGGAGCCGTAGTTGAGCTTGCCCGGGCGGGCCTTGGCGTCGGCCACGATGTCGCCCACGGTCTTGTACTTGCTGCCCGTGCCCACGGTGAAGAAAAAGTGGGTCTTGAACAGCGGCAGCAGCGTGTCGAAGTCCTTGGCCACGTCGTAGGGCAGCTTCTTGAACAGGCTGGGGTAGGCGGCCAGGTGCACGTTGTCCAGCACGATCAGGTCGTGGCCGTCCTTGGCACCGCGCTTGAAGGCGTCGATGGCGATGAAGCCGTTGCCGCCGGGGCGGTTCTCGACCACCACGGGCTGGCTCCAGATGCGGCCCAGCTTCTCGGCCACGATGCGCGCCACGCCGTCGGGACCACCGCCCACGGGGAAGGGCGTGATGATGCGCACGGGCTTGGTGGGGAAGGCCTGGGCGTGTGCGCCGTGGGATGCGAGGCCCAGGGTGGCGGCCAGGCCCAGGGCCAAGGCAAGACTGCGACGCAGGGGGGAGAAGGTGCGAAAGGTCATGGGATGCAGGAAAAATAGAATGCTATAAATTCAATAGCTTCCAGCGCTTTCCAGTAAAGCGCCAGAGGCCTGAAAGATTCAAAACTGGCGTGTCAGTCGATGTACCTGAGGCCCGCCTTCTCCAGGCCGGGGCGCATGTTGTACATATCCAGGCCCAGCACGCCCGAAGCGAGCTTGGCGCGCTTTTCGCCTTCGAAGCTCTCGCGCTTTTGCGCGGCTTCCAGCGTGGCGGCGGCACGTGCGGCGGGCACGCAGACCACGCCGTCGTCATCGGCCACGATCACGTCGCCCGGCGTGACGAGCGCACCGGCGCACACCACGGGGATGTTCACCGAGCCCAGCGTGGCCTTGATCGTGCCCTTGCTGCTGATGGCGCGGCTCCACACGGGGAAGTTCATCTCCTGCAGCGTCTTCACGTCGCGCACGCCGGCGTCGATGATGAGCGCGCGGGCGCCACGGGCCTGGAAGGACGTGGCCAGCAGGTCGCCGAAGTAGCCATCGGTGCACTCCGAGGTGACGGCCGCCACCACGATGTCGCCGGGCTGGATCTGCTCGGCCGCCACATGCATCATCCAGTTGTCGCCGGGCTGCAGCAGCACGGTCACGGCCGTGCCGCTGACCTGCTGGCCGCCGTAGATGGGCCGCATGTACGGCTTGAGCAGGCCCACGCGGCCCATGGCCTCGTGCACGGTGGCCGAGCCCAAAGCGGCCAGGCCGTCGGCGGCCGCGCGGTCGGCGCGGGTGATGTTGCGGTAGACAACGCCTAGTTCGTACATGTCAGAGCCCCTTTGCCTTCAGGCGTGCATCGAGTCGGGAGAACACGCGGCGCGTGTTGGCTTCGTAGATCTGGTGCTTGTCTTCGGCACTGAGGATCGTGGACGCCTCGATGTAGCGCTTGGTGTCGTCGTAGTAGTTGCCGGTGGTCGGGTCGATGCCGCGCACCGCGCCGATCATTTCGCTGGCAAACAGCACGTTCTTCACCGGGATCACCGTGTTCAGCAGGTCGATGCCGGGCTGGTGGTACACGCAGGTGTCGAAGTACACGTTGTTCATCAGGTGCTCGTCGAGCAGCGGCTTCTTCATCTCCTGCGCCAGGCCCCGGAAACGGCCCCAGTGGTAGGGCACCGCGCCGCCGCCGTGCGGGATCAGGAACTTGAGCGTGGGGAAGTCCTTGAACAGGTCGCCCTGGATCAGCTGCATGAAGGCCGTGGTGTCGGCGTTCAGGTAGTGCGCGCCCGTGGTGTGAAAACACGCGTTGCAGCTGGTGCTCACGTGGATCATGGCGGGCAGGTCGTACTCCACCATCTTTTCGTAGATGGGGTACCAGTGCTTGTCGGTCAGCGGCGGGCTGGTCCAATGGCCGCCCGAGGGGTCGGGGTTCAGGTTGATGCCGACGGCGCCGTATTCCTTGACGCACTTTTCCAGCTCGGGGATGCAGGTGGCGGGATCGACACCAGGGCTTTGCGGCAGCATGGCCACGGGCACGAAGTGGTCGGGGAACAGCGTGGAGACGCGGTAGCACAGCTCGTTGCAGATGGCCGCCCAGGTGCTCGACACGTTGAAGTCGCCGATGTGGTGGGCCATGAAGCTGGCGCGCGGGCTGAACAGCGTGATGTCGCTGCCGCGGTCCTTCATCAGCCTGAGCTGGTTGGTCTCGATGGACTCGCGCAGCTCGTCGTCGCTGATCTTCAGGTCCGCCACCTTGGGCATCTGGGCGGGGTCCTTGATGCCGGCGATCTGCGCGTTGCGCCAGTTCTCCAGCGCCTTGGGGGCCGTGGTGTAGTGGCCGTGGCAGTCGATGATGATGCTCATGGGTTTGTGCTCCTGAAAGATGTTCTTGTCGAAGTGCTTGTGCTGTGGCGCAGGCCGGTCACGCGGGGCTCATGCCCTGCCTATGCTTGGCGTCCGCTGCTTGCGGCGACGCCATGTAGGTCAGCAGTTCGCGCGCGGCATCGGCCTGCTGCGACAACGCGCCGATCCCGGCGGAAAACGTGGTCGTGACCTGGATGGCGGGCGGCAGCGGCCCGACGATGGTGATGCCCTGCACGTGCAGCAGCTCGCTCAATTGCTGAAAACCGAGTTCCACCTCGCCCTTGGCCACCAGCGAGCCCACGGGCACGCCAGGCGGGGCCTGCACCATGCGGCCGGCGATCTCATCAGCGATGCCCCAGCGCTCGAACAGTTTTGCCAGCGCCACGCCGCTCGGGCCGGTGGAATAGCTGATGCTGCGCGCCGCCAGCACGGCCTGGCGCACGGCGTCTTCGGAGCCGATGTCCGGCTGCGGCGCACCGGCGGGCACGGCCACCGCCACGCCCGACTGCACCAGGTCCACCACGCTGCCGGGCACGATGCAGCCCGCGGCCAGCAGCCTGGCGATGGCGTCGGAGGCGAGCACCACCACATCGAAGGCCTCGCCGGCCAGCACGCGCTGGGCGGCGTCCACGCCGCCCACGGCCTCGATGCTGGCGCGGTGACCGGTCGCCTCCTCATAGCCGGAGGTCAGCTCGGCCAGCACCTGGCGGGTGGCCATGGACGAGATTCCGCGAAGGTGTTGGGGCATGGCGGGCGTCGATTGGAAAGGGGACAACAAGGCTGCGGCACAGGCGGCGGTGCCGCTGTGTAGGCCGATTCTGGGTGAAGGCAAGCTATACAAAAAGTAGGCACACCATCTATCAGGTATATCATTTACCGATAGGAAACACTCCCCTCTGTCGACCCCCATGGACCTCAAGCAGCTGGAATACTTTGTGCGCGTGGCCGAGCTGGGCAGCTTCACCCGCGCGGCCGCCGCGCTGGACGTGGCGCAGTCGGCACTGAGCCGCCAGATCCGCCTGCTGGAGGTGGAGCTGCGCCAGAACCTGCTGGTGCGCAACGGCCGGGGTGCCACGCCCACCGAGGCGGGCAAGCTGCTGGTGGAGCACGGGCGCGGCATCCTGCACCAGATGGCGCGGGCGCGCGAAGACATGGACCGCATGCGCGGCGGGCTTTCGGGCCGCGTGGCCATCGGCCTGCCCAACAGCGTGGCGCGGGTGATGACGGTGCCGCTGACCCGCGCGTTCCGCCAGGAGCTGCCCGAGGCGCGCCTGTCCATCAGCGAGGGGCTCTCGGGCGCCATCCTGGAGGGGCTGGTCAGCGGGCGCCTGGACATCGTGGTGCTCTACAACGCCCAGCCCTCGCGCGACATCGACGTGTCGCACCTCATCGACGAAGACCTGGTGCTGGTGCGCGTGCGCCCGCCCGGCCTGGCCGAAGACCCGCCGCCCGGCCCCATCCCGCTGGCCGAGGTGGCGCGGCTGCCGCTGATCATCCCGTCGCGCCCGAACGCCATCCGCATGCATGTGGAATCGGAAATGGCCAGCATCGGCTGCCGCCCCGAGGTGGCGCTGGAGATCGACGGCGTCTCCGCCATCCTGGACCTGGTGGCCGACGGCGCGGGCTGCGCGGTGCTGTCGCGCAATGCGCTGCTCAACTCGCCCCGGCCTTCGGCCTATACCGCCCAGGTCATCGGCACGCCCGGCAAGCCACCGCTGCGCATCGCGCTGTCGCTGGCCACCAGCCTGCAGCGGCCGGCCACGCAGGTGCAAAAGGCGGCGCTGGACCTGATCCAGCGCACCGTGCCGCTGGTTTTCGAGCCTACCTAGAACGGTCCCCCGAGGGGGTTCGGGCCGCAAGCAAGGCATCCGCGTAGTCCTGCCAGCGCGCGCCTTGGGCCACGTCCGCAAACGCGCCCGTGGCGGCCAGGTCGGCCACCCACTGCTGCTTGGCGGCAATGGCCGATGCCATCACGGGCTCCATGCCCGCTTCGCGCACGGTGTGGGCGGACTCGCGCATTTCCTCCGCGCGGCGCTGGCCGTGCTGCGCCACGCGGCTCAGGAAGTACGCGCCCTGCGCGCTCCAGTCGATGCCGGGAAAGGTCTCCTGCAGCGTGGGCAGCACCTGGTCTTCCACACCGTAGTGGCGGGCCGTGGCGTAGCTCTCGGCCACCAGCGCCTCCAGGCCCTTGATCATGATGCTGCGGCACATCTTGATGGCGCTGGCGATGCCCAGTTGCGCGCTCACCGGCTTGGCATCCATGCCCCAGCGGCCCAGCACCTCCGCCAGCGCGGCGGCCTGTGCGCCGCCCAGCAGCATGGGAACGCGGATGCCATAGGGCGGCACCGAGGTCATCACGCCGGCCTCCACGTAGTGCGCGCCGCGCGCATCCACCAGCGCGGCCGCCTGCTGCTTGGTGCCGGGCGATGCGGAATTCAGGTCGAGGAACACCGTGCCCGCGCGCAGGTGCGGCGCGGCCGCTGCGGCCACGGCCAGCGTGCTGGAGGCAGTGACGGCCGAGATGACAAGGTCCGAGCGCCCGCACAGCTCGCGCACCGAGGCCGTGGCCACGGCGCCCGCCCGGTCTGCGTGCGCTCGCTCTGCGGACGCTGTGCGATCGTCCCCGAACTTCAGGTCCCAGGCAGCGATGCTCGCCACGCCCGGCCGGCCCTTGAGGCCCGTGCCGAAAATCTTGCCCACCTCGCCGTAGCCGATGAGGCCGATGTGTTCAATCTGCAGGTTCATCTTTTGCCTCCGTGTCGACGCTGCCCCCGGGCGCACCATGCGCCTTGCGGAGCGCCCTACTGCCGCGCGATCTTGGCCCGGGCGATCACATCGGCCCAGCGCCGCGCGTCGGCCGCCAGGTGTTCGCTGGCCTGCGCGGGCGTGCTGCCCTGGGCCTGCAGGTTCAGCTCCAGCAGGCGTTTTTTCACGTCGGGCTGGGCCAGGGCCGCCTGCACTTCGCGCGAGAGCCGCTCCACCACGGCGGGCGGTGTGCGCGCGGGCACGGCCAGGCCGTTCCAGGACGTGACGTTGAAGCCCTCCAGCGGGCCGCCGCTTTCGCGCACCGTGGGCACACCGGGCAGCTGCGGCGCGCGCCGGGCGCCCAGCACGGCCAGCGGGCGCAGGGCCTTGGCGGCGACCTGCGGCATCAGAGCGCCGAGGATGTCCACCATGGCGTCCACCTCGCCGCCGCGCACGGCCGTGATGACCGGCGGCGTGCCGTTGAAGGGCACCACCTGGGCGTCGATGCCGGCAGTCACCTTGAAGAGTTCGGCCGCCAGGTTCTGCGTGGTGCCGATCTGCGGCGTGCCGATGTTGAGCTTGCCCGGGTGGGCGCGGCCGTAGGCCAGCAGGTCCGCCAGGGTGGAAAAGCGCCCGCCTTCGCGCACGACGATCGCGAGGTCGAAGGTGGCCAGCAGGGACACCGGCGCGAAGTCCTTAAGGGTGTCGAAAGGCAGCGAATGGAACAGCGCGGCGCTCACCGCCGTGCCGCTGCTGATGAGCAGCAGCGTGTGGCCGTCGGGCTCGGCACGCGCCACCAGTTCGCCCGCCACCACGCCGCCGGCGCTGGGCTTGTTCTCGATCACCACGCTCTGCCCCAGGGGGCCCGCGATTTTCTGGCCCACCGTGCGCGCCGTGATGTCGGCCGCGCCGCCCGCGGCGTTGGGCACCACGATGCGGAGGGGGCGCGAGGGGAACGCCGGCTGCTGCGCCTGGCTCCCGGCCGCGAAAGGCACGGCGCACAACGCCAGCAGGGTTCTGCGGTGCAGGAAGGCCATGGCGGATCTACCGCGCCACGCCCAGCAGGCGGCCGAGCAGCTCGGGCTGCGCCTGCAGCTCGGCGGCCGTGCCGGTGTGCACCACGGTCCCCCGGTCCAACACGGCGGCCTGGTCGGAGATCGCCAGGATGGCCTGCGGGTGTTGCTCCACGATGATGGCCGACAGGCCTTCTTCGCGCGTGATGCGGCGGATGGCGCGCAGCAGCTCTTCCACGATGATGGGCGCCAGGCCTTCGAGCGGCTCGTCGAGCAGCAGCAGGCGCGGGTTGAGCACCAGCGCGCGGCCCACGGCCAGCATCTGCTGCTCGCCGCCCGACAGTTGCGTGCCCAGGTTGGTCTTGCGTTCGGCCAGGCGCGGAAACATTTCGTACACGCGCTCTGGGGTCCAGGGCCGGGCACTGGAACCCTTGCGGCCGGGGCGCGCCACGGCCGTGAGGTTCTCGTGCACCGTGAGCGACTTGAAGATGTTGCGCTCTTGCGGCACCCAGCCGATGCCGGCCGCCGCGCGCTCGTGCGAGGGCAGCCTGTGCAGCACGGCACCGCCCAGCGACACGCTGCCGCCATGCTGGCGCGTGGCCCCCGCCAGGGTGTTGATGAGCGTGGTCTTGCCGGTGCCGTTGCGGCCCAGCAGCGCCAGGGTGTCGCCCTCGGCCAGCGAGAGGGAGATGCCTTGCAGCACCACGGCCTCGCCGTAGCCCGCGCTGAGGCCTTCGATCTTCAACAGCTCAGGCATGCGCATCCTCCCCATGCCCCAGGTACACGGCCTTCACCTGCGGGTCGTTGGCAATCGTGTCCGGGTCGCCCTCGGTGAGCACCGTGCCGTTGACCAGCACCGTCATGCGGTTGGCAAAGCTGAAAACCAGGTCCATATCGTGTTCGATCAACAGCACCGAGACATCGGCGGGCAGTGCCGCCACGGTCTGCAGCAGTTCTTCGCGTTCGCCCGCAGGCACGCCGGCCACGGGTTCATCCAGCAGCAGCACGCGCGGCTCGCAGGCCAGGGCGATCGCGATCTCCAGCAGGCGGCGCTTGCCGTAGGCCAGCACGCGCGTTTCCTCGGCCATCACGGAGGTCAGGTGGAACTGCTCGAGCAGTTGCTCGCAGCGCTCGGTAACCGCACGGCGCGCGCCCAGCGGCTGCCACCATTTGCCGCCCAGGCCCTGGTGCTGCGACACGGTGAGCGCCAGGGTTTCCAGCGGCGTGAGGCTGTCGAACAGCTGGTTGATCTGGAAGGTGCGCACCATGCCGCGCGCCACGCGCTGGTGCGGCGCCAGGCGCGTGATGTCCTGCCCTTCGAGCACGATGGAGCCTTCGGTGGGCTCCAGCACGCCGGTCAGCAGGTTGATCAGCGTGGTCTTGCCCGCGCCGTTGGGGCCGATGAGCGCATGGCGTGCACCCTTTTTCAGATCGAGCGTGACGTTGTTCGTGGCCGTGATGCCGCCGAAGCGCTTGACCAGTCCCTGCGCCGACAGCACGGTGGTGGAGGTTGTCGTGTTCATATCAATGGCCTCCCGCGCTGGAGCTGGCGCCGGGCTTGCGCCCGGCGCGGAACCAGGTCCAGGGGCGGAACAGGCGGTCGCGCCCGACCAGCACCAGCACCACGAGGAACAGGCCGATCCAGAACGTCCAGTACTGCGGTGTGACGGAGGAGATCACGTCCTGCAGCAGCTTGAAGCCCACGGCGCCCAGGATGCCGCCGTAGAGCCAGCCCACGCCGCCGATCACGAGGATCAGCATCACGTCGGCCGAGCGGTGGAACTCGAACAGGTCCAGCGACGCAAAGCCCGTGGTCTGCGTGAGCAGCGCGCCCGCGGCGCCCGCCAGTGCGGCGGCCAGCGTGTACACCTGCGCCAGCTTGGCCGTGACGGGGATGCCGATGGCCATGGCGCGCAGCCGGTTGTCGCGGATGGCCTTGAGCGTGGCGCCGAACGGCGACTGCACGATGCGCCGCGCGATGAGGAAGAACACCAGCAGCACGGTGAGCGAATACCACGCCGCCGTGCGCCCGTACAGGTCGAACTCGAACTGGCCGAGCACCGGGCCCATCACCACGCCCTGCAGGCCGTCGGCGCCGCCGGTCAGCCAGTCGAGCTTGTTGGCCAGCTCCAGCATGATGAGGCCCACGCCCAGCGTGACCATGAGCCGCGTGAGGTCGGTGCCGCGCATGATGGTGAGCGAGGCCACCGCCCCCAGCACCGTGGCCGCCGCGATGCCCACCGCCAAGCCCACCAGCGGGTCGGGCATCACGTGCTTGGCGAACAGCGCCGCCGCATAGCCGCCCAGGCCGAAGAAGGCCGCATGGCCCAACGACACGATGCCGGTGTAGCCCAGGATCAGGTCCAGCGACAGGGCGAACAGCGCCACGATGGCGATCTCGTTGATGATGAGCGCATGGCTGGGCAGCGCCAGCGGCGCCACGAAGGCCAGAATCCAGAAGATGGGTTCCCACCAGCGAAAGCGCCGGGCCTTCAAGAGGATGGAGGTCTGAGCGTTCATCTCATTTCCCTCCCTTGCGGACAAACAGGCCCTGGGGCCGCCAGATCAAAATCACGATCATGAGGCTGTACACGATGAAGGCACCCAGCTTGGGGATGTAGTACTTGCCCGCCACGTCGGCGATGCCCAGCAGCAGCGCGGCCAGCAGCGGGCCGGTGATGGACGAGGTGCCGCCCACCGCCACCACGATCAAAAAGTAGATCATGAACTTGAGCGGGAAGCTCGGATCGAGCCCCAGCACCTCGGCGCCCAGCGCACCGCCCAGCCCCGCCAGGCCCGAGCCAAACGCGAAGGTGGACAAAAACACGATGTTCACGTTGATGCCCATGCCGGCGGCCACGCGCTGGTCGTCCACGCTGGCGCGCAGGCGGCTGCCGAAGCGTGTCTTGGTCAGCACGTACTGCAGCCCTACCGTGAGCGCCGCGCACACCGCGATGATGAACAGCCGGTAGTGCCCCATGCCCAGCATGAAGGCGCCGCTGCCGATCTCGGTGCGGCCCTTGAGCCATTCGGGCAGCTGCATGATCTGCTGGGTGGAGCCCACAAAGTAGTCCACGCTGGCCACGGCCATGAAGACCAGCCCGATGGAGAACAGCACCTGGTCCAGGTGCGCCTTGTTGTAGAGCGGCCGGTACAGCGTGCGCTCCAGCACCGCCCCCAGCAACGCCGTGCCGACAAAGGCCAGAGGCAGGCACACCAGAAACGGCACGCCCAGCCGCTGCATCAGCAGCACCGTGATGTACCCGCCCGCCATGGCAAAGGCACCGTGCGCCAGGTTGATGAAGTTCATCAACCCCATGGTCACGGCCAGACCCACCGCCAGGATGAACAGCAGCATCCCGTAGGCCACGCCGTCGAAAAGAATGGTCAGCATGAAATCACTTCAATGAAGACGAACAAGAGTCATGGGCTCGTGCACGGCGCCCTGGCTTCGACACGCTCAGCCCGAACGGGTGGAGGAAAGAGGGCCACCGACCCCAAAAACTGGCACGCCCCACACCGGATGGAAAACCGCCCCCGCCCGCAACAACCGGCGCGCCCCAGGCCAGTGCCACCGTGGAACTGGCTTCGCCAGGCCACGGGTGGCGTCCCCCTCCGGGGGAAGGCGCGAAGCGACTCAGGGGGGCTTCCTATCCCGGGGTTACTTGGTTTTTCCGGGGTCCTTCACATCCTTGATCACATCGAACTCCACGTTGTACAGCTGCCCATTCACGCGCTCCACC
Organism: Acidovorax sp. GW821-FHT09A11; assembly: GCF_059418365.1. Classification (NCBI taxonomy): domain Bacteria; kingdom Pseudomonadati; phylum Pseudomonadota; class Betaproteobacteria; order Burkholderiales; family Comamonadaceae; genus Acidovorax; species Acidovorax sp. GW821-FHT09A11. The sequence continues at coordinate 83,285 of NZ_JBWKPS010000014.1, forward strand.
TTGCGCAGGTACACGTTCTGCACGATGTCGCGGGTCTGCGCGTCGATGAACACCGGGCCGCGCGGGCTTTCAAAAACCTGGCCCTTCATGGCGGCCAGCAGCGCGTCGCCACCACCCGCGCCCTTGGTGGTGCGCAGCGCTTCGTAGATCACGCGCATGCCGTCGTAGCCGCCCACGGCCATGAAGTTGGGGCGCAGGCCCTTGTTGGCCTTCTCGAAGGCATCCACGAACTTCTTGTTCAGCGGCGAGGGGTGCGCGGCCGAGTAGTGGTGCGAGGTGACCACGCCCAGGGCGCCGTCGCCCATGTCGTTGAGCTGGTCGTCATCGGTCACGTCGCCAGTGGCGATGAGCTTGATGCCGGCCTTGTCCATGCCGCGTTCCAGGAACTGCTTCATCACCGCGGCGCCCGCGCCCGAGGGCACGAACACGAACAGCGCGTCGGGCTTGGCGTCGCGCACCTTCTGCAGGAAGGGCGCGAAGTCGGGGTTGCGCAGCGGCACGCGCAGGGCCTCGGTCACCTGGCCGCCGTTGAACGTGAGGCGCTGGTTGAAGTACTTCTCGGCGTCGATGCCGGGGCCATAGTCGCTCACCAGCGTCACCACCTTCTTGATGCCGTTCTTGGGCGCCCAGTCGGCCAGGGCGACCGACACCTGGGGCAGCGTGAAGCTGCTGCGCACCACGTAGGGCGATGCCTCGGTGATGCTCGACGTGGCGGCCGCCATCACCACCAGCGGGGTCTTGGACTGCGTGGCCAGCGGCGCCGTGGCCATGGCCGACGGCGTGATGCCCATGCCGGCGAGCACGTTCACCTTCTCGTTCACCACCAGTTCCTGGGCCAGGCGGCGCGTCACGTCGGGCAGGCTGGTGTCGTCCTTGATGATGAGCTGCACCTTCTTGCCGGCCACGGTGTCGCCGTTCTGCGCCATGTAGAGCTTGGCGGCGGCCTCGATCTGGCGCCCCGTGGTGGCCTGCTGGCCTGTCATGGGCAGGATGAGGCCGATCTTGAAGACGTTGTCCTGCGCCGACGCGGGCACGGCGGCCAGGAGGCCTGCGGACAAAGCCAGGGCGGCAGCGGCCGAGGCGCGAAGAAGGTGGCGTTTTTGCATCGTTGTCTCCTGTGGAATGTCGTTGTATACAGCAACTGCTGGCCGGAGTTTGGAGCGTGGGGCGTCATTTCACAAGTGGGATTTCCGACTTTTAGATATCGCCAAATGGGATAACTAAGCCTTCCGCCAGGTGCCCTGGGGCGGCACCCCTGTGCTTCTGGCGCAGAGGGCAGCCACGGGCTGGGCCCACCCGGACTCGCCGGGGCCGCGCCCGCCTGCTTCATGCGCGGCACCCTGGAGGGCCGGCAGAAGTCCACATCGCCGCAGTATCAAAAAGATAGCTGCTGGCGCTTTCCACATATGCCCCGAACCCCTCTTTTGCGCCCAAGAATCACCCGCGCTCGCGGATGAGCCCCACCCCCGGCAGCCCCTGCACCTGCGCCGCCTGCACGGCCGCCAGCAGGTTGCGCCGGGTGACGCGCGAGTGTTCGCGCATGATGGCCTCCGCCCGCGCGCCCTCGCGGCGTTCGATGGCATCCAGGGCCTGGCGGTGCTGGTCCTGCGCCACCACCAGCATGTCGCGCGCCGCGTGCGAATGCGTCTGGACCACCACGAAGGCCGAGGGCGACGCGAAGGGCAGGCCCTTGACGCGGTCCAGCTCGCGCGCAATGACATCGCTGCCCACCATGCGGCTGAGCAGCAGGTGAAAACGCGCGTTGAGCTCCACGTAGCGCGCGAAGCCCTCGTCGTCCAGCGTGCGCGGGACCAGGGCGGCATCGATGTCGTCCAGGCAGGCGTGGGCCTGGGCCAGCACGGTGGCCTCCACGCCGCGCTCGGCGGCCAGGCGCGCGGCCAGCCCTTCCATGGTGCCGCGCAATTCGATGGCATCGGCGACATCCGTCTCGGAGAAGGTGCGCACCGCATACCCGCCCCCGGGCAGCCGGTGCAAAAGCCCTTCCAGCTCCAGCCGCATCAGCGCCGCGCGGATGGGCGTGCGCGACACCCCCAGTTTTTCCACGAGCGTCAGTTCGGCGATGCGCGCACCGCCCGGCAGCTCGCCCGCCAGGATCATCTCGCGCAGCCGCAACTGCGCCTTCACGGCCTGGGAGGCGCCCGCGTCAGCCACGGGGGAAGGACCGGAAGCGGTCACGGGGTCGTCGTTCAGATTCATGGGGGGAGCTCCACGCCCGGCCTTGCGCAGGCCGGCGAAGAAATACACAGACAGAGGCGCCATGTTGCGCCCCTCAATGTATACAGAAATTTCCCCCTGGATTCACAACACGCCCAGCAAAATCAATCAAAACAACAACTTATAGGCCATGCCAATGTGCGATAGCTGATTTCGCTGATTTTTATGTATACAGCGCCGCCGGCATTTCGCACAATTCGGACCAGCGCCCAGGCTTTGCGGCCGTGCCGCCCCGGGCCCCACGACCCCCACAGAAAGAGACAAACCGCCATGTATCCCAAGAACGCCTGGTACGTCGCCTGCACACCCGACGAAATCGCGGACAAGCCCCTGGGCCGCACCATCTGCGGCGAGAAGATCGTGTTCTACCGCCCCGCGCCCGACCAGGTCGCCGCGCTCGACGACTTCTGCCCCCACCGGGGCGCACCGCTGTCGCTGGGCACCGTGTGCGACGGCCACCTGCAATGCGGCTACCACGGCCTGCGGGTGGAATGCACGGGCAAGTCGGTGTCCATGCCCGGCCAGCGCGTGCAGGGGTTTCCCAAGGCGCGCAGCTTTCCGGTGGTGGAGCGCTACGGCTTCATCTGGGTGTGGCCCGGCGACGCGGCCCAGGCGGACCCGGCCACCATCCACCACCTGCCCTGGGCCGACAACCCCGAATGGGCCTATGGCGGCGGGCTGTACCACATCGCCTGCGACTACCGCCTGATGATCGACAACCTGATGGACCTCACGCACGAGACCTACGTGCATGCCACCAGCATCGGGCAAAAGGAAATCGACGAGGTGCCCTGCAAGACCCGCGTGGAGGGCGACGAGGTCATCACCAGCCGCTTCATGGAAGGCATCGAAGCCCCGCCGTTCTGGAAAATGGCGCTGCGCATGAACGGCCTGCCCGACGACCAGCCCGTGGACCGCTGGCAGATCTGCCACTTCACGCCACCGAGCCACGTGCTGATCGAGGTGGGCGTGGCGCTGGCCGGCCACGGTGGCTACGACGCGCCGGCCGACAAGAAGGCGTCGAGCATCGTGGTGGACTTCATCACGCCCGAGACCGAGACCTCCATCCACTACTTCTGGGGCATGGCGCGCAACTTCAAGCCGCAGGACCCGTCGCTCACCACGCAGATCCGCGAGGGCCAGGGCAAGATCTTTGCCGAAGACCAGGAAATGCTGGAGCTGCAGCAGCAGAACCTGCTGCGCTACCCCGAGCGCAAGCTGCTCATGCTCAACATCGACGCGGGCGGCGTGCAATCGCGCAAGGTGCTGGACCGCGCCCTGGCGGCCGAACGCGCGCCCGCGGAGCAGCCGGCATGACCGCCCAGGAGACCCTGCAGGTCCGCGTGGCCAGCAAGCGGGCCGAGGCCGAAGGCATCGCCAGCTTCGAGCTGGCGCGCGTGGACGGCGCGGCGCTGCCCCCTTTCAGCGCGGGCTCGCACATCGACGTGCACCTGCCCGGGGGGCTGACCCGGCAGTACTCGCTGTGCAACGCCTCGCACGAATCGCACCGCTACCGCATCGCGGTGCTGCGCGACCCCGCTTCGCGCGGCGGCTCGGTTGCCATGCACGACAGCGTGCACGAGGGCGACGTGATCACCATCAGCACGCCACGCAACCACTTCGCGCTGCACCCGGCGCAGCGCACGCTGCTCCTGGCGGGCGGCATCGGCGTGACGCCGCTGCTGTGCATGGCCGACCGGCTGGCGCACACGGGCGCCGACTTCACGCTGCACTACTGCACCCGCTCGGCCGAACGCACGGCGTTCGCCGGCGAGATCGCGGCCTCGGCCATGGCGCCGCACACGCAGTTCCACTTCGATGCGGGCGCTCCCGGCCAGAAGCTCGACCTGCCCGCGGCGCTGGCCGGACCCGGGCCCGACAAGCGCCTGTATGTGTGCGGCCCCCCGGGCTTCATCGACCACGTGGTGAGCACCGCCAAGGCCCTGGGCTGGCCGCAGGACCATATCCACCTCGAATACTTTGGCGCCCCCGCGCAGGACACCTCGGGCGATCAGGACTTCGACGTGCGCATTGCCAGCACCGGCAAGGTCTACCGCATTGCCTGCGATGTGTCGGTGGTGGAGGCCCTGCGCAGCGAAGGCATCGACATCCTGACCTCGTGCGAGCAGGGCGTGTGCGGCACCTGCCTCACGCGCGTGCTGGAGGGCGAGGTGGACCACCGGGACATGTACCTCACCGACGAAGAAAAAGCGGGCAACGAGCAGTTCATGCCCTGTTGCTCGCGCGCGCGCAGCAAGCTGCTGGTGCTGGATCTGTGAAGTTGACCGCCCCCTGAGTCGCCCGTGGCGCCGTCCTCCTGAAGGGGGACGGAGCCCCCGAAGCGGGGCGGTTGTTGCTTGGCGGGCCTCGCGGGGGGCACGCCCAGCTCATGCACCCGCTCCAGGACAAACACCAGGCTCCTGGAAAAGCTCCTGAATTTATAGCTGCCAGCGCTTATCCATCAAGCGCTGGCGGCCAATTTCATTCAAAACTACTCTTCCACCGCCGTCCGGATGGTGTCGCGGCCGTGGCGGTCCTTGGCCCGGCCCAGGTCGGTATCGAGGGCGCGGCCCAGCTTGTCGGCGGCACCGATGAAGGCGTTGGCCATCTTGTCGGCTTCGTCGGTCACGGTGATGGGCTGGCGACCCGTCACGCGCGCTTCGATGCGGCAGCGCTTGTCGTTGGCGCCGGACTTGCCCGCATCCAGGTCCGACAGAAACACCTCCAGCCGCGTGACGTGATCCTGAAAGCGCGACAGGCGGCTTCGGGATTCATCCGTGATCCACTGCGCGAGCGACTCGCCGCCGTGGATGTGGTCGTCTGTGTTGACGTGTACTTGCATCGGGGTTCCTTTCAGATGACGTTGCTTGAGAAACCTGTCTGACTGGGAGTCGTCGGCTGCGGATTGGCCACAGCGGTCCATTTTTTTACCGTCTTTGGCCCCATGGCTCGGCCATGGGGCTGCAAATCCAGCAAAAACCATCCTCGCCGGGGCCAATCTTCGCTTCGACGCTCCAGGTCAGACAGGCTCCCGACCCCATGATGGCACCGCGGGCCATGTCCCCGGTGAATACATGTCAAAACATCCTCACAACTTGTCCAGCGCCACGGCGGGCGACCAGTCGCCGCCAGCGGGCAAGGCGCGCGCCACGGCCACGCGCTCCTGCAGGCGCAGCGCCGCCGCATCGCCGGGCACGCGCGCCAGCACCTGCGCCAGATGGCCATTGGCGCGCTCCCAGTCGCGCGCATGGAAGGCGCCCAGCGCCGCCAGGCTGGCATCGCGCACCACGGCATCGTCGCAGGGCGTGAACACGCGCACCGACTCGGTCTTGCCCTTGACGATCACATCGTCCAGCGCGCGCAGCGCCACCGAGGCGGGCAACTGCGCGGCCGTGGCGGCCGACAGCAGGATGCCCGTGCCAAACGCCTTGTTGGCGCCCTCCAGCCGGGCCGCGAGGTTCACCGCGTCGCCGATCGCGGTGTACGAAAAGCGCTGTTCCGACCCGACGTTGCCCACCACCACCCGCCCCGTGTGCAGGCCGATGCGCATGTGGATGGGCGGCAGCCCCCGCGCCACGAGGTCGGCCACCAGCGCCTGCATCGCCTGCTGCATGGCGATGGCCGCCTTCACCGCATGCAAGGCATGCTGCGGGTCGTCCAGCGGCGCGCCCCAGAACGCCATCACGGCATCGCCGATGAACTTGTCCACCGTGCCGCCGCTGCCATGCACGATGGGCGTCATCGCGTTGAAATAGCCGGTGAGGACCTCCACGGTCTGCTCCGCGCTCAGCTGCTCGGACAAGGTGGTGAAGTTGGCCAGGTCGGTGAACATCAGCGTCACCTCGCGCGCCTCGCCGCCCAGGCGCATCAGCCCGGGCTGCGCGATGAGGCGCGAGACCACGGCGGGGGGCACGTACTGCGCGAACATCGCCCGCGTCTGGCGGGCCCGCTGGCGCACGATGGCAAAGCCCACGAGCGCGGCCGCGCCGTAGACGGCCACCGCGGCCGCGGCGGGCAGCAGCGGCGGCCACCAGAGGCGAAAACCGGCGAACAGCCACCACGACACCGCCCCCATCGCAACCACCAGCGCCCCCGTGAGCGCCGCCGCGCCCGCCGGGTGCAGGCGGCGGCTGCCCCACAGCAGCACGGGCACCAGCAAGGCGGTGAGCGCGAGCGTCCAGCCCTCCGAAACGCTGCGCAGCCCGCCGCCGGACAGGAAGTTGTCCACCAGCGTGGCCTGCAGCTCCACCCCCGGGAACAGCCGCTCGCCCCCCGCAGTGCCAAACGGCGAATTGAAGAGATCGGCCTGCGAGCGCGTGAGCTCGGTGGCCGTGCGCGCCGAGCGCCCCACCAGCACGATCTTGCCTTTGAAGAAGCCCGCGGGCAGCAGGCCCGGCTCCAGCGCCTGGTAGTACGAGCGCGTGTCAAAGGTGCCACGCGGACCCCGGTAGCCAATCCAGTCGAAGTGGCGCAGCACCGGCATCTGGCCGCGCGCCTCGGCCGCGCGCTGCGCCAGGCGCAGCGCAAAACTCTCGCGCGCCACCGGGGCGCGGCGCACCACGAAGTCGTCGTCCGGCTCCACGCCGGCATCGCCCGCATCGGCACCGGCGTCCAGAAAACGCTGCAGCGGCAGAACGTCCATCCACAGCGCGGCGTTGGCGCTGTCGATCTTCTCGCGGGTGGCGGCCAGGACCACGGGGCCGGTCTCGGCGATGCTGCGCGCCAGGGCGGCGTCTTGCGCCTCGGTGGACGGGTCGGCGAACACGATGTCCAGGCCCACGGCGGCGGCGCCCTCCGCGTGCAGGCGCCGCAGCAGGGCCGCATGCATGCCGCGCGGGAACGGCCAGGTCTGCTGCAGTTCCTGGAAGGTGGGTTCGTCGATCGCCAGGATCACCACGGGCAGGCCCGGACGCTGCGGCGCGGCCAGGGCCGTGAGCACGTCGAAGGTCTTGAACTCCAGCGCGTGCCACGGGCGGCTGAGCGTGGCGGCGCCCACCAGCAGCAGCGCCAGCGCGCAGGCCCCCAGCGACAGCAGCCGCTGCCGGCGCCGCGCGGTGGGCGCGGCAGGCTCAGAAGCGATAGCGCGCGTCCAGGACATAGCGGGTCTTCCTGCGGTCCGACTTCGGCGCCCACAGGTTCATGGCGGCCACACCCACGACCCAGTGCTTGTCCTGCGATTCCCAGAACCCCATGAGGTCCACGCCCCAGCCCGGCGCGATGCGCGTGAGGTTCTCCTTGTCCTCGAAGCGCTCCGACCGGTACACCGCGCGGCCGCTCAGGTACAGCCGCTGCGGGCTGGCCCAGGTGGCGCCCACCGCCAGCGTGTGGCGCGGGATGTAGGGGATGCGGCCCACGGGTACGTCCGCGTCGTGGCTGCGGCTTTCGCTGCCCTGGTAGAGGTACTTGGCATAGCCCGACCAGCGCCGGCTGAACATGTGGTTGAGGCCCGCGCCCAGGGTTTTGAGCGTGCCGGAGTCGAAGCTGGGCGTGTCTTCCAGCAGGTCGGTGGTCGAGAGGTTGACGAGCTGCGCGTTGCGCATTTCTTCGAGGAACGGCAGGCTGGGCGTGCGCAGGTCCACGCCCACGGTGCCGGGGTTGCGCACGCGCAGGTGGTCCGCGCGCAGGCTCAGGAAGGTGCTCGCACCCAGCTCCAGGCCCACCTGCGCCACGGTGCGCTTGTGGCGGCCGCCGGCCTCGACCAGACGGTCCTCGACGGGAATTCCCGCCGTTTCCACGCTGGTGAGCGTCGATACGCTGAGCGGGCGCAGCCAATCCTGGTAGGCCATGCGCACCGTGGTGCCCTGCGCTGGCTGCCAGACGAGGCCGACGCGCGGCGTGACCACGCGTTCCATCTCGGCGCGGCGCGCCTCCTCCTCGCTGAAGTGGTCCAGATTCACCAGGTAGCTCTGCGTCAGGCCATCGACGCGGTGGCGTATCTGCTGCAGGCCCAGCGCCGCATCCAGGTTCAGCGCGGGGTCCAGGCGCTGGGTCGTGGCCAGGGTCAGGGCGGTGTAGCGCCGGTCCACGCGGTTGTACCCGCCCACCAGCAGGTAGTCGCGGTACTCGCCCACGCCCGGGATGTTGGCGCCCACGGCCGCCTCGCCCCCGATCAGGTTGTTCTGGCGTTCGCGCACGTGCTCCAGCGCCACGCTCCAGCGGCTGCCGGGCGCGGTGTCCACCGTATGGCGCAGTTGCAGGTCGGTGAACTGTTTCTTGGGTTCGCTGCTCACGCCCATCAGGCTCACGAAGGGCGGCTGCAGATACAGCGTGGGGTAGCGCAGCAGCAGGATGTCCTCCACGCTGCGCCCCAGCTTGATCCAGGTCTGCTCGGTCGGCCCCCAGCGGTAGGACATGCCCAGGGCGCCCTGGGTGCTCTTGTTGTCCATGGAGGTCTCGAACAGGTTCTGGCTGCGCAGGCGCATGTCGAACTGGTTCACATAGGCAAACAGGTTGATGCGCTCGGTGGGCTGCATGCCTGCGCCCACCGTGACCGCGCGTGCGCGCACGTCGCCATAGCCGCCCCGCACGGCCGGGGCATCGTTGACCTGCAGATCGAACGGAAACTCGCTGGCATTGGCCGACTGCGCCTTGAAGAACCACGACACGGGCACGTGGGTGTTGTCCATGCCGTTGAGGGTGACCGCGGGCGCCCGCATGCGGTACAGGTCCTTGTCCAGCGTCACCCCCACGGCCCCGTGCGCGCCCGGCTGCTGCAGCAGCGACGAATACCGCTGGCTCGCGCCAAACGCCATCGGGTCCGTGAGGAAGCCCTGGAACAGCGCCGAGTTCTTGTTGAACTCGCCCGGGTAGCGGTCCGCCAGGAACAGGTGGCTGCCGCCCCAGTACGGGTAGAAGCTCTGCTGCGCCAGCTCCAGCGCCCAGTCCTCCATGCCGAAGAACGCGAGCGAGGCGCCCAGGTTGGCGCTGCCCTTCTGGTCATTGGCCACCTGGTTGAGGGACTTGAGATAGGGCATGCGTTCGACGGCGGCGCGGGCCGCCTCCACGGCCTCGCCAGGCTGGAACAGGTCGGTGTGGATCTGCGCGAGCAGCATGTACGGGACGGGGTCCTTGTCGTCCAGGGCGCTGGCCTGGTGCAGCGTGGCCAGGGCATCCTGGTGGCGGCCGAGCTGGTAGTACGCCACGGCCGTCCAGGTCTTGGCGCGCGCGTAGCGGGGCTCCATCACCCCGGCGCGCAGGAACACGTCGAGCGCGGCCTGCGGCTGGCCCTGCTTGAGGTGCAGCAGCCCCTGCCCCGTGAGCGCCACATAGTCCGCCGGGTTCTCGCCGAGCGCCGTGTTGAATGCCTGGCCCGCCTCCGTGAACTGGTTGGCGAAGGTCTCCAGCGTGCCCAGTTCGCCCCAGGCGCCCAGGCTCTGCGGCGCGAGCGCCAGGGCCTGCTTCAGGCTGGCGCGGGCCGGGCCGGAGTCCTCGCGCTCCGTGTGCGCGCTGCCCAGGCCCTGCCAGCCGCGCGCGTCGCCCCCGGCCAGCCGCGTGGCCTCGGTGTAGGCCGCCAGCGTGGCGGGCGCATCGCCCCGGCGGCGGGCCAGCTCGGCGCGCACCAGGGCGATCTCCGCGTGCGCGGTGCCCTGCGCCGGGGCCAGCGTGGCCGTGGCGTCCTCCACGCGGTCGCTCAGCATCTGCACCCGGGCCAGCTGGGCCACCAGCGCGGGGTGCGCGGGCCAGTGCTGCAACGCCGTGCGCAGGGTCTGCGCGGCGGCGGCACCATCGCCGTCCATGAGCTGCAGGTCCGACTGCATCAGCCACGCGGGCAGCGGGGCGGCGGCCGGCGCGGCGGCGGCGAGCTGGCGCGCCAGCAGTTCGCGGGCGGCCAGCACCTCGCTGGACTGCAGCGCGATGGCGGCGTCCATCACCGCCGCCCACGGTGCGGGCG
>NZ_JBWKPS010000015.1:0-67182 GCF_059418365.1 Acidovorax sp. GW821-FHT09A11
GGGCCCGATGCAGCGCCGCTGGCGGGTGTTGGGGGCGCTGCCTCGGAGCTGGCGGGCCCGCGCGCGGCGCTGGCCGGCGCGGCCTGTGCGACCTGCGCGGGGGCCGACGGCGCCTGGGCCAGCTGGGCCCAGTTGATGTCGCCCGACGCGTTGCGCGTGGCGGTCACCACGGGCGCGGTCAGCTCCACATGGCTCAGGCGCACGATCTGTTCCAGCGGCCGCACATCGGCCATGTCGATCTTCAGCCCGTCGTAGGCCAGCAGGTCCTGGCCGCCCCGGTCGGTCATGCGCACATCGCGTGCCTGTACGGTCCCGCTGAGCTTCACGGCCATGCGGGGCGCCTGCTCGAACGCCACTTTCACATCCACATCCAGCGTGGCGCCCTGCACCTTGACCGGCAGGCTCGCGGGCAGGTACCCCAGATAGGGCGCGAGATTCAGCCCCTGCCAGCGGATGTTCGCGTCGGCATGGGTGGTCTGGGCGAAGGGGGTGCCCTGGGCGGAGGAGTCGAAGCGGCTGCCGCCCAGCACGAACGCCAGGTGAGGCTCGACCTTCACGTCGCGCTGGCTGGAAAGGGTGCTCACGAACGGCACCTGCAGCGCCAGCTCGCGCACCTCGTGGGTCTTGCCCACGCTGCTGTCGGTGAAGTCGATGCTGCCGCCGGTCAGCGCCAGGTTGTAGAGCGCCAGGCGCGCCGGCCCCGTGTCGGGCTCGTTCGTGGGCGCGGTGACCTTGGCGATGATGTCGTCCACGTCGTAATGGCCATCGCCGCGGTGCGTGAGGCGCAGCACGGGGTTTTCCACGGTGAAGGCATCCACCACGGGCGCCAGGCGCAGCAGCGACTGCAGTTCGCCGTCGGCGTAGATGCGGCCGATGGTGAGCTGGGGTGGCGCGCCCTCGTCGGCGCCGGCCACCGCCACGTCGCGCAGGGCCAGCTCCAGCGTCCAGGGCTTGAAATCGATCGCGCCCACCGTCACGGCACGGCCCAGCTGCGCGGTGGCCGCGCGCTCCAGCGGGCCCTTGAGCAGCGGCGGCACGGCCAGCCAGGTCAACAGCCACAGCCCGGCCAGGGCCAGGGCGGCGCGCACGATGGGGCGGAACCAGCGGTGCTGGCGGACGGAGGCAGGGGTGACGGAGCGCAGGGAAAACGGCATGGCGGCAGGCAGAAGTGAGCGCCGCCGTCCCAGGAGGCCTGGTGCAAGACCGCGTGCGCGGGCCGCTATTGTCCCTGTTGTACGTCAGGCCGCGTAAACCAATGCAACGGGGGCACCGCCCTGGCTCAAGATTGTTGACATTTGAGGGGGTGGCCAGGGCGTGGGCTCACTGGGCAAAGCCCGGTGCCACCCTGCGGGTGGTGGCCAAGTGCCACGTCTTTTGGTGCGCACTCATTTGCGCTGCGCACCCATGAGTGCTCCCCAAGGAAAAGCGCTCTTCGCTGCGCTCACTGGGCAAAGCCCAGCACCACCCTGCGGGTGGTGGGGCAGTGCCACGTCTTTTTGGGGGCACTCATTTGCGCTGCGCACCCATGAGTGCTCCCCAAAGAAAAGCGCTCTTCGCTGCGCTCACTGGGCAAAGCCCAGCACCACCCTGCGGGTGGTGGCGCTTTTCTTTTCAATCTTCGTCACCACGATGGCGCCGATCTCGGACGTGTTGGCCACATGGGTGCCGCCACAGGGCTGCAGGTCGATCAGCGGTGCACCGCTGTCACCCCCGATGCGGATGGTGCGGATGCGCCCCGTGCCGCGCGGGGGTTGCACGCTCATGCTTTTGACCAGGGCAGGGTTGGCGTCCAGTTCTTCGTCGCTGATCGAGGCCACCGTGAGCGGGTGCGCGGCGGCCACCAGGGCGGCGATGGCGGCGGTGAGGGCTTCCTTGTCCAGCGGGTCGGTCATCGCAAAGTCCAGCCGCGCGTAGTCGGGGGTGATGGAGCAGCCGTTGACCAGCTGCGGCACCACATGGCACAGCAGGTGCGAGGTGGTGTGCAGGCGCATCATGCGGTGGCGGCGCTCCCAGTCGATGCGGGCGGTCACGGCGGTGCCTGCCGCGAGCTGGGCCACGCGGTCTTCCTGCCCCGGGGCGGGGATATGCACGATGTCGCTGGTGGGGTTGCCGTCGGCATCCTTTCCCTTGCGGGTGTCGGCGATGGCGATGCTGCTGCCGTCGGCGAGCACGAGTACGCCGCTGTCGCCGGCCTGGCCCCCGCCCAGCGGATAGAACACCGTGCGGTCCAGCACGATGGCGCCGGTGTCGGTGATGGCGGTGACGTGCGCATCGCATTCGCGCAGGTAGGCGTCTTGTCGGAAGATGTCTTGGGTCATGCGGTGATGGTAGCGGCATGGGCGGCGCCCCGTGGCTGCAGGGATACCACGGGCGCGGGCCGCCGGCTGCCATGGGCTGGGCAAGGCGGCGCCGAAGTGACGCGGCCCCGGACAGGCCCTAACATCGCGGCATGACCGCTGCCGCCGCGACCTCCTCCGCCCGCCCCGCCTTGCCATCCCGCTTCTGGGCCGACCTGTCCACCCGCGACTTTGCCGCGCTGCAGGGCACGGGCCAGGCCGGCCAGGTGGTGGCCGTGCTGCCCGTGGCCGCCGTCGAGCAGCATGGCCCGCACCTGCCGCTGTCGGTGGATGCCACCCTGCTGCAGGGCGTGATCGACGCGGCGCTGCCGCAGCTGCCCGCCGACCTGCCCGTGCTCTTCCTGCCGCCGCAGAACGTGGGCCTGAGCCCGGAGCACATCCGCTTTCCGGGCACGCTCACGCTGTCTCCAGCCACGGTGATCGCGCTGTGGACCGAGATCGGCGAATGTGTGGCCCGTGCGGGCATCAAGAAGCTGCTGCTGTTCAACGGCCACGGCGGCCAGGTGAGCGTGATGGACATCGTGGCGCGCGAACTGCGCACGCGCTGCGACCTCATCGTCTACAGCGCCAGCTGGTTCAGCCTGCCGCTGCCCGATGCGGTGGCGGGCCAGTTCAGCGGCGAGGAGCACCGCTTTGGCATCCACGCGGGCGAGATCGAGACCTCGATGATGCTGCACCTGGCGCCTGGCGCGGTGCACATGGAGCACGCGCGGGATTTCCGCTCCACGTCGCAGGACCGGGCGGAGCGTTACGCCATTCTGGGCAACGGCAAGAGCGCCAAGCTGGGCTGGCAGATGCAGGACTACCACCCCGCGGGTGCCGTGGGCAATGCCGCTGGCGCCACGGCGGGCAAGGGGCGCGCGGTGGTGGAGGCCGCGGCGGGCCAACTGGTGGCGTTGCTGCAGGAGCTTGCGGACCTGGCGCCGCAGACGGTGCGCCCCGATACGGAATGGGAATAGGCCCGGATGTGCTGGCCGAGCCCGCCGTGGCCCGGCGGCGCCATGCCTCGCCGGGCTTTGCCACGGCTGCGCCCGTGAGCTCGAACCCCGTGCCCTGAACCCGGTTCCGGGCGCGCTGGATGGGCAGGCAGGGGAACAGGCGGGCCCGCTGGCGGCTATGCGTGCGTGATCCAGTCCAGGTGCGGCCCCTCGTTCAGGTGCGGCAGGGTGTTGAAGGTCTGCATCATCAGCCGCTTGGGCGCGATGGAGAACTCCGTCACCGCGCTGTTGCGCAGGCGCATGTTCAGGGCGATCGTCACCTCGGGCGCCGTGCCCAGCACCTCGCCCACGGCGGTCGAGATGGGGCCGCCGCTGCTCACCAGCAGCACGTTGTGGCCCACGTGGTGATGGCGCACATGGTCCAGTGCCGCGCGCACGCCGGCGGAGAATTCGTTCCAGCTGGGCATGCCCTGCGGGCTGATGACGCCGGCCATCCATTGCGCGAGCGCGTCGCACAGGATGCGGAAATGCTGGCGGTACAGCTCGGGCGTGTCGGCGCGGCCCAGGGGCTGGGGGTGGATGGCGGCGATCAACGCATGGCTGTCGTACTCGTTGAGCCCCGGCAGCCGCAGTACCTCGGGCGCGGTCCGCAGGCCCTCGGCGATGCCTTCCAGCGTTTGTGTGTGGCGGCGCAGCGTGCCGGTGATCACGGCGTCGAACGCCAGGCCGCGCGCGCGCCAGTATTCGCCCAGGCGCACGGCCTGCTCACGGCCCCGCGCGCTCAGCTGGTCGTAGTCATCCGCGCCAAACGAGGCCTGGCCGTGGCGCACGAGGTAGAGGGTTCCCATGCGGCGGATTGTGGCCAGATCCGGGCCCTGGCGCTTGTCGCACAAGCGACCAATGCTACTGAAGATGTAGCAATTGAGCCCCTATGGACAAGGCGGTCAGGTCGCCAGGACGCTGCCGAACACCGGCGCGTCGACGTTGCCTCCCGTCAACGCCAGGCCCACTGCCTGCCCCTGGAGCTGCGCGCGCTCCTGCAGCGCCGCCGCCAGCGCGGCCGCGCCCGCGCCCTCGGCCACGTTGTGCGTGTCGGTGAAAAGGGCACGCATGGCGGCGGCCACCTCGTCGTCGCTCACCTGCACGATGTGGTCGATGTGCGGGGCGATGATGGCCAGCGCCTCCCGGTCGGCCACGCGGCAGGCCATGCCGTCAGCCAGGCGCGTGGTGACCGGCGCCTCGACCACGCGGCCTGCGGCCAGCGAGTCGGCGTAGGTGGTGGCATGGCTGCTGACCACGCCCACCACGCGCACGCCGTGGCCCAGCGCCAGCTTGGCCGCGATGGCCGAGCACGCGCCCGAACCCTGGCCGATGGGCACGTACACCACGTCGAGCTGGGGCACGGCGCGCAGGAACTCCCACCAGTAGGTGCTCACGCCGCGCAGCAGGTCGGGGTGGAAGCTGGGCACCATGTGGGCGCCGCGCTCGGCCGCGAGGTCCATGGCGAACTCGCGCGCCTCCTGGAAGTCGCTGCCGTGCTCGATGAGCGTGACGCCCAGCGCGCGCATGGCGGCGTTCTTCTCGACCGAGTTGCCTTCGGGCACGACGATGGTGCAGGCCACGCCGTGGCTGCGCGCGGCCCAGCCCATGCTCTGTCCGTGGTTGCCGCGCGTGGCGCTGATCACCTCCCGGGGCATGGCGCCGCGCCGGGCGAGCTGGTCGAAGTAGGTCAGGCCGCCGCGGATCTTGAAGGCGCCCACGGGCGTGTGGTTCTCGTGCTTGAGCCAGCAGTCGGTGCCCAGGCGTTCGCTCAGCAGGCCCCAGCGGTACTGGGGCGTGGGCGGAAAGTCGCGGTACACCACCTGCGCGGCGGCCTCGATGTCGGCCAGGGTGGGCAGGAGGGGGGCGGTGTCGAGGCGGGCGTTCATGCGGCGGCTTTCTTTTCGGTGAGCAGTCTGAGGGCGAGCAGGCCGAGCACCGTGCCCATGAAGTAGCGCTGGGCCCGCATCCATGCGGCGTTGCGGTTGAGGAACAGCGCCACGCGGGCGGCGCACAGGATCAGCAGTGCGTTGACGGCCGCGCTGGTGGTGATCTGCACCGCGCCCAGCGTCAGGCTCTGCAGCAGCAGGTGGCCGCGCTCGGGGTGCAGGAACTGCGGGAAGAACGACAGGTAGAACATGGCGACCTTGGGGTTCAGGAGGTTGGTCATGAAGCCCATGAGGAACAGCGTGCGCGGGCCGTCGTGCGGCAGGTTGCGGGCCTCGAAGGGCGCGGCGCCGCCGGGCTTGACGGCCTGCCAGGCCATCCACAGCAGGTAGGCGGCCCCGGCGTAGCGGATGGCATCGAACGCCACGGGCACGGCGGCCAGCAGCGCGGTGAGGCCCAGTGCCGCCGCCAGCAGGTGCACCAGAAAGCCCAGCACCACGCCCGCCAGCGAGATCAGCCCCGCGCGCGGCCCCTGCGTGAGGCTGCGCGAGACGCAATAGACCATGTTGGGGCCGGGCGTGAGCACCAGCACGAGGGCGGCGAGCGCGAAGAGCAGCAGTTCCTGTGCGGAAAAGAGCATGGTGGTTACTCCGGAATGAAGGATGAAAGGGTGACCGGGCCGCGCGGCGTGGAGAGCTGGGCGGTGAGGCGGGGCACATCCCCCGCGCCCACGGCCAGGTGGGCCGCCACGCCGACGGCTGCGCAGGCGGCCTGCAGCGTGGCCGATTGCGGGTGCTGCAGCGCCAGGGACTGCAGTTGCACGCCAGATGCCGGCAGGCTGTCGCAAGGGTGCGCATCGCTCCACTGGATGAGCGTGGGCAGGCAGCCGTCCATCAGGCGCAGCCCATCGCCGCGCACGGTGATCTGCCACTGCAGCAGCCCTTGCGGCGTGGGACGGCTGGCGGTGACGATGGCGCCGCGCTCCATGCCGAGCGCCGACAGCGCGGCGCACCCTTCGGCCACGTCGGGCACGGAAGCCACCCAGTGGATGAGCCGTGGGCCGTGTTGCGCCACCTGGTGCTGCAAGGCGGCATCATCCATGTCAAACCAGCGTCTGGCGCTTTCTGGTATTGCGCGAGCAGCTCCTGGGTTGATAGCAATGATCTCCAGGTAGGTGCGTGGATGCGCGGTGCTCCCCACATTCAGGATGCGGTTGTGCGTGCCCATCAGCGGGTGTTCGCCGCCTGCCGTGGGCGTGATGCCCAGCGTGCGTTCGCACCACGACACGCCCGAGGCCAGGTCGGCCGCGAGCACGACCAGATGATCCACGCAGGGCGGCCTGGGCGCGGCGGCCGTCACAGCAGCACCTCGCCCGACACGCAGGTGACGGAGCTGCCGCCCACCCAGATGGTGTCGCCGTCCTGCTCCACGAACACGCGGCCCGCGCGGGCCAGGCAGGTGCCCTGGCTGGCCACGTACCGGGTGGGGGCCAGGCCGGCGCCGATGAGCCACTGGGCCAGCGCGGCGTTGAGGCTGCCGGTCACCGGGTCTTCGGCCAGGCCGTTGTTGCCGGGGAAGAAGGCGCGCACCTCGAAGGCAATGCCCTCGGCGTCGGTGCTGCCGATGACGCCCACTTTTCCACGCGGGCCCACCACGCCCACGTCCAGATGGCCGAGGATGCTGGCGTCCGGCCTGAGCGCCAGCACCTGCTCGGCCGAGCGCAGCATCACGCCGCGCCAGTTGGGACCGTTGTCGCACCAGGCGTGGTGCAGGATGTCGCCGCGCGCCACGCCCAGGCCGCGCGCGATCAGGGCGACATCGGCTTCGGGCAGCGGGCCGCTCTTGATGAGCGCGGGCGCCGCGAACGCGAGGCGCTCGCCGTCCTGGTGCAGCGTGACCAGGCCCACGCCGCACTCCTGCACCACGGTGCCGGCCACCCGGGGCTGGCCCCCGGCCTGCAGCCAGGCGTGGCAGCTGCCCAGCGTGGGGTGGCCGGCAAAGGGCAGTTCGCGCCCGGGGCAGAAGATGCGCACGCGGTAGTCGGCACCGGCGGCGCGGCCTTCGGGCGTGGGGGGCAGCAGGAAGGTGGCTTCGGACAGGTTGGTCCAGTTGGTGAACTCCTGCATGGCCTCGGTGCTGAGGCCGGTGCCATCGAGCACCACCGCCAGCGGGTTGCCGCGGTAGGGCTGGTCGGTGAAGACGTCGACTTGCTTGAAGGGGCGCTGTTGCATGGCGGTCGTGGTCCTTGGAACAAAAAAGTGGTGAAACGGGCGGCGGATCGATCGGGGGAGGGCACGCCGGGGGCTGACCGGGGACGTGGCTCGGTGTTTTTCAGCTGTGTTCGGTGGGCGCCGGGGGAGCCCACGGGGTCGGGGTTCAGCCGCTGGGGCGTGGGGTCTTGGGCGAGGTCATAGCAGCACCGTGCCTTCAATGCAGGTGACGGCGCGCCCGCCCACCCAGAGCTGGTGGTCGTCGTCCTGGCGGATGTGCACGCGGCCCGCACGGCCCAGGCACTCGCCCTGGGCCACCAGGTAGCTGCGCGGGGCCAGGCCGTCGGCGATCAGCCATTCGGCCAGGCTGGCATTGAGGGTGCCGGTGACCGGGTCTTCCGGGTTGCCCATGGGCGCGGCAAACGCGCGCACCACCACGCCGGGCCGGCTGGTGTCGCTGGCGGCGGGGCCCACATGGATCACGCCCACGTCCTGGCCCAGGTCTTTCAGGCGCGCATGGTCGGGCTTGAGGCCCAGCACGGTGTCCGCGCTGTCGAGCAGCAGGCCCAGCCACACGGGGCCGTTGTCCAGCAGCTGCGCGCCCTGGATCTGCTGGGGGCGCACGCCGAGCGCGCTGGCGATCAGCGGCACCAGCGCGGGGCTGGGCGCGCTGCGCTGGAGGGGCGGTGCGGCAAAGGCCAGGGTGTCCTTTGCCTGCGCGATGCGCACCAGGCCCAGCGCGCACTCCTGGATCGCCAGGCCGCTCTGGCGCGGCGTGTTGCCCGCCTGCAGCCAGGCGTGGCAGGTGCCCAGCGTGGGGTGTCCGGCAAAGGGCAGCTCGCCATTGGGGCTGAAGATGCGCAGGCGGTAGTCGGCGCCCGCAGCGCGCCCGGCCTCGGTGGGGGGCAGCAGGAAGGTGGTTTCCGACAGGTTGGTCCAGGCCGCGAAGCGGCGCATGTCGCTGTCGTCCAGGCCGTCGGCATCCAGGACCACCGCGACCGGGTTGCCGTAGCCGGGCCGGTCGCTGAAGACGTCGATCTGCTTGAAGGGGCGCTGGTGCATGGTGAGGTTCAGGAGAGAGGCTGGTCCAATACGCCCCGAGCGCCGGGGCGGGTGCTGACCGTGTTGTACCACCGCTCCAGGTGCGGCCGCGCGATGCGGTCCTGCGGCAGGCCCCACCAGCGGTGGATCTCGCAGCCCACGGGAATGTCGGCCATGGTGAACCGGTCTCCCGCCATGAAGGGCTGGCGTGCCAGGTGCGCATCCAGCATCGCCAGCAGGGGCTCGGTGGCCGCCACCGACGCGGCAATCAGCGCATCGCTGCGCTGCGCGGCCGGCGTGCGTATCCACTGGATGAAGGCATCGCGCCCGGCCGGGTTCAGCGTGGTCTGCTGCCAGTCCATCCACTGCTCGGCCACGAAGCGCTCGCGCAACGCATCGGGGTACAGCTCGCCCATGGAATGCCGGGCACACAGGTAGCGCACGATGGGGTTGGACTCCCACAGCACGGCGCCCGTGTCGTCATCCTCGATCAGCGGGACGAGGCCGTTGGGGTTGAGCCCGAGGTAGCGGGCCTCGCGCACGATGCCGAACTGCCCCCCCGCATCGGTGCGCTGCAGCGTGATGCCCAGCTCCTGCGCCGCCCACACCACCTTGCGCACGTTGATGGACGAGAGCCGTCCCCAGAGCCTCAGCATGTTGAATCAACTTTCATGGTGCGGTGCGCGGCCCGTGACGCAGCAGGAAGCGGGCGCGGCCCAGGCGAGGTGGCCGCGCTGCGCCGCAGGGGTTGTTCACTTGCTATCGCGGATCGCGGCGGCCAGCGCGGCGATGCCCGTGGCGATCTGCTCCACCGTGGACGTAACGAACGACAGGCGCAGCGTGCGCGGGTCGGCGTTGTCGGCATAGAAGGCCGCGCCGGGCACGAAGGCCACATTGCGCTCCACCGCCTTGGGCAGCAGCTCGATGGCGCTCATGCCCTCGGGCAGGCGCACCCACAGGAACATGCCGCCATCGGGGCGGTTCCATTGCACGGACAGGCCCTGCATCTCCTTGTCGAGCGCGGCCAGCATGGCCTCGCACTGCTGCTTGTACAGCGCGCGGATGGTGGGCACGTGGCGGTCCAGGAAGTTGCCCTTCATCACCTCGGCCACCAGGCGCTGGTTGTAGCCGGGCGTGTGCAGGTCGGCCGCCTGCTTGGCCTGCAGCAGCTTGGGGTACACGGCCTTGGGCGCCACGACGAAACCCAGGCGCAGGCCGGGGGCCAGCACCTTGGAGAACGAGCCCATGTAGATGCAGCCCTCGGGGTTGCGCGCCGTGAGCGGTGCGGGTGGCGGCGTGTCGAACCACAGGTCGCCGTAGGGGTTGTCCTCCACCAGCGGCAGGTTCAGTTCGGCGGCGGCCTGCACCAGGGCGGCGCGGCGGGCTTCGCTCATGGTGCGGCCCGTCGGGTTCTGGAAGTTGGGCAGCACGTACAGGAAGCGCGCCTTGCCGGCGCCCGTGCCCACCTTGGCCTTCAGGTCGTCAATCAGAACGCCTTCATCGTCGCTGGCCACGGACACCACGGCGGGCTCCATGGGTGTGAAGGCCTGCAGCGCGCCCAGGTAGGTGGGTGTTTCCACCAGCACGCGGCTGTCCGTGTCGATCAGCACCTTGGCGATCAGGTCCAGCGCCTGCTGCGAGCCGGTGGTGATCAGCACCTGGTCGGCGTCCACGTCCCAGGGCAGGAAGTCGGCGATGGCCTGGCGCAGCGGGGCGAAGCCTTCGCTGGCGGCGTACTGCAGCGCGGCCGGGCCGTCGTTGGCCAGCACGGCGGCGGAGGCTTCGGCAAAGGCCGAGACCGGGAAGGTCCTGGGCGAGGGCAGTCCGCCGGCCAGGCTGATGATGCCGGGCTTTTCGGTGACCTTGAGGATTTCGCGGATGACCGAAGGGTTCATGCGCTCGGCGCGGCGCGCCAGGGTCCAGGTGCTGGTCTGTGGAAGGTCGTTCAGTTTCACTCTCGTCTCCTGCGGGCAGTCCACAAGGACCGCCCCTGTTGCAAAGTCGTCAAAAAATCGGATGCGGCGCGCCGGGCCGGGCACTGCGTCAGTCCACGATGAACAGGGTGGCGCCCTGTGGCGACGTGGATCGATGGGGTTCCGCATTGTCGGCCACCTGGTAGCTCATGCCCGGCGCCAGGGTGAACTGGCGGCCGTCGGCCAGCTCGGTGTGCAATTCTCCGCTCAGGCACAGCAGCACGTGGCCTTTGACGCACCAGTGGTCCGACACATACCCTGGCGTGTACTCCACCATGCGCACGCGCACATCGCCAAACTGCTGCGTGCGCCAGAAGGCCTGGCCGGCCTGCGCGCTTTTTTCCTCGCGGGGAATGCCAGACCAGTCGGTGGTGGCAAACGGGATGTCGTGTAGCTGCATTTTCTCCTCAGTCCTGCAGGGAAGCCATGGCGTTGATCTCGGCCGCGCCCCGGGGGCGCAGGCGCTGCGCAGGGCCCGCCTTCATGCGGGGGCTCCTTGCCGGACGGGCATCCTCTTGCCCATGAACACCGTGGCGATCACCGCCAGGCCGAAGCCCAGGGTGGCCGCGTCCAGGCGCTCGCCCAGCAGCGGCACGGCGAAGAGCAGGCTCAGGAAGGGCTGGACGAGCTGCAGCTGGCTCACGCGCACGGCACCCAGCGCGAGGGCCCGGTACCAGGCAAAAAAGCCGATCCACATCGAGAACAGGGCCACGTAGACGAAGCCCAGCCAGCTCATGCCGCCGATGGAAGAGGGCACGGCGGGCGCGAACCACCAGGCCACCGGGATGGTCAGCGGAAGGCTGCACACGAGCACCCAGCAGATCACCTGCTCGGCGCCCAGGCGCGGCGTGAGCCGTGCCCCGCCGATGTAGCCGAAAGCGCCCGTGGTCATTGCAATGAGGAGATAGATGTTGGCCGCGCCCAGGTACAGCCCCCCTGCACGCCACACCATGAAGCCCAGCACCAGGCCGCTGCCCAGTACCGCGCACGCCCAGAACCCCGCGGAGGGCCGCTGGCGGAACCACAGCGCGCCGAGCACGGCGGTGGACAGGGGCAGCAGCGCCGTGACCACCGCGCCGTGGGTGCTGGGCACATGGCGCAGCGCCAGCGCGAGGAAGAGCGGAAACCCCACGATCACGCCAAAGGCCGTGATGGCGAGCAGCGGCCACTCCGCGCGGCGCGGCACGTTGAGCCGCCCGCGGCCGTGCTGCCACGCCAGGTAGACCACGGACAGGAGCCCGGCCACCGCGGCGCGGCCGAAGGTGACGAACCAGGGCGAAAGCTGGGGGGCGTCCACGGGGCCCACCGCCAGGCGGGTCATCGGCAGGGTGGCGGCAAACAAGGTGAAGCCCACCAGGCCCCAGACCAGCGCTTCGCGTTCCTGTGCGCGGTTCATAGGGTGAGCATCCACACGGCCGTGGCCACCAGCACCAGGGCCAGCGCGCGGTTGAACCAGAGCAGGCGGCTGCCCTGCGCCAGCCACTGGCGCAGCAGCGAGCCGACCAGCGCATAGACGAAATTGCTCGTGAACGCGAACACCATCATCACGGCGCAGATGATCGCCAGGCGCTCGCCGGGGTTGGCCGCCGGCTGCCCGGCCGCATTCACCACCCAGCCCGCGCTGAGCGTGAGCGCCAGCATCCAGGCCTTGATGTTCACGAACTGCAGGCCCACGCCCTGCCAGAAGGTCACGGAGAGGCGGGTGCTGTCCACTTCGGCCAGCTGGCCTGCGCGGCTGAGCTTCCAGGCCAGCCAGAGCATGTAGGCCACGCCCAGCAGGGTCACCGCCCAGCGCAGGGCCGGCACGCCCGTGATCAGCGCGCCCAGGCCCAGGCCGCTGCCGAGCATCAGCAGCGTCCAGCCCGCCGGAACCGCCAGGCAAAAGCGCAGGGCGCGCCGCAGGCCCAGGTTGGCGGCCAGCGCGGTGGACAAGGTGGTGTTGGGCCCCGGCGAGAAACTCATCGCGGTGCAGAACAGCAGCAGGGCAGTCAGTTCGGGGGCGCTCATGGTGCGGGGATAGGCGGGGCTCAGTGGGGGGAACTTGTCAACGCTGAGGCTTCAATGTAATCTTCCAGCCCAGTACACAACCAATACAGTTCAGCAGCGCAGTTCGTGATCTGTATTGGCCGCGATAACAGTACACAAGGACACCGCCATGCTGATGAAAACCTCCACCCAGTCGCTGACCGAGCAGCTGTCGGCGCGTTTTGGCGAGCGCATCCGCAACCGGCTGCTGGCGCCGGGCGCGCGCCTGCCGTCGGTGCGGCAGTGCGCGCAGCAGCACGGCGTGAGCCCCTCCACCGTGGTGGCCGCCTATGACCAGCTGCTGGCGCAGGGCCTGGTGGAGGCGCGCAAGAACCGGGGTTTCTTCGTGCGGGAGATGGCCACCGCGCTGCTGGAGCGGGCGCCGGAGGACGACGCGGCCGCGCAAGAGGTCGAGCGCGGCATGGGCAACTGGAGCACGGCGCACTGGTTCGCGGCCCGGGGCGCTGGGCGCGGCGCGGCGCGCGGGGCGCCGCCCGTCAATGCCACGGCGCTCATCCGCGGCATGTTCCACAAGGTGAGCGACAAGCCGCAGCCCGGCATGGGCGTGTTTCCGCCCGACTGGCTGGAGTCCACCTTCATGCCCGCCGCCGTGCGCAAGGTGACCAACACGCGCGCGCTGCAGGACTTCTCGCTGCAATACGGCGAGCCGCTGGGCGACACGGGGCTGCGCCGGGTGCTGTCCAAGAAGCTGGCCACGCTCAGCGTGCACGCGGCGCCCGAGAACATCATCACCACCGTGGGCGCCACGCACGCGCTCGACATCGTGAGCCGCACGCTGCTGCGCCCGGGCGACCCGGTGATGGTGGAGGAGCCGGGCTGGGCCGTGGAGTTCGCGCGCCTGGCCGCCCTGGGCATGCACATCCTGCCGGTGCCGCGCCGCGCCGACGGGCCCGACCTGGAGGTCATGGCGAAGTACTGCGAGGTGCACCAGCCCAAGCTCTACGTGAGCGTGAGCGTGTTCCACAACCCCACGGGCTACTGCCTGTCGCCCGGCAGCGCCCACCGCATCCTGCAGCTGGCCAACCAGTACAACTTCCACGTGGTGGAGGACGACACCTACAGCCACATCGCGCCCGAGCATGCCACGCGGCTCACGGCGCTGGACGGGCTGCAGCGCACCATCTACGTGAGCGGCTTCGCCAAGATCCTCGCTCCCAACTGGCGCATCGGCTTCCTCGCAGCGCACCCCTCGCTGATCGAGCAGCTGCTGGACACCAAGCTGCTCGCGACCCTCACCACGCCCGCGCTGCTGGAGAAGGCGCTGGCGCTGTGCATCGAGCAGGGCCAGCTGCGCCGCCACGCCGAGCGCATCCGCACGCGGCTCGACGCGGCACGCGCGCGCAGTGTGAAGCTGGCGCTCGGGGCCGGCTGCACCTTCGCGGCCGAGCCCGTGGGACTGTTCGGCTGGGTGGAGACGGGCGTGGACACCGACGCGCTGGCGCAGCGCATGCTGGACGAGGGCTATCTGCTGGCGCCCGGGGCGCTGTTCCACGCCGAGCGCAAGCCCAGCACCCTCATGCGCATCAACTTCGCCACCACGCAGGAGGCGGCGTTCTGGAAGACTTTCGCGCGCGTGCGCGATGAGCAAGGGCGGTAGGCAGATACCCTTGGCTCCAGACCGGGGTCGCTCCCACTGGACGCGTCTTCATCGCGCCATCAGCGGCCTCTGCGACCCCCGCGCACCTTCACCCCGGCTGGCCGTTGCGCACAGTGCGCGGCCCCGCCAGCGCCACCGTGGAGCCGGCTTTGCCGGGCCGCGGGTGGCGTCCCCCTGGGGGGAAGACGCGCAGCGGCTCAGGGGGGCTTCCGTGGGAGGTTTACTTCCTTTCGACCACCAGGTCTGACAGCACGCGCAGCAGGGCGCGGTTGACCTCTTCCACGTCGAGCTCATAGGTCTCGCACAGCTGGCGGATGGCGCTGGCGTCGTCCGTCTCCAGCGCGCAGGCCATCTGCAGGCCTTCGGTGTAGGGGCCGGTGCGCAGCACCGTGGCATCGTAGATGCGCTCGGACAGGGGCAGGCGCCGCAAGATCGTGCCCAGGGATTCGCCCAGCAGCTCGTCGATCTGCGAGAGCAGGCCGCACAGGTAGATCTCGCGGCGCAAATCGTTTTCCACGCCCGCGTCCAGCAACTGCGCGGTCAGGCGGGCGCGCATCACCATGGCCTCGCGCACCGGGTGCATGTTGGGGTCCGTGCTCGCGTGGGGCAGCTGGTCGGACAGCCAGCGCTTGATGGAGCCGTAGCCCATCATCACCAGGCCCCGGCGCAGCGAGTCGATGCCGGTGCGCAGGCCGAGCGCGGCCGAGTTGGTGTACACCATGAAGCGGTAGGCCAGCAGCGGGTCCTCGCCCATGATGGCCTCGAAGGTCTCGAGCGATTGCTCGTCGTCGATGGCCTTCATGAGCTTGAAGATCACCGCGTGCGAGGGCTGCTGGGGGTGGTGGCGCAGGCTGTAGAGCACGTCCTCCGACGGCCAGCCGGCCAGCGCCAGCGCGTTGTTCTGGTCCAGGCAATGCTCCATGAGCGCGCGGCTGGCGACGTTTTCGTACATCTGCCCGGCCAGCACCGGGCTGGCGGCGCGCAGCGGCTGCGCGGGCGCGCCGGGACGGGCGGGCGCGGCCTGCAGCGCCGCCACGGCGTCTTCGGGGCGCAGGGTGAGCAGGCTGTTGTCGAAGCACTGGGCTATGTCGGGTTCTGGCAGCTTGCCCAGTTCACCCCGCCACACCAGCTTGAGGCCCCGCTGGTGCGCGGACCTGACGCGCGTGTAGATGGCGGAATCGGCCAGCCAGCCGCCCCGCACCTCGATCCACGGGGTGCCGCGCGGCGCGTGCTCGAGCATGTCGCACAGCAGCTGGCGGCTCTGGGGCGACAGCAGGATCGGCGGGGAACTGGCCGACCAGAGCTCCTGCAGCGTGCGCAGCAGATGGGCGGCATCGACCAGGGCCGTTGCCTCGCTGTGCACGTAGAGCTGGATGCCGGCGAGTTTGCGGGCGCGGCTCCACAAGGGGCGATAGCCCAGAATCAGGCTGCCAAGGACAGATTGGACCATGTGCTCTCAGGCAAATGTACGGGGGCCTGTTCCCGGGTGGGGGCATCCCCTCCACCGCGTGAGCAGGTCCTAGCTAATGAAGTTGAACAGAGACAGCTTCTGGACCTGGGCATAGGACTTGAGCGCAGCCTCATAGCCCACCTGCTGGTTCTGGAAGTCCGAAATTCCCTGGATCATATCGAGATCCTCGGCGCGTGAGCGGTCGCTTTCGAGCTGGATGGAGCGCTTTTCCTGGTCGCCCGTGATGCGGTCCGCGCGGTTGAGCAATTCACCCGCATAGCCGCGCATGTTGTGCATGCGCTCCAGGCCGATGTCCATGTTGCCCAGCGCCTGCCCCACGGCCTGCGCCGCCGCATTGCTGTTGGGTGCGTTGCGGATGCCGTTGATCGCGCTGTCCATGGTGCTGAACATGCTGGGGCTGGGCTGCAGGGTGATGGTGTCCCCGTTGGCCGGATTGCCCTTGATGTCGAAGGTCAGCCCCGGAATGCCGGTGACGGCAATGGTCACCGGCTTGTCCGATGGAAAGTCGGGCACCACCACGGCGGGGGAGACGGCGCCGGTGGTGGTGTTGGTGAGGGTGTAGGTGGCGGTCGTGGTGCCGGGCGTGGCTCCGGGGCCGACGGCGCTGAACGTGATGGTGTAGTTGTCGCCGGTCACCAGGCTCGGGTCCACGGGCGTGATGGCCGTGGTGTTGAGGATGCGCCCGGTGGGAATGGCGCTGATGCCGGCGGTGTAGACGCCGTCGCGCTGCGGGTCGAACATGAAGGCGGCTTCGCCGTCCAGCGCGCCGGGAATGGTCACGCCGGAGCTGGCCGCCTGCCCGGGCAGCCCGTCGAAGCTGTAGTCCGGCGAGCTGCTCAGCGGGCCGAGGAACGGCGCGAGCGCGCTGCCCAGCGCGCCCAGCAGCGGAATGCCGTTGGTGTCCTTGCGGTTGGCCACTTCCACCAGCTGTTCGCGCAAGCCCTGCAGCTGGTTGGCGATGGTGGTGCGCTCGTTGGGGGTGAGGGCGGCATTGCCGGCGCTCACCACCAGTTCGCGGAAGTTCTGTACCAGATTCACGGCATCGCCCAGGGCCGATTCGGCCTGCGCGATGGCGTTGCGCTGGGTTTCCAGCGCGCGTTGCTCGGTCTGGATGCGGGCCAGGCGGTTGATGGCGCGCTCGGCCTGCGCGGCCGACACCGGGTCGTCGCTCGCCCGCACCACGCGCTTGCCCGAGGTCAGGTTTTCCTGCAGGTTCGACAGGCTGGTCTGCCGCGTGCCCAGATTGCGCAGGGCGTTGTCATACATGTTGGCGGTGCCAAGGCGGTAGATGCTATTGCTCATGTCGAACTCCTAACTCCTGTCCGCATTCAGCGGCCCAGGCCCTGCAGCAGCGAGTCAAAGATGTTTTGCGCGATCTGGATCATCTTGGAAGATGCCTGGTAGGCCTGCTGGTATTGGATCAGCCTTGCGGCCTCTTCGTCCAGATTCACCCCTGAGATCGCGGTGCGGTCCCGCTCCAGGTTGGACGCGATGGTGGTGGACAGCTCGGCGGCGAACAGCGCGCTCTGCGTGCGGGTCCCCACCTGGGCGATGGCGCCCGCGTAGCCGTCGCTGAGCGTGGAGTCGTCGAACATCTTCACGTCGCGCAGGCCCATGAGGGCGCTGGCGTTGCCCGAGTTGCGGGTGAACGTGTCGCCGTACTGGGGGTCGGCGGCGTTGCCGATGACGACCGTGTCGCCGGTGTTCGGCGAGCCCTGCAGCTTGATCTCCCAGCCGTTGATGGAGATGGCCGCGCCGGGCGTGTAGGGCTGTGCGGCGGCGATCGTCGTGGGAGGCGCCGTGCCGCGGTCCAGCACGTCGTAGGTGGTCGGCGGGCCGGCGGTGAAGCGCAGCTGCACCCCGCCCAGGATCGGCGGCACCGCGGCCGGGTTCGCATTGGCCGGCAGCACCAGCCCCGGAGGGTTGGGCAGGCCCGTGGCCTTGAGCCCCGACAGCTGCAGCGTTCCGCCGTTGGACGTGCCCATGGCCGCGTTGACCGGATTGGCCACCGCCAGGTCGCGTGGCGAGTACACCAGGGACTGGATGTTGGCCGCCGCCGTGCTGAACGGTTTGAACAGCATGCGCTCGCCGGGGTTGCCGGGCGTGGTCAGGTTGAAGTTCAGGCCGTCGATCTGCAGCGTGGCGAGGTTGGCCGCGTCGGTGAAGGGGGTGGACTTGCCGTCCGACAGCCGCACCACCTGCCCGGCCGTGCCGGTGGTGAAGCGGATCTCGTAGTCCGACGCCGCGAACTGCGTGGGGCCGGTGAACGACACCGTGCCGACGCCCGCGCCGTTGGTGTGGCCCGGCATGCTGGTGGGTACCGCGAACAGGTCCTTGCCCAGCGCGCCATCGAGCGTGAGGCCCAGGTTGTGCTGGTCGTTCATGGTCATGCCGATGGCCATCGCCATGCGGCCCAGCAGGTTGCGGCCTTCGCTCAGGTCGTTGTTGTTGAAGCGCAGCAGGCCGGACATCGACCCGCCGCCCAGCACGTTCTCGTCCATTTCCACGGCCGGTGCGCCGGGCCGGTTGAAGAACAGCTTGAGCTGACCGCTGCCGGGAAAGGCCGTCGCATCCCCGACCGACAGGCTGGTCGCCGTGGTGCCCAGCACCAGGGGCTGGCTGCCCGCCACGAACAGGCCCACGGTGCCGTCGTCGGCCGGGATCTGCGTGGTCTGCACGTACTGGTTGATGTCGCGGATGATCTGGTCGCGCTGGTCCAGCAGGTCGTTGGGCGTCTGGCCGTTGCCCTTGGCGCGCGCGATCTGCTCGTTCACGCTGGCCATCTGCTGGGCCAGGCTGTTGACGGCCGTCACGCTGCTCTGCAGCTGTTCGGTGACGGTGTACTGGATCTCGTTGATGCGGTCGGCGGCCGAGCGCATGCGCGAGGCCGTTTCGTCCATGCGCGTGAGCACCACGGTGCGCGCCGTGATGTCGGTGGGGGCGCTCACCACGTCCGAGAACGCATTCATCATGTCGTTGATGGCGGCACCCAGGCCTGCCGTGCCGCCGCTGAAGACCTCCTGCAACTGGCGCAGGCGCTCGGCCCGCACGATGTCGGACGACTGCACCGAGCCCGCCGTGGCCGACTGGCGCGTGAGCAGCTCGCTCTGGTTGCGCAGGATGGTCTGCACGTCCACGCCCTGGCCGATGTAGCCGCCGCCGGTGAACTGGCCCTGCACGGTCTGCAGCACCACCGTCTGGCGCGAATAGCCAGGCGTATTGACGTTGGCGATGTTGTGGCCCGCCGTCTGCAGGGCCACCTGGTTGGCCAGCAGGGCGCGGGCGCCGACGTTGAGAAGACTCATGGCTTACCTCGGCTTTCTCATCACGCCTGGGCGCGCTGTACGCGCAATGCGCTGTTGATGGCGCCGCTGAGCTTTCGGGCGTATTCGGGGTCGGTGGCGTAGCCCGCCTTTTGCAGTTCGGCCGCATAGGCCACGGCGGAGCCGCTCTTGGCGGTGGCCTGCGCCTTTTCGTAGCGGGGGTTGTCCGTGATCAGGCGGGCGTAGTCCCGGAACGAATCCTCGTACGAGTCGTAGGCGCGGAATTTGGCCGTCACCTTCTGGGGCTTGCCGTTGATGTACTCGGTGGTGGTGATCTCGGCCACCTTGCCGGTCCAGCCCTTGCCGGCCTTGATGCCGAACAGGTTGAACGAGTTGGAGCCGTCCTTGTTCCGGATCTCGCTCTTGCCCCAGCCGGTTTCATGGCCGGCCTGGCCCAGCATGAAGCTGGCGGGAATGCCGCTGTCCTGGGCCACGCGCTCGGCGGTGCCCGAGAGGTGCTGCACGAAACCCTCGCGGCCCTTGGGGGCCTGCAGGGTGGCCTCCGCGGGGGCTGCCGTGGCCGGCGCGGCGGCGCGGGGCAGCGCCTGCTGCTGCAGGCTCAGGGTGGAGGGCACGGAGAAGTTGGCGTCGGCGCCCCCCATCTGGCGCGACAGCTGGCGGGCGATCGCCTCGGACAGCCCGCCCTGCATGCCGGACATGCTCACGGACAGTTGCTGGTCGAGCATGTCCTGCCCCAGGTTGGCCTGCTCTCCCTCCATGAGGCCGGATTTCATCGTGGCGTCGCGCATGCTCTTGATCAGCTCGCGCATGAACAGCGACTCGAACTGCTTGGCCACCTCGCGCGTGGTCTGGGCGCTGCTGGCCGTGCCCGCGTCGTACTTGAGGGAATTGAGCGAGCGGATGTCCACCGCCAGCGCATTGGATGTGCTGGTGGTGCTGGACGAAGGGAGTGTGAGGGCCATGGTCAAGACTCCTGCGCTGGGCTACCCACAGACAGTGAATTGGGCGCTGCCCAGGCCAGTGCACCCGTGGAACTGGCTTCGCCAGGCCACCAGGTGCGTCCCCCTTTGGGGGAAGGCGCGAAGCGACTCAGGGGGAGCATTTAGATCACTTCCAGCTCGGCGTTGAGCGCGCCGGCAGCCTTGATGGCCTGCAGGATGGCCAGCAGGTCCTGCGGCGTGGCGCCCAGCATGTTGAGCGCCTTCACCACGTCCGCGAGCTGGGGCGAGGGCGGCATCTGGATGATGTTGCCCGGCTCCTGGTTGATGCGGATGTCGCTTTGCTGCGCCACCACGGTCTGCCCTTGCGAGAGCGGGGCGGGCTGGCTGATGATGGGCGTGGAGCTGATGGTGATCGAGAGGTTGCCGTGCGCGATGGCGCAGGGGCCCAGCGTGACCGCCTGGTTGAGCACCACCGAGCCGGTGCGCGCATTGATGACGACCTTGGCCGAGGGCGTGGACGACTCCAGCGCCAGCTCTTCCAGGTCGGCGATGAAGCCCACGCGGGCGCCGGGGTCGAGCGGCGCGCGCACCTGTACCGTGCGGCCGTTAAGCGCCGTGGCCAGGCCGCTGCCCAGCTTGGTGTTGATGGCCTGCGCCACGCGCCGCGCGGTCTGGAAGTCGGAGGCGTTGAGCCCGAGGTTGATGGTGTCGCCCTCGTTGAGCGGCGTGGGCACGGCGCGCTCGACCTGCGCGCCCTGGGGAATGCGGCCCGCGCTCAGGTGGTTGATCTGGACCTTGCTGCCGCCGGCCGAGGCACCCGCGCCGCCGACCACCACGTTGCCCTGGGCGAGTGCATAGATCTCGCCATCGGCGCCGCGCAGCGGCGTGACGATCAGCGTGCCGCCCTTGAGCGACTTGGCGTTGCCCATGGAAGAGACGTTGATGTCGATCATCTGGCCGGGCTGGGCGAACGCGGGCAACTGCGCCGTGACGATCACCGCCGCCACGTTCTTGAGCTGCAGCTGATTGGCCGAGCCGGGTGGCAGGCTGATGCCCATCTGCTGCAGGTAGTTGGACATGGCCTGCGTGGTGTAGGGCATCTGCGTGGTCTGGTCGCCCGTCCCGTCCAGGCCCACCACCAGGCCGTAGCCCGTGAGCTGGTTGGTGCGCACGCCCTGCACCGCCGCCACTTCCTTGATGCGCAACGCGTGCACGGGCATGGCCAGGCAGGCGGCCACGAGGGCCAGCAGCAGCCACAGCGCGCGCGCGGAGCGTGGCAGGAGGGAATGGGACAAGGCTTTCATGGCATCCATTGTGGGCGGCCCCGCCAGGAACTAAAACCCAAAAAGAAGCGGGTTCACCGGCTTATTGCATGGGTTCCCGGGCGGGTGGGGAGCGGCCAGTGGTGCGCGGAAAACCAGGCAGGCGCTGGTGCCGCGCTACCGGAGAAATTATGAATGAAAACAGCCTCTACCGCTTTATAGGTAAGCGCTAGAAGCTATAAATTATGTAGCAAACTGGGGCGAGGATTTTTCACAACGGTCAGACATCCCGAAGCCTCAAAACCCCAGGCTTGGTGCCCCCGGCGCATCCAGAAACCACACCCGTAAAAACTGGCGCGGCCAAAGGCCAGCGCCACCGCGGATCCGGCTTTGCCGGGCCGGGGGTGGCGTTCCCCCTCAAGGGGGAAGGCGCGCAGCGACTCAGGGGGGAATCTAGAACGGCGTGATGGTATTGAAGAACCGCCCCATCCAGCCCATGGCCTGGGCCTCGCCCTGCGCGCCACGGCCACGGGATTCCACCCGCACATTGGCCACCTGGGTCGAGTTGACGATGCTGCCCGGCTGCAGCGCGCGCGGATCGATGGTGCCCGAGAAGCGCAGCACGTCCACGTTCTGGTTGACGCCGATCTGCTTCTCGCCCGTCACGACCAGGTGGCCGTTGGGCAGCACGTCCACCACCGTGGTGGTGATCGACCCCGTGAAGGTATTGGCGCTTTCGGTGCCGCCCTTGCCGGAGAAGGTGTTTTCCGAGGCCGCGCCCAGCGTGGTGCGGTCGGCCAGCGATTTCTTCACGAAGGGCAGGTTGGTGATGCCGGCCGAGGCCTCGGAGGTGCGGTCCACCGTGGAGGAGGATTTCTGGCTGGCCGTCACGTTCTCGACGATCATGACCGTCACGTTGTCGCCCACCATGCGCGCGCGGCGGTCTTCGAAGGCGGGGCGGTAGCTGGCCTGGTGGAACAGGCCGCCCGTGACCGGTGGCGGCGTGCGCGGGGCGGCGGCCAGCGGAGGGGGCGTGGTGGGAAGGATGTCCACCGGCGGGGGCGGCGACATGGTGGCGCAGCCCGTGAGCAGCAGGGCGCCCGCGGCGGCGGCCAGGGCTGGGAGGCGTGTGGAGTGCAGCATGGCGAAAGGTCCTGTCGTCGTCACAGCTGGCTGAGCTTGGCCAGCATCTGGTCCGAGGTCTGGATGGCCTTGGAATTCATTTCGTAGGCGCGCTGGGTCTGGATCATGGTGACCAGCTCTTCCACCACGTTGACGTTCGAGGCTTCCAGGAAGCCCTGCTTGAGAATGCCCAGCCCGTTGGTGCCCGGCGTGCCCTGCTGCGGCTGGCCGGAGGCGGCCGATTCCTTGAACAGGTTCTGCCCGATGGGCTCCAGGCCAGCCGGGTTCACGAAGGCCGACATGGCCAGGTTCCCCAGCGGCTGGGGCTGGGTGTTGCCCTGCACCGTGGCGGACACCACGCCGTCGGCGCTGATGCTCACGCTCGTGGCGTTGGGGGGCACGGTGATGCCGTTGGCCACGGGCAGGCCGCTGGAGGTGACGAGGCGGCCCTGCGCATCCACCTGGAACGAGCCATCGCGTGTGTAGCCCAGGGTGCCGTCCGGCATGGTCACTTCAAAGAAGCCGTTGCCGTTGATGGCCACGTCCAGGTTGTTCTTGGACTCCTGCAGGCTGCCCTGCACGAAGTTGCGGCTGGTGGCCACCGTGCGCACGCCCAGGCCCAGGTGCAGGCCGGTGGGCAACTGGTTCTGTTCGGTGGTGTTGGCGCCCACCTGGCGCAGGTTCTGGTAGATCAGGTCCTCGAACACCGCGTTGTTGCGCTTGTAGCCGGTGGTGGAGACGTTGGCCAGGTTGTGCGAGATGACGTCGAGCTGGGTCTGCTGGGCAGACATGCCGGTCTTGGCGATCCAGAGGGAGTTGATCATGGTGTGCTTCCTTCCTTGGGCGATGCGGGCGTGGGTGGTGCCGCGTCAACCGTTCATGCCCAGCAGCTGGCTGGCGGTCTTGTCATTGGTCTCGGCGGTCTGCAGCAGGCGCATCTGCTGCTCGAACTGGCGCGATGCGGCGATCATCCCGACCATGCTCTCGACCGGGTTCACGTTGGAGCCTTCGACGGCCCCCGCGAGCATGCGGGCGTTGGCATCGTTCGCGATGGGATCGCCGGACGTGGTGCGAAACAGGCCGTCATCGCCGCGCTTGAGCGGGTCTTCCAGCGTGGGGGTGGCGAGTTTGAGCCGGCCGATGGCCTGCGCGGGCTGGCCCGCGGCCTTGGCGGTGACCGTGCCGTCCGAGCCCAGCGTGACCTCGGCGCCCGGCGGGACGTCAATGGGCGCTCCGCCATCGGAGAGCACCGGCAGCCCGGTGGGCGTGAGCAGCTGGCCCGTGGCCGACAGCTCGAAGGTGCCCGCGCGGGTGTAGGCCTCGGTGCCGTCCAGGCCCTGCACGGCAAACCAGGCGTTGCCCGCGGCCATGGCATCGAGATTGCGGCCGGTGCGCTGCACGGGCCCGGGCGTGTTCACATGGCCGGAGGTGGCTTCGAGCGCGAACACGCGGGTCTTGGAGCCGTCGCCCTGCAGCGGCACCGAGCGGAAGGTGGAAAGCTCCGCGCGAAACCCCTGGGTGGACGCGTTGGCGAGGTTGTTGGACAGCACGGCCTGCCGGTGGGCGGCGGCGTTCGCGCCCGTCATCGATGTGTAGATGATGCGGTCCATGGTGCGATGCTCCTTTCAGTACCCTGCAGTGCTGCGTGCCGTGCGCAGCGTGTGCAACCGGCGCGGCCCAGGCGC
Source organism: Acidovorax sp. GW821-FHT09A11 (assembly GCF_059418365.1). NCBI lineage: Bacteria > Pseudomonadati > Pseudomonadota > Betaproteobacteria > Burkholderiales > Comamonadaceae > Acidovorax > Acidovorax sp. GW821-FHT09A11. Next base: position 23,854 of record NZ_JBWKPS010000015.1, read on the forward strand.
GGGCAGCCGCGCAAGGGCCGCCACGCCGCGCTGGCTGCGTCCCCCTCCCGGAGCGCACAGCGCGCCGAGAGAGGGGGAAGGCGCGAAGCGACTCAGGGGGTGTTTCATCTCAGGTTCACCAGGGTGGACATCACCTGGTCTTGCGTCTTGATCGTCTGGGCGTTGGCCTGGTAGGCACGCTGCGCGGTCATCATGTTCACGAGTTCGGCCGTGAGATCGACGTTGGAGTCTTCCAGGGCGCCCGAGCGCAGGGCGCCGAAGTTGCCGTCCGTCGCGGTGCCCACCACGGGCTGGCCGGATTCAAAGGTGGCCACCCAGTTGTTGCCGCCCACAGAGGCCAGGCCCTGCGTGTTGCGGAAGCTCGACAGCGCGAGCTGCCCTTCCGCGCGGGTCACGCCGTTGGAGTAACGGGTCATGATCATCCCGTTGTTCTCGATGTTGATGCCGGTGAGCTCGCCCGTCGTGTAGCCGTCCTGGCTCAGGTTCGAGACCGCGAACTTGCTGCCGCTCTGGGAGACCTTGTCCAGGCTCACGTCAACGGTGAACGTGGGCAGGTTGTTCGGGTTGGGCGGCGTCGGATTGACGGTGAGCGGCAGCGAAAAGCCCGTGGCGGGTGGCGTGGCGGTGGGGCCGGTGATGACGCCGTTGTTGTCGAACGTGATCTGGCCGATGGGGGTGGCCACCACGGGCGGGGTGGCCGTGGGATCGTCGAGCGCGTCGTACACGTCCCAGGTGTTGTCCGTCGCGGTCTTCTGGAAGTACAGGCTCACCGGCTTGGCCACGCCCTGGCTGTCGAACACGTTGATGGAGGTGCCGTAGGTGGCGCGCGGCGTGGCCGGGATGGGCGGCGTGGCGGCGGGGTCGCCGGCCGCGTCGGTGGCGGTGGCGGGCAGGTTGAAGGCCGCGGTGATCTTCGTCGTCTGCTTGGCCGGGATCGGCTCGGAGGTGGGGAAGACCATGGGGATGGGGTCGGTGCCCGAGCGCAGGCCGGTCACGGGGTCCACGGGGTAGCCCATCACGTTCGCGTTGTCGTTCGTGATCATGTTGCCCTCCTTGTCCAGCTTGAAGTTGCCGGAGCGGGTGTAGGCGGGCGTGCCGTCAGGCAGGGTCAGCGTGAAGAAGCCATTGCCGTTGATGGCCACGTCCAGGCTGTTGCCCGTGATCGTGAGGTTGCCCTGGGTGAACTGCTGCGAGACGGCGCCGACCTCGACGCCGATGCCCGCGTTGGTGCCGCCGGCCGAGCCGATGGCGGAAGCGACCATTTCAGCGAATTCCGCCCGCGAGGCCTTGAACCCGACGGTGTTGGAGTTGGCAATGTTGTGTCCGATGACGTCGAGGTTCTTGCTGGCGGCATTCAAGCCCGAGAGGCCTTGCTGAAAACTCATGGTGTTCTCCTGATAGAGGCGAAGAAAGGGTTTGGGCCGGCGTTAGACCAGGGCCTTGATCTGGCTGTAGCTGATGGTCTTGCCGTTCGCGAGCGTCAGCTTGAGCTGGCCGTCCTCGGCGCCCGCGGCGGTGACCTTGGACAGGGACAGCGGCGTGCTCGACAGCTTGGCCGAGCCGTTGACGGCGCTGACGCGGAACTGCAGCGCATCGGTGGCGCCGGTGTATTTGCTGGCGTCCCACTCGAACGTGTGGCGGCCCGCGGCCTTGGCGCCCAGGTCGATGGTGTCCACCACCTGGCCGCCCGCGGTGGTGACCTCGATCTTCACGTTCGTGGCGGCCGAGGGCAGCTCGAAGCCGCCCTTGCCGACCTTGTCGGCCACGGCGACGCTCGAGCCTTCGGTCATCACGTTGCGGCCGATCAGCGCCGTGCCCTGCATCACTTGCAGCGAGTTGAACTGCTCGGACATGCTCTGCATGGTCTGGTTGAGCTGCTGGATGCCGGTCACCGTGTTGATCTGCGCGATCTGCGAGGTCATCTGCGCGTTGTCCAGCGGGTTCATCGGGTCCTGGTTGTTCAGCTGCGCGACGAGCAGCTTCAGGAACCGGTCCTGCGCGGCGGCGGGGTCGGTGGCGGCGTTGGCTTTCGTGCCGGTCGCATCCGTCACGGAAGGGGCGTTGGTGGCGCTGAGGATCATGGTGGGGTCTCCCGGAAATTACTGGCCCATCTGCAGGGTCTTGAGAAGCAGCGACTTGGCCGTGTTCATGACCTCGACGTTGTTCTGGTACGAACGGGAGGCGGAAATCATGTTGACCATTTCCTCCACGGCGTTGACGTTGGAGTGCGTCACGTAGCCCTGCTCGTCGGCCGAGGGGTGGGCGGGGTCGTGCACGCGGCGCCCGGGGGTGTTGCTTTCGCTGATGGCGCTCACCCGCACGCCGGCCGAGCTGTCGGCGCCCATCGGCGCGGTCTGGAACACCACCTGGCGCGCCTTGTACGCCTGGCCGTCGGGGCCGGCCACCGCATCGACGTTGGCCAGATTGCTGGCCACCACGTTGAGCCGCTGCGACTGCGCGCTGACGGCGCTGCCCGACACGCTGAAGATGGAGAACATGGACATGGGGTGACTCGCTTTCTGCGCTGCAATGCGGTGGGCTTTACTGGCCCTGGATCGCGCTGAGCATGGTTTTGGCGTTGCCGTTGATGAAGCGCAGCGTGGCTTCGTAGCGCACGGCGTTGTCGACAAAGTTCGCGCGTTCCCGGTCCAGGTCCACCGTGTTGTTGTCCAGGCTCGGCTGCGCCTGCACGGAATAGCCCAGTGCGCCGGGTGCGCCAGTGCCCGTGCTGGCCGCGGGCAGTGGAATGTGGCGGGGGTCCGTGGCGCCCTTGGCCCCCAGGTTGCCCGTGGTGCCCACGGAGCCTGCGGTGGCGAGGCGGGTTACGCCCGATCCGGACCCCGTGGCTTCGCGCATCGCGTCGCCAAAGCTGAAATCGCGTGCCACGTAGCCCGGGGTGTCGGCGTTGGCGATGTTGCTGGCGATGGCGCGCTGGCGCTCGGCACGCAGCGTCAGCGCGTTGCCGTGAAAGTCCAGCCGGTTGGTCATCTTGTCAAGCATGGTTGCCTCACACCCTGGGTTGCAATGGCGCCGGGCAGGGGGCTTTCCGGCGTGGCTTGATTATGGAAACCGTGGCTTTTTTCTAAAGCGCGAAGAACGAGGAAATGGGCGCGCAGTTTCGGGTTTTGCGCTGTGCCCGGCTGCCTATAGTTCCAGTCGTGAAATAGTCTTTGCCGCCCTGCGCGGGAAGACGCGCGACGCCCAGGAGGCCCCATGCCATCGATCTTTTCTTCCCGTTTCGTCCGAGCCTGCGCGCAGGCTGTGTCCTTGCGCGGGCAGGTGGCCGCGCACCGCGCCCTGGCGGGCGTGGTGCTGGCGGCCGCTGTGGCCGGCGGCAGCGGCGCCGCGTTCGCGCAGGCCGCCGCCGATCCCGCGGCCGACCTGGGGCCGCTGACCCAGCGCTGGCTGGACGATGCGATGTCGCGCAACCAGCCTGCGGGGCTCCCCTTGCGGATGGAAGTGAGCGTTGGCTCACTGGATTCCAGGCTGCGGCTGGCGCCGTGTGCGCGGGTTGAGCCCTATCTGCCGGCCGGCGCGCGGCTGTGGGGGCGTACGCGCCTGGGACTGCGCTGCGTGGAGGGGCAGACCGCATGGAACGTGTATCTTCCGGTGACCGTCAAGGCCTTTGGCCCCGCCTGGGTGCTGATCAACCCCGTGGCTCCTGGCGCCATCCTCACGGCCAACGATGCGACGCAGGCCGAGGTGGACTGGGCCGAGGAGTCGGCGGCCGTCATGGCCAATCCGGAGCTGTGGGTCGGGCAGGTGGCCGCCCGCCAGCTGGTCGCCGGGCAGACTTTGCGCCAGACCATGGTGCGGGCCCCGCATCTTTTCCGGGCAGGGGCCCAGGTCAAGGTGGTCGCGCAGGGGCCGGGCTATGCCGTGACATCGGCCGGCCAGGCGATGTCGGCAGGGGCAGCGGGGCAGATTGTTCGCATCCGCATGGACAATGGCCGCGTTGTCAGTGGAACTGTGAATGAGACTGGGACAGTGGTCGTGGCTCTTTGATGACGCTGTGGCGATAAATGGCTAAAGTCCGGGCCAAAAGGGTCGAAAACATTGCTACTGTGCCCCACATCAAGCGGGGTGGTGGAGAGAGCGATGAAGATTGGTCAAAAACCGGAACTCCCGGGCGCCTTGGCGCAGACGGGGCCTGCCAAGCAGGCCAAAAGTCCTGCCAGCGCTGCTGAAGGAGCCGCCAAGGACGCAGCGGCCGTGTCAACCGCCGGTGTGCCCGTCACGGTGTCCACCGCAGCCCGCGCACTGGACCAGACGGCCCGTTCCACGGGCGATTTCGATGCCGGCAAGGTCAAGGCCGTGCGCACGGCCATCGAAAAAGGCACGTTCTCGGTGGATGCCGAGGCCATTGCCGACAAGATGCTCACCAACGCCCAGGAAATCCTCTCCCGCTCCCGCGGCTGATCCCACAGCTCGCTTGGCAGCCAGATGCCATCCAGCGCACAATGGGCCATGTCGCTGGAAGAATCCCTCTCGGCTGTTGAACAGCTGATCGAAAAAGTCTCTGCCGCCCTTCTTGCGGCAGATCCCCCATCCCTTGAGAAAAACAGCATGGCCCTGCGGGATGCTGCGGCCCAGTTCGCGCGCGTCCTGGAGCAGGCGGCGGCCCGGGGCCTGCCTTTGCCCGCGCAGTTGCAAAAGAGGGTGGATGCCATCGGCGACATGCTCGCCAATCACCGCGAGGGCCTCGCCCGCCTGTCCGCCAACGCCGACCGCCAGGTTGCCAGCCTGCTGCCCCAGGCCGGCTCCCCCGCCACCTATGGCGACGGCCGCGGCGCCCAGCCCGGCAAGCCCGGCGTGGCACGGATCTACAAGTCGGCAGGCTGAGTCGAGTCGCAACTCAAAAAAGATAGCTGCCAGCGATTGAGCTACCTGCGTTTGAATGGCCAAACCGGCTTGATCCAACGCAAGTCAAGCGCAAGCAGCTATCCCATCGATAGCGAACCGGGGTCAGTACGCCGGAGTTCGGCCTTGCGCAATGGCCGTCGAAACGGTCGCAACCCAACCAGTGCCACCGGGGATCTGGCTTCGCCAGTCCAGGGGTGGCGTCCCCCTCAGGGGGAAGGCGCCGCAGGCGACTCAGGGGGAGCCATGGCCTCAGGGAGCCCTAATGCGCCCGCATCTTGGCACGCAAGCGGGCGATGGACTGGCTGTGCAGCTGGCACACCCGTGACTCGGTAACCCCCAGCACGGCCGCGATCTCCTTGAGATTCATGTCGTGCTCGTAGTACATGCCCATGATGTGCTGCTCGCGCTCGGGCAGGCTCTTGATGGCGTTGACCAGGGACATCTTGAGCCGCTGGTCGCGCAGCAATTCCATGGGGTCGGCATCGCCGTCGGCAACATGGCGGTCCAGGAAACCGTCGTCGTCCTCGTTGCCGTGTGTCATGTCTTCCAGATACACGAGTTGTGTGCCCCGCACCTTGCCCAGCAGGTTCTGGTAGTCCGCCAGGTTCATGCCCATTTCGCTGGCGATCTCGGATTCGAGCGGGCTGCGGCCGAGTTTCTGCTCCAGCCGTTGCACGGCGTGCTCGATGTCTTTCTGGCTCTTGCGCGAGCTGCGGGACATCCAGTCGCCCTCGCGCAACTCGTCGAGCATGGCGCCGCGGATGCGCTGGGTCGCGAAGGTCTCGAACTGCACGCCCTGGGCGGCTTCGTAGCGCGAGAGTGCTTCCGCCAGGCCCATCATGCCGACCTGGATCAAGTCGTCCAGCTCCACGTTGGGCGGCAGCTTGGCGATCATGTGGTGCGCAATCCTTCGCACCAGCGGGACGTGCTGGCGGATCAGCGCATCACGATCGAGCTGGCCTTTGGCGGTGTACATCAGATCAGTGGCTCCGGACAAAATGCGCAGGCATGCCTGTCAAGTTGCTGGGTGGCAGCGCAGTCAGCGATTCACTGATAGTGCCCGCATTTTCCAGTAGTTGCAAGGCCAGGCGCTGGAGGTCCTGGGGGTTCTGCGTGGCGATGGTGGTCGTGCGCACCGGGCCACCCAGGTGGCGCTCCGCGCAGTCCTGCAGGGTCAGCAGCGCGTGCTGTGTCTTGCGCCGTTCGGCGGCGGTGTCGCCGCGCAGCAAGGCCGCCACCATGCAGGGCAGGGTCGTGTGCAGGGCGATCTGCTTGAGGCTCTTGTAGCTGGTCAGCACGCCGGCCGATCCGTCGCCCATCACCACCAGCGGTATGGTGGACGTGTGCGTCAGCAGCGGCCCGAGCGTGGCCGCAGGCGCGTGCAGCACGATCAACCCGTAGGTCCGGAAATAGGGCAGCAGGCTGGGCAGGGGGGCCGTTTCATTGCGGCTGGCTTCCCGGCTGATGCGCAGAAGGCCCTTCGCCGCCGGAATCACCGCCAGCGAGGAGGCCATGGCCCCCATGTTCAGGCTGACACCCTCGTTCCAGGGCGCCTGTTGCAGCAGGTGCAGCAGCCCTGGGCTGTCGTCCGTCTCCTGGGCGGTGCCATCGAGCACCACCACCGGGTAGCCCAGGCGCTGCAGGCTTGCGCAGATCTGCCACAGCGTCTCCAGCCCGGTGCCCGCGTTGTCCTGGCTGGCGACCGCCACCACCCGCAGTTCCGACTGCGGGGTGAAGCTGTGCAGGCCTGCGGCCTGGTGAAAGCCGATATCAAGCATCGACCAGCCCCCGTTCGTTCATGGTGTCGGGCGAATGCGAGAAGAAGAAGTTCAGGTCGGTTGCCTTGGGGTCGAAAGCCGACTTGGCGGGAGCGCGCATGGAGGTGCTGATGAGCTTGTGCGCATCGGCACGCTCCCAGTCTTCCGGCACGCGCTGGCCGTTGGTCACGCCGCGCAGCACCATCTGGTGGCGGATCAGTGCGTCGATGGCCGGGCCGAGTTTCACGGCTTCGTCCACCTTGGACAGGATGGCCTGCTGGGAGCCTTCGGTCTTGAACGCCGTGAGCACATCGTCGAGCGTGTCGCCATGGCAGCCCGCGTTGAGCACCAGCAGGCGGTTCACATGGGGCAGGTCCAGCACGTCGAGCATGTCGCGCTTGCGCGGGTCGCGCGGGGCCACGCCCGTGGTGTCGATGAGCACCATCTTCTTGCCCGACAGCAGGCCCAGCAGGTCCTGCAGCGCGGCGCGGTCGTGGGCCAGGTGGGCGACGATGCCCAGCATGCGGCCGTAGGTGCGCAGCTGCTCGTGGGCTCCCACACGGTAGGTGTCCAGCGTGATCAGGCCCACGCTGCCGGGGCCGTGGATGCGCGCGCACATCGCGGCCAGCTTGGCGGTGGTGGTGGTCTTGCCGACGCCGGTGGAGCCCACCAGCGCGAAGATGCCGCCTTGTTCGTACAGCGGGGGTTCGGCCAGGTCGGTCCTGAGGTTGCGCTCCAGCACCTCCATGAGCCAGCGCACGGATTCGGCGGCCGACAGCTCCTCGGGCATGCGCTCCAGCACGGCACGGGCGAGGGAAGGGGAGTAGCCTGCGCGGATCATCTTGAGCATGAGGTTGGACTGGATGGGGTTCTGCCGCGCCTGCCCCAGCCACGCCAGGGTGTTGAAACGGTCCTCGATCAGTTCCTTCATCGCGTGCAGCTCGCTCATCACGCTCTGCTGGTTGGCGGCCGACTGCACGGCGCTGCTCACGGCGGGCTCCTGCCGGCGGCGTGGCGGCTCGGGCGGGATGTCCATGGGGATGGTGCGCAGCGGGTTGTGGCGCGCCACGGCAGGCGCGGGCATGCGTTCGCGCTCCGGTTCCTGGTCGCGGCTGCGCTCCGACAGGGTTTGCGGTTCGGCCGGGCCATTGAGCGCCTCGTGGCGGCGGCGCAGCATGCGCTCGCGCACATAGTCCTGGAACGACAGCGTGCTCATCGCCAGCTGCTCGGTGTCTTCCTCCACCGGGTTGCGGCCCAGGGTGCTGGCGGCGGCTGCTGCTGCCTGGCTTGCGCGCTGGGGCGCGCTGCGCGCCGGTGTGGGGGCCAGCAAGGGCGGGTTGGCGGACGGGCCCGCGCCACCACCGTCCAGCGCCGAGAGCGTGTCCTCGGCCGTGGCCACGACTTCGACGCCGTTGGCCGTGGGGCGGTTGGACAGGATCAATGTGCCGTCACCAAAGGCCATGCGCGCTTTGGCCAGAGCCTCCCGGGATGTGGGAGCGTGGAAGCGTTTGATGTTCATGCTGATGCACCTCTAAGGATCGGCCCAATGCGGATGGTGTGGGTCTCGGGGATTTCACTGTGGGCAAGCACCTGCAGCCGGGGCGCGACGCGGCGCACCAGGCGGGAGATGGCATTGCGGATCTGGTCTGGCACCAGCAGGCAGGCGGGCAGGCCCATCTCTTCCTGCTTGAGGGCCACCTCGGCGGCCTTTTGCGTGAGGATGTCGGCCACGCCAGGGTCCAGGGCGGGGCCGGCGGTGTTGCCCAGCGCCTGCACCAGCAGGCGTTCGAGGCCTGGTTCGATGGCGATGACGTTGAGTTCGCGGGTGGGGCCGTAGATCTGTTGCACGATGGCGGGCGACAGCGCGATGCGCACGCGGCGGGCCAGCTCGACCGGGTCGGAGATGCCGCCGGCAAACTCGGCCAGCGTTTCGATGATGGTGCGGATATCGCGGATGTGCACAGACTCTTCCAGCAGCAGCTGGAGGACTTTCTGGAACGTTGCGATGGAGACCATTTTCGGGACCACTTCTTCGATGAGCTTGGGAGCCAGCTTGGCCACGTGCTCCACGAGTTGCTGCGTTTCCGTGCGACTGAGGAGCTTGGCGGCTTGCACTTGCATCAAGTGTGACAAATGGGTGGCCATCACGGTTTCGGAATCAACGACCGTAAAACCCGCCATTTGTGCGGCTTCCTTCTGGCGGTCGTCGATCCAGTGTGCTGGGAGGCCGAACGCGGGGTCGGTGGTGGGGGTGCCGATCAGGGGCGTGGTGATGCCGCCCGGGTTGATGGCCAGGAACATGCCGGGGAAGGCTTCGCCTTCGCCCACCACCACGCCACGCAGCGTGATGCGGTAGCCGCTGGGCTTCAATTCGAGGTTGTCGCGCACGTGCACGGCGGGCGGCAGAAAGCCGACTTCCTGCGCAAACTTGCGGCGCACGCCCTTGATGCGCGTGAGCAGGTCGCCCTGGCGGCTCTTGTCCACCAGGCTGATCAGGCGGTAGCCCAGCTCCAGGCCCAGCAGGTCCACGGGCTGCAGGTCGTCCCAGGTGGCTTCGCCGTCGCTCACGGGGGCGGGCGGGGCCTCGACTTCGGGCGGCACCTTCTGCCGTTCATGCAGCACCCAGGCGCCATAGGCGAGCAGGCCACCCATGGTCAGAAACACCACGTGGGGCATGCCCGGAATCAGGCCCAGCAGCAGCAGGATGCCGGCGGTCACGCCCAGCACGCGGGGCGACATGAAGAGCTGCTGCACGATCTGGCGGCCCATGTCGTGGTCCTTGCCCACGCGCGAGATCACCATGGCCGCAGCCACCGAGATCAGCAGGCCGGGAATCTGCGCCACCAGCGCATCACCAATGGCCAGCAGGATGTAGCTATCAGCCGCCTGCTTGGCCGACAGGTCGTGCTGCAAGACCCCGATGGCGAAGCCGCCGATGATGTTGATCAGCAGAATCAGGATGCCGGCGACCGCATCGCCGCGCACGAACTTGGAGGCACCGTCCATGGACCCGAAGAAGTTCGCTTCTTCGGCCACTTCGGCGCGGCGGCGCTTGGCTTCCTTCTCGTCGATCAGGCCGGCGTTCAGGTCGGCATCCACCGCCATCTGCTTGCCGGGCATGGCGTCCAGCGTGAAGCGGGCCGACACCTCGGCAATGCGCTCGGCGCCCTTGGTGATCACCACGAAGTTGATCACCACCAGGATCGCGAACACGATCAGGCCCACAGCGAAGTTGCCGCCGATCAGGAAGTGGCCGAAGGCCTCGATCACCGCGCCGGCGGCGCCCGGGCCCGTGTGGCCTTCCAGCAGCACCACGCGGGTGGAGGCCACGTTCAGCGACAGGCGCATGAGGGTGGTCAGCAGCAGCACCGAGGGAAAGGCCGCGAAATCCAGGGGGCGCAGCATGTAGGCCGCCACCATCATCACCATCAGGGCCACGGCGATGTTCAGCGTGAAGAACGCGTCGAGCAGCCACGGCGGGATGGGCAGCACCATGAGCGCCAGGATGGCCACCACGAGCAACGGGGCCGACAGCCCCTGGAGGGCGTTGGCATTGCTGCCCGCCCATTGCTGCAAAGATTTCACGGAGGTGTTCATGCGGCGGCACCTTGCACGGGCGTGCGGTTCAGCGGATCGAGTTCAGGGGGCACAAACGGCTCCACCAGGCTGTCGGGCATGCGGCCTTCGCCGCGCAGGGCGGCCTTGAGGCGGTAGACGTAGGCCAGCACCTGGGCCACGGCGGTGTAGAGCGTGGCGGGAATGGCCTGGTCCAGCTCGGCATGGGCATACAGCGCCCGGGCCAGCATGGGCGACTGCAGCACGGGCACGTTGTGCTCCTTGGCCACGTCGCGGATCTTGAGCGCGATGAGGTCGGTGCCGCGCGAGATGACCTGCGGCGCGCTCATGGTCTTCTCGTCGTACTTGAGCGCCACGGCGTAGTGGGTGGGGTTCATGACCACGAAGTCGGCCTTGGGAACGGCGCCCACGCTGGCACGGTCGGCGATCTCGCGCTGCTTCTGGCGGATGCGGCCCTTGGTGTGGGGGTTGCCGTCGGATTCCTTGTGCTCCTGCTTGATTTCCTCGTGCGACATCTTCAGGCGCGCCTTGAAGAAGTAGGCCTGCAGGGGCACGTCCACCAGCGCCGCCAGGAACACCACCAGGAGCAGCAGGCTCATGCCGGACGTGAGCCAGTCGGCCAGCTGGCGGATGGCCATGGGGGAGGGCTGCAGCACCAGCATGGCCACGGTGTCGATGCTGTTGCCCATGAACTTCCAGGCCACGTAGCTCAGGACCGCGGTCATCAGCACCATCTTGGCCACGTTGGCCATCTGCTGCTTGGAAAACAGGTTGGCGAGCCCCGAGATCGGATTGAGCCGGTTGAACTGGGGCGAGATGGGCTTGAGGCTCAGAATCCAGCCGCCGGCGCCGATGGCGCTGATCAGGGCCGCGGCGCCGGTGAGGATGGCGAACACCGCGCTGGCCACCAGGCCCACGACGACCATGTCCTGCAGGCGCTTGAGCATGGTGCCGGGCGCCATGACGGTGGTGGCGTCAAACGCGAGCTGCTGGCTCATCGCCCGCTGCATGTGGTCCATCAGCTGGGGGGCCAGAATGAGCAGGCAGGCCGCGCCCGCGCCCAGGATCGCCAGGTGGGAAAGATCGCGCGAGCGTGCTCCCTGGCCGTCTTCGCGCGCTTTCTGCAGCTTGCGCTCTGACGCGGGTAGGCTTTTTTCTTGGCTGGATTCCATGGTGGCATGACGGCTCGTGTCATGCCATTGTCGTGAGCGACCCGGAAATCTAAAGGCCGATAAGGAGGCTGCAGCCCCCTCTTTTCAGAGACGTAACAGGCGCCGGCGTGGCGCCTGCGGCCGCCGCAGGGCCGCGGGCGGCGTTGCGTGGCCGCAGCCTCAGAAGCCGAGGCTGGCCAGCAGGTCGTCCACCTGGGACTGGTCGGTCACCACGTCGGGAGTGTGCTCGGGGTCCACCACGGGGCCCTGCAGGTGCTGGGTGCGGGGCGGTTCGGCCACGGCGGCCACCTGTGCATTGGGGGGGGCGGTCTGGATCAGCAGCTGCACCAGCTGGTCCTCGATGGTGGCGGCGAGATTGACCACCCGGGCGATCACCTGCCCGGTCAGGTCGTGGAAGTCCTGCGCCATCATGATTTCGGTGAGGTGCGTGTCGGCTTCCTTCGTCACCCGCTCGACATCGGTGAGGAAATTCATGATTTCCCCCTTGGCCACGGCCGCCACCGGGTCCTTGACCAGGGACGTCACCACACGGCGCGTCTCGGCGGCGATGTAGTCGTGCTGCGCCTTGGCCTGCTCGACGCGGTTGAGCACTTTCTCGGCGGCTTCCCCGGTCAGCCGGGCGATGTACGACAGGCGGCTCTGGGCGTCGGGCAGCTCGCCCATGGAGCCGCGCAGCTTGTCGGCGTAGCCCAGCTCGTTGAGCGAGTCGTGCAGCTGGCGTGTCAGCAGGCCGATCTTGTGGTGTACATCCGCAGGCGGCTGGCTGTTGTCCGGTATGTCGTCCATGGTGTCATAGCCCCATCTTTTTCAGGATCAAGGTCACTTTCTCTTCGAGTGTTGCCTTGGTGAAGGGTTTGACGATGTAGCCGGCGGCCCCGCCCTGCGCGGCGGCCACGATGTCTTCCTTGCGGGCTTCCGCGGTGACCATCAGGACGGGCAGGTGCTTGAGCTTGTCGTCCTTCTTGATTTCCGCCAGCAGCTGGAAGCCGTTCATGTTGGGCATGTTGATGTCGGTCACCACGAAGTCGAACTTGCTGTTGCGCAGCTTGTTCAGGGCGGCCACGCCATCTTCGGCCTCGTCGGCATCGGCAAAGCCGCTTTCCTTGAGCAGATTGCGCACGATGCGCCGCATGGTGGAGAAGTCGTCAACGATCAAAAAACGAAGGGCTGTGGTCACGTGGGACCCTTTCGGTCGGAAATGGCTGTAAGTATTGTCATGGGTGGCAGGGTTGGTGACAAGTCGTAACGTTTACCTGCCGGGGGGGGGATTTTCCCGCTTTTCATTCAACAGTTCTGTCGAAGTGATTTCGGGAATCCCCTTGCCCATGAGTCGTTCTTCGGCCTCCCGGGTCAGCACCGTGATGGTGATGCGCCGGTTGGCGGGGGCGCGCGGGTTCTTTGGCTCCAGCAGATCGCTGGCCGCCAGGCCCACCACACGTCCCAGTTTAGCGTCTGGCATGCCGGCCGAGACAAGCTCCCGGCGCGAGGCGTTGGCGCGGTCGGCCGAAAGCTCCCAGTTGCTGTAGCCCCGGTCGCTGTTTCCGTAGGGGACTGCATCGGTATGGCCAGCCAGGCTGATGCGGTTTTCCACCCCGCCAAGGGCGGCGCCGATCTCACGCAGGATGTCGCGCATGTAGGGTTTCACCAACGCGCTGCCGCTGTCGAACATGGGGCGGTTCTGGTCGTCGATGATCTGGATCTGCAACCCGTCGGGCGTGATGTCGATGCGGATCTGCGACTTGTATTCATTCAGGCGCGGGTTTTCCGTGATGAGCGCATCGATCTTGGCTTCCAGCGCCTTGATGCGGTCCAGGTCCTGCTTGGCCTGCTCGGCCCGGGCTGCGTCGATGCTCATGCGGCGCTGCTTGGCGGCCTCCACGTCGGAGCGCCGCACCTGGCCGTGCACCTTGGACAGGTCGTTCCCCCCGCCGGGAATCACGCTGGAACTGTTGCCGGCACCGTCGCCGCCGGTCATGGCCACCTTGAGCGGCGACGCGAAATAGGCTGCAATCCCCTGCAGCTCGCCCTTGGCGGTGGAACCCAGCAGCCACATCAGCAGGAAGAACGCCATCATCGCCGTCACGAAGTCGGCATACGCGATCTTCCAGGCGCCGCCATGCACCGCATGGCCGCCTTTCTTGATGCGCTTGATGATGATGGGCTGGAGCTTCTTTTCTGCCATGGTCAGCTATCCCGTCGGCTCCCCATGGCGCTGCGCACCACCCGCAGCCTTTGATGCCGGCGTGTCCCAAGCCAGGGCCGCAAGCCAAGGTCCGCCCCGCAGCGCCGCGAGCGCGGAGGGAAGGCGCGTGGCGCACCAGGGCGGTGTCTCATTTCTTCCCCTTCACATGCCCCTCCAGCTCGGTGAAGCTGGGGCGGACGCTGGAGAAAAGCACCTTGCGGCCAAACTCGATGGCCGTGGCCGGGTTGTAGCCCTGCATGCTGGCCAGCAGGGTGGACTTGATGCACTGCAGCTCCTTGGCGGCATCTTCGGTCTTTTGCTCGACCAGGCCGCCCAGGGGCTCGACCACGCCGTAGGCCAGCAAGATCCCGAGGAACGTGCCCACCAGCGCCGAGCCGATCATGCCGCCCAGCACCGAGGGCGGCTGGCCCACCGAGCCCATGGTGTTCACCACGCCCAGCACGGCGGCCACGATCCCGAACGCGGGCAGGGCGCCGGCCAGGCGCGCCAGCGCGGCCACGGGCGCGTGGGCCTCCTGGTGGTGGGTGTCGATCTCGCTGTCCATCAACGCCTCGATCTCGTGCGAGTTGAGGTTGCCCGACACCATCATGCGCAGGTAGTCGGTGGTGAACTCGATCACGTGGTGGTCGCTGCCCACCGTGGGGTATTTCTTGAAGATCTCGGATTCGTGGGGTGCTTCCACATCCTTTTCGATGGCCATCAGCCCCTCCTTGCGGGCCTTCTGCAGGATGTCATAGAGCATCGCCATGAGCTCCATGTAGCGCGCCTTGGTGTACTTGGATCCCTTGAGCGCCATCGGGATGGCCGCCATGGTGGCCTTGATCACCTTGGGCTGGTTGTTCACCACGAAGGCGCCCAGCGCGCCCCCCAGGATGGTGATGATCTCGAAGGGCAGGGCCTTCAGGATCACGCTGATATTTCCCCCGTGCACGATGTACACGCCGAAGATGCAGCCGAGGCAAACGACGTAACCGATGATGACAAACATGCTTTGTGCGTGATGAGTTGCGGCGAGCGGGCAAACGATGCGGCGGATTCAGGGGGGCAGACAACGCGGGCGCTGTGTTCTCAAATGTATCGGATTGCAGGGGCCAGACCAACGAACGGGTTGCCTGGGACGACCTGGCGGCCGGCGTGCCGCGCAATGACGTTAGCACAATACGGCGCAAAAAAAGAGGCCAAATTGGCCTCTAGTGGTTGTGTGGTAAGCGGTAGATGCTCCTGTTTTTGAGACTTTTCGCCCACCCAGGCCTGCGTGCCACCACTACTTGAGCAAGGCCAGCACGCCCTGCGGAATCTGGTTGGCCTGGGCCACCATGGCCGTGCCAGCCTGCTGCAGGATCTGGGCGCGCGACAGGTTGGCGGTTTCTGCGGCAAAGTCGGCGTCCTGGATGCGGCCACGCGAGGCAGACATGTTTTCCGAGGACAGCTGCAGGTTCGAGATGGTGGTCTCGAATCGAGCCTGCAAGGCACCAAAGCTTGCACGCTGGCCGTTCACTGCCGCCAGGGCCGAATCGATGATCTTCAGGGCCTTGGTCGAGCCGTCGACGGTGGACACGTCGATGACGTTGACGGCGTTCAACGTGGATGCCGTCGCCGTGACCGGGGGCGTGCCCGTCAGATTGGTAATGGCGAAGCCCTTGTCCGAGCTCATCTCCAGGTACCCGGTGGCCGTCGCAAAGCCGCCGGCGGGCGCAGCGGCGACACCCGCGACAAAGGTGGGGGTGCCGGTGGAGGCCGACGTCGCGGCATCGTAGGCGCCCACGGCAATGGTGTTGCCCGCCAGGGAGTTGTTCTGAATCTGGATGTTGGCACCCGACTCATTGATGAGCACTATGCCGTCGCCGGCGTCGTTGAGTTTGGCGGTGATGCCGGTTTGCGACGACACGTCGTTGAAACCCTTGATGGCTTCCGCCAGCCCGCCCGCGGTCGCGCCGGCGGCGGATACGCTGAAAGTCACGTTGGCGGCGGTCGCGTTGTCTCCCTTCACCGCCAGCGAGTAGGAGCCGCCAGCCACGAAGGTGGTCAGGTTGACCTGGTTGCGTGCAGACGCGGAGACACCGGTGGATTCGGAGAGCGCGTTGATTTTGGCGGCCGCGGTGGCCATCGTGTCGGTGGCGGTGAGCGTGACCGTCTTGGTTTGCAGCCCGGCGATGTCGAACGTGCCGGTCAGCGCCGTGGGGGCCGCCGCCGCCGTCACCACCACGGGCGCCGACTGCTTGAGCTGTGCTCCGTACGTCGTCGTGCGGAAGTTGCCGGTGGTCGCCGTGATGGTCTGGTTGGCGTTGGCGCCCACCTGGAAGGTGGCGGAGCCGAACGAGCCGTCCAGCAGCTTCTGGCCGTTGAACTCGGTGGTGACGGAAATTCGGTCCAGCTCGGACAGCAGCTGGCCGACTTCGGCCTGAATGGCCTTGCGGTCGCCGGCGGAGTTGGAGGCATTGGCGGATTGCACGGACAATTCGCGCACACGCTGCAGAATGTTGCTGGCGCCCGCCAGGGCGCCTTCAGCGACCTGGGCCAGGGAAATACCATCGTTGGCATTGCGCACCGCCTGGTTCAGGCCCCGGATCTGGGTGGTGAAGCGCTCGGAAATGGCCAGGCCGGCGGCGTCGTCCTTGGCGCTGTTGATGCGCAGGCCCGACGACAGGCGCTGGATGGAGGTACTGAGCGATGCCTGGCTCATGCCCAGATTGCGCTGGGCGGTCAGGGAGCTGACGTTGGTATTGATAGTGGCTGCCATGGATATGCTCCTTAAAGGCTTGAAAAACCAAATCTGCGCCGGTAGAAGCCCCACCGTCCGGCAGACAAGACGGGAACGATGGGTGAATTGTGAAAGTCGAGCGCGGTGCGCAGTGGTGCGATAAAGCGCACAAAAACCCTGCAACTTGTGCGTTTCGCCCTAAAGTTTTCGCCGCAGCTTCCGAAAACATTTGCAACGGGACGTAAATGCCCGCCGTTCTACAGAAGGCCATGCTGGCGCTGTGAACCGTATGGCCGGGTGCCTTGCCTGGCACCAGGTTGGCGGCAACGCCATGTTCAGTCAGTTCTTTTCAGGAGATTTGCAAATGGCAGCTACCATCAACACCAACGTCAGTTCCTTGACCGCCCAGCGCAATCTGGGTATGAGCCAACTGTCGCTCAACACCTCCATCCAGCGCCTGTCGTCGGGCCTGCGCATCAACAGCGCCAAGGACGACGCCGCCGGCTTGGCCATTTCCGAGCGTTTCACCTCGCAGATCCGCGGCCTGAACCAGGCAGTGCGCAATGCCAACGACGGCATTTCGCTGGCGCAAACCGCTGAAGGCGCGCTCAAGGCCTCTGGCGACATCCTGCAACGTGTGCGTGAACTGTCCGTGCAGTCCGCCAATGCCACCAACTCCGCCGGCGACCGCAAGGCCATCCAGGCTGAAGTCGGCCAGCTGCTGTCCGAACTGGACCGCATCTCCACCACGACCGAATTCAATGGCCAGAAGCTGCTGGACGGCTCGTTCGGCTCCGCCACCTTCCAGGTGGGCGCCAACGCCAACCAGACCATCACGGCGACCACCGGCAACTTCCGCACGACCACCTATGGTGCGCAGCTGAAGGCCTCGGCCAGCGTTCCTGCGGCTGCCGCCGCCCCCGCCGCCGCCGCCGCGACCGTTATCGTGAACGGCCTGCAAAGCAAGACGGTGAACGTCGACGCTGCCGACACGGCTTCGAAAATTGCCGCAGCAGTCAACGCAGCGGCCGAGACCACCGGCGTGACGGCTTCGGCTCGCAATCTGTCCGAGTTCAAGATCACCACGGCAGGTGCCGTGTCCCTGGCGATCAAGGGTGACAACACCACGACCGCCGCCAACATCACCTTCAGCGCGACCTCGGCAACCGACTTGGGCGAAGCCGTCAAGGCATTCAATGACGTGGCATCGCAGACCGGCATCACCGCCAAGCTCAACAGCGCCGGCGATGGCATCCTGCTGACCAATGATGCGGGCTCGGACATCAATATCGTCAACAACTCGACGGTGGCCGTGACCACCCTGGCATCGCAAAACGCGACGGCCGCTACGCTGACCTTCTCTGCCGCGCAGTCCATGGCAGTCGCTGGCGGCACGGCCAACTCGCGTGGCACGGTGGAGTTCAGCTCCGACAAGGGCTTCTCTCTGGGCGGCACCTCCGCGTACGTGGCAGCCGGTGCTTCGACCCTGAATTCCGTCAACACCATCGACGTGTCGACTGTCGACGGTTCGACCAAGGCCCTGAAGATCATCGATTCGGCCCTGTCCGCCGTCAACGGCCAGCGCGCCAGCTTCGGTGCCCTGCAGTCGCGCTTCGAGACCACGGTGAACAACCTGCAAAGCACGTCCGAAAACATGTCTGCCTCGCGTGGCCGCATCCAGGACGCCGACTTTGCCGCAGAAACCGCCAACCTGTCGCGCGCCCAGATCCTGCAGCAGGCTGGCACGGCCATGGTGGCCCAGGCCAACCAGCTGCCACAAGGTGTTCTGGCCCTGCTGCGCTGATCATCTTTGGCAGAGGGTTGAACAGGCGGGGCGGGTTTGTGAAACAAGCCCGCTCCTCACAAGGCGGAGGCGACCTGGTCGCCGCCGCTTTCCGCTTTTTGCCAATCGGGCTGCAACGCGGTAGATTGGTGGCTTTCTTGGGTGCTTATCGGCTGGATGCAACAAGCCAAAGGCCTGGATAATTTCTGGCGATTCAACCCGACACGGATTCAGGAGGTGGGATATGGCTAGCTTTTCATCGATAGGCATCGGCCTGGGCGGCAACGTGGACGTCAATGGGCTGATCAAGGCTTCGGTCGACGCCGTGAAGATCCCCATCACCAAGACCAACGGCCTGAACCAGCAGGCGGCCATCACGAATGCGAAGGTGTCTGCCTTCGGCCAGTTCAAATCCCTGGTCTCCACGCTGGCCGATGCCGCCAGCAAGCTCGCCAGCGTCACGGGCTGGAACGGGGTGAGCGCGACCTCCGCCAAGCCGGAAGCCGTGTCGGTCTCCGCCGTGGGCGGCGCCGCGGCGACGTCATTCAATGTGCAGGTGCAGAACCTGGCCAAGGCGCAGTCCTCCATCTCCGTGGCGTTGTCGCCCGTCAAGCAGGCTGTCGGGGCGGGCACGCTGACCTTTGAAACGGGCAAGTGGTCCGGCGAGCCCAAGGTCTTCACGATGGGCAGCGCGGGCGCGGTCAATGTGGAAGTCAGCGCCACGGATACGCTGGCGGACGTCGCCAGCAAGATCAATGGCTCGAAGGCCGGCGTGACGGCCACCGTGCTGAGCGATGCCTCCGGCGAGCGCCTGATGCTGCGCAGCAAGACAACGGGCGAGGATGCCGGCTACCGGATGAGCGCGGCGGACGCCGACGGCAACCTGGCGGACGGTGCGGGCTTGTCGCGGCTCGTGGTGGGCGGCGTGACGGAGTATGCGGCGAACGCGAACGCGACCGTCAACGGCGTTGCCGTCACTTCGGCAACGAATGCCTTTGCCGATACCGTGTCGGGCGTGACGTTCACGGCGCTGCAGGTCACCACGGGCGACGTGGCGGTGACGGTGGCCAAGGACAACTCTGCCGTGAAGAAGAACATCGAGGCCTTCGTGAGCGCATACAACGCCATCAATCAGGCGTTGAATGAGGTCACCAAGTACGACCAGGGCACCAAAACGGCGGGGTTGCTGCAGGGGGATAGCGCGGCGGTGACCTTGCAAAACACCTTGCGCATGGCGCTGCAGTCCGTGAACAGCTCGGGCGCGCTGCGCAATCTGTCTGCCGTGGGAGTGGTCTCGGAGGGCGGGCTCGGCAACGTGGCGCCCACCGGCAACCTGACGCTCGACGCGACCAAGTTCAACAAGGCCATGGAAAACGCCGACGACGTCAAGGCTTTCTTCCGGGGGCCGGAGGGCGGCAGCGTGGAGGACGGGTTCGCCGGAAAATTCAAGGCGGTCACGACCAAGCTGCTCGCAAACGACGGGTTCTTCGCCAGCAAGGCAAAAATCTACGAGCAATCCCTCAAGCTCAATGCCAAGGACGTGGAGACGATCAACGATCGTGCGGACCGCCTGGAAAAGAGCCTGACGGCGCGCTACACCGCCCTTGATACAAAGATGTCGAGCCTGAATGCGCTCAATGCGTATATCTCGCAGCAGGTGACCACTTGGAATAAATCCTCGGGCTGACCGCTTCAGTTTTTCTGGCTGTAGCCGATAACTAAAGTAATACATCGCAAGGATTGCCAGCATGTTCAGCGCCTATAGCCCCCGTGCAGCCAACGCTTATCAGCGTATCAATGTAGAAACCAGCATGCACACGATGGACCAGCACCAGCTGGTCAGCCTGCTGTATGAAGGTGTCCTGAACTCCATCGCCACGGCGCGGGGTGCCATGGCGCGCGGCGACGTGCTGGGCAAGGTCAACAATATCTCCAAGGCCGTCCGCATCATTGAAGAGGGGCTGAGCACGGCGCTCGACAAGGTGGATGGCGGGGAGCTGGCCCAGAACCTGGGAGCCCTGTATGACTACTGCCTGCACCGCCTGATCCTGGCGAATGCCCGCAACGACGATGCCATGATGCAGGAGGTCATGCGCCTGATCGAGCCGGTGGCGCAGGGCTGGAGCCAGATCAAGCAATCGGGCGCCGTCGCGGAGGCCGCCACCCCGGGGCAGCCAGCACTGGTGGAGGCCTGAACCATGTCCCACATGCTGATTGACTACTACAAGGCGATCGAAGACAGCAGCGCCAAGATGCTGGAGGCCGCCAGGCTCAAGGACTGGGATGGCGTGGTGCGCTATGAAGGAGCCTGTGCCGTGCTGATCGAGCAACTGCGCTTCAAGTCGCAGGAACACGAACTGCTGCCAGAGCATCGGCGCGAAAAGACCCGCATCATGCAGCGCATCCTGCGCAACGATGCCCAGATCCGTTGCCTGGCCGAGCCCTGGCTGGCGCAGTTCGAACACCTGTTCGAAGGCCAGCCGCAGATGATGCATTGAGGCATGCGCCAAGCCCCAGACAAAGCCGACCCCGCGAGGTCGGCTTTTTCATGGATGAAATACGGCGCTACCGCTTGTCCATCAGGCGCAAGCAGCTATTAAATTGAGAGCGGCTGATTTCTGACGCTTGTCACGAAGCTGCCACGGCCAGCGATGCGTCGCGGAGCTCCCTGTGCTGAGAGTGTGGCGTGTCTTTTACGGAATAAAAAGTGCCTGTAGCGCTTATCCATAAAGCGCAAGCAGCTACAAATCAGGAGTAAGCGCAGACCTGCGCTGCCAGATACCGGCGCGCCCCCCGCGAGGGATGCCCAGCAAGGGCCGCCCCGCAGCGAGGGCATCGTCCCCTTGCCCACAGCGCGCAGCGCTGTGAGAGCGAGGGGAAGGCGCGCAGCGCCTCAGGGGAGTGCCCCTGCTATACCTGCATGTTCATGATGTCGGTATAGGCCTGCACCATCCGGTTGCGCACATGCAGCGTGGCCTGGAATCCGATCTGGGCCTTCTGGATCGCCACCATGGTTTCCTCGAGGCTGACGGAGGGGTTCTCCATCTGGACTTCCGTCTGCAGGTCGCTGGCACGGTTCTGGGCCGCACTGACCGACTGGAGCGCGCCTTTGAGCGCCCCTGAAAAACCCACTTCATTGGCGTCGTTTTGCGGCGCCGCAGCACGGCGCGCCACGCCAGCGCCCGTGAGCGGGGCGGTAGAGCTTGAGATGCGAAGGTCCATGGCGGTGTCCGTGGGAATGGGGGTATGCTGCGTATCCTAGCCATCGCGCCCCCGCCCATCGCTCTGAATTGATGGCCAAACGCGCGGCTTATCCAGCGAACATTTTGAGGGCGTGGCCGAATAATCGACCCCACGCTTTGGTCCTTGTCGGGCCTGCCCTACTGGAAAGCAAGATGTCTGCAGTTGCTGAAGTTCCTCTCACTCCCCCTGCCGGCCCGAACTGGCTGCAGCGGCTGTCTGCCCTGGACAGGGCGCAGCGCATGCGGCTGGGCGTGGGTGCGGCGCTCCTGGTGGCAGCGGCCATTGCGGCCATCGTGCTGGGGCGCCAGCCCGACTACCGGGTGCTGTTCGCCAACCTGAACGACAAGGATGGCGGTGCCATCGTCGCCCAGCTGTCGCAGATGAACGTGCCCTACAAGCATGCCGATGGCGGCGGTGCGATCCTGATCCCCGCGGACCGCGTGCATGACGTGCGCCTGCGCCTGGCCACCCAGGGCCTGCCCAAGGGTTCCGTGGCGGGCTTCGAGCTGATGGAGTCCAGCAAATTCGGAATGACGCAGTTTCAGGAACGCCTGAACTTCCAGCGGGGCCTGGAGGGTGAACTCACCCGCTCCATCCAGGCGCTGTCGTCCGTGCAGGGCGCGCGCGTGCACCTGGCGCTTCCCAATCAGAATGGCTTTTTCCGGGAGCAGCAAAAACCCTCGGCCTCCGTGCTGGTGAGCCTGCATCCCGGCCGCGTGCTCGACCGTGCCCAGCTGGCGGGCATCGTGCACCTGGTCGCCTCCAGCGTGCCGGAACTGGCGCCCTCCGCCGTGAGCGTGCTGGACGACACGGGCAAGCTGCTGTCCCAATCGCCCGATGGCGCCGCGGGAACCGGGGTCGACGCGCAGCAACTGCTGTATGTGCAGCAGATCGAGCAGCAGTACACCCGCCGGATCCTGGACATCCTGGAACCCGTGGTGGGCCGCAACAACGTCAAGGCGCAGGTGACGGCCGAGGTGGACTTCACCCAGACCGAATCCACGTCCGAGCAGCACCGCCCCAACCTCGCCACCGATGCCAGCGCCATCCGCAGCCAGCAGATCGTGGAAAGCTCCGGTCCGCAGGGCAATCCGCTGCCCACGGGCGTGCCTGGCGCCACGACCAACCAGCCTCCCGCGGCTGCTGCGGCGCCCATCAACGGCGCCAATCCGGCACCCACGGCGGCGGGCCAGCAGGCCCAGGGTGCGCAGGCAGCGGCGAGCAAGCGCGAATCCATCACCAATTACGAAGTGGACAAGACCGTGCGCGTGACGCGTGGCGGCAGCGGCGCCCTCAAGCGGGTGAGTGCGGCGGTGGTCGTGAACTACCAGTCCGCCGAGGACAAGGGCAAGACGGTATCCAAGGCGCTCACGCCAGAGCAGCTCGAGCAGATGACCGCCCTGGTGCGCGAAACCATTGGCTTCAACCGGGATCGTGGCGACTCGGTCAACCTCATGAACACCCCGTTCCAGGTGGACGCGACGCCCGCCAACGACGTTCCGCTGTGGAAACAGCCTGAAGTGATCGAACTGGCCAAGACCTTCGCCTGGCCAGTGGGTGCGGTTCTGTTCGCGGCCCTGGTGCTGCTGGGCCTGGTGCGGCCGGCGCTCAAGGGCGGCGCCGCTGCCAAGCCCCGCGCCATCCCGGTGGCCGGCGGCCAGCTCGACGCCGTGGAGTCCGAAACACCCGAGCGCCCCGCGCTGCCTGCGCCCGCCGCGAAGAACGAAGTGCTTCCCGCCACGCCGGAGCAGCTGCGCCTGGAAGAGGCGCGGGTGCTGGCCAAGGAGAACCCTGTGGCCGTGGCCAATATCCTGAAGACCTGGCTCAACGGCGAGCCAGTCTGACCGCCGACATCACGGACGACGACCACCATGGACGACCAAGGACTCAACGACGCAGCCATCATGCTGATGTCCCTCGGCGAGGAAGAGGCGGCCGAAGTGTTCAAGCATTTCTCGCCCAAGGAAGTGCAGAAGCTCGGCGAAACCATTGCGCGCATGCGCTCGGTGTCGCGCGACAAGGTGGACGAGGTCATCAACAAGTTCTCCAACGCGGCGGCGGCGCAGAGCCTTCTGGTGTCGGATACCGGCAACTACGTGCGCGCCGTGCTGCGGCGTGCGCTGGGGGATGACAAGGCCGGGCTGCTCATCGACCGCATCCTGCAGGGGGGCGACGTCTCGGGCATCGAAAGCCTGAAGTGGATGGACCCGCTGTCCGTGGCCGAGTTGCTGCGCAACGAACATCCCCAGATCGTCGCGGCCATCCTGGTGCACCTGGACAGCGACCAGGCATCGGGCATCCTGATGCACCTCACGGACCGCCAGCGCAGTGAAATTCTGTTGCGCGTGGCCACGCTCGAAGGCATACAGCCGACGGCGCTCAAGGACCTCAACGAGGTGCTGTTCAAGGTGCTGGCCGGCGGCGACAAGATCCGCAAGAGCTCGCTCGGCGGCGTCAAGGCAGCGGCCGAGATCATCAACCTGCTGGGCGGCAACATGGATGCCGTGGTGCTGGAGTCCATCCGCGGCTACGACCCCGACCTGGCCCAGAAGATCATGGACAAGATGTTCGTGTTCGAGGACGTGCTCAAGCTCGACGACAAGGCGATCCAGACCGTGCTCAAGGAAGTGGCTTCCGAAACGCTCATCGTTGCGCTCAAGGGAGCGGTGCCGGAGTTGCGCGAGAAGTTCCTCTCGAACATGTCCTCGCGTGCTTCCGAAGCGCTGCGCGAAGACCTCGAATCGCGCGGCCCGATGCGGCTGTCCGAAGTCGAGGCCCAGCAGAAGGAAATTCTCAAGACCGTGCGTCGCCTGTCCGACGAGGGTCAGATCGTGATTGGATCCGGCGGTGATGATGCCTTCGTCTAGCCAGCGTTCGTACTCGCGCTTCATCCCCAGCGAGGAAGTCGGCGATTTCACACAGTGGAAGTTTGGCGCCGTGGATGGCTCCGACCTCGTCGAGCCAGAACCAGAGCCCGTGGCCGAGATTCCGGTCGAAATAGACGAGGCCGCGCAGCAGGCGCTGGTCCAGCAGGCGTGTGACGACGCGTATGCCGAGGGCTTTGCCCAGGGCCAGGCCCAAACGGCACTGGAGTGGCAGCGCCGCATGGATGACTACATCGCGCAGCAAGGGAACGAAGCCGCCCTGCGCCTTCAGGGTGTGATGCAGACGCTGGACGCGAGCCTGATCGACATGCAGCAGCAGATGGCCCAGCAGCTGCTGGAACTGGCGTGCGACATCGCGCGCCAGGTGGTGCGCCAGGAGCTGTCCGTCAACCCCAATGCCCTGCAGCCCGTGGTGCGGGAGGCCGTGGGCATGCTGGTGACCGAAGGCCGGCCCGCGATGGTCCGGTTGAACCCCGCCGACATGGAGGCGATGGCCCAGCCCCTGCGCGAGGAGATGGATGCGCCGGGGGTGCAGTGGATGGCCGATGCCGCAGTACCGCCAGGCGGCTGTCTGGTCGAGTCTGCGGGCACCGTGGTGGATGGCAGCCTGGACAAGCGCTGGCAGCGCGCCATCGCGGCGCTGGGCCTCCAGTCGCCCTGGCAGGAGGAGGGCGGCGATGAGCGTTGAAGCCCCCGCCGCCTGGACACGCCTCATCGAGGATGCGCGCGAGCGTGTTGCCGAGGGCGCTCCGCTGGAAACACGCGGCACCCTGACGCGGCTGACAGGCCTGGTGCTGGAGGCCGTGGGCATCCGCGTGCCGGTGGGCTCGCAGTGCATGGTCCAGATGCCGGGCCATGCCCCGGTGCTGGCCGAGGTGGTGGGGTTCTCCGCCGATCGCGCGTTTCTGATGCCCGCGGGAGACATCCACGGGCTGTCCAGCGGCGCGAGCGTGGTGCCGGCGGCGCCCTACGTTCCCATGCCGCGACTGGGCGAGCCCGCGCGGGCCATCCAGCGCGCCGGTGTGCTGCGCTTGCCCATGGGCGAGGGCCTGCTCGGACGGGTGGTGGACGCGCAGGGCCTGCCGCTGGACCATGGCGGGCCGGTGCAGGACGTGGTGTCCGAGCCCATGGGGCGCCGCCAGATCAATGCCATGGACCGCGATCCCGTGCGCGAATCTCTGGACACCGGCGTGCGCGCCATCAACGCCCTGCTCACGGTGGGGCGCGGCCAGCGCCTGGGCCTGTTCGCAGGCTCTGGGGTGGGCAAGAGCGTCCTGCTGGGCATGATGGCCCGCTACACCCGCGCCGACGTGATCGTGGTGGGGCTGATCGGCGAGCGGGGGCGCGAAGTCAAGGAATTCGTCGAGGACATCCTGGGCGAAGACGGCCGCGCGCGCTCGGTCGTGGTGGCCGCTCCGGCGGACGCACCCCCCCTGCTGCGCATGCAGGGCGCGGCCTATGCCACGGCCGTGGCCGAGCATTTCCGCGACAAGGGCAAGCACGTGCTGCTGCTCATGGATTCATTGACCCGCTATGCGATGGCCCAGCGCGAAATCGCGCTGGCCATTGGCGAACCCCCTGCCACCAAGGGCTATCCGCCCTCCTGTTTCGCCAAGCTCCCTCAACTCGTGGAGCGCAGCGGCAACGGACTGCATGGCGTCGGGTCCATCACGGCCTTCTATACAGTGCTCTCGGAAGGGGATGACCAGCAGGATCCCATCGCCGACGCGGCGCGCGCCATCCTGGATGGCCACATCGTGCTCTCGCGTGCGCTGGCCGAGACGGGCCATTTCCCCGCCATCGACATCGAGCAATCCGCGTCGCGCGTGATGCACAACGTGGTGTCGCGCGGGCATTTCGACCTGGCGCGGCGCTTTCGGGCGGTGTACTCGCGCTACCAGAAAAGCCGCGATCTGGTGCAGGTGGGCGCCTATATGAGCGGCTCCGATCCGGCGCTGGACGAGGCCATCCGTCTGCAGCCGCAGATGGCGGGGTTCCTGCAGCAGGACATGTTCGAGGCGGCCTCCATGGACCAGAGCGTCGCGGGCATGGCGGCGGTGCTGGACCACTGAACACAGCGGATCGCCAGCCATGTCCAGCCTCAATTCCCTGTCCGTCGCCGTCGAGGTGGCGTCCCGCAAGCGGGACGACGCGCGCAAGGTGCTGCAGGACACGCAGGCAGCGCAGCAGGCGGCACGCGCCCAGCTCGACCAGCTCGAAGACTATGCCCGTGAAACGCAAGCGCGGTGGGGCATGAAGACCGACACCACGATGAAGCCCGAGGTGATGTACCACCACTACCAGTTCATGGACCGTTTGGGACATGCGGCGGGTGTCCAGACCGGGGTGGTGGGTGACCATGCCAACCGGGTGGAGGCGGCCCGGCGCAACCTGCTGGAGGCGGAACTGCGGCTGGCCAGCCTGCGCAAGGTCATGGAGAAGCGGCGCCACGACCTGGAGCGGGCTGAAATGCGAAGAGATCAGAAACAAACCGATGAACGGGCTGCCCTGCAGTACCGAAGTGCGATGCAAGGCTCTGCGGGCCGGGAGTAGTGACAATGGAACAAGCAAGAATTTCTTCTCCCCAGGGCACCCAGCCGGCCCACGCCGCGCGGACCCGGTCCACGGCGCAGGCGCCGGACGACGCCCACAGTGCCGCCCCCAGCGGCTTTCTGGCCCTGCTGGCAGCGCTCGGGGATGCTGCTGCCCCGGGGGACGCCGGGCCGCTGGACCTGCCGTCCGCCGGCGCGGCGCCGGCCGATGGGTTGCCCGCCGATGCCGCGAAGGATGCCCTGGATGCTTCGGCCCTGGCGGCATGGCAGGGATTGCTGGCGCCCGACGCCGCTGTGCGGGGCGATGCCGCCGGGGCGGCGGCGGGGCAGGGCACCGGCCTTCGCATTGCAGTGCAAGATGGAACGGCGGCAGGCTCGGGGATGCCCGGCGTGGGCGCCCAGGCAGGGGCGAACCCGTTGGCGGCTGGTGTGCCGGGCGTGGACGGCCTGCCACAGGGCATGGTGGCCGAAACGGCCATGCTCGACGCTTCCGCGGACCTCAAGGGCGGGGCACCACAGGCCGGTGCCGCAGCGTTCGGCCGGGCTTTCTCGCGCATGCAAACTGCATTGGCCCAAAGGGCGGATTCCGCAGAAATGTCCCTGGGCCGGGCCCGGGCGGGCGATGTGGCGCTGCCGACGCAAGGGCACCACATGGCGGCCGTGGCGACGGTGCAGGCCGCCAGCGAGCGCATGGCGGCGGGCCTGCCGGTTGCGGGCGCCGCCGATCGGAGCGCGGCTGCCGGGGCCGGCGACCTGGTGGCCAACGGCGCAGCGATGGCGGGCGACCTGCTGGCGGCTGCAGCGCCCGCACGGGGTGGGGAGGCCGCCGGCAATGGCGGCCGCCCTGGCGAAGGGCGGGGGGATGCCGGCGCATGGTTCGACAATGGCGGGGGCGTGGCGCCCGTGGAGCCAGGAGCGGCCGTCGATGGCGCCGCGGCGTTTGGCGATCCTGCCCAGGCCGGCATGGAGGACCAGGTCGCCGAGCAGGTGACGTACTGGATCAACCAGAAGACTCAGAATGCGGAGCTGACGCTCAACCGCGACGGGCAGCCCGTCGAGGTGTCGGTGTCGCTGTCGGGCAATGAGGCCCATGTGACTTTCCGCAGCGACCAGCCGCAGACCCGCGACATGCTGGACCGGAGCATGGCGCAATTGAGCGAGTTGCTGCGCAGCGAGGGGCTGGTGCTCTCGGGCATGTCGGTCGGCACGTCGGCCGGACAACGTGAAAATGCGGCCGACCCCGAACGGCAGGGCCGCCGCGATGGGTCACGCCAGGCGCAGGTGGTGGCCGCCACGCCGGTGGGCATGGCCTCGCCGCTGCGCGGCGGTGGCGGCGCGCCAGACCGTGCCGTGGACATCTTTGTGTGAGTCCGCATGGCGGCGGGAACCTTCGGCCCGCCCCGCATGCGCCGCGCCGTGGGCGCATTGCCGGGTCACGGCTCCTGGCGGGTGACCTGCAATCGGGATAGCGCTGCGAATGCCATGGTTTTGGGCTTTTATTCTGGCTATTATTGGTCGCAGCATCGCCCAATAATGGGCCATCCGGTCTTGTCCGCCCATTGATTGCGTGGGTACGGCCCGTCTCCCACCAAGGAATCCGCATCGTGTCAGCCAATACCCCCGCAGCGGCTCCGGCCAAAAGCAAGAAGATGCTCATCATCATCATCATCGGCGTTGTGGCGGTGCTGGTGATTGGCGGCGGGGTGGCGGCCTGGCTGATTTCCAGCCGCTCCCACGCCGAAGACGAGGAAGGGGCTGCCCCGGCCCGCAAGGAGGCCCCCAAGGTGGCTCCCACCTTCCTGCCCATGGAGAACATGGTGGTGAACCTGGCGGACCCCGGCGGCGACCGGTTTGCACAGATCGGCATTACCCTGGAGCTGGAAGATGCCAAGACGGCGGAACAGGTGAAGCTGTACCTGCCCACCATCCGCAGTGGCATCCTGATGCTGATTTCCCAGCGGACCTCCGCCGAATTGCTGCAAAGGGAAGGCAAGGAAAAACTGGCCTCCGATATCCTGCGCGAAGTCTCGCGTCCCCTGGGCTATCCGGTTGCCACGGAACGCGACCGCGCGCGTGCCGCGGCGGCCGACAAGGACGGCGACGAAGATGAACGCCCCGCGCGCCGGCGCACGGAGCGCAACCCGGTGCACCGGGTGCTTTTCTCCAGCTTCATCATCCAGTGACCCGGGCAAGGACCAGTCATGAGTGATTCATTTCTTTCGCAGGAAGAGGTCGATGCCCTTCTCGAAGGGGTTACTGGCGAGAGCCAGAAATCGGTCGAGGAAGTGGCGGAGGCGGGTTCCGTACGCAACTACGACATTTCCAGCCAGGAGCGCATCGTCCGTGGACGGATGCCGACGATGGAAATCGTCAATGAGCGGTTCGCGCGCAACTTCCGCATCGGCCTGTTCAATTTCATCCGCCGCAGCCCCGAGATCTCGGTGGGCACCGTGTCCGTGCAGCGCTACAGCGCCTTCCTGCGGGAGCTTGCGGTCCCCACGAATTTCAACATCGTGGCCATCCGTCCGCTGCGCGGCAGCGGGCTGATCGTGTGCGAACCCTCGCTCGTGTTCGGCATCATCGACACGCTGTACGGCGGCGTGGGCAAGTTCCAGACTCGGATCGAGGGGCGGGACTTCTCGCCCACGGAGCAACGGGTCATCAACCGCCTGGTGGATGTGATCTGCGCCGAATACAAGAAGGCGTGGCAGGGGATCTACCCCCTGGAGCTCGAATACCAGCGCTCGGAAATGCAGCCGCAGTTCGCCAACATCGCCACGCCCAGCGAAATCGTCGTGTCCACGGCCTTTCAGCTGGAAATCGGCGACCTTTCGGGGGCGATCCATATCTGCATGCCCTACGCGACGCTGGAGCCCATCCGCGACGTGCTGTATTCGTCCACACAGGGCGATTCCATCGAGGTGGATCGCCGCTGGGTGCGCGTGCTGACCCGGGAAATCCAGGCCGCCGAAGTGACGCTGGTGGCTGAACTGGCCCGCGCCGATGCCACGGTGGAGCAATTGCTGGCCATGAAGCCTGGCGATTTCATCGAGCTCGACCGCGAGCCCCGCATCCGCGCGTCGATCGGGGGCGTGCCTATTTTTGAATGCCAGTACGGAACGCACAATTCCAAGTACGCCATTCGTATCGAAGAATGCCTGCGCAATGCCGACATGAGCTGGCTGGGAGAAAAAGATGTCAACTGAAGAAGATAACAAGGACGGCGCGGCGGATGACCCCTTTGCGGGTTGGGCCGAGGCGCTCGAGGAGCAAAAGCGGACCGAGGACAAGCCCGGCGATGCCGAGCAGGGCGGCCCGCTCTCCGGCGACCCCGTGCGCCCTTTCTCTGGCGGCGGGGATGGCACGGTCAACGACATCAACATGGTGCTGGACATTCCGGTCCAGCTGTCGGTGGAACTCGGGCGCACCAAGGTGCCGATCAAGTACATCCTTCAGCTGGCCCAAGGCTCGGTGGTGGAGCTCGACGCGCTCGCGGGCGAGCCCATGGACGTGCTGGTGAATGGCTATCTCATCGCGCAGGGCGAGGTCGTCGTGGTCAATGACAAGTTCGGTATCCGCCTCACGGACGTGGTGACCCCTTCCGAGCGCCTTCGGCGGGTCAGCCGTGGATAGTGGCAGCATGACCCAGACGCTGGTGGTGGTCGTCCTTTTCGTGGGCGCCATGGCGTTGCTGCCCTGGCTGGTCCGCCGGCTGCAGCAGCGCCACGCCACCGCCGGCCTGGGGGCTGGAGCGGCTTCCCGCGTGCTCTCCGCCGTGGCCGTGGGTCCCCAGCAGCGCGTGGTCACCGTGGAGGTGGGGCCGGAACACGCGCGGACCTGGCTGGTTCTTGGCGTGACCGCACAGCAGGTGAGCTGCCTGCACGTGCTGCCGGCCGTTGCCGCCAGCACGCCTTCCGCGGCGCCCAAGGCGGAACCATCTTTCGCGCACGCGGTTGCGTCGGCCGTCAACGCGCCTGGAAGTCCTTCCCATGGCTGAGGCGTCACGGGTGCGTCGTGTGCTGCTGCTGGCTGCGGTGGCCACCCTGGGCGCCATGGTGCATGTCACGGCCGCTGCGCAGGCCTCCGCGGGCGCGCTGCCATTGGTGGTGGGCAGCGGCCCTTCGGGCAACAGCTATTCGGTGCCCATCCAGACCCTGCTGTTCTTCACGGCCCTGTCCTTCCTGCCGGCGGTTCTGCTCATGATGACGGGCTTCACGCGCATCGTGATCGTTTTGTCTCTCCTGCGCCAGGCGCTGGGTACCCAGTCGGCGCCGCCCAACCAGGTCATCATCGGGCTGTCGCTGTTTCTCACCTTCTTCGTGATGGGGCCCACCCTGGACCGGGTGTACCAGGACGCCTATGTGCCTTACACCAACAACACCATCAGCTTCGAACAGGCACTGGTCAAGGCCGAGGCGCCGATGCGCAGCTTCATGCTCAAGCAGACCCGGCAATCCGATTTCGCCCTCTTTTCCCGGCTGGCGCGCCTGGATGCGAGCGTGACGGCGGAAACCGCGCCGCTGCGGGTGCTGGTGCCAGCCTTTGTCACCAGCGAACTGAAATCGGCATTTCAGATCGGCTTCATGATCTTCATCCCGTTTCTGGTGATCGACATGGTGGTGTCGAGCATCCTCATGTCCTTGGGCATGATGATGCTGTCTCCGGTGCTGGTGGCACTGCCGTTCAAGCTCATGCTGTTTGTGCTGGCGGACGGCTGGAATTTGCTGATCGGCTCGCTGGCTGCCAGTTTTGTTCCCTGAAGGAGTGGGCGATGACTTCGCAAATGGTGCTGACCATCGGGCGCGACGCCTTGACGCTGCTGCTGATGATTTCGATGCCGGTGCTCGGTGCCGTGATGGCGGTGGGTCTGATCGTGAGCATTTTCCAGGCGGTCACGCAGATCCATGAGGCGACACTGGCCTTTGTTCCCAAGCTGATCGCCGCGATGGTGGTTTTTGCGATCGCAGGGCCCTGGATGCTCAGTACCCTGGTGGACTTTATCCGCCGGACGATCGAGTCCATTCCGTCGATGATCGGCTAGTGCGGGGCACGGCCTTGCGCTTCGCGCCGCACCCTTTGTTCGCCAGCCCCATTTCTTGCTGCCCATCGGGGATCGCGTGATCACTTTCTCCGAAGCCCAGCTGATGGCCTGGCTGTCTCCCATCCTGTGGCCATTCTTGCGCGTGCTCGCCGTCTTCTCGGTCGCGCCAGTGTTTTCCATGCGGACGATACCCATGCGCGTCAAGATCGGACTGGCGTTCCTGGTGGCGCTGTGCGCCCAGGGCGTGCTGGTGAATCAACCGGTCATCAGCGTCAACGGGCGCGAGGCATTCGGAGCCGTGGCCCAGCAAGTGGCCGTGGGGCTTGCGATCGGGTTTTCCGTCCGGCTGGTATTTGCGGCCGTGGAGCTGGCGGGCGAAATCATCGGGTTGCAGATGGGGTTGAATTTCGCATCATTTTTCGACCCCTCTTCGAATGCGCAGATCAGTGCGGTAGCCCGCTTTTTTGGACACATGTCCATGCTGCTCTTTGTGGTGATCAATGGCCATCTGCTGATCCTGATGGCCGTGGTGAAGAGTTTTGACCGCTTTCCGGTCGATGGCAACTTCCTGCAGGCCCTTGGGCAGATGCGCATTTACGAGCTGGGTTCGTCCCTGTTTTCCAGTGCGCTGTGGATCGCGCTGCCCATGATCGCGCTCCTGCTGTTCGTCAACTTGACGCTGGGCATCATTTCGCGGGTGGCGCCGCAGATGAACATCTATGCCGTGGGGTTCCCGGTGACGTTGACCGTGGGCATGCTGGGCATCGTGGCCACGCTTCCGCTGCTGGAGCAACCCGTGCTGGCGCTGATGCAGCAGGCGGTCGATCTCTTTGCCACGCAGCGATAGTGGGGAAAGAGGGGGTGGGCAGGCCGTCTCAGACCAGCTGGTTGCGGATGGCGTAGACGGTGAGTTCCGCGTTGTTCGAGAGCTTCAGCTTCTCCAGCACGCGCGAACGGTACACGCTCACGGTCTTGGGGCTGAGCATCAACTCCTCGGCGATGTCCGACAGCCTGCGGCCGGAGGCAATCTTGACCAGTGTCTGCAACTCCCGCTCGGACAGCGCCGCATGCGGCGCCTCCGGCGTGGGCTGTGCCAGGCTGTCCGCCAGCATCTGGGCAACCTCTGCCGTGAGGTACTTGCGCCCCTGCATGACGGTGCGCACGGCCGCAATCAATTCGACCGGATCCCCTGCCTTGTTGGCGTATCCCTGGGCGCCGGCCTTCAGGCAGCGCAGGGCGTACTGGTCTTCCGGGTACATGGACACCACCAGCACCTTGATGGCGGAGTGCGTCTCGCGCAGGCTGGCCAGCACCTCAAGGCCGCTGCGCCCCGGCATGTTCAGGTCCAGCAGCAGCACATCGCAGGCTGCCGAGCGCAGC
This sequence comes from Acidovorax sp. GW821-FHT09A11, assembly GCF_059418365.1. Taxonomy (NCBI): domain Bacteria; kingdom Pseudomonadati; phylum Pseudomonadota; class Betaproteobacteria; order Burkholderiales; family Comamonadaceae; genus Acidovorax; species Acidovorax sp. GW821-FHT09A11. Next base: position 57,010 of record NZ_JBWKPS010000015.1, read on the forward strand.
ACCTCGCGCAGCTCGGAATATCCCCCGGCCTCTCCAGTCACCTGGATATCGGGGGCGTCGGCCAGCGTGTCGCGTATTCCGCGCCGCAGAACGGCATGGTCATCGCACAGGACCACATGAATCACTGCACATCTCCTGGGGCTGGTGATGGGTGCGATGTTAGCGGTATGGAAAGGATCACGGAGGTGCCCTGGCCGGGCCGGCTGCTGATATCCAGCCACCCCCCGACAGTCCGGGCGCGTTCATGCAGGCCCTTGAGCCCGAAGGCCTTGGGCTTGTCGAGCATTTGCGGATCGATGCCCCGGCCATCGTCGGTGACCTCCAGCGTCAGGACGCCCTCCTTGTCGGAGAGATCGATACGCACAGTGCCTGGATGGGCATGTTTGGAAATATTGGTCAGCGCTTCCTGCGCGGTGCGGTAGGCCGCCAGCTGGATATCCGGCGGAGCGTGGATGGTCTCGCTGCTGGTCACGACCGGAGCCGGTATGCCCGAGCGGCGCTCGAAGCCGGCGGCAAGCCACTGAACGGCTGCCACCAGCCCCTGTTCGAGGATCGGCGGGCGCAGGTTCATCATGATCCGCTGGCTCGCCTCGATGGCGTGCTGCAGCATCTCGGCCGCCGACGCCGCGTGTTCCTGCATCGCCGGGGCCGTGCTGTGGCGTCCGATCCATGCCACATCGAACCTCACGGCCGTCAATGCGCCGCCGATGTCGTCATGAATTTCTCGGGCGATGGATGCGCGTTCCTGCTCGATCGATGTTTGCAGGTGTTCTGTCAGTTCCGCCAGCCGGCGTTCGGACGCCTCCAGCTGCGCCACGGCCTGTTCGCGCGCCTTGCGGGCGTCGTGGACCTCCAGAGCGCGTGCAATCACATGGGGCAGGCGCTGCAGGTCGTCCTTGAGCAGGTAGTCTGCGATGCCCAGGCGGATGGCGTCCACGGCGGCTGCCTCGCCGATGGCGCCGGACAGCAGCACAAAAGGGGGGTGCTGCGGCTTTTGCGCCACATGCGTCCATGCGTCCAGCGCGGTAAAGCCTGGCAGGCGGTAATCTGCCAGGATGATGTCAAAAGCCTGGGTATCGGTCAGCCGCTGGAAGTCGGCAAGCGAGTCGACCTGATGGAGATGGCAATGGAGCCCGGACCGCCGCAGGGTCAAGGCGGTCAGCTCATGGTCCGCCAGTGAATCTTCAAGATGCAGGATGCTGAGGGTCTGGTCTGGTGCTATGGTGACCATAGGAGCGCTATCATAGGATACAAATTGGAACAAACAAGGGTGTTTGTCCGATTGGGATGGTTTCAGCGTCAGCGTCCAATGGATGCCGACACCATGGTGCGCATGCCTTTGCTTTGGGCTTTTGTGCAGATATCGTAGTCCTGGGATTTTTGCGTGCTTTGCTGCTGCGTGCTGCGATGGAGAAACGATGCAATCTACGCTAACAACGTCTGGAGGACCTGCTGTCCAGGTTCCCGTCATGGTGGCGGCAGAGCTGCAGGATTCGTTGCTGGTCGTGATGCATGACCTGCATCGCCTGGAAGGCCTGCTCAGCCATGCCACCGACAACCTGCTGGAACGTTTTGGAGAGGCCAATGCCGTGCTGACGGACGCGGCTGTGGCCGATTCTCCGGAGCTGGTGGCCGCTCGGGCCGCGCTGCGCAGCGCCGTGACCGAATTGCAGTTCCAGGATATGGCGTCCCAGTTGATCTGGCACACGACCAAGGTGCTTCAAGGATGCGCTTTCCGCTTGGCCTCCGAGGCCATGGGCAATGAAGATGGTGAAGAAGCAGCGCCATTTGCAGAGATGGCGCCGGACCGGCCCAACCCCGTCACGCAAAGCGAGATGGATGCCGGTTCCGTGGACCTGTTCTGATCTTCACGTCACTGGTTAACCTATATATTCAAGTCAGTTGGAGCCTTACATGCAATCGATCCTAGCCGTAGATGATTCACCGTCCATGCGGAAAATGGTGTCGTTCACTCTCACGGGTGCCGGCTACCACGTTGTGGAGGCGGTGGATGGGCAGGATGCCCTTGAGAAGGCCGAGAGCCATGACATTGATCTGGTCCTGGCCGACCAGAACATGCCGCGCCTGGACGGTATCGGATTGACGCGCAAACTGCGCGAGAACCCCAAATTCAAGACCATCCCGATCCTGATCCTCACCACCGAGTCGAGCGATCAGATGAAGCAGGCCGGGCGCACGGCCGGGGCGACGGGCTGGCTGGTCAAGCCTTTTGATCCCAATCGCCTGATCGAAGTCATCCAGAAAGTGATCCGCTGAGCCGGATTGGATTGGCCCGGACCACCAAGTACACAGGAGCCCACGATGGCGGAAACCTACCAAGAAGGATCGGGAGCAGGCGCTGACTTCGACCTGAGCCAGTTCTATCAGATCTTTTTCGAGGAAGCGGGCGAAAACCTGGACCAGATGGAGCAGATGCTCCTGGATCTGGATCTGAGCAGCGCCAATGATGAAGAGCTCAACGGCATCTTCCGGTGCGCCCATTCCATCAAGGGTGGCTCGGCCACCTTTGGTTTTTCGGACGTGGCGGAGCTGACGCACCAGATGGAGTCCTTGCTGGACCGGTTGCGCCGCCATGAGCTGCAACCCGTTCCCCAGATGGTGGACGTGCTGCTGGAGTCCGCCGATGCATCCCGCAGCTTGCTGGCCCGCCATCAGGCCGGAGGCCAGGGAGAGGCTGTCTCCACCACGTCGCTGGTGCGCCGCATCAGTGAGCTTGCTGCGGGGCTCGTCCCCAGCGACGCGCCCGCCGTGGCACCACCGCTACCTGCGCCAGCCCCGCAGGTAGCGGCTCCAGCGCCCAAGGCGGTGACGCCCGCAGTCGCCGGACAGGCGCGTGCACTGGAAATCCAGATCGGCCCGCTGGAGCGGCCGCAGCAGGCCGATGCCATCAAGGAACTGTTCCGGGATATTCCCGGGCTCGGTGCCATCCGGGACATGGAAAGCACCCAGCCCAACACGCGGCTGTTCGCGGTGGAGACCACCTCCACCAACGATGATCTGCTCGACCTGTTCGCCTTCCATGTGTCCAAGGAGCAGGTCCTCATCCGTGAGGCCGCTGCAGCAGCGGCTGCAGCCCCGGAGGACGCGGACGACGATGTCGTGGTCGCCGCGGATGCCGCCGGAGGCGAGGCGTACGGCTTCTTCAGCGATGCGCCGGGTGCTCCCGGTACCGATGCGCCCCGGGCGGCAGCGCAGGCCCCCGCACAAGCGCCCAAGGCTGCGGCCCCCAAGGCTGCGGAGCCCAAGGTCGCCATGCAGGCGCAGATGGAGTCCACGACGATTCGCGTGGACGTGAAAAAGGTCGACCAGCTCATCAACCTGGTGGGTGAACTTGTGATCACCCAGGCGATGCTCGCGCAGAACAGCCGGGGGCTGGATGCAGGCGCCTACCAGCAGCTGCTGGCGGGGCTGGCCGACCTGGATCGCAACACGCGCGACCTGCAGGAATCGGTCATGTCGATCCGCATGATTCCGATGTCCATCGTCTTCAGCCGCTTCCCCCGCATGCTGCGGGACTTGGCGAACAAGCTGGGCAAGAAGGTCGAACTGGTGACGCTGGGCGAGGCCACCGAACTGGACAAGGGGCTGGTCGAGAAGATCACCGATCCGCTGACACACCTGGTGCGCAACAGCTGCGACCATGGGATCGAGATGCCGGCGGACCGCTTGGCCAAGGGCAAGTCGGAACACGGGACCATCACGCTGTCGGCCTCGCACCAGGGCGGATCGATCGTGATCGAGGTGCGCGACGATGGCCGTGGCCTCTCGCGCGAGAAGATCCTCAGCAAGGCGCAGGAGCGCGGCATCGAAGTGTCCGAGCAGATGAGCGATGCGGAGGTCTGGCAACTGATCTTTGCACCAGGCTTTTCCACCGCCGACGAGGTGACCGACGTGTCCGGGCGTGGCGTGGGCATGGACGTTGTCAAGCGCAATATCGCGGCGCTCAACGGGTCGGTGGAGATTGACTCGGCCGAGGGTTACGGAATGAAGGTTTCCGTGCGCCTGCCGTTGACGCTGGCCATCATGGATGGCATGTCCGTGGGGGTGAGCGACGAGGTCTACATCCTGCCGCTGTCTTCCGTCGTGGAGTCCTTCCAGGTCAACGCGGACGATGTGAGCACCGTGGCACAGGGATCGCAACTGGTGAAGGTGCGCGACGAATACATGCCGGTGATCGCGCTGGAAAAGATCTTCCAGGTGCCGCGTTTTGACCCCAACAAGTCCAGCAACATCATGGTGGTCGTGGAGGCGGATGGCAGCCGTGTTGCGCTGCTGGTGGATGAGCTGCTGGGCCAGCACCAGGTGGTGGTCAAGAACCTGGAATCGAACTACCGCAAGGTCCCCAACGTGTCGGGCGCCACCATTCTGGGCGACGGCACGGTGGCGCTCATCCTGGATACGGGCGGGCTGGTGCGGCGGGCGCGCCACTAGATTTGAGCAGCCGTGCCCGAAGGGCAGGGCGCTGTCACGAAAGGAGAATTCACCATGAGTGTGATGGGTAAAACCGCAGAGGCGGTGCCAACGGGCACCCGCGAATATCTGACGTTCCGCCTCGACCAGGAAGAGTACGGCATCGATATCCTGAAGGTGCAGGAGATCCGTGGCTATGAGCCACCGACACGGATTGCGAACGCCCCCAGTTTCATTAAGGGCGTCGTGAACCTGCGTGGCACGATCGTGCCCATTGTCGACATGCGCCTCAAGTTCAACTGCGCGCAGGCGGACTACAACAGCTTCACGGTGGTCATCATCTTGAACCTCCGCAACCGGGTGGTCGGAATCGTGGTGGACTCCGTCAGCGATGTGATGGAACTGACGCCCGAGAGCATTCGCTCTGCACCGGATATTGAAAGCGCCATCGACAACAGCTGCATCCTCGGGCTCGGGTCGGTGGGTGAGCGCATGCTGATTCTGCTGGACATCGAGAAACTCATGTCCGGTGTGGACATGGGGCTGGTGACCGCCAACGAATAGGGCGAATAGGGCGCAACCGTCACACCAGTGGTGGATCCAGCACCTGCCAGCAGATGGCGGGTGTGGCTAGCAGGTCTCTTGGAGCGAACAGGATTTCCCGTCGGACGATCAATATGGCCCAACCCACCAGTGCATTCCCCACGGCCCGGCCCACCACCGCCAGGGTGGATCCGGCCTATGCCGCCGCGGCTGCCCCCTCGGGGCCGCTGGCCCAGGGGCGCGAGTTTGTCTGGACCAATGCGGATTTCGCGCGGGTGCAGGCGCTGATCTATCAGCGCGCGGGCATCAGCTTGCACGACGGCAAGCACGCCATGGTGTACAGCCGCCTTTCGCGCCGTTTGCGTGACACGGGGCACAACAGTTTTCACGACTATCTCGGATGGCTTGAGACGCATGACGGCCCGGAGTGGCAGGAGTTCATCAATGCGCTCACCACCAACCTCACGGCCTTCTTCCGCGAACAGCACCATTTCGAGATCTTCGCCTCGCATCTGCGCAGCAAGCCATCGACTGGCTGGCGGGTCTGGTGCAATGCCGCCTCTACCGGAGAAGAACCCTATTCCATCGTGATGACGGCGTTCGAGGCGCTGGGGGCCAACGCGTCTTTCAAGCTGACCGCCAGCGACATCGATTCCCGCGTGCTGGCGACGGCAGCGCAGGGGGTGTACCGCCTCGACAGCCTCAAAGGCCTGAGCCCGGAGCGCCTGCAGAAGTTCTTTCTGCGGGGCAAGGGGGCCAATCTGGGCATGGTGCGGGCCAAGCCGGAACTGCGGCGTGCCATTGATTTCATGAGTGTGAACCTCATCCGGGACGACTGGCCGTTCAAAGAGCCCTTCGATGTGGTTTTTTGCCGCAACGTGATGATCTACTTTGATGCACCCACGCAGCGGCGGGTGCTGGAGAGGATCCACAGGGTCCTCAAGCCCGGCGGCATGCTGTTTGTAGGGCATGCCGAGAACTTCAGCGAGTCCAGGGACCTGTTTACGCTGCGCGGCAAAACGGTGTACGAGCGTCGCTGACCCGCCATGTTGCCTAGCACCGAGCACACATGACCACCACTCCATCAGGCTCATCCCCTTCTTCGGCCGTTGCCGCGCCTGGCATGTCCGAGCGGCGCCGTGCTCCCCGCATCGCCCCCCTGAGCGCGGACATCTATGCCGCCGGGTCAGGGCCGGCCCGGGAGTCTTCGCTGCAGGAGCTCAAGGCGCACAGCCGCAAACCCGGGGAGGCTTCCTTCTTTTATCTGGACCATCACTTTCAGCACAATGCCGTGAAGGTCCTTCCGGGCGAATATTTTGTCGCCGACGAGAACATGGTCATCATGACCGTGCTGGGGTCATGCATTGCCGCCTGCCTGTGGGACAGCCGTGCGCGCATAGGAGGCATGAATCATTTCATGCTGCCCGATGGCGATGTGGGGGATGCCTCGGGGCGCTATGGCTCGTACGCCATGGAATTGCTGATCAACGAGATGCTCAAGCTCGGAGCCCGCCGCGAAACCATGCAGGCCAAGATTTTTGGCGGGGCGCAGGTCATGCACAACTTCACGACGATGAATGTCGGTGAGCGCAACACCAATTTTGTTTTGAACTACCTTCACACGGAGCGTATTCCCATCGTCTCCGAGGATGTGCTGGATATCTATCCGCGCAAGGTGGTTTTTTTCCCCATCACAGGGAAAGCCATGGTCAAGCGGTTGGCGCACGCACATCCCGAGGCCCTGGTGGCCCAGGAAGTGCGCGGCAATGCCGCCACCGTGGCCAAGACCACCTCGGGCGGTTCTGTCGATCTGTTTTGAGGAAGGCGTGAGTTAATGAGCAGGAAAATCCGGGTGATCGTGGTGGACGATTCGGCGTTGGTCCGCAGTCTGCTGTCCGAGATCATCAACCGGCAGCGGGACATGGAGTGCATCGGCACGGCCAATGATCCCTTGGTGGCGCGCGAGATGATCCGCGAGCTCAATCCCGATGTCATCACACTGGATGTCGAGATGCCGCGCATGGACGGCATCGACTTCCTGGGGCGGCTGATGCGCTTGCGACCGATGCCGGTGGTGATGATTTCCACGCTGACGGAGCGGGGCGCTGAAGTGACGATGAAGGCGCTGGAACTGGGCGCGGTGGATTTTGTGGCCAAGCCCCGTGTCGGCCTGGCCAGCGGCCTCAACGATCTGGCCACCCAGATCGTGGACAAGATCCGCGTGGCCGCGGTGGCGCAGGTTCGCCGCGCGCCCGCTCGCGAAACCACCGCTGCTGGCGGTGCGGGGAGTGGTGCAGGTGCAGCGCCTGCCATGCCCGCGTCGGCGCTCCTGGGGCGCCTGTCCACCGAAAAACTGATTTGCATCGGGGCATCCACCGGCGGTACCGAGGCCATCAAGGAGGTGCTGGTGCAGATGCCGGCGGATTCGCCCGCCATTGTCATCACCCAGCATATGCCCCCGGGTTTCACCACCAGCTTCGCGGCCCGCCTCAATGGCTTGTGCCAGATCACGGTCAAGGAAGCCGTGAACGGGGAACGCATCCTGCCTGGCCATGCCTACATCGCTCCGGGGGGAACCCAGTTCCACGTGGCCCGCAGTGGTGCCAACTATGTTGCCGTGGTGGATGATGGCCCGCCGGTGAATCGCCACAAGCCCTCGGTCGAGGTGCTGTTCAAGTCGGCCGCTGCCGTGGTGGGGCGCAATGCCTTCGGCATCATGCTCACCGGAATGGGCAACGATGGCGCGGCCGCGATGAAAGAGATGAAGGATGCCGGCAGCTACAACTACGTGCAGGATGAAGCCAGCTGCATCGTATTTGGCATGCCGCGCGAAGCCATTGCCCACGGCGCCGCGGATGAGGTTCTGCCGCTGGGGCAGATCGCCTCCGCATTGATTACGCGTTTGCGGGGCGCGACGGATCGGCTGCACCACCGGATCTGATGGCCGGGCACGGCCTGCGTTGCAGGCCGCGCATTTTGGCGACAGAGCAGCGCGGTCCTGCTTGTGCCCGGTGCCTTGGTGCCTCAGGCGGACAGGGCCGTCCAGCGTTCCAGTGCAGCCATCAACTCTTCCTCGATGGCCCCGGCCCGCGTGGTCATGTCGGCGGCCCGTGCGGGGTCGGCGCTGTACAGGGTGCCATCCGCCAGAGCATCCTGCAGTTCCTGCTGCTCTGCTTCGAGTCCGGCGATCTGTGCAGGCAACTGGTCGAGCTCACGCTGTTCCTTGTAGCTAAGCTTCTTTTTTGATAGCGGCTCGCGCTTGCTGGATGAGGCCTGAGCTGGGTTTTCGCTCAAATTCTCTCGGCCGGCCTTCTGGCCGGGCGCGGGGGAGGCCTGGAGTGCCCGGCTGCGCTTGGATTGCAGCAACCAGTCCTGCACGCCACCTTCATATTCCCGCCACAGGCCGTCGCCCTCGAAGGCGATGGTGCTGGTGACCACGTTGTCGAGAAAAGTCCGGTCATGGCTGACGAGGAACACGGTACCTTCGTAGTTCTCCAGCAGCTCCTCCAGAAGATCGAGGGTGTCGATGTCCAGGTCATTGGTGGGCTCATCCAGTACCAGGACATTCGCGGGACGCGCGAACAGCCGGGCCAGCAGCAGCCGGTTGCGCTCGCCGCCCGACAGCGAGCGGACAGGGGAATGCGCGCGGGCCGGAGAGAACAGGAAGTCGCTCAGGTAGCTCTTGACATGCTTGCGCTGGTTGCCGATTTCGATCCATTCGCTGCCTGGGCTGATGAAGTCCTCCAGCGTGGCATCCAGGTTGACGGCATGGCGCATCTGGTCGAAATACGCGACCTGCAGATTGGCGCCTTGGCGGATGGTGCCTTCGTCGGGTGCCAGCTCCCCGAGAATCATCTTGAGCAAGGTGGTTTTGCCTGCGCCGTTGGGTCCTATCAAGCCCACCTTGTCGCCGCGCAGGATCGTTCCGGTGAAGTTGCGCACAATGGTCTTGTCGCCGAAGGATTTGCCCACACCGTTGAGCTCCGCGACGATCTTGCCCTGATACCCGCTGGAGCTGCCGGTCGCTACGTCCATGCGAACGCTGCCCACCACTTCCCGGCGGGCCTCGCGGCGCGCGCGCAGGTGCTCCAGGCGGCTGATGCGGCTCTGACTGCGGGTGCGGCGCGCCTCGACGCCGCGGCGAATCCAGACTTCCTCCTGGGCGAGGAGTTTGTCGGCCTTGGCGGAAATGACGGCTTCCTGGGCCAGCTGATCCTCCTTTTGTATCTGGTATTGCGCGAAGTTGCCGGGGTAGGAGCGCAACTGCCCACGATCAAGCTCCACGATGCGGGTGGCAACGCGGTCCAGGAACGACCGGTCATGGGTGATGGTGACCACACTGCCTGGAAAATCAAGCAGAAGGTCTTCAAGCCATTCGATAGAGTCGAGGTCCAGATGGTTGGTGGGCTCATCCAGCAACAGGACGTCCGGGCGGGCTACCAGCGCTTGTGCGAGTGCCACACGCTTCTTGGTTCCCCCTGACAACGTGCCCACAACGGCATCCGGATCCAGATGCAGGCGCTGCAGTGTTTCCTCTACCCGCTGTTCCCAGTTCCAGGCGTCGTACGCTTCAATTTCGGATTGCAGGGCATCGAGGTCCAGGCCTTCCGCACCCGACAGGTACTGGTCACGGATGGCAATGACGCGCTGCAATCCTTCGGACGCGGACTTGAAGATGGTGGCGGTGGAATCCAGAGAGGGTTCCTGGGCCACGAAGGCAATGCGCACGCCCTGTTGTACCTGCAGTGAGCCGTCGTCTGGTTTGGCCAGCCCCCCGAGAATCTTGAGCAGCGAGGACTTGCCCGCGCCATTGCGCCCGATCAGTCCCACGCGCTCGGCAGTCTCCAGGGAAAAGCCGGCGTGGTCCAGCAGTGCAACATGCCCAAATGCGAGTTGGGCGTCCAGTAAGGTGATAAGTGCCATAAGGGCAGGATTATCGGGGGGAGGGTGGTGTTGCCGGCGATGGGGCAGAACTGGGCTGGGCGCTCGCACCCCCACTGGATGTGTTTTCTCACCCTTTAGTAGAGGACCGCAAGGAGGCGCAGTGGTCGTGGCGTGGCCGACGCCTGCATGGAGCGCAGGTTGGAGGAGGCCTTCAGGAAAGAAATGATCAACTTTCTTTTCGCCCTCCGAACTCATGCTATAGTCGAGGGCTTCGCTACTGAGGCGGTGCTGCAGAGATGCGGGGCGCTGGAGGTT
>NZ_JBWKPS010000016.1:0-53234 GCF_059418365.1 Acidovorax sp. GW821-FHT09A11
CCGCTGCTCTTGCGCGGGGTGGATGCGGGGCGGCGGCTGCGGGGCGCGGGTGCCGGCGCAGGGGCATCGGGCAGCGCATCGCTCGCGGTCCCTTCCGCCGCCGGCGCCGCCACGGGCGCCTGCACGTGCACGTGCACGGGTTCCTCGTCCGCGAGGTCCTCGCCCCGCGCCGTCTCATGGCCGGATTGCGCCTGGGCCGTCACGGGCGCCGGCAGCTGCGGGCGAAAGTAGCTGCCCGCCGGGCGCTCCGGCAGCGCATCGTCGCGCGCGCCGGAAGCCGGCGGCTCGGCACGGGTTTCTGCCGACAGGTCCTGGCGCGCATCCGGCGGCACCGCCCCGGCGCGCGCAGCGGCATCGCCCCGGCGCCCGCGCGAACGGCCGCCACGCCCACCGCCCTCGCTGCCGCCAGCGGATGCCTCCGGCACCGACGCGACCGCATGGAAATCATGGCGGAAGTACCCCGCCCCGCCCTGCCGCTCAGCGGGCGCGTCGGCTCGGCCCACGGGCTCGGCCCCCGTGGCCGCGGGACCGTGGCCCCGGAACACATACGCGCCCGATTTCTCGTCGCGCCCGAACTCCAGCAGCCCCCGCGCCTGCGCTTCTTCGAGCAGGTTGCCAAAGGTGCGAAAGCCGTAGTAGCCCTCGCTGAAATCGGGCTTGCGGCGCTTGATGGCTTCCTTGAGCACCGAGGCCCAGATCTTGCCGCTGTCGCCACGCTCGGAGGTCAGGGCCTCGAAGGTCTCCACCGCCAGCTCGACGCCCTGGGCGCGGCGCACCTCCTGGCTTTCCTTGCGATGGCGCTCTTCCTCGGGGGACCGGCGCGGTGCGGGTGCCGCGCCGGGGGGCTGGCGCCGGGCCAGCGCGCGCTGCTTCTCGCGCACGAGGTCGTCGTAGAAGATGAATTCGTCGCAGTTGGCGATCAGCAGGTCGGACGTGGACTGCTTCACGCCCACGCCGATGACCTGCTTGTTGTTCTCGCGCAGCTTGGACACCAGCGGCGAAAAGTCCGAGTCGCCGCTGATGATGACGAAGGTGTTGACGTGCGACTTGGTGTAGCACAGGTCCAGCGCGTCCACCACCAGGCGGATGTCGGCCGAGTTCTTGCCCGACTGGCGCACATGGGGGATCTCGATCAGCTCGAAATTCGCCTCGTGCATGGTCGCCTTGAAGCCCTTGTAGCGCTCCCAGTCGCAATAGGCCTTCTTGACCACGATGGAGCCCTTGAGGAGCAGGCGCTCCAGCACGGGCTTGATGTCGAACTTTTCGTACTGCGCATCGCGCACGCCCAGGGCGACGTTTTCAAAGTCGCAGAACAGGGCCATGCTGATGCTGTCGGAGGGGGATGCCATAAATGCTCGCGGTGTTCCGTTCAATGTTGGGACGGATCATCACACGGAACGCCCCGGGCCCTTCATGAGAACCCGCCGCGCCATGGTGCATGAGCGTGGTCAACGGGCATTGTCCGCTGCGAACGGCTCGCCAGCGAACGTCGCAACTGGCGCGTCCCAGGCCAGTGCCCCCCGCGCAAGGGCCGCCAAGCCGCTTGCGGCGCTTCACTTCCGTGCGCTGGGGGCGTCCCCTTCCCGCCAGCGCAGCGCAGCGAGAGAGGGGGAAGCGGCGCAGCCGCTCAGGGGGAGCTCACTTCAACTCGGCTTTGCCAGGCCCAGCTTTTCGACCAGCGCCTTCTCGCGCGTGAAGGTGTCCTGCGCGAATTTCTTGTACGCCGCCGTGCTCATGTACATCGGCACCATGTCGTAGCGGGCCAGGGCCGTGCGGTAGCTTTCCTGCTCCATGGCCTGCTTGAACGCGTCGTGCAGGCGCTTGACCACCGCATCGGGCGTGCCCTTGGGCGCGCCGATGCCAAAGGGCGAGTTCTGCACCAGGTTCAGGCCCAGCTCCTTGAGCGTGGGCGCATCGGGGAACTTGGCCAGGCGCTCGGCGCCCCAGGTGTTGAGCACGCGCAGCTTGCCGGCCTCGACCTGCGGCGCAAAACCGGTGGAGTCGGCCGCCGCCATGATCTGCCCGCCCAGGATGGACTGCATGAGGTCGGCGCTGCCCTTGTAGGGCACGTGCAGCAGCTCGATGCCCAGCTGCTGCGCGATGAGCTCCATGGTCAGGTGCGGGCTGGTCATGGTGCCGGTGGAGCCGTAGCTGAGCTTGCCGGGGTTGGCCTTGGCCCAGGCGACGAAGTGCGTCCAGGTCTTGAGCGGCGAGTCGGCGGGTACCACCAGGCCGAACGCATAGCCCGTGACGTTCAGCACGTAGCTGATGTCCTTGACCGGGTCCCAGTTGATCTTGGTGGTGTAGGGCAGGCGGAACACCCCGAGCGGGATCTGCGCCACCGTGTAGCCATCGGCAGCGGCCGATTGCAGCGCCTGCGCGGGCAGCGTGCCGCCGGCGCCCGGCTTGTTCTCCACGATCACGGGCTGGCCCAGGATCTTGCTGGCGTTGTCGGCCAGGGAGCGCATGGTGATGTCGGTGGGACCGCCCGCCGGGAAGGCGATCACGAGCTTGATGGGCTTGTTGGGAAAGCTCTGGGCCTGAGCCAGGAATGCGGGGGCGGCGAGGCTGGCGGCTCCCCATTGGATGATCTGGCGGCGTTGCATGGAGGGCTCCTGAAAAGGCAAAACGAAGACCCCTTCATTGGACTGCAGCCACGGCGGCCAGGGCATGCGGAAACCCCCTAGCCGCTGTCGCCAACGCGGCACCCCTGGGCCGCGTTTCGCGCCTCCGTGCCACCGCCAGGGGCGGCGGCGGCGGCCGCCGCCGCCGCTCGCCCGCGCCGCGCCGGTGGGGCGAGCATGGGCCGGAAGGGGCTGTCCGCCAACCCCGGGGTTCAAGCCTTGTAGGTGGACAGCAGGATGCTGGTCTCGGTGTTGGCGATGCCGGGCGTGAGGCGGATGCGGCCCAGCGCCGCGTCGAACGCCTCCAGGCTCTCGGCGCGCACCTCGGCCACGATGTCCCAGCGGCCGTTGGTGGTGTGCAGCGTGCCCACCATGGGCTCGCCGCGCAGCGCGCGGATCACCTCGGGCGCGGCGTTGCCCTCCACCGCGATGCTCATCCACGCGCGGATGCGCTGCGGTTCGGAATCCGGCCGCAGGCGCACGGTGTAGCCCACGATCACGCCGCCCTCCTCCATCTTGTGCAGCCGGTTCTGCACCGTGCCGCGCGATACGCGCAGCTTCTGCGCGAGGGTGGCCACGGGGGTGCGCGCGTCGGCGCGCAGGATGCTGAGGATTTCCCGGTCGGTGTCGTCCAGCCTGTTCATAGTGGGCCTCATTGCTATCAGAGTGGCAGATTTTGCAGCATTTTGACCAGTTCTAAGGCTATTGGTTGGCGTGGGCTGCCAGCAAAATTCTCCCACCCCCTCCCTTGCACCCATCCACCGCCATGCCCACACCTGCTTCCGTCCAGGCCCCCCGCGCCGTCGTGATGGTGCGCCCGCACCACTTTCACCCCAACCCGGAAACCGCGCACGACAACGCCTTCCAAACCCGGCCGTGGAACGCCACCGCGGCAGAGACGGCGCTCCAAGCCCATGCCGAAGTCACGCAGGCCGCCGCGCGGCTCGAAGCCGCGGGCGTGCGCGTGCACCTGTTCGAGGACCGGGGCGAGCGCCACGCGCCGGACGCCGTGTTTCCCAACAACTGGTTCTCCACCCACGCGGGCGGGCACGTGGCCGTGTACCCGATGTACGCCACGAGCCGCCGGCGCGAGCGCCGCAGCGACGTGCTGGACCTGCTCAAGGCCGAGTACCGCGTGCAGGACGTGATCGACTACTCGGGTCTCGAGGCCGACGGCATGTTCCTCGAAGGCACGGGCGCCATGGTGCTCGACCACATCTCCCGGGTCGCCTACACCGCGCAGTCGAACCGCGCCGACCCCGTGGCCCTGGAGCGCTTTTGCACCCACTTCAACTACGAGCCCATGGTGTTCGCCACCGCCGACGCGCGGGGCCAGCCCTGCTACCACACCAACGTGATGCTCTGCGTGGGCACCGATTTCGCGCTGGGCGGGTTCCACATGATCACCGACCCGGCGCGGCGCGAGGCCGTGCGCGAGCGCCTGCGCGAAACCGGGCGCGAGGTGATCGAACTGAGCGCGGCGCAGATCGCCGACTTCGCAGGCAACGCGCTGGAACTCACGGGCGCCCAGGGCCGCGTGCTGGCCCTGTCGTCGCGCGCGGCGGCCAGCCTGGCGCCCGCGCAAAAGGCCGTGATCGAGCGCAGCGCCCGCCTGCTGCCGCTGGCCGTGCCCACCATCGAACTGGCCGGGGGCTCGGTGCGCTGCATGCTGGCGGGCATCCATCTGGCGCGGCGCCATGCCCCCGCACCCACGGGAATTCACATCGAAATGGCCACCAGCGCCGGATGAACAAGCGCGGCGCGCTATATATTCAATAGCAAACTCAATCCCGGGAAGGCGGCGGCAACGCCTGCGTGTGCAGCCGCGCATCGCACCCCACGCCCGAGGCGATCCAGCGCCGCGCCAGCGCCGACAGCGCGCGCACGGCCCAGGGGTGGGCCAGGCCGGTCACGCCGCCGGGGTCGGCCACCATGCCGCACCAGTAGCGCTGGTCGGCATCGCTCCAGCGCAGGGCCGTGCACGGCCCCGTGCGGCGCCGCGACACCAGCATGCCCAGCGGGCAGGGCTCCGCCAGGCAGCACAGCCCGCAGCCATTGCAGGGCGCGCCTTCCGGGGGCTTGGGCGGTGCCTGGGTGTGCAGCCACACCACGGCGTGCGGACCAGGGGATTGTGCGGGCATGGAGAAAGCGGATCGAATGGACCGCGCGCAGCGGCCTCGGGCCGCAGCGCTCAGGCCTGCATTGTGGCGCCATGCACGCATGGGCGCGTGGCGCGCCCGCAGGCCGGCCGCAGGGGCATGCACGCAAAAAAGCCCCGCGCGGCCGGGGCCACGGGGGCTGAACCGGTCGAGAGGACCGGGAGAGGGAGACAAGCAAGGGGGAGCGAGCTGCCCCGGAATCAGCAAGGCCGCATCAGCATCCCAGCGGGCGGTTCGGGCGCATGGGGACGATGCCCGAGACACGCAGCGTGGCGCTGGAGCCGTCGGTGGCGGTGAGCGTCTTGCCGGTGAAGCGCACCTGGTTGCTCTCGCGCACCACGGCCGTGTCGGTGGGCTCGCCGCTCGCGTATTCCTTGCCGTCGAAGGTCAGGAACACCTGGTGCAGGCCGGTGGCGTCGGGGCGGTAGCGGATGTCGCCAAAGGCCGTGGCCGACGATCCCACCTTGTTGGCACCGTCGAAGCGGAAGGCGCACAGCTCGGGCACGGAACCGACAGGGTTTTCCTTGTCCACGTCCGTGAGGTTCAGCGTGCCGTTGCCATACACGCCGTTGAGGCTGTCCAGGGTGGCGCTGCTCACGGTGAGCACGCCGGGCTCATTGCTGGGCGTCGGATCGTCGTCATTGCCGCCGCCGCAGGCGACCAGCAGAACGGAGGTGGCTGCAAGGGCAGCGCAGGTCTTGAGCAGTGATTTCATGGTGATGGGTCCGTAGGAGTTGGTGGAGATGTGCGGGGCCGCTGCGCCTGGCGCCAACCCCTGCACTGAATCCTAGAAACCTCACCCCGCGCCGCGCGTGCGCCATGTTCCGCGCCGTGCGTAGGACATGGGCCGACAGTGGCGTGCGCCACCGCCGGGCCCTCCGGTCACCGCGCCAGCACCGCCGCCAGCGCCTTGCCGGTGTGCGTGCCCAGCCGCACCACCTCTTCCGGCACGGTGGCCGCCACGATGCGGCCGCCCTCCCTGCCCCCTTCCGGGCCGAGGTCGATGATCCAGTCGGCCTCGGCGATCACGTCGAGGTCGTGCTCGATCACCACCACGCTGTGGCCGCCGTCGACCAGGCGGTGCAGCACGCGGATGAGCTTGTCCACGTCGGCCATGTGCAGGCCCACCGTGGGCTCGTCCAGCACGTAGAGCGTGTGCGGCACCTTCTGGCCCCGGCGGCCCACCTCGTCGCGCACCTTGGTCAGTTCGGTCACGAGCTTGATGCGCTGCGCCTCGCCGCCCGAGAGCGTGGGCGAGGGCTGGCCCAGCGTGAGGTAGCCCAGGCCCACGTCCTTCAGGAGCTGCAGCGGGTGCGCGATGGAGGGCATGCTGGCGAAGAACTCCACCGCCTCGTCCACCTCCATCTGCAGCACGTCGCCGATGCTCTTGCCGCGCCAGGTCACGGCCAGCGTCTCGGGGTTGAAGCGCGCGCCGTGGCAGGTCTCGCAGGGCACCTTCACGTCAGGCAGGAAACTCATCTCGATGGTGCGCACGCCCGCGCCCTCGCAGCTCGCGCAGCGGCCCTCGCCGGTGTTGAAGGAAAAGCGCCCGGCCGCGTAGCCGCGCGCCTTGGCCTCCAGCGTTTCGGCGAACAGCTTGCGGATGGTGTCCCAGAAGCCGATGTAGGTGGCCGGGCAGCTGCGCGGCGTCTTGCCGATGGGGGTCTGGTCCACTTCGAGCACGCGGTCGATGCTCTCGAAGCCCGACAGGCCCGTGCAGCCCACCAGCGGCGGCGCCTTGCCCGCGTCCATCGCGTCGCGCCCGGCCTTGGTGGCGCGCTGCTGCACCCAGGCCTGGACGTTGGCCAGCAGCACGTCGCGCGCCAGCGTGGACTTGCCCGAGCCGCTCACGCCCGTGACGGCCACCAGGCGGTGCAGCGGCACGGTGGCCGTCACGTCCTGCAGGTTGTGCAGGTGCGCACCGTGCACGGTAAGCCAGCGGATCGCGGCGCGCGCCTTGGCATCGGCCAGCGCATCGGCCGTGAGCGCCGCCGCCGCCGCGGCCCGCTTCTTGACCGCGGCGCTCTGCCGGCCTTTGGGCGCGTCGGCGGGTTCGCCCAGCGCGAGGGCCTCGGCGCTCAGCTCGCTCGGCAGCATGCTGCGGCGCAGCTGCAGCGGGTGTTTCATGGCGTGCAGCAGGTAGCGGCCGGTCTGGGATTCGGGCGCGCCGGTGATGTCGTCCACGCTGCCCTGCGCCACCAGCCGCCCGCCGCGCTTGCCCGCGCTCGGGCCGATGTCGATGATGTGGTCCGCGCGGCGGATGGTGTCCTCGTCATGCTCCACCACCACCAGCGTGTTGCCCTTGTCGCCCAGCTTGTGCAGGGCGTTGAGCAGGATCTGGTTGTCGCGCGCATGCAGGCCGATGGTGGGCTCGTCGAGCACGTAGCACACGCCCTGCAGGTTGCTGCCCAGCTGCGCGGCCAGGCGGATGCGCTGCGCCTCGCCGCCGCTGAGCGTGGGCGCCCCCCGGTCGAGCGTGAGGTAGGACAGGCCCACTTCCTCCAGGAATTCGAGCCGGCTCTGGATCTCGGGCACGAGGTCGCGGGCGATGTCGGCCTCGCGCCGGCTCATGCCGCCTTCGATCTGCAGGGTCTCGATCCAGCGGCGCACGTCCGTCACCGACAGCGCGGCGATGTCGGTGATGCCGATGCCCGCGAACCGCACCGCGCGCGCCGTGGCGTTCAGGCGCGTGCCCTGGCAGCTGGGGCAGGCGGTGTCGGCCAGGTCTTCCACCTCGGGCTCGGCGAAGGTCTGCTCGCGGCCCTTTTCCTTGTCGTCCTGCACCGAGTCGTCGAACACCTTGCGCTGGTCGCGGGTGAGCTTGACGCCCGTGCCCACGCAATCGGGGCACCAGCCGTGCTTGCTGTTGTAGCTGAACAGGCGCGGGTCCAGCTCGGCATAGCTGGTGGCGCACACGGGGCAGGCGCGCTTGGTGGAAAAGGCCTGCAGCTGGCCGATGCCCGCCGTGGGCTGGCCGCTTTCCATGGCGGCGCGCAGGTCGCCGATGCTGCTGAGCACGTGCACCACGCCCTTGCCGTGCGTGAGGGCCTCGGCCAGCGAGGCGCGCAGCAGCGCCTCGTTCCCGGCGGACACCTCGACGCTGGCCACGGGCAGTTCGATGGTGTGCTCCTTGAAGCGGTCGATGCGCGGGAAATGGGTGGTGGGCAGGAAATTGCCGTCCACCCGCAAATGCGTGTAGCCGCGCGGCCGCGCCCAGTCCGCCAGTTCGGTGTACACGCCCTTGCGGTTCATCACCAGCGGCGCGAGCAGCCCGATGTGCTGGCCCCGGAACTGCGTGAGCAGCTGGGCGGCGATGCTCTCGGGCGTCTGCGGCTGCACGGCCGCGCCGTCCTTCACGCAGTGCTGGGTGCCGAGCTTGACGTACAGCAGGCGCAGGAAGTGCCACACCTCGGTGGTGGTGCCCACGGTGGACTTGCGCCCGCCGCGCGACAGGCGCTGCTCGATGGCCACGGTGGGCGGTATGCCGTACACCGCATCCACCTCGGGCCGGCCGGCCGGCTGCACGATGGACCGCGCATAGGCGTTGAGCGATTCGAGGTAGCGCCGCTGCCCCTCGTTGAACAGGATGTCGAACGCGAGCGTGGACTTGCCCGAGCCGCTCACGCCCGTGACCACGTTGAATTGGCCGCGCGGGATGTTCACGCTCAGGTTCTTGAGGTTGTGCTCCTTGGCGTTGACGATTTCAATGGCGTTTTTGGCCGCTGGCGCTTTATCCATGAGCGCAGAGCGCTCCTGTTTTCGTAGCGCGGCGGCTTTTTCGTGCACCGAGTGGCCGCCGATGCCCAGCGTGAGTTCGTAGTCGCGCAGCGCCAGGCCCGTGTGCGAGGTGGCGTGCTGGCGCACGTCCTCGGGCGTGCCCTCGGCCACGACGAGGCCGCCCGCGTCGCCGCCCTCGGGGCCCAGGTCGATGAGCCAGTCGCTCGCGCGGATCACGTCCAGGTTGTGCTCGATGACGATGAGCGAGTGCCCCGCGTCGATGAGCTTGCGCAGCGCGCGCATGAGCTTGGCGATGTCGTCGAAGTGCAGGCCCGTGGTGGGCTCGTCGAACAGGAACAAGGTGCCCTTGCGCGCTATCGTCTGGCGCGACTTGCTTTGCACGCGGGCCGCTTCCGCCAGAAAGCCCGCCAGCTTCAGGCGCTGCGCCTCGCCGCCGCTGAGCGTGGGCACGGGCTGCCCCAGCGCCACGTATTCGAGCCCCACGTCCACGATGGGCTGCAGCGCGCGGATCACGTCGCGGTCGGCGGCGAACAGCGCGGCGGCCTCGGCCACCGTGAGGGCCAGCACGTCGGCCACGTTCAGGGCCCTGCCGCCCCGCTCGATGGTGATCTCCAGGATCTCGGGCCGGTAGCGCTTGCCGTCGCAATCGGGGCAGCGCAGGTACACGTCCGACAAAAACTGCATCTCCACATGCTCGAAGCCCGAGCCGCCGCAGGTCGGGCAGCGCCCGTCGCCGCTGTTGAAGCTGAACTTGCTGGCGGTGTAGCTGCGCTGCCTGGACAGCGGCGCCACGGCGTACAGCTCGCGGATGCTGTCCCAGGCGCCCACGTAGCTCACGGGGTTGGAGCGGGCCGTCTTGCCGATGGGCGACTGGTCCACGAACACCACGTCCGAGAGGTGGTCCGCGCCCAGCATGCGGTCGTGCGCGCCCGGCGTGTCGGTGGCCTTGCCGAAGTGGCGCAGCAGCGCGGGGGCCAGCACGTCCTGGATCAGGCTCGACTTGCCCGAGCCGCTCACGCCGGTGACGGTGACCAGGCGCTGCAGCGGGAACTCGACCGACACGTTCTGCAGGTTGTGCTCGCGCGCGCCTTCGAGGATGAGGCGCGGCGTGGCCTCGGTCACCATGCGCTTGAAGCCGAAGCCCACGTGCTTGCGCCCGCCCAGGTAGGCGCCGGTGAGCGTGTCGGCATGGCGCAGGTCGGCCGTGGTGCCGTCGAACACGATCTGCCCGCCCAGGCGGCCGGGGCCGGGGCCCATGTCGATCATGCGGTCGGCCGCGAGCATCACGGCCGGGTCGTGCTCGACCACCACCAGGGTGTTGCCCGCGTCGCGCAGGCGCAGCATGGCCTCGGTGATGCGGTGCATGTCGCGCGGGTGCAGGCCGATGCTGGGCTCGTCCAGCACGAACAGCGTGTTGACCAGGCTGGTGCCCAATGCGGTCGTCAGGTTGATGCGCTGCACCTCGCCGCCGCTGAGCGTGCGGCTCTGCCGGTCCAGCGTGAGGTAGCCGATGCCCACGTCGCACAGGTACTTCAGGCGCGTGGTGATTTCTTCATGCAGGAGTTTCAGCGCCTGCGCATCGCCACCGGCCGCGGCGTCGCCCACGGGCAGCTCCATGCGGTCGAAGAAGCGGCGCAGCCGGTCGATGGGCAGCAGCATCAGGTCGTGCAGGCACAGGCCGGGCAGGGCTTCGAGCTGCTCGCGCGACCACAACACGCCCTCGGGCATGAAGCGGCGGGCAGGATCGACCGCGGCGTCCGCATCCTCCTTGCTGCCCACGCGCCAGAGCAGGCTCTCGGTCTTGAGGCGCGCGCCCGCGCAGGTGGGGCACGGCGTGTAGCTGCGGTACTTGGACAGCAGCACGCGGATGTGCATCTTGTAGGCCTTGCTCTCCAGGTACTCGAAGAAGCGCTTGATGCCGTACCACTGCTTGCTCCACTGCCCGTCCTTGTAGCCCGGCGTGCCGCCGATGACCCATTTCTTCTGGTCGTCGGTGAGCTTGTACCAGGGGGTGTCGCGCGGGATGCCGGCCGCCTCTGCATGGCGCATGAGGTCGTCCTGCGCTTCCTTCCAGGCGGGGGTCTGGATGGTCTTGATCGCCCCCGCGCGCAGCGTGAGCCTGTCGTTGGGGATCACGAGGCCGTAGTCCACGCCGATCACGCGGCCGAAGCCCCGGCAGCTCTCGCAGGCGCCCACGGCGGAGTTGAACGAGAACATCGAGGGAATGGGGTCGCTGTAGCGCAGGTCGCTGTCGGGGCAGTGCAGGCCGGTCGAGAAGCGCCACAGCTCGGGCTCGCCCTCGTCCACGAGGCGGTACACGTTCAGGCGCCCCGTGCCGCGCTTGAGCGCGACCTCGATGGCCTCGACCACGCGCGCCTTCTCGGCATGGCCCAGGCGGAACCGGTCGGCCACCACATCGAGCACCTTGCGCGGGCCCGTGGGCGTGGCCACCTCGCGCTCGGCCTGCACCTTGGTGAAGCCGCTGGCGGACAGCCACTGCTCGACCTGCTCGGCCGACGTGCCGCCCGGCAGCTCCACGGGGAATGTCAGCACGATGCGGGGGTCGCCGGCCTCGGCGCCGCGGCGCTGCAGCTCGGCGTAGATGGTCTCGGGCGAGTCGTGGCGCACCGGCTGGGCGGTCTGCTTGTCGAACAGCTGTCCGGCGCGCGCGAACAGGAGCTTCAGGTGGTCGTTGAGCTCCGTCATCGTGCCCACGGTGGAGCGGCTGGAGCGCACGGGGTTGGTCTGGTCGATGGCGATGGCGGGCGGCACGCCCTCGACCTTGTCCACCGCCGGCTTGTCCATGCGGTCAAGGAACTGGCGCGCGTAGGCGCTGAAGGTCTCCACGTAGCGGCGCTGGCCCTCGGCGTACAGCGTGTCGAACACCAGGCTGGACTTGCCCGAGCCGCTGGGGCCGGTGACCACGGTGAGCTCCCCCGTGCGGATGTCCAGATCCAGGTTCTTGAGGTTGTGCTGGCGTGCGCCGCGGATACGGATCAGTCCCTGGGTCATGGAGGCAGTCTTTTTCGAGGGTGAGGCGGGACATTCTAGGCACCGCCACGGACCCCGTCCGGCCATGCCGCAATAGCCCCTGATCGCACATCTGCTGACAAGTCCTGTCACACCTTCGGGTTATGCCGATTCGCAAACCGAGGACATTTGTCTAGAGTGGCCGGACAATTCAAAGGAGACGACCATGCACACATGGACACAATGGGGAGCCGCGACCGCCCTGGCCGCCGCGCTGTGCGGCACCGGCCATGCCCAGATCCTGATCGGCCAGACCGCGGGCTTCTCCGGGCAGGTGGCGGCGGGCGTGAAGGAGACCACCGATGGCGCCCTGCTGCACATCGAGGCCGTCAATGCCAAGGGCGGTGTCCACGGCCAGAAGATCGAGCTGACCTCGCTGGACGACAAGTTCGACCCCAAGCTGGCCGCCGCGAACGCGCGCAAGCTGATCGAGGAGAACAACGTGTCCGCGCTGTTCCTCACGCGCGGCACGCCCCACACCGAAGCCATCATCCCCCTGCTGGAGAAGCATGGCGTGGCGCTGGTGGGCCCGTCCACGGGCGCGATGGTGCTGCACCAGCCGGTGCGCAAGTACATCTTCAACGTGCGCGCCACCTACCAGCGCGAGGCGGAAAAGGCCATGACCCACCTGGCCTCCATGGGCATTTCGCGCATCGCCGTGGTGTACGCGGACGACAGCTTTGGCGCCGACGGCGTGGCCGGCGCCCAGAAGGGCCTGGCGGCCGCCAAGCTCACGCCCGTGGTGCTGGAAAAGTTCGACCGCGCCAAGCCCGATTTCGCGCCCATCGCGGCCAAGGTGGCCAAGGCCGATACCCAGGCCGTGCTGATGATCGCCTCGGGGTCGGCCGTGGTGGACGCGGGCAACGCGCTGCGCGGCGCGGGCTCGGCCGCGCAGATCGTGACGCTGTCCAACAACGCCTCGGGCGGCTTCATCAAGAGCCTGGGGAACAACGCGCGCGGCGTGATCGTGACGCAGGTGTATCCCAATGAGCGCGCGGTGACCTATGCCATGGTGAAGGAGGCCCAGGAACTCGCGCGGGCCAAGGGCCTCACCGAGATCACGCCCGCCATGCTGGAGGGTTTTGCCGCGGCCAAGGTGCTGGTGGAAGGGCTCAGGCGCGCCGGCCCCAAGCCCAGCCGCGAAAAGATCCATGCGGCGCTCGAGAGCATCCGGAAGCTGGACCTGGGCGGCCTGGAGGTCTCCTATGGCCCGGACGACCACACGGGCCTGGACTTCGCGGACTTGTCCATCATCGGCACCGACGGCAAGTTCCGCCGCTGAGGTGTTGCGAAATACCCGCAAACCCGGGAAGAAATTGTTGACAAATCAGTGAAAACACCCCCTGGCCGCTACGCACTTCTACGGATGCCCTGCGGTGCCCAGTCCCTAAACTCGGGCACCTCAATGAAGAGAGGAGCACCATGACAGTCCCTGGCACCCTTGCGAAATGCGCCGCCGCGCTGCTCACCCTGGCGTTCGGCGCGGCCCAGGTCCACGCGCAGATCCTCATCGGCCAGACGGTGGGCATCACCGGCTCCGCCGCCGCCACGGTGGCCGAATCCATGCGGGGTGCCGCCCTCTACCTCGACCACGTCAACAGCAAGGGCGGCGTGGGCGGCCAGAAGGTGGAGGTCGTGTCGATGGACGACAAGTTCGACCCCAAGCTGACGCTGGAGAACACCCGTGCCCTCATCGAGGAAAAAGGCGTGATCGGGCTGTTCATGACGCGCGGCACGCCCCACACCCAGGGGATCATTCCGCTGCTGGAACAGCATGCCGTGCCGCTGGTGGGGCCCTCCACGGGCGCCATCGCGCTGCACCAGCCGGTGAACAAGTACATCTTCAACGTGCGCGCCCCGTACCAGCGCGAAGTGGAAAAGGCCATCACCCACCTCAACACCCTGGGCATCAAGCGCATCGGCGTGGTGCATGTGGACGACACCTTTGGCGCCGACGGCCTGGCGGGAGCGCAGTCCGGGTTCAAGGCCAACCAGCTGGAAGCCCTCTTCGTCGAGAAGTTCGACCGCGCCAAGCCCGACTACAGCACCATCGCCCCGCGCGTGGCACAGAAGGAGCCCCAGGCCATCATCTTCATCGGCACGGGCGCGGCCGTGGTGGACGGCATCAAGGCGCTGCGCGCCGCCGGCGCGACCGGGCAGATCGTGACGCTGTCCAACAATGCCTCGGGCGGCTTCGTCAAGGCGCTGGGCGAGCAGGCCCGGGGCGTGGTGGTCACGCAGGTGTTCCCGTCGGAGCGGTCCTTGAACTACGCGGTGATCAAGGAGGCCATGGACCTGGTGCGCGCCAGGAACCTGGGCGAGCTGACCCCCGCCATGGTGGAAGGCTTCGTGAGCGCCAAGGTGCTCGTGGAAGGCTTGAAGCGCGCGGGCGCCAAGCCGGACCGCGCCAGGCTGCAGGCCGGGCTGGAGAGCATCCGGAAATGGGACCTGGGCGGGCTGGAACTGAGCTACAGCGCCACGGACCACAGCGGGCTGGATTTCTCCGACCTGTCCATCATCGGAAGCGACGGCCGCTTCAAGCGCTGAGCAAGGCCCCCGCAAAAGAAAAAGCCCGAAGCCAGTGGCTTCGGGCTTTTTCATGGAGGCCCGCAGGGCCCCGGGGCACGCACCCCGCGCTCCGGGGCCGCCATGGACTCAGCGCATCACTGCGCGCTGGCGGCCGAAGCCGGCACCGACGCGGGCGCAGCCGCCGCCGGCGCGCTGGCCGCAGGCTCGGGCGCATGCACGGCATCGGCGCCGTGCTTCTCGCCGCCCATGTCGGCCTTGTCGCCCGCCTTGATGATCACGTACATCGACAACGCGGCGAACAGGACGAAACCAACAACAATCTTCCACATATCAATATCTCCTTGGATGGGTTTGTTCAATCAAGGGGCCTGGAGCGCGGCGTTGTAGGTTGTACTGGTGCAGCACAAGCCCCTTGATGGAACACAGGGCCCGACCCTTGCGGGGCGGGCCCTGCACACCGATCAGAAACGGTCAGTCGTTGGCGTAGATGTCAACGTCCTTGGTTTCCTTGACGAACAGGCCGCCGATCACCACGGTGGCGCCCGCGATGATGATGGGGTACCACAGGCCGTTGTACATGTTGCCGGTCTGGGCCACGATGGCGAATGCCGTGGTGGGCAGCAGGCCGCCGAACCAGCCGTTGCCGATGTGGTACGGCAGGGACATGGACGTGTAGCGGATGCGGGTGGGGAACATTTCCACCAGCATGGCGGCGATGGGGCCGTACACCATGGTCACCAGCAGCACCAGGTAGGTCAGGATGACCGTGACCATGACCTTGTCGATGCGGGCGGGATCGGCCTTGGTGGGGTAGCCGGCGGCCTTCAGCGCATCGGCCACGGCCTTCTTGAACTCGCCGTCCTTCTTCTTGGCTTCGTCAGCGGGCAGGCCCTTGCTGGAGTACGAGGTGATGACCGTCTCGCCGATCTTGATCGAGGCGGGCGTGCCGGCGGCGGACGTGGCGTTCTCATAGCTCACCGAAGCGCCAGCCAGAACCTGCTTGGCGATGTCGCACGAGCTGGTGAACTTGGAGGTGCCGGTGGGGTTGAACTGGAACGAGCATTCCTTGGGGTCTGCCGTCACGATCACCTGGTTCTTGGCCTGTGCTTCGGCCAGGGCGGGGTTGGCCGCCTTGGTCAGCGCGCCGAACACGGGGAAGTACGTCAGCGCGGCCAGCAGGCAGCCCGCCAGGATGATGGGCTTGCGGCCGATCTTGTCCGACAGCGCGCCGAACACGATGAAGAACGGCGTGCCGATCAAGAGCGACACGGCCACGAAGATGTTGGCGGTGGCGCCATCGACCTTCAGCGCCTGCGTCAGGAAGAACAGCGCATAGAACTGGCCCGAGTACCACACCACGGCCTGGCCGGCGGTCAGGCCCACCAGCGCCAGGATCACGATCTTCAGGTTCTTCCACTGGCCGAAAGACTCGGTCAGCGGCGCCTTGGAGGTCTTGCCTTCGGCCTTCATCTTCTGGAAGGCGGGGGATTCGTTCATCGACAGGCGGATCCAGACCGAGATGGCCAGGAGCAGGATCGACACGATGAACGGGATGCGCCAGCCCCAGTCGGCGAAGGCTTCCTCGCCCATGGCCGTGCGGGTGCCCAGGATCACCATCAGCGACAGGAACAGGCCCAGCGTGGCCGTGGTCTGGATCCAGGCCGTGTAGGCGCCGCGCTTGCCGTGCGGGGCATGCTCGGCCACGTAGGTGGCCGCGCCGCCGTACTCACCGCCCAGCGCCAGGCCTTGCAGCAGGCGCAGTGCGATCAGGATGACGGGAGCCGCCACGCCGATCGATGCATACGTGGGCAGGATACCCACGATGAAGGTCGACAGGCCCATGATCAGGATGGTGACCAGGAACGTGTACTTGCGCCCGATCATGTCGCCCAGGCGGCCGAAGAAGATGGCGCCGAAGGGGCGGACGATGAAGCCCGCGGCAAACGCCAGCAGCGCGAAGATGAACGCCGAGCCGGCATCCAGTCCGCTGAAGAACTGCTTGGCGATGATGGCCGCGAGCGAGCCGTACAGATAAAAGTCGTACCACTCGAAAACGGTGCCGAGGGACGACGCGAAGATGACCTTCCTCTCTTCGGGCGACATCGGCCGCGGTGCGGGATGAACGGTTGCCATGGTGTGTGTCTCCTGTTGGTTGTTCAGACCGCGCTGCGGCGGGCTGCACGCATTCTTGGAGATGGCACTGACCACGCTCTGACGCGAAACCAACACGAGCTTTCACCAAACTGACCGCTCTCTGACAACTTAGGGTGAAACCCGCAGCGCCCCTTTCAGCATCCGGAAATCGCTCACACCTTGCCGGGTAAACCCGATGGGAGCTGGCTGACAGCATCCCAGCCCGGACCGTCGAACCACGCGTCGCCGTCGAGGTACGCGCGCAGCATCGGCAGGCCGTCGAGGCCCCAGAACAGCTTGCCGTCCACCTCGAACGCCGGCACGCCAAAAACGCCCGCCGCCTGCGCGGCTTCGGTGTTGGCGCGCAGCAGGGCCTTGGGGCCATCGCTGGCCGCATCCTCGCCGGGACGCAGCTGGTCCGCGAGTTGCGTGGCCAGATCGGCCAGGCGCGCCGGGTCGAGCGCATCGTGCCCGCCCTGCCACACATGGCGCAGCACCGTGCCGGCCACGAAGCGGTTGATGTGGCCGTCGTCGCTGCAGGCCAGCGCCGTGCGCAGCAGGGGCAGCGGGTTGAACGGATGGCGCGCGGGCATCTGCAGCGGCGTGCCCTGCGCGTGGCCCAGCCAGGTCACATGGCGGTAGGTCCAGTCGCGCTTGGGGGCGATGCCCGCCGGCCCGGGGTTGGCATGCTGCTGCAGCAGCGCACCCAGCAGCACGGGCTGGTAGGCCACGCTGTAGCTCAGCCCCTGCAGCGCCTCGGGCAGGCGCTCGAACGCCAGCCAGGCGTAGGGGGACACGAAGTCCAGGTAAAAGGTGATGCGCTTCACGGCGATGTCTCCTGTGCCTTCTGCGGGGCGGCCGGGATGCCAGCGCGGCCCAGCAGCTGCGCCCAGATGCCCCGGCGCAAACTGGCGTCGGCACGCGACCAGATGCGGATCTCGTCGAGCGTGCGAAAGCAGCCTTCGCAATGGCTGCGGTCGGGCGACATGCGGCACACCGAGATGCACGGCGAGGGCACGGGCTCCATGCTCCGGGCATCAAAATGGCCGCCAGCGCCCAACTGGCGGGCGCGATCAGCTAGCAAATCAATAGCATTCATGCGGCGAGCTGCACGCTGGTGTCCACGGGCGCCTGCACCACGTCGACCACGGGCGCCCCGGTCAGGCGCTGCAGGTCGCCCGGATGCAGCGCAAACACGCTGTGCGGATGCCCGGCCGCGGCCCACACCACGTCAAAGCGCAGCAGGTCCTGGTCGATCAGCGTGACGGGCGGCGTGGCATGCGCCACGGGCGACACGCCGCCGATGGAAAAGCCGGTGCGCGACTTCACGAACTCGGCATCGGCCCGGCCGATCTTGCCGCCCACATGGGCCTCGACCTTTTTCTCGTCCACGCGCCGGTCGCCCGACGTGACCACGAGCACGGCCACGTCGTCGCTCTTGCGCCGGAAGATGATGCTCTTGGCCACCTGCCCCACGAGGATGCCCAGTGCATCGGCCGCCTGCTGCGCGGTGCGCGCGGCGTCGTCGAGCATCTGCGGCATGTGGGGATGGCCCTGCGATTGCAGCGCCGCGGCCACGCGCTGCACGCCGTCCGGCAAATTCTTCAGTTCAGCTCCGCACACGGTAGTTTTCTCCTGCGCCGATGGCGCTATCCCGCGCGTTTGGTCAGCAGTGCATTCGCTGCGCGGGAATTGGGTTTACGGTTCAGGAAGCCACTGATGTAGGCCCCCGCATCGATGAGCTTATCAAGATCGATGCCGGTCTCGATGCCCATGCCGTGCAGCATGTAGACCACGTCTTCCGTCGCCACGTTGCCCGTGGCGCCCTTGGCGTACGGGCAGCCGCCCAGGCCCGCCACGGAGGACTGGTAGTTCCACACCCCCAGCTCCAGCGCGGCCAGCGTGTTGGACAGCGCCTGGCCGTAGGTGTCGTGGAAGTGGCCCGACACATCGTCGATGCCGAAATGCTTCAGCGTCGCTTCCAGCGCGCGCTGCACCTTGCGCGGCGTGCCCACGCCGATGGTGTCGGCCACGTCCACGCGCTGCACGCCGATGCCCTGGAGCAGGCCGGCAAGGTACTCCACGCGCCCGGGGGCGATCTCGCCCTCGTACGGGCAGCCCACGGTGCAGCTCATCGCGCCGCGCACGCCGATGCCGGCCGCCAGCGCCGCCTCGACCACGGGCGCGAAGCGCTCGATGCTCTCGGCGATGGAGCAGTTGATGTTCTTCTGGCTGAAGGCCTCGCTGGCCGAGCCGAAGACCACGATCTCGTCGGGCCGGTCCGCCACCGCGGCTTCATAGCCCTTGAGGTTGGGCGTGAGCACCGAGTAGCGCACGCCGGCCACGCGGTTCACGCCCTGCATCACCTCGTGGTTGTCGGCCATCTGCGGCACCCACTTGGGGCTCACGTAGCTCGTGACTTCGATCTCTTTGAGGCCCGCGTCCTGCAGGCGGTGCACCAGGGCGATCTTGACGTCGGCGGGCACGGGCGATTTTTCGTTCTGCAGCCCGTCGCGCGGACCGACATCGATGAGTTTGACGCGAGAAGGAATGCTCATGGCGGCTACCTGAAAGAAAGGGAAACGGGAAACAGGCCGGACCCTGGCGGCGGCAGCGCCCGGGCGGCGCCGCTGCAGCCCGGGCACCACGGCCGGGAACAGGCCTTCTATTGTCCGGGCTTCGCGGGGACGGCACCACCCCATATCCTGCCAGACCCTTCCCCGCTCCTGCCATTGCGGCGCCGGCGTCCGGGGCCTCAGCGTGCAGCCCCCTCCTCCATCTCCTGGCGCAGCAGCGCCACCATCTGCACCGCCGCCAGCGACAGGCGCCGCCCGCGCAGCGTGACCAGGCCGATGGGCCGGCGCAGCGAGGGCAGCTTGAGCGGGCGGGCCACCACCTCGGGCCGGCGCACGACCTGCGCGGCCAGCTCGGGCAGCGCGCTCACGCCCAGTTGCGCGGCCACCATGGCCGCGATGGTGGCCAGGTGTTCCACCTCGTAGCGCGGCGCAAAGCGGATGCGGTGCGTGAGCAGCGCCTCGTCGGCGTACTGGCGCACGCTGGTGCCGGCGGGCATGGAGATGTGCGGCAGGTCCGCCACGTCGGCCCAGCCCAGGGCTCCGCGGCCGCGCGCCAGCGGGTGGGCGCGGGCCAGCAGCAGCACGAAGCGGTCGGACGACAGCGGGGTGTAGTCGAGGTCGGCATACGCCGGGTTGGCGGCAGTGAGC
Organism: Acidovorax sp. GW821-FHT09A11; assembly: GCF_059418365.1. NCBI lineage: Bacteria > Pseudomonadati > Pseudomonadota > Betaproteobacteria > Burkholderiales > Comamonadaceae > Acidovorax > Acidovorax sp. GW821-FHT09A11. Next base: position 19,438 of record NZ_JBWKPS010000016.1, read on the forward strand.
GCGAAGTCCACGCGCCCTGCGCGCACCATGTCGAACGCCGGGCCCGCCAGGCTGTCGAACAGCTCCAGGTGCACGCCCGGGTGCCCCGCCGCAAAGCGCGCGAACGCGCGCGGCACCACGCCCGCCGCCAGCGACGGCAGCGCCGCCAGCGCCAGCCGCCCCACCTGCACCTGCGCCACGGCCTGCACGCGGCGCACCGTCTCATCCATCTGGTGGCGCAGAAAGCGGGCCTGCTCGGCAAACACCTCGCCCGCCTGCGTGAGCTGCACCGTGCGCGTGGTGCGGTCGAACAGGCGCGCGCCCAGCATCTCTTCGAGCCGCGCGAGCGTGCCCGACACCGCCGACTGCGACAGGTGCATCTGCAGCGCGGTGCGCCGAAAGCTCAGCGTGTCGGCCAGCGCCAGGAACACATCGACCTCGCGGGCCGACCAATTGATCTTCATGGCCGATCAGTCTATCGAAAAATACGTCTGGACCGCGCAATGCCGCCTGCCTAGACTGCACCGCAAGACAACACAAGGGGACAGCAGCATGGACATCAGTTCGCCGCGCAATGCACGCACGGTGGTCGTGGGCGGGGGCACCATGGGCGCCGACGTGGCCGTGGTCCTGGCCCGCGGCGGTGCCCGGGTCACGGTGGTGGACCCGCACACCGCACGGCGCGATCTGCTGCTGCCGCACATTGCCGCCGAGCTCAACGCCGCCGGCCTGGCCGCGAGCGCGGGCCCGGTGGAGGTGTGCGCCAGCCTGCAGGACGTGGCCTGGGACGGCGTGGTGCTGGTGGTCGAATGCATCACCGAGCAGCTGGCCGCCAAGCAGCAGCTGTTTGCCGAGCTGGAAGCCATCGCCCCGGCCAGCGCGGTACTGGCCAGCAACAGCTCGGGTTTTCCGATCAGCGCCATCGCACAGGGCCTGCCCACCGCGCGGCGCATGCTGGGCCTGCACTTCTTCATGCCGGCGCACCTGGTGCCGCTGGTGGAGGTGGTGCTGGGCGAGCGCAGCGACCCCACGCTGGGCCAGTGGCTGCACGGCTTCATGCGCCGCTGCGGCAGCGTGCCGGTGCTGGTGAAGAAGGACAAGCCGGGTTTTCTGGCCAACCGCATGCAGCATGCGCTGTCGCGCGAGGCGTTTGCGCTCATCGACGAAGGCATCGCGTCTCCGGAAGACGTGGACGCCGCCGTGCGCTTTGGCTTTGGCTTTCGCTTCCTGGCGGCGGGGCCGGTGCTGCAGCGCGACCACGCGGGCATCGAGGTGCACTGCGCGGCCGCGGCCACCATGTATCCCACGCTTTCCAACACCGACGTGCCCGCCCAGGCGCTGCGCGACCGCGTGGCCAAGGGCGAGCTGGGCATGAAGACCGGCAAGGGCTTCTTCGACTGGCCCGAGGACCGCAAACGCGCCGAGCGCACCCGCTACGACACGCTGCTGCGCCAGGGCCTGGCCCTGCTGGCCAGCGAGCTGCCTGCCATCGAGCCCGCCAGCACACACACCACGCCGGGAGCCACGCCATGAGCGCCACCAGCCAATGGCCCGACCCGCTGATCGTCACCGTGGCGCCCAACGGCGCGTACAAGCTGCCCAGCGACCACCCCGCCGTGCCGACCACGCCGGCCACGCTGGCCGCCACCGCCAAGGCCTGCCTGGAGGCGGGTGCGGCCATGATCCACATGCACATCCGCGACGCCCAGGGCCGCCACAGCCTGGACGTGGAAGGCTACCGCGAAGCCCGGCGCGTGGTGCAGCACGCGGTGGGCGATGCGATGGTGGTGCAGGTCACGAGCGAAGCCGCAGGCGTGTACCGTGCCCCGGCGCAGATCGCGATGGTCGAGGCGCTGCAGCCCGAGGCCGTGTCCATCGGCCTGCGCGAGATCGACCAGCCCGAGATCGGCGAGGCCGGCCTGCAGCGCTTCTTCACCGGCTTGGCAGAGCGGCGCTGCATGGTGCAGGTCATCCTGTATGACGTGGCCGACCTGCGCCGCTGGCAGGCGCTGCGCGCCAGCGGCGTAGTGCCCGATGCGCCGTGGTTCCTGCTGTTCGTGCTGGGCCGCTACAGCGCGGGCCAGACCTCGAGCCCGCGCGACCTGCTGCCCTTCCTGGCCGCCCACGACGGGCCCGAACCCTGGGCCGTGTGCGCGTTCGGCGCGGCCGAGAACACCTGCATCACCGCCGCCGCGGTCTTCGGCGGGCATGCCCGCGTGGGGTTCGAGAACAACCTGCTGCGCAAGGACGGCAGCACTGCACCCGACAACGCGGCGCTGGTGCGCCAGGCGGTCGAGGCCGCGGCTGCGCTGGGGCGGCCGCTGGCCACGGCGCAGGACATCCGCCAGCGGTTCGGCGCGGGCTGAGCCTCGGCCCGCCTCTGCCCATTCTCATTACGCCATCAAACCCATCAGCCCGCGCCAGACGGGCCTTCATCCATCCGCAGGAGACACCATGCAACAACACCCCACCGCCCACGCCCCCGTACCGCAGGCCCGCCAGGCCACGCGACGCACGGCCATCCGCCTGGCGCTTGCCCTGCCCGCCACCTGGGCCCTGGCCCTGGGCATGGCAGGCCACGCCGTGGCCCAGACGGCCCCGGCCGCCTTCCCCACCAAGACCATTCGCTTCGTGGTGCCCTACCCGCCCGGAGGCCCCACCGACCTGATGGCGCGCATGCTGCAGCCCGAGCTGCAAAGCCGCCTGGGCGTGACCGTGGTGGTGGACAACAAGGGCGGCGCGGGCGGCAACTCCGGCAGCGCCGAGGTGGCCAAGCAGGCGCCCGCCGACGGCCACACCCTGCTGCTGGCCGCCAGCGGTCCGATGGCGGTGAACCCGTCGCTGTACGCCAGCATGCCCTTCAACCCGCTGACCGATCTGGTGCCCGTGGTGCAGCTGTCGGCCTTTCCGCTGGTGCTGGAAGTGCACCCCTCGCTGGGCGTGAAGACCTTGCCGGAACTCATCGCCATGGCCAAGGCCGGCAAGCCGGTGCTGAGCTTTGCATCGGCCGGCAACGGCACGCCGCAGCACCTGGCGGGCGAGCTGTTCAACACCACCGCCCACGTGAAGATGGGCCACATTCCGTACCGCGGCGCGGGCCCCGCGCTCAACGACTTGCTGGGCGGCCAGGTGAACGTGATGTTCGACATCGTGGGCAGCTCGCTGCCGCACCTCCAGTCGGGCAAGCTCATCCCGCTGGCGGTCACGTCGGCCGAGCGCGCCAAGGTGCTGCCCAACGTTCCCACCATGGCCGAAGCGGGCGTGCCGGGCTACCAGATCACCGGCTGGCACGGCATCGCCGTGCGCGCGGGCACGCCGCAGGCCACCGTGGACAGGCTCAACGCCACGGTGAATGCGATCTTCAAGGAACCCGCCTTCCGCGCCAAGTGGGAGGCCATCGGCACGCCGGTGGTGGCGGGCACGGCGGCAGACTTCGGCGCGCTGATCAAGGCCGACGCGCAGCGCCTGGGCAAGCTGGTGCGCGATGCGGGCGTGACGATGGATTGACGGGCTGCCAGCCAGGGGCTCAGGGCGGTGGGGCCGCGGCCCTCGGGCGCAGGCGCAGCAACAGCCAGCCCGCCGCCATGCCCACGGCACCGAACAGCAGCATCACGACGCCGATGAAGCTCCTGATCGTGGTGGAGCTGCTGATTTCGGCCTGCGCGGGGTCCTTGGCGGGATAGCGCACCGTGACCGCCTCGCCGACCTTGTGCACGGCCTGAAGCTGGCGCGCCACCGAGTCCGTGAAACGCAGGGTTCGCCCGTCGCCCGCCACGAATTCCACGATGCTTTTCCGGGCGAGCACCTTGCGGTGGGAGGGGCCGACAAAGGTCTCCTCATGCGCCACCACGCGGCCCTGGGCGGTGAGCGTGCCGCCCAGCAGGCTCATGCCCGAGGCCAGCAGCCACGCCGCGCCCAGCACGGTCAGGGCACCGGGCACCAGCAGGAACCAGCCCAGGAAGCCAAGCAAGCCGCGAAAGGTTGACGTGTTCATGCCCCCATTTTCAACGCTGGAGACACCGCCGGCCAGCGGCCTCAGTACCCGCGCCCGGGGTTCACCACGCCCGCGACCGCCTCGCCCCGCTGCAGCGCGGCCATCTTGCGCGCGATCTGGGCAATGCTCTCCTCGCGCAGCGTGCGCGCCGAGGTGTGGGGGGTGACGGTGATGCGCGGGTGGTTCCAGAACGCGTGGCCCGCGGGCAGCGGTTCGGTGCGGAACACATCGAGCGTGGCGCCGGCCACGTGGCCGCTGCCGATGGCCGCCAGCAGGTCTTCGTCCACGAGGTGCGCACCGCGCGCCACGTTGATGACGTAGGCGCCCGGCCGCAGGCGGCCCAGCGTTTCCTTGTTGATGACATTGGCCGTGTCGGGCGTGAGCGGCAGCAGGTTGACCAGCACGCGGCTGGCCGCCAGGAAGTCGTGGAACTGCTCCGCGCCACTGAAGGCGCGCACCCCTTCGATGGCCTTGGGGCTGCGGCTCCAGCCGTTGACCGGGAACTCGAACTGCGCCAGCGCCTTGGCCACGCGCTCGCCCAGCACGCCCAGGCCCATCACGCCAATGGGGTAGTCGCCACGCAGGCGCGGCTTGCGGTAGCCCCAGCGCCCGGCCGCCATGTCGGCCTCGTAGCCGTCGAACTCGCGAAAGTGGCGGATGACCGCATGGCACACGTACTCGGCCATCTGCACGGCCATGCCCGCATCGTCGAGCCGCACCACCAGCGCACCGGGCGGCAGGCGCAGCTTGAGCAGCGCATCCACGCCCGCCCCGATATTGAACAGCGCCTTGAGGCCTGGCTGCTCGTCCATGAACTGCTGGGGCGGCGCCCAGACCACGGCGTAGCCGGCCTGCGGCGCGCCAGGCTTCCACACGGAAATATCAGCGCCGGGCAATGCGGCGGAAAGCCCCTGGAGCCAGGGGTCGGCCTTGGTGTCGGTACAGCAGAAGGTGATTTTCATGGCGCCCAAGCGTAACGGCATTGCCCCCCGCGCGCTGTCGCATGCGGGGTGCCCTGCGGCCGCCTACGCCTTTTCGGCCACCACCAGCTTGAGCAGCTCCGCGCCTTCGGTCACCTGGTCGCCCGGGGCGTACAGCAGCTCCTGCACCACGCCGTCTGCGGGCGCGGCAATGGTGTGCTCCATCTTCATGGCTTCCATCACCGCCAGCGGCTGGCCCTTGGTGACGGCATCGCCCGCCTTGACGGCAAAAGACACCACCTTGCCGGGCATGGGGGCCGTGAGGCGCCCGCCTTCGGCCGCTGCCTCGCCCGCATGGGCCAGCAGGTCGATGGCGGTGATCTGCGTCGCGCCGCGCGGGGTGAACACATGGTCCACCTCGCCCTGGGCGTACACCGCAGCGCGGGTGCGCTGGCCTGCGAACTGCAGTTCGATGGCGCCGCCTTGTTCCGCGAATTCCAGCGGCCCTGCCACGGCCGCATCGCCCTCGCCAACCGCCAGGTGCAGCGCGCCGTCACGTTCGTAGGTAAGCCAGGCCTTGGCGTGCTCGCCGCCAAACTCGAACTCGAAGCGGCGGCGCGTGAGCGCGTGCGAATGAAAACCGTCGCGGCGGCTGAAGGGGTCCACGCCTTGGCTGGCGCGTTCATGCAGCACCGTCTGCGCCACGGCGGCCGCAGCAGCCAGCGGCAGGCCCACCGGCTCCTGGTGGAACAGCACCGCCTGCTCGCGCGGGATCAGCGCGGTGTCGAGCTTTGCGCTGGCAAACGCACCGGTGCGCGCCACGCGGCGCAGGAACTGCACGTTGGTCGCCAGGCCCACGATGTGCGTTTGCGCCAGGGCCTCGTCCAGCCGCGCCAGCGCCTGCTCGCGCGTGTCGCCGTGCACGATGAGCTTGGCCACCATGGAGTCGTAGAACGGGCTGATCGCATCGCCCTGGCGCACGCCGGAGTCCACGCGCACCGCGCCCCGCTCGAAGGTCACGCAGTCGGGCAGCGCATACACGTTGAGCGCGCCGGTGGCGGGCAGGAAGTTGTTGTCGGGGTTCTCGGCGCAGATGCGCGCTTCGATCGCATGGCCGGTGATGCGCAGCGCGTCCTGTGTCAAAGGCAGCGGCTCGCCAGACGCCACGCGCAGTTGCCACTCCACCAGATCGAGCCCCGTGATGGCCTCGGTCACCGGGTGCTCCACCTGCAGGCGGGTGTTCATTTCCATGAAGTAGAACTTCATCTGGTCGGGCCGCTCGTAGCCACCGGGCTGCTCCACGATGAACTCCACCGTGCCCGCGCCCACGTAGTTCACCGCCTTGGCGGCGGCCACGGCGGCTTCGCCCATCTGTGCGCGCAGTTCCGGCGTCATGCCGGGGGCGGGGGCCTCTTCCAGCACCTTCTGGTGGCGGCGCTGCACGGAGCAGTCGCGCTCGAACAGGTAGACGCAGTTGCCGTGCGTGTCGCCAAACACCTGGATCTCGATGTGGCGCGGGCGCTGCACGTATTTTTCTACCAGCACCGCATCGTCGCCAAAGCTGTTGATCGCCTCGCGCTGGCACGATTCGAGCGCGGCGGCGAAGTCCCCGCTGTGGTCCACCGCGCGCATGCCCTTGCCGCCGCCACCCGCGCTGGCCTTGATGAGCACGGGGTAGCCGATGCGGTCGGCCTCGCGCTGCAGCAGCGCCGGGTCCTGGTCACTGCCGTGATAGCCGGGCACCAGGGGCACGCCGGCCTTTTCCATGAGCTGCTTGGACTCGGCCTTCAGGCCCATGTCCTTGATGGCCGAGGGTGGCGGGCCGATGAAGACCAGGCCTGCGGCCGCGCAGGCGTGGGCGAAGTCCTCGTTCTCGGACAGGAAGCCGTAGCCCGGGTGGATGGCCTGTGCGCCCGTGGCCTGGGCGGCCTCGATGATGCGCTCCCAGCGCAGGTAGCTGTCCTTGGGCGCGCTGCCGCCGATGTGCACGGCCTCGTCGCACACGGCCACGTGTTTGGCCTTGGCGTCGGCATCGGAGTACACCGCAACGGTCTTCACGCCCAGGCGCTTGGCCGTAGCGGCGACCCGGCAGGCGATCTCGCCACGATTGGCAATCAGAATCTTTTTGAACATTTTTAAGCCACCTTGGCAGAACCAGAAAAGAAAGAAGACAAGCGCCGCACCACGGCGCGCAGAAACTTGAACAGCACCACCAGGAGCAACACCGACACGGCCACCATCAGCACCAGTGCGATGCCGAAGGCCACCGGGTGCTGCGTGGCCAGCCACACCACGGCCACTACCAGGCCGTCTTCGAAGAAGGACAGCAGCCAGTTGGAAAACGGCTCGGGCGAGGTGTTGGCCGCTGCGCGCGTGGTCATCTTGGTGGCCATCGACGTGGCGGCCAGCGACCCGCCCAGCAAACCGGCCACCACGCCCATGGTGGCGTTGTCGGCACCGAACACGCCCGCGGCCAGCAGGGCGCCGCCGGGCACGCGGATGACGGTGTGCACGGCGTCCCAGGCGCTGTCGATCCACGGGACCTTGTCCGCAAAGAACTCGACCAGCATCAGGCCGCCCGCCACCAGCAGCACCAGCGGGTTCTGCAGCACGTGCAGACCGGGGGGCAAGGGCATCCAGCCCATGGAACCCATGCCGCCGACGAGGAACACGACCGCGTACAGCCGAAAGCCGCTGGCCCAGCCCAGCGCGGCGGCCAGCGCCAGCAGGCTGGGCATGTCGAGCCGCGCGGTGGCCGTGGCCGCTGCGTCACCCACGGCGCGCGCCGTGCCGCCATCCACATGCAGCCCCAGCGTGTGGAGCCACTGCACGATGTTGAGCCAGAGGGTGTCCATGTCAGTAGGTCTCCCCGACACTGTGAAAGATCGCTGGCCGCGACAACTGGCGCGCCCCAGGCCAGGGACGCCGAGCAAGGGCCGCCCCGCAGCGAGGGCGTCGTCCACCTGCCCGGTGCGCGCAGCGCAACGAGAGCGGGGGGAAGGCGCGCAGCGCCTCAGGGGGGTGTCTCATATCAGCCAGTTCGGCTTGCGCTTGTTCAGGAAGGACTGCACGCCCTCCTTGCCCTCGTCGCTGGCGCGGATGTCGGCAATGCCCTGCACGGTGGCGGCGATCAGGCCCGCGTTGATTTCCCGCTCGGCCACATCCATCACCAGCTTCTTGCATACGCGCACGGCGTTGGGACTGGCGCTGGTCAGGGCTTTCAGCAGTTCGTCCACCTTGGCGTCGAGCTGGTCGGCCGCCACCACCTCGTGCACGAAGCCGATGCGCAGCGCCTCGGCCGCGCCGAAGCGCTCGGCCGTCAGGAAATAGCGGTGCGCGGCGCGCGCCCCCATGGCACGGATCACATAGGGGCTGATGGTGGCGGGGATGAGGCCCAGCTTCACCTCGCTGAGACAAAAGCCCGCCGTGTCCACCGCCACCGCCATGTCGCACGCGGCCACCAGGCCCATGCCGCCCGCGTACACATCGCCCTGCACGCGGGCGATGGTGGGCTTCTCGCATGCGTAGATCACGCGCAGCATCTCGGCCAGCTTGCCGGCGTCGGTGATGTTTTCGTCGCGCGTGTAGTCGGCCATGCGGCGCATCCAGTTCAGGTTGGCGCCCGCGCAGAACGCGGGCCCTTCTGCGGCCAGCACCACGGCGCGCACATCGGCACGCCCGCCCACCTCCATGAAGGCGGCGGTGATCTCGGCGATGACTTCGTCGCTGAAGGCATTGCGGATCTCGGGCTGCGTGAGCGTGATGCGCGCCACGGCGCCGGTGTGGGTGATGGACAGGTTCTGGCTCATGGCTTGGGCGGGTTTTGCAGGAAGTAGACAAGGTCCAGCTCGGGGCTGGACTGGCCCAGGGCGGTCAATGCGGCGGTGATCTGGCCCCGGTGGTGCGTGCCGTGGTTGAACACATGCGCCAGCGTGGCCGCGAACGGCAGCGATGCCGCCGTGCCGCGCATGGTGGTGTAGTCCAGCGTACCGTCCCAGCGGCCTGGGGCGAACGAAGCGATCAGCGGTGCCCAGCGGGCCGCGCCCTCGCGCAGGCGGGCATCCAGCCGCGCGCGGTCGCTTTCCAGTTCGGCGTCCAGCGCCATCTTGGGCGAGGTGCCTTCGGCAAACCGCACGAACCACAGATGGTGTTCGCCCACCAGCAGGTGGTTGAGCGTGCCGTGGATGCTCTTGAAGAACAGGCCCACATCGCGCCGGTAGGCCTCTTCAGGCAGCGCCCGCACGGCATCGAGCAGGCGCGCCGTGGCCCACACGTTGTAGCGTGCGAGCTGGGTGAAGTGGGCGACGGCGTCCATGGCGGCTCCCGGCACGGTCACATGCGGAACAGGCCGAACCTGGTGTCTTCGATGGGCGCATTGCGCGTGGCCGCCAGGCCCAGCGCCAGCACGCGGCGGGTGTCGGCCGGGTCGATCACGCCGTCGTCCCACAGGCGGGCAGTGGCGTAGTAGGGGTGGCCCTGGTCTTCGTACTGGCGGCGGATGGGTGCCTTGAAGGCTTCTTCTTCCTCCATGCTCCACTGCCCGCCCTTGGCCTCGATGCCGTCGCGCTTGACGGTGGCGAGCACGCCGGCCGCCTGCTCGCCGCCCATCACGCTGATGCGCGCGTTGGGCCACATCCACAGGAAGCGGGGCGAGTACGCGCGGCCGCACATGCCGTAGTTGCCGGCGCCAAAGCTGCCGCCGATGATGATGGTGAACTTGGGCACGCTGGCCGTGGCCACGGCCGTGACCATCTTGGCGCCGTTGCGCGCGATGCCTTCGTTCTCGTACTTGCGCCCGACCATGAAGCCGGTGATGTTCTGCAGGAACACGAGCGGGATCTTGCGCTGGCAGCACAGCTCGATGAAATGCGCGCCCTTCAGGGCCGACTCGCTGAACAGGATGCCGTTGTTGGCGATGATGCCGACCATCATGCCTTCGATGCGCGCGAAGCCCGTGACCAGCGTGGTGCCATAGCGCGCCTTGAACTCGTCGAACTCGCTGCCATCGACGATGCGGGCAATGATCTCGCGCACGTCGAAGGGCTTGCGTGTGTCGACGGGGATCACGCCGTAGAGCTCTTCAGCTACAAATTTAGGAGCTATTGGCGCTTGATCAGCGGGCGCTGAAGGCTTGTTTTTGTTCAGATTTCGCACCGCATTGCGCGCCAGCTGCAGCGCATGCAGGTCGTTTTGCGCCAGGTGGTCGGCCACGCCCGACAGGCGCGTGTGCACGTCGCCACCGCCCAGGTCCTCGGCCGTGACGACCTCGCCCGTGGCGGCCTTGACCAGCGGCGGGCCGCCCAGGAAGATGGTGCCCTGGTTCTTGACGATGATGGACTCGTCGCTCATGGCCGGCACGTAGGCGCCCCCAGCCGTGCAGCTGCCCATGACCACGGCGATCTGCGAGATGCCCATGGCGCTCATGTTGGCCTGGTTGAAGAAGATGCGGCCGAAGTGGTCGCGGTCCGGAAAGACCTCGTCCTGGTTGGGCAGGTTGGCGCCGCCGGAGTCCACCAGGTAGATGCAGGTGAGGTGGTTCTGCTGCGCCACTTCCTGCGCGCGCAGGTGCTTCTTGACGGTGAGCGGGTAGTAGGTGCCACCCTTCACCGTGGCGTCGTTGCACACGATCATGCAGTCCACGCCGCTCACGCGGCCGATGCCGGCAATCAGCCCCGAACTGGGCGCATCGTTGTTGTACATGTTGAGCGCGGCCAGCGGGGCCAGCTCCAGAAACGGCGTGCCCGGGTCCAGCAGCATCTGCACGCGCTCGCGCGGCAGCAGCTTGCCGCGCGCGGTGTGCTTGGCGCGGGCCGCCTCGCCGCCGCCCTGGGCGACCTTGTCGAGCTGGGCGCGCAGGTCGTCCACCAGCGTGCGCATGGCGGCGGCATTGGCCAGGAAGTCCGCCGAGCGGGCGTTGAGTTGGGTGTCGAGAATGGTCATGCTGTGTTGCTTCTTGTGTGTTTCACGCGGTCTTGGCTTCGACCAGACCGAGCTGATCCTTCATCTCATCGCGGATCTTGAACTTCTGGATCTTGCCCGTCACCGTCATCGGGAAGCTGGTGACGAAGCGGATGTAGCGCGGCACCTTGTAGTGCGCGATCTGGCCCTTGCAGAAGGCGCGGATGTCGTCTTCGGTGGGCTTCGTGCCCGGCTTGGCGATGATCCAGGCGCAAAGCTCCTCGCCATACTTGGCATCGGGCACACCCACCACCTGCACGTCCTGCACCTGCGGGTGGCGGTACAGGAACTCTTCGATCTCGCGCGGGTAGATGTTCTCGCCGCCACGGATCACCATGTCCTTGATGCGGCCGACGATGTTCACATAGCCCTCGGCGTCCATGGTGGCGAGGTCGCCCGTGTGCATCCAGCCGCCTTCGTCGATGGCTTCGCGGGTCTTGGCCTCATCGCCCCAGTAGCCGTGCATCACCGAATAGCCCTTGGTGCAGAACTCGCCGCGCTGGCCGATGGGCACCACGGCGCCGGTGTCGGGGTCCACGATCTTGACCTCCAGGTGCGGCTGCACCTGGCCCACGGTGGAGACGCGCTTGTCGAGCGGCGTGTCGGTGCTGCTCTGGCAGCTGACCGGGCTGGTCTCGGTCATGCCGTAGGCGATGGTGATTTCGCGCAGGTTCATCTGCTCCACCACGCGCTTCATCACCTCGGTGGGGCAGGGAGAGCCCGCCATGATGCCGGTGCGCAGGGTGGACAGGTCGAACTCGGCGAACCGCGGGTGGTCCAGCTCGGCGATGAACATGGTGGGCACGCCGTGCAGGCCGGTGCAGCGCTCGTCCTGCACCGTCTGCAGCACGGTGAGCGGGTCGAACCCGTCGTTGGGGTACACGATGGTGGCGCCGTGTGTCAGGCACGCCAGGTTGCCCAGCACCATGCCGAAGCAGTGGTACAGCGGCACGGGGATGCACAGGCGGTCCTCGGGCGTGAGCTTCATGCATTCGCCGATGAAGAAGCCGTTGTTCAGGATGTTGCGGTGCGTGAGCGTGGCGCCCTTCGGGAAGCCCGTGGTGCCGCTGGTGAACTGGATGTTGATGGGGTCGGTGGCCTTGAGCGTGGCGGCCACCTGGGCCAGGCGCGGGTCGGCCGCATCGCCGCGCGCGATCAGGTCCGAAAAGCGCAGCAGCCCGGGCTCGTCGGCGCCCTGGCCCGCCTCGTCGATCCACACCACCGTGTGCAGGTGGGGCAGCTTCACCGCGCCCAGCTGGCCCGGCTGCTGGTGCTGCCACTGGGGCGCCAGCTCGCGCAGCATGCCCAGGTAGTCGCTGGTCTTGAAGCGCGCCATGGTCACCAGCAGCTTGCAGCCCACCTTGTTCAGGGCGTATTCGACTTCGGACGTGCGGTAGGCCGGGTTGATGTTGACCAGCACCAGGCCCGCCTGCGCGGTGGCCAGCTGCATCAGCACCCATTCGGCGTTGTTGTGCGACCAGATGCCCACGCGGTCGCCGGGCACCAGGCCCTGGCCGAGCAGCGCGCTGGCCAGGCGCTGCGCCTGGACCTGCAGTTCGGCGTAGGTGTAGCGGCGCCCCTGGTGCACGCTGACCAGCGCCTCGCGCCCCGGCTGGCGGGCCACCATGCCGGCAAAGAAGTCGCCGATGGTCTGCTCGATCAGCGGGACGCCGCTGGCGCCACGGGCGTGGCTGCCGGTGAGAGGGGCCGCGGCGGCAAAGGCGGCAGGGGTCGTCGTCATGTTGTGTCTCCTTGCATGGCTCTTCCTCCCGCGTGCGGCGGCGGGGGCGGCGATCCGTAAGCATAGAAGCCCTGGTCCGGCCCTGGTTGCCACAAAGGTTGCAAATCGTGCCACGCATCGGGCACACTGCCTTGTGTGAAACCCGTTGCCCCCACCCCCGAGCCGGCCTGGCAGGCCCTGGCCCCCACCAGCGCACCCGCCGTGACGCCCATGGCCTTCGTGCGGGCGATCGCGCTGGCCTACGAACGCCGGGGCATGGGCCCCGAACGCGCCCTGGCGCAGGCACAGATCGCGCCGGAGCTGCTGCACGATACCCATGCCCGCATCACCGCCTGGCAGATGGAGCAGATCTCCGATGCCGCCATGCAGGAGCTGGACGACGAGGCCCTGGGCTGGTTCAGCCGGCGCCTGCCCTGGGGCAGCTACGGCATGCTGGCGCGCGCGTCCATCAGCTCGCCCAACCTGCAGGTGGCGCTGGCACGCTGGTGCCGCCACCACGGGCTGCTCGCGGACGATATCGCGCTGCACCTCACGGTCCAGGGCGGCACCGCCACCCTGGGCATCGCCGAAGCACGCGACCTGGGCGCGTTGCGCGAGTTCTGCCTGGTCTCGGTGCTGCGCAATGCACACGGGCTGGGCTGCTGGCTGGTGGATTCGCGCATACCGCTGATCGCCGCCGAGTTCGCGTTCGCCGCGCCGCCGCATGCGGACGCGTACGCGGTGCTCTTCCGCGGCCCGGTGGCCTTTGGCGCCCCGCGGACGGCCATCCACTTCGATGCGCGCTACCTCAGCCTGCCCCTGCGGCGCGACGAGCAGGCCCTGCGCCAGATGCTGCAGCACGCCCTGCCCCTGACGGTGCTGCAGTACCGGCGCGACCGGCTGCTGGTGCAGCGCGTGCGCCAGCTGCTGGGCGCCCCCGTGGCCGGGCAACTGGCGCATGCGCTGCCCCAGCACAGCGCCGAATCGCTCGCGGGCCTGCTGCATGTGTCGCCGCGCACGCTGCACCGCCAGCTCAAGGAAGAAGGCGCCACGCTGCAGGGCCTGAAGGACGAGGTGCGCCAAAGCCGCGCCGTGGACCTGCTGCACCGCACGGACCGCCCCATCAAGCAGGTGGCCGAGGCGGCGGGCTTCGTCAACGAGAAGAGCTTCATCCGCGCGTTCCGCGGCTGGACGGGGGATTCGCCGGCGGAGTTCCGGCGCAAGGCGCGCAACGCCGCATGAAGCGTTGCGGCGCTGCGTGACGAGCGTCGCCAGGACGGCACCGGCCAGCGCACTTTCGCCACCCGCCACTACACTGGCGGGCCCGGTCACCACACCGCCATGCCCCCACCGCACCCATGATCCATCTGTACCACTGCGTCAGCGCCCGCTCCTTCCGCCCGTTGTGGATGCTGGAAGAGCTGCGGCTGCCGTACGTGCTGCACATGCTGCCGTTTCCGCCGCGCGCGCACGCCCGCTGGTTCCTGGAAGAGAACCCGCTGGGCACCGTGCCGCTGCTGGTGCAGGGCAAGGCGCCACACCAGGTGCGCATGACCGAATCGGCCGCCATCTGCCAGTACCTGGCCGCCGCGCACCCGGACGCCGGGCTGGACGTGCGTCCCCCCGACCCGGCCTTTGGCGCCTACCTGAACTGGCTGCACCTGGGCGAGGCCACGCTCACCTTTCCGCAGACGCTGGTGCTGCGCTATGGGCGTTTCGAACCCGCGGACCGCAAGCAGCCCCAGGTGGTGGAGGACTACAGCCGCTGGTTCCTGGCGCGCCTGCGCGCGGTGGAGGCCGCCGTGGCGCGCAGCGACTACCTGTCCGCGGGCCGCTTCACGGCGGCCGATGTGTCGGTGGGCTATGCGCTGCTGCTGGCCCAGCACCTGGACCTGGAGCCGCAGTTCGGCGAGGCCACGCGCGCCTACTGGCAGCGGCTGCAGCAGCGCCCCGGCTACCAGAGGGCCCTGGCCGCGCAGATCGAAGCGGCCGAGGACCAGGACGTGCCCACCACCCCCGCGCCCGACACGCGGCCCTGAGCCAGGGACGAAAGGCCTGCCCGCGCGGGCTGGCGGCCTACCGGCCCCGCGCCTCTGTCACTGCGACGGCTGCGGCGGCCTGGGTGCGCCGTGCAGCAATGACTGCACCAGCGCGCGGAACTCGGGCGAATGCCGCAGCACGCTGCCGCCGGCCTCGATGAGGTCGGTGACCTCTTCGTGGGAGATGGAGAACGCCGTGGGCACCTGCAGCAGGCGCCGCCGCGCCACGTCGTCCGGCGCGTCGCGCAGGTTCACGGGAATCACATGGATCTCGGCATCGGGCGCGAAGGCATCGCCGCTGCCCGTGGAGCCCGCGGCCAGGGCCTGGCGCCACTGCTGGGTGATGTCGCGCAGGAACTCCTGCGTCTCGCGCGTGGCGCGTGCGCCGGTGCCGAACAGCAGCGCATCCACCACCTGGGCCATGTTGGGCACCTGGTCGCTCATGTCGATGTTGACCGACGGATCGCGCTCCGCGTTCACGGTGATCAGCACCAGCTTGCGGATGGTGGCGGGCGGGATGCCCACCTCGCTGAACGTCTGGCGCAGGCCGCCGCCCGCCAGGGCCCGGTCCAGCAGGCGCTGCACGCCCAGGTTGTCCGCCAGGCCGCCGTCCACCAGGTGGATGTAGGGCTTGCGCTGCGCGTCGGTGTAGCTCAGTTCGTGCGCGCGGTACAGCCGGGCGCGGTAGTCGCCGGCGGCCGCGGCGCGCGCGCTGGCCGTGGAGCCGGTGCGGCGTTCAGGGCACTGGTCGGCGTAGTTCTTGAGCGTCATCGGGCTGAGCAGCAGCGGCACGGCCGACGAGGAAGCGACCGCAAACGACAGCGGCACCTTGCGCAGGTCCGAGCAGATCAGAGTGAACTGCTCCCAGGTGAACTCGAAGCCCGTGCCCAGCGACATGTCGGTGGCGGTGATGAACAGTTGCGGGTGGCGCGGGCGCCGCTCCACATCGCCGAAGGTCAGCCCGCCGTACAGGTCGTCGAGCCGCCGCGCGAGCAGGTGGGTGCGGCCCAGCCAGGGCGAGGTCAGGTCCACCAGGTTGCCGGGCCGCAGGGCCTGGGTGATGAGGCTGTTCTGGAAGTTCTGCCGCAGGAAGTCGTGCTCGAACCGGGGCAGCCCCTCGATGCCATGCGCCGCGAAGTAGGCGGCAACAATGCTGCCGCCCGACACGCCGCTCACCACGTCCGTGGCGTCCAGCAGGGTGGTGTCCCGCCCGTTCCAGCGAAAGCGGGTCTGCTGCATCTCGGTCAGCACGCCGAAGCCAAAGGCGGCCGCGCGCGCGCCGCCGCCCGAAAGCGTCACGGCCACCAGGATGGTGGGATCGCGCTCGGACTTGCGCACGGGGATGTCCCGGTCTTCGGGCGGCAGCGGCTCGTTGATCCAGGGGCGCACCGACGAGCAGCCCATGAGAACGCCGAGGGCCGCGAGCGCGGCGCAGTTGCGTAGCCACCGTGGCAGCTGGCTGCTGTGCTTGGGCATGGCGTGTCCTGGTGCGAACAGCAGCGGTCAGCAGCCCAGCAAGGCCGGCAGCTCGGCCATGCTGCGAAACACCTCAGACGCCCCCGCCGCGCGCAGGGCCTCGCCATCGTCCAGCGGCGCATACGCAAACACCGTGGCGCCCGCCGCCACCCCCGCAGTGACGCCCGTCACCGTGTCTTCGACCACCGCGCAGCGCAGGGGCTGCGCCTGCAGCGCGGCGGCCGCCGCCAGGTACACGTCCGGCGCGGGCTTGGTGCGCGGCATTTCGTGGCCGCTGAAGATGCGGCCCTCGAAGAAGGGCGTGAGGCCCACCTTGGCCAGCTGCATCTCCACCTTGTGCCGGTCGGCCCCCGAGGCGCAAGCGATGCGCCCGCCATGGTGCGCGTGCACGCGCTCGATGGTGCCGTGGATGTGCTCGATGGCCGTGAGGCGCTGGTCCAGCTCGGCATTGCGCCGCGCATAGAAATCGGCCATCCATGCATCGGTGAGCGGCCGGCCGGTGTGGGTCTCGATGCGGGCGGCCTCGCTGCGCACGGTCTTGCCGATGAAGATGCGCATGCACTCCTCGGCGCTCAGGGCCCAGCCGGCCTCCGCGAGCATGTCGCGCAGCACGCCGTTGGTGATGGGTTCGCTGTCCACCAGGACCCCGTCGCAGTCGAACAGTATTGCTTCAAATTTCATAGCTTATGGCGCCTATGGATAAAGGGCTTGAGGTTATTTTCATGCAAATTTCAACCGTGGACATCGCCATCCACATAGAACCAGCGCCCGCCTTCGCGCACGAAGCGGCTGGTCTCGTGCAGGCGCACGGCACGGCCGCCCACGCGGTAGCGCGCCACGAACTCGACTTCCGCACGGCCTTCGCCCGTGGCGCGGTGGCCGCGCACCGCAAGCCCGAGCCACCGCGCGCCCGCATCGAAATCCATCGACGCGGGGCGCGTGGTGGGGTGCCAGGTGGCCTGCAGGTACTCGGCCCGCTCGCCCACGAACGCGGTGTACCGGGACCGCATGAGGCTTTCGGCGTCGGGCGCGGGCGCCGCTTCCAGATGGTCCACATAGCGGCCGCAGCAGTCGGCATAACGCAGCACGGCGGCCGTGCCGCCGGCGCGCCGGCCCGCGGGCGCCACGGTGCGTCCGCACGGGCAGGGTGCGCTGTCGGCCAGGGCCATGGGCGGGGTGCGCATCGCGGTGAACGGCGATCAGCGCAGCGCGCCGAACACCTTGCGGGCGATGGCACTGCCCGCGCCGGCCGGGTCCTGGCGGATGCGGCGCTCTTCCTCGCCGATCATGGTGTACAGGCCATCGAGCGTCTTGCCGGTGACGTACCGCGCCAGGTTGGCCTCTTCGGGCTTGAGCAGTCCGAAGCCCGCGGCCTTGCCAGCGAAGGCGTTGTACTTCTGGGTGAGGCCCACCTTCTCCGTCGCCTGGTCCACCACCGGCAGGAAGCGCTCCCCCAGCGGCACGCGCGTCTTCTCGGCGAAGAAGGCCGTCACCGAGGTGCTTCCTCCCGCCAGGATGTTCTTGGCGTCCGTCACCGTCATGTTCTGCACCGCGCCCACGAGCAGGTCCTTGCCCATGGGCACGGCGGCCTCGGCGGCGCGGTTGATGGAGGTGACCAGCTCATCGACGCGCTTGCCCTGGCCCAGCGATTTCATGACCTTGGCCGCGTCGTCCAGGTAGCCGGGAAGCCCGATGCGCACCTTGGGATTACCCAGGAAACCGTCGGGCCGCCCCAGCAGCGACACCGCGGCCTGGGCGCCCTGGCCCAGCGCGGCCTTGAGGCCGCCCGTGGCATCGGCATTGGAGAGATCGCCCAGCGACAGGGCCCAGGCCTGCTGCCAGCTGGCGCACAGCAGCGCCCCCAGGGCACTGGCTTGGTGGAATTGGCGGCGTTGCATGGAGGTGTTTTCTTTCTGTGAAGGGACCGGGACCGCACGGGGCGTGGGCCGGCCTGGCAGGTGGCATGTCCGGGATTTTCGCTCAGCGCCGTAGACTGGCACGCGACACAACCCTCCAACAAGGAGCCTGCAATGTGGGAAATGAATGTGCCGTGGTGGGAGTTCGTGCTGCGCGGCGTGGTGGTCTATGTCTTTTTGCTGGTGTTCCTGCGCCTGACAGGCAAGCGGCAGACAGGGCAGTACGCGCCGTTCGACCTCGTGCTGCTGCTGATCCTGTCCAACGCGGTGCAGAACTCGATGAACGCGGGCGACAACTCGCTGGTGGGCGGGCTCGTCTCGGCCACCACGCTCATCGGCTGCCACGTGGTGCTGGCGCAGCTGACGTTCCGCTTCGCGTGGATGGAGCGGCTGATCGACGGCACGCCGCGGGTGCTGGTGGAGCAGGGACAGGTGAACGCCGACCTCCTGCGCAAGGAGCTGCTTTCACCGGACGACCTCGAGGCCGCGCTGCGCGCCAGCGGATGCCTGCACCTGCACGAGGTGGAGCGCGCGACCATCGAGACCAATGGGCAGATCACGGTGGTGCTGCGGCGCCGGGGCAGTGGCGGCTGAAATTCCGCCCCGGCCCCCGTCCAGCCGCCCGGCCGTGCCCGCGGGCCGCCACGGCCCGCAGGGAGCACGGGGGTTCAGTTCTGGGTGTAGCAGGCCTTGTTCTGGATGGAGATGTCGGCCGAGGCCTCCACGGCGGCGGCCGAGCCGAACAGGCTCGGGTTCTGGTCGCCCAGCGGGCACAGATAGGGGCCCTTGCGCGCCCACACGGTGCGCGAGGTCAACCCCGTGACCTGGGCCCAGCTGCCCCAGAAGGCGGCGAGCGTGGGCGTCGCGCCCGTGCGGTCAAACGTGAAATTGCCCCCATCGCCCCCTTGCCCGCCAATGACCGCGCCCGCGGCGGTGCAGTTCGCGTCGGAGTAGGTCGCCACGCCCAGGCTGACCGTGGCCCGGGTCTCGCCTTGCCGCACGATGCGCCACAGCGACCGGCCCCATTGGCCCGGGCCGATGGGCGTGCAACGCTCCTGCTTCCAGTCCCCCTGCGGCAGTGCCACGGCCGTGGCGCAGGCCACCTCCACCGAGCCGACATGGGCCGAACCCACCGTGCCGCTGCCGTTGCGCACCGCGCAGTTCTGGCCTGCGGGCGGGGTCTTCACCGTGACGACATAGGGGCTGCCCGTGGCCACCGCCGTGGAAAACGCGAAGCCGCCGTTGCTGGCCAGGGACAGGTCATCGCCGCCGTTGTTCTGCAGCACCACTGCGCCGCCCGCCAGGCCCGATACCGAGCCCCCCACCGTGAAGGTGGCCGCCGCCAGGTTCTCGCAGCGCACCTGCACATCGCCCACGTTCGCGGTGGCGGTGCCCGTGCCTTGCGCCACGGCGCAGCGCTGGCCGCCGGGCTGCGTCCTGACGGTGACGGCATAGGCCACGCCGCGGTCCAGCCGGGCCGCGAACACAAAACCGCCGTTGGCGCTCACGGCCAGGTCATCGCCGCCATTGTTCTGCAGGGTCAGCGCCTTGCCGGCGCCCAGGCCGACCACGGAGCCCCCCACGGTGAAGGCCCCGGCCGTGGGCGGGGGCGTGGTGCCGCCGTCGCCATCGCCGCCCCCGCAGCCCGCCAGCAACACCGCGGCCAGCCCAAGAGGGGCCCAGCGGACTGCGGGCCGTGCGTGGTGCCGGGTGAACTTTGCGCTTGTGGGGGTCATGAACGGAAACCTCCTGGGTGGTGAAGGAATGAATGGATGAAAGAGGGGCGGATTCTGTGCGGCACGCCGCCCGCCGCAAAACCCTACCGAGGTAGGGTTTGCGCGCCGCCCCTTCCGGTCCACACTTGGCAGAATTTGCTTTGCTGCGGCATCCTGGCGCCCGGCGCCGCAGCGCCCCCCCGGCCCCCATGTCACCCTATGCACTCATCCTGGACGACCACCCGCTGGTAGCACGCGGCGTGGCCGAATTCCTGCGCTTGCGCCTGCCCTACCTGGAGGTGGCCGTGGCCGGGTGCGCCGATGACTTTCTGCCGCTGGTGGCCACGCGGGGTGCCCCCGCCATCGCGCTCGTCGACTTCTGGCTGGCCGAAGGTGCCGCGCTGGGCCTGATCGCGCTGGTGCGCGAGCACTGCCCCGGCACCGCGCTGGCGGTCGTCAGCGGCGACGACGACCCGGCCATGATGGAGCGCGTGCGCCAGGCGGGTGCGCACGGCTTCATCCACAAGCAGGCTCCGCCAGAGATCTTCGCCCAGGCGGTGGAGGCCCTGCTGGGCGGCCTGGCCTGGTTTGTGCCCGCCCCCCCCGGCAACCAGCCCCCGCGCAGCCGCGACCTGCCGGTCACGCCCGCCGAACTGGGCCTGTCGGTACGCCAGGGCGAAATCCTGGCGCTGGTGCTGCAGGGGCTGCCCAACAAGCGCATCGCGCTGCAGTACGACCTGTCGGAGAGCACGGTCAAGGAGCACATGAGCGCCATCCTCCTGCGCCTGGGCGCACGCACCCGCGTGGAGGCCATCACGGGGCTGCGCGGGCGCCGGCTGGTCCTGCCCGGTCCACCCGCCTGAACACCGGCCCGCCCGCGCCCCATGCCACTCCAGTTCTTGCCGCGCCGCTGGTTTCCCCACCCCCATCCCCGCGCCGGCACCGGACCGGGCGAGCGCGGCCAGGTGCGCATCCCGGCCTGGACCGCGGTCCACGCCCGCGCGGCCCTGGGCATGTGGCGGCAGGCGCGCCGGCTGCGGCGCCGCCGGGAGGCGGCGGCCGCCTTCGCACGCACATGACGCCCAACACCAAGGCCCCGGGCCACGCGCACGGCGCGCCCAGCGCACAAGGCTGGCTGCTGCTGCTCGAAG
Source organism: Acidovorax sp. GW821-FHT09A11 (assembly GCF_059418365.1). NCBI lineage: Bacteria > Pseudomonadati > Pseudomonadota > Betaproteobacteria > Burkholderiales > Comamonadaceae > Acidovorax > Acidovorax sp. GW821-FHT09A11. The sequence goes on from NZ_JBWKPS010000016.1 coordinate 40,306, forward strand.
CCTCTTTTGCGCGCCTGCGGCTGGGCATGTCGGTCATGCCCGCCATGGGGCTGCTGTTTGGCCTGCTGCTGGGCTGGCAGGGTGGGCAGGCCATGCCGCTGCTGGCGTGGGGAGGCGCATACCTGCCCGTGTTGCTGTTCGTGGGGTGGGGCCACCGGCAGTACCGGCGCGAACGCGCCTTGCGGCCGCCCGAAGTCCTGCTGCCCCCCTGGACCCGCCGCGTGTGCTACCTGGCCCTGGCGCACGGGGTAGGCGTTTCACTCTCGATAGCGTTGTCGCTGGGCCACGCCAGCTACGAATACATGCTGTTGCTGCATATCACGCTGGCGGGCATTCTGGCCGCCAACGCAGCGCAGATGACCGCCACGCTCGCTGTCTACCGCATGTATTTCGTGGGTGCCGTGGGTGGGCTGGCGATGATCCCCTGGGCGTTTCCGGCGCAGTGGCCGTTTGTACTGCCCATGACGCTGGTGATGGCCGCCGTGATCTACCGCAGCGCCATGAACTCGCACCGGTTCTTCGTGCGCCAGGTGGTGCTGGAAGAGCGCAGCCGCGACCTGGCCGAGCGCTACCGCGAGGCCAGCGACGCGGCCGAAGCCGCGCTGGCCGAGAAGAACCGGTTTCTGAGCACCGCCGCCCACGACCTGCGCCAGCCCGTGCACGCCATGGCGTTGCTGGCCGAAGCCATTGCGCTGCAGGGCCAGGACCACCCGCACATCGGCCCCTTGCTGGGCCAGTGGCGGCTGAGCATGCACTCGCTCAGCCAGATGTTCGACGCCCTGCTCGACCTGTCGCGCATCGAATCAGGCACGGTGGAGCTGCGGCCCGCGCCCGTGCCGCTGGCCCACCTGTTCGACGACCTGCGCCACCAGTTCGTCACCGAAGCCACCGCACGCGGGCTGGCCCTGCGCATGCGCCCGCCCCCGGCGCACGCCACGGTGCTGGCCGACCCCGCGCTGGTGCGGCAGTCGCTGGCCAACCTGGTGCACAACGCCTTGCGCTACACACTGCGGGGCGGGGTGCTGGTGGGCGCACGGCAGCGCGGTGGCCACTGGCGGCTGGAGGTGTGGGACACCGGCGAAGGCGTGGCACCACAGGAGCAGGCCGCCATCTACCAGGCCTTCTACCGCCCGCAGAGCGCGGGGCACCTCCACCGCGAAGGCCACGGCCTGGGGCTGGCCGTGGTGGCGCGCTGCGTGGCGCTGATGGGTGCACGCCAGGGCATGGCCTCGCGTCCGGGGCGGGGGTCGTGTTTCTGGATCGAGCTGCCGGCCACGGCCGCGCCTGCGCTGGCGCCCGACGCACGTGGCACCGCCGCGCCACGCACCTGGCCCCGCCTGCAGGGCCGGTGCCTGGTGCTGGACGACGATCCCCACGTGCTGCGGGCCTGGTCGGCCCTGCTGGGCGGCTGGGGCATCGCGTTGCGCACCGCCCGCACCCCCGGCGAGGCCCACGCCCACCTGGACAACGGCTTTGCACCTCAGGCCATCCTGTGCGACCAGCACCTGTCGTCGGGCGATAGCGGCTTTGACGTGCTGCGCGTCCTGCTGGAGCGCTGCCCCGCCGCGCGCGGAGCCATGGTGAGCGGCGAGTTTGACTCACCCGCCCTGCACGAGGCCGATGCCGAGGGCTACCTGGTGCTGCGCAAGCCCGTGGATGTGGACGCGCTCCATGCGGTGCTGGCCCAGTGGCTGCCGCCGCAAGAAGCTTGAACAAAACAGGCCCTGGCGCTTTCCCCTTCTGCGCCAACAGCTATTCGATTCATAGCAATCAGCATCAAGCCAGCGCGCGCTGAATGATGATCTTCTGCACGTCGCTCGTGCCTTCGTAGATCTGGCACACGCGCACGTCGCGGTAGATGCGCTCCACCGGGAAGTCGTTCACCACGCCGTAGCCGCCCAGGGTCTGGATGGCGGCGCTGCACACGCGTTCGGCCATCTCGCTGGCGAACAGCTTGGCCATGGCGGCTTCCTTCAGGCAGGGCCGGCCCGCATCGCGCAGCGCGGCGGCGTGCCAGATGAGCTGGCGCGCGGCTTCGATCTGCGTGGCGCAGTCGGCCAGGCGAAAGCCCACGGCCTGGTGGTTGAAGATGGCGGTGCCGAAGCTCTCGCGCTCTTTCGAATACGCCAGCGCCACGTCGAAGGCACTGCGTGCCATGCCCACGCTTTGCGCGGCGATGCCGATGCGGCCGCCCTCGAGCGCGCCGAGGGCGATCTTGTAGCCCTCGCCTTCCGCGCCGATCAGGTTTTCGGCCGGAATGCGGCAGTGGTCGAAGTTGATCTGCGCGGTGTCGCTGCTGTGCTGGCCCAGCTTGTCTTCGAGCCGCGCGACCACGTAGCCCGGGTTGCTGGTGGGCACGAGGAAGGCGCTCATGCCCTTCTTGCCCGCGCCCTTGTCGGTCACGGCGATGACGATGGCCACGTGGCCGTTCTTGCCGCTGGTGATGAACTGCTTGACGCCGTTGATGATGTACTCGTCGCCTTGCTTCACTGCCGTGGTGCGCAGTGCCGAGGCATCGGAGCCCACATGCGGCTCGGTCAGGCAGAACGCGCCCAGCATCTCGCCACGGGCCAGCGGCGTGAGCCAGTCGCGCTTTTGCTGGGCGTTGCCATAGCGCATGAGGATGGCGTTGACCGGGCAGTTGGTCACGCTGATGGCGGTGCTGGTGCCGCCGTCGCCGGCCGCGATCTCTTCAAGCACCAGCGCGAGGGTGACGTAGTCGAGGTGTGCGCCGCCAAATTCTTCGGGCACGCAGATGCCATACGCGCCCAGTGCAGCCAGGCCCTGGTGCGCCTCCTTGGGGAAGTGGTGTTCCTTGTCCCAGCGCGCGGCGTGGGGCCACAGCTGTTCCTGCGCGAAGTCGCGCACCGCGTCGCGGATCATTTCCTGGTCTTGGGTCAGCAGCATCGGGGTTGTCTCCAGAAGTCGTTGTGGGTTCGGTCGAAAGGGTTACCAGTGGGTGGCGCGGCGGCCGTCGTGGTGCAGCAGGCGGCCCTTGTCGGCGGCGGTGACGCCCGCCACGGTGGCGCGCAGGCCGCGCACGCTGTCCTGCACCGTCAGCGCGGCGCCTTCGCCGCCCATGTCGGTCTGCACCCAGCCGGGGTCGATGGTGATGAGCGTGGCGCCTGGGTAGTCATGCTGGGCCGCGGCCACCGCCATGTTCAGCGCCGCCTTGCTGGTGCGGTACAGCCAGGAGCCGCTGCCCGGCACCCTGCCAATCTGCGACATGGACGAGGACAGGAACGCGAACACGCCCTGCGCGTCGGCCACCAGGGGCGCGACCTGCGGCAGCGCCTGCATGGCGCCCAGCACGTTGGTGTGCATGACGGCATCGAAGTCCTGCTGCGTGGGCGGCGTGAGCGCGTTGGGACGGCGGATGACGCCCGCCACGTACCAGGCGGTCTCGATCTTTTCGCCGTCCAGTTGCCAGGCCAGCGCGCTCACACTGGCGGGGTTGGCCACGTCCACGGTGAGCACCTCGGCGCCCAGGGCCTGCACCCGTTCGCGGCCCGCTTCGTCGCGCACGGTGGCGATCACGCGGCGGCCCGCCTCGGCGTACTGGCGCACCAGCTCCAGACCGATGCCGCGCGATGCGCCGATGACAAGTATGGATTTCATGGTTGAAATTTGGATTGAATTGGGCCCTGGCGCCTATGTATCAAGCGCCAATAGCTATCAAAATAGTAGCAATCACTCTCAACACCCTCAGGCGTCGCCGAGCTGCTGCTCCTGCGCCAGTTGGGCGCGGTAGCGCTGCAGCATCGCCACTTGCGACTCAGGCTCGGTGGCGAGGCCCATCTGGTCGTGGATCATCTGGTCCATGGTGGGCAGCGCGGCGCGGTCCACCTGCGCATCGGCGGACCACAGCCGCGAGCGCATGAAGGCCTTGGAGCAGTGCAGATACGCCTCGGCCACGCGCACTTCGATCACCATCTTTGGGCGCTGGCGCCCGGCCGTGAAGAAGTCGGTGTACAGCGCCTCGTCGCGCAGGCGCGCGGTGCCGTTCACCCGCAGGGTTTCGTCCACGCCCGGAATCATGAACAGCAGGCCGATGCGCGGGTCATCGAGCAGGTTGGTCAGGGTGTCGAGCCGGTTGTTGCCCCCCGCGTCGGGCAGCAGCAGGGTGTGCGCATCGGGCGACTTCACGAAACCGGGCGCACCGCCGCGCGGCGAGGCATCGAGCAATGCGCCATGGAGACCACCACTGGCCACCACGCAGAACGGCGACAGGGCAATGAAGCGCTGGCAGTGCGCATCCAGCTGCGGTTGCTGCTTGTGCAGGGCCCGCTCGCTTGGGGCGGCATACAGGGCGCGCAGCTGCTCGGTGGTTTCGATCATGGTCGCGTCCAGGTCAATGCACGGCAAATTCGAAGTAGCCCGACCACGCCGGGTCATAGGTGGTGGACAGCACCAGCGACTCGGCCTCTTCCCGCAGCAGCAGAGGTGCCAGCGCCTGCCTGGCCAGTTGCTCGTCGCCCACGTAGTAGACGGCCTTGCGGCGCCCGGCACGGGTCAGGGTGTAGGCCAGGATGCCCAGCTGGGGCAGCTCCAGCAGCGTGGCGGCCTGGTCCTGCAGCGCCTGCACGGCGGCCAGCTCATCGCGGTCCCCCACGGCCAGGTCCAGCACCAGCGCGTGCGACAGGTCGGCGCGCATGGCCACGGGGCTGGCGCTGCGGTTGACCATGACAATGGCGGTGTCCTCGCGCCCCCCGGGGCCTTCGTCGTCGTCGCCATCTCCGGGCTCGCCGCCGAACGCCATCGTCATGCCCGACCAGTCGTGTTCACCCGCCGGGAAGTCTCCCGTGCGGCCCAGCGTCTCGACCCAGTAGCGATCAAACACCGGAGGCAACTGGCTGAGTGGGACCCACTGCGCCTGCGGGTCGCCAGCCTGCCCGACAAAATCCACCGCCCCCACCTTGACGGCGAAGTCGTACTCGCCGAGCACATGGTCGAGCATGATGAACGCCATGTTGCGCGCATGGTCCTGGTAGTCGCTCGGGATCTCGCGGCCAAAGCGGATCTCCAGCGCGGCCTGCCCGCCATCCTGGTCCAGGGCGATGAGCACCTCGGACGTGGCCAGCTGGAAACCGTCCATGCCGATGGGAAAGTCCGGCTGCGTGGTGCGCTCGCGGAACGCGCGCACGCGGTAGTTCTGCAGCGCGGGCGCGGCCGCCACCGCCTGCATCAGCAGTGGAAATTTTTCGGTGCTGCCGTGGGCGGTGACGATGAGGTCCACCACCGCATCGCCGTCGCCGCCGGACATCTCCAGCGCCAGGCCGCCCAGGTGGCACTCGATGAGCGCGTTGGCGGACTCGACCCGCTCGCGCAGCGGCTGGGCCTGGAGCGATGCCTGGGCATCGGAAAACGCGCGCCAGAAGGCGGTGATCTCGGGAGAGGGTGCGGTCATCACTGTCCTTGTGAAAAGAGCCAAATCATCCCATCTCCCTCCCGCATCAAACGAGTTCCAGCGCCACCGCCGTGGCTTCGCCGCCGCCGATGCACAGCGTGGCCAGGCCCTTGGTCAGGCCGCGCGCCTGGAGGGCATACATCAGCGTGACCATGATGCGGGCACCGCTGGCACCGATGGGGTGGCCCAGGGCGCAGGCGCCGCCGTTCACGTTGACCTTGTCGTGCGGCAGGTCCAGCTCTTTCATCAGCGCCATGGGCACCACGGCGAAGGCCTCGTTGATCTCCCACAGCTGCACGTCGCCCACTTCCCAGCCGGCCTTGGCCAGCGCCTTCTGCGTGGCGCCCAGGGGGGCGGTGGCGAACCACTCGGGCTCTTGCGCGTGGGTGGCGTGGCTCACGATGCGCGCCAGCGGCTTGGCCCCGAGCTTCTTCGCGGTGGATTCGCGCATCATCACCAGCGCGGCGGCGCCGTCGTTGATGCTGGAGCTGGATGCGGCGGTGATGGTGCCGTCCTTCTTGAAGGCGGGCTTCAAGGTGGCGATCTTCTCCAGCTTGACCTTGCCCGGGCCTTCGTCCACCGACACCACGGTCTCGCCCGCGCGGGTCTTGACGGTGACGGGTACGATCTCGGCCGCGAACGCGCCGGACTCGGTGGCGGCCTTGGCGCGCTGCACGCTGGCCGTGGCGAACGCGTCCTGCTGCTCGCGCGTGAACTGGTACTTGGCGGCGCAGTCTTCGCCAAAGGTGCCCATGCTGCGGCCTGCTTCATAGGCGTCTTCCAGGCCGTCGAGCATCATGTGGTCGAAGATGCGGTCATGGCCCAGGCGGTAGCCGCCACGCCCCTTCTGCAGCAGGTAGGGGGCGTTGGTCATGCTCTCCATGCCGCCGGCCACCATCACGTCGTGCGAGCCAGCCAGCAGCATGTCGTGCGCCATCATCGCGGCCTTCATGCCAGAGCCGCACATCTTGCTGAGCGTGACCGCGCCAGCGCCCTTGGGCAGGCCGCCCTTGAAGGCCGCCTGGCGTGCGGGCGCCTGGCCCTGGCCGGCCATCAGGCAGTTGCCGAACAGCACCTCGCCCACGGCGTCGGGTGACACACCGGCGCGCTCGATGGCGGCCTTGATCGCGGCGCCGCCCAGGTCGTGCGCGGCCAGGCTGGAAAAGTCGCCCTGCAGCGAGCCCATGGGGGTGCGCGCGGCGCCGACGATGACGATGGGGTCTTGGGTGGATGTGGACATGGTGCAAATCTCCTGGGAAGGGTTCAAACGAAAGTCGGGGGTTGAATGAAATGGACTACCGGGCCGGCGCGCCCTGCGCGAAGCGCCGGTCCGTGTCGTAGGGAAAAACGTCGAACATGTGGCCCGCCTGGATGCGCTCCTTGTGCGACTGCCAGAACGCGGCGTCGAGCAGGTCGGCGTGGTGCGACATGAACACCTCGCGCACGGCATCGTTGCCGAGCAGGAAAGGGCCGAAGGTTTCGGGGAACACATCGCGCGGGCCCACGCTGTACCAGACCTCGCCGCTCATCTCTTCCTCCTCGTTGCGCGGCGTGGGTACGCGGCGGAAGTTGCAGTCGGTGAGGTATTCGATCTCGTCGTAGTCGTAGAACACGACCTTGCCATTGCGCGTGACGCCGAAGTTCTTCCAGAGCATGTCGCCGGGGAAGATGTTGGCGGCCACGAGGTCCTTGATGGCGTTGCCGTATTCGATGACGCTGTGCTCCATCTGCTGGCGCGCACGCGGGTCGGAGAGCCCGGTGTCGAAGGCTTCCTGCAGGTAGATGTTGAGCGGGATCATGCGCCGCTCGATGTACAGGTGCTTGATGATGACTTCGGTCTGGCCGTCGCCATCGCGGTCGCTGATCTCCAGCTGGCTGGGGGCGAACTTCTCGATCTCGGCAATCAGTGCATCGTCAAACCGGTCGCGGGGAAAGGCCACCTCGCTGTACTCCAGCGTGTCGGCCATGCGGCCCACGCGGTCGTGCTGCTTGACCAGCAGGTACTTGGCCTTGATCTGCTCGCGCGTGGTTTCCTTCTGGTGCGGGAAATAGTCCTTGATGAGTTTGAACACGAACGGGAAGCTCGGCAGGTCGAACACCAGCATCACCATGCCCTTGATGCCGGGGGCGATGCGAAACTGATCGCTGGAATGCTTCAGGTGGTACAGGAAGTCGCGGTAGAACAGGGTCTTGCCCTGCTTGGCCAGGCCCAGCGCGTTGTAGATCTCGGCGCGCGGCTTGCGGGGCATGAGGCTGCGCAGGAACTGCACGTAGGCGCTGGGCACCTCCATGTCCACCATGAAGTAGGCGCGGGCGAAGCTGAACAGCATCTGCATATCGTCTTCGCCGAACAGCGCGGCGTCGATGAACAGCCTGCCAGCATCGTCGTGCAGGATGGGCAGCGCAAACGGCACTTCGTTGAAGCCGTTGATGATCTTGCCCACCACATAGGCGCCCTTGTTGCGGAAGAACAGGCTGGTGAGCACCTGGATCTGGAAGTTGGCGCGCAGCCGCACCTTGTCGAGGCGGCCGCGCACGGCGGCCACCACGCAGGCACTGTCTCGCGCCAAGTTCGCAAACTCACGCTGCAACTGGAAGTTCTCGATGATGGTCTGGAACGTCTCGTGCAGATTGTCGCGGGAGGGGTAGTACGCGCGGTAGGTGGGGCGCGCCGCGGGCTCTTCGTTCTCGATGTATTCGGTGCTGACCGCGGGCCGCACGAAGATGAAGTCGTTGTGGAAATGCGTGCGGTGCAGGATCTTGGTCGTGACCGAGTTGAAGAAGGTCTCTGCCAGCTCGGGCTGGTGGTGGTTGACCAAGAGGCCGATGTAATGCAGCTTGATCTGGTGCCACACGTCCATGGGCTGCGCGCCCGCGCTGAATTCCTTCTCCAGCCGGCGCACGCATTCTTTCACGCGCAGGTCATAGAACTCGATGCGTTCGCGCTGCGCCCGCTGCTGGCCGTGCCAGTCGCCGGTTTCGAAGCGGTGCTTGGCCCGCGCCGACTCGGTGCGGAACAGCCGGTAGTGCCGGTTGAAACCGTCCATCATGGCCTTGGCAATGCCGTAGGCCTGGGGAGCATCAAGCCGTTGCGGGAACATGGCAGTCTTTCAGCGCAGGCATCGCAATGCGGTCAGGCAAGAGGCGGGCTATTGCCTTTTGACGGCCGCAACACCGGCGATCGCCGCCTTGTACAGCGAGTCCAGGCCTTCGGTGCTGCCCACGGACATGTGCAGGTTGTTGATGAGACCGTCCTTGAGCCCATAGCACCAGCCGTGCAGCGTGACCTTCTGGCCCCGGCCCCAGGCGTCGAGCATCACCGTGGTCTGGGCGATGTTGACGACCTGCTCGATGGCGTTGAGCTCGCACAGCACGTCGTGGCGCCACTCTGGGGCGGTGGCGGCAATCAGGTCGCGGTGGCGGTCGCGCACGTCCTGCACATGGCGGATCCAGTTGTCGGCCAGGCCCACGCGCGTGCCCTCCAGGGCCGCCAGCACGCCACCACAACCATAGTGCCCCACCACCATGAGGTGCTCGATGTGCAACTGGTCCACCGCGTACTGGATGGTGGAAAGGCAGTTCAAGTCGGTGGGCACCACCACATTGGCCACGTTGCGGTGCACGAACACTTCGCCCGGCTCCAGGCCCGTGATCTGGTTGGCGGGCACGCGGCTGTCGGAGCAGCCGATCCACATGTACTTGGGCTTTTGCTGGGCCAGCAGGCTGGTGAAGAACCCGGGCCGCTCGCGCTCCATCTGGGCCGCCCAGGCGCGGTTGTGAACAAACAGGTCGTCGATCGAGGAGGGCATGTTGTCCTTGGAGAGTCAGTGAAAGAAGTGAAGCTCAGCAGGTTTCGGCGAACAGCTCGCGGCCGATCAGCATGCGGCGGATCTCGCTGGTGCCCGCACCGATCTCATACAGCTTGGCATCGCGCCACAGGCGGCCCAGCGGGTATTCGTTGATGTAGCCATTGCCACCGTAGATCTGCACGCCTTCGCCTGCCATCCAGGTCGCCTTTTCCGCGCACCACAGGATCACGCTGGCGCAGTCCTTGCGCACCTGGCGCACGTGGTCGGTGCCGAGCATGTCGAGGTTCTTGGCCACAGTGTAGGCAAACGAGCGCCCCGCCTGCAGCACGGTGTACATGTCGGCCACCTTGCCCTGAATGAGCTGGAACTCGCCAATGCTCTGGCCGAACTGCTTGCGGTCGTGAATGTACGGGATCACGTTGTCCATCACGGACTGCATGATGCCCAGCGGGCCGCCGGTCAGCACCGCACGTTCGTAGTCCAGGCCGCTCATCAGCACCTTGGCGCCCTGGTTCAGGCCACCGAGCACATTGGCGGCGGGCACTTCGACATTGTTGAAAACCAGCTCGCCCGTGTGGCTGCCACGCATGCCCAGCTTGTCGAGCTTTTGCGCAATGCTGAATCCCGGCATGCCTTTTTCGATCAGGAAGGCCGTGACGCCCCGCGCCCCCATTTCGGGTTCGGTCTTGGCGTACACCACGAGGGTGTCGGCATCCGGACCATTGGTGATCCACATCTTGTTGCCGTTGAGCAGGTAGTAGCCGCCCTTGTCCTCGGCCTTGAGCTTCATGCTGATCACATCGGAGCCCGCGCCCGGCTCGCTCATGGCCAGCGCACCCACATGCTCGCCACTGATGAGCTTGGGCAGGTACTTGGCCTTTTGTGCCTCGCTGCCGTTGCGGTTGATCTGGTTCACGCACAGGTTGCTGTGCGCGCCGTAAGACAGGCCCACGGAGGCGCTGGCGCGGGAGATTTCCTCCATGGCCACCATGTGGGCGAGGTAGCCCATGGCGGCGCCGCCATATTGCTCGGGCACCGTGATGCCGAGCACGCCCAGGTCGCCCATCTTGCGCCACAGGTCCATGGGGAACTGGTCGCTGCGGTCGATCTCGGCCGCGCGCGGCGCGATCTCGGCCTGCGCAAAGTCGCGCACGGCATCGCGCAGGGCATCGATATCCTCGCCCAGTTGGAAGTTGAGGCCAGGCAGGTTGGCGGGAATGCTCATGGTGAATGTCTCCTCAAAACAGATGGTGGAAGGTGGCTTGTTCAGCCTTGGATGTTGTCGCGCCCGGTGACGGCCATGAGGGTGCACCCCATGGTGGCCACCAGCTTTTCCTGGGAGTTTTCTATGGCGAAGGCACGGCCCTCGCACACGGTGATGGTGCGGCCGGGCTTCAGCACCCGTCCCTCCATGCGAAAACGCTGGCCCTTGGCGGGGGCCAGCAGGTTGATCTTGAATTCGATGGTGAGCACGGCGGCGTCGGGGCCCATCAGGGTGAACCCCGCATAGCCACAGGCCGAATCCAGGGCGGTGGCCACCATGCCGGCATGCAGGAAGCCATGCTGCTGGGTAAGTGCCGGAGCCCATTCGAACTCGATGTCGACCGCCCCCGCCGCCACGCGGGCCAGGCGCGCGCCCAACGTCTGCATGGCGCCCTGAAGGGCGAAGCTGGCGCGCACGCGCTCCGCGTAGTCAGCGCACCGGGGCTCAAGGGGGGGCGTGCTCAAGGCAATCTCCTGATCAGCATTTACGTTTACGTAAACGTCAATTATGAATCATTTTTGCTTTTCGACCTTCAGCAGGAGTGCCCGCGCCTCGTTTTCATGCTCCTGGACCTCCTCCAGATTGGCCTGCAGGTCAGCCATCTGTTCCTCGAGCTGCTTGCGATGGACGACAAGCACATCCAGAAACTTGCGCAGCTGCACGCCCGTGTCGCGGGGACTGTCGTACAGATCGATGATCTCCTTGGCCTCCGTCAGCGACAGCCCCAGTCGCTTGGCGCGGAGCGTGAGGCGCAATCGGGTCCTGTCACGGGCACTGTAGACGCGGTTTCGGCCCGCTGGTCCCGTGCGTTCCGGTTGCAGCAGGCCCATGTCTTCATAAAAGCGGATCGCCCGCGTGGTGAGATCAAACTCTTTGGCGAGATCGCTGATGGTGTAGGTGTTGGCCATGGTGGGTACTGCGTGCAGCAAGGTCGGTTTCGCACAGGAGACAGCCCCGCGGCCGCAGCTCCCTACAATGCATCGGATGCATGACGTTTACGTTAACGTCAATGCTAACCCATACCACGACCGCCATGAACCCACTCGAACACCAGATCCACTACCCGCTTGGCGATGCACTCCCTCCGCAGGGGGGCACCATGGAAGTCGCACCTGGCGTCAAGTGGATCCGCATGGGCCTGCCATTCGCGCTGGACCACATCAACCTGTGGTTGCTGCGCGACCGGCAACCCGACGCCGACGGCACCATGGTCAGCGGCTGGACGGTGGTGGACTGCTGCATCGACAGTGCGACCACGCGTGCACAGTGGGAACAGGTTTTTGCGAGCAGCCTGGAAGGGTTGCCGATTTTGCGCGTGATCGTGACCCACATGCATCCGGACCACATCGGGCTGGCGCATTGGCTGTGCGACCGATGGAAAGTACGCCTTTGGATCAGCGCCACCGACTACAACGTGGCGAGAACCGCGGTATACGACCGCAATGGATTCGGTGGCGAGGCCAGCGCCGACTTCTATGCCCTGCATGGCATGCAGGATGTGGAATTTCTCCAGCATGTCCGGGGACGCGTGTCGTACTTCCCGACCCTGGTGCCCGCCCTGCCTCCGACCTTCCGCAGGCTTATGGAAGGTGATGTCATCGAAATCGGTGGCCGCGATTGGCAGTGCATTAGCGGGTACGGGCATGCGCCTGAGCACATTGCCCTGTATTGCGCAGAATTGTCCTCCCTGATCAGTGGCGACATGGTGTTGCCGCGCATTTCCACCAACGTCAGCGTCCACGCGGCAGAACCCGAATCGGACCCTCTGCGGCTTTTTTTGGCCTCCCTGCTCCGGTACCTCGCATTGCCGGCTGACACGCTTGTCCTGCCGTCTCATGGCAAACCCTTCCAGGGATTGCATGAACGCATCCAGCAACTGCAGAACCATCACCGGGATCGGCTGGCAGAAATCCTGGAGGCTGCGAAATCGGGCCCTTTGTCAGCGGCGGATGTGCTGCCCATCATGTTCAAGCGAAAGCTGGATGCCCACCAGATGACCTTTGCGATGGGCGAGGCGCTGGCCCATCTGCACCTGCTGTGGTTTGACAGCCAACTGCATCGGGTTCTCGACGCCGCTGGCGTTCACAGGTTTGCCCCCCCACGCAAGCATTGAACTTGCGCGAACCGCCGGTGCATTGGAGCTCAGGCGCCTTCGTCATGCGTGTGGGTGGCGCAGTGGTGGAAAGGCGCTACCCGCGTATAGGCAGGTGCCGCAGAGTGATGAAGAAGACGTGTGGCGGGTTTTTCGCGAAGCGGGGGCACAAGAGCAGGGTGAGTCCATTCCATCAGACGCTCATAGAGCTCACCAAGGTCCAGACCAGCAGAGAACCCAGCTGAATGGATGCTTGCTTTTCGCCATCCCTCAAAGCAAAAAACCCCAGTCATTGCTGACTGGGGTTTTCTGGGCTGTAAGAGCCTGACGATGACCTACTTTCACACGGGAACCCGC
>NZ_JBWKPS010000017.1:0-40922 GCF_059418365.1 Acidovorax sp. GW821-FHT09A11
GTGGAGACGACGGGGCAGCTGTCGTTCCTGCGGCTGCATGGCTGCGAGGGGTTCCAGGGGTTTCTTTTCGGGCGGCCGGTGCCCATCGACGTATTTGTGCGCGAGCACCAGCTGGGCCTGTTCGCGCAGCCCGTGGTGGCCGTGGCCGAGGGGCGCAAGCCATGACCGCCGGGCCAGGCATCCTCTGGGTGGACAGCGACACGCAGCATGCCGCGGTGGCGCGGCGCCTGATCGCCGCGCACCACCCGGGCTGGCGCGTGGTCAACAGCCCCACGCCGGACACCGCGCGGGCGCCGCTGGCCTCGCAGGCCTGGGATGCCGTGGTGCTGTGCCTCAAGCCCTCGGTGCAGGATCTGCCCGGCGTGCTGGAGCTGTGCGCCGGGCGCCCCGTGCTCATGTGCATCGACGCCCACCAGGAGGCCCTGGCCGCGCGCGCGTTCCGCTGCGGACTGGGCGACTACATGGTGCGCGACGCCGATGGCGTGGCCCACCTGGGCGAGCTGCTGCACCGGCTGGCCGCGCTGCTGCACAGGACCCAGGGGCAGAGCCAGCCCGTGCGCATGGTGGACGCCCGCATCTGGCAGGATGCGCTGACCCTGCTGCAGGAGCAGCGCGCCACGCTGCAGGTCACGCTTGCCAGCATGAGCCAGGGCATCTTCAAGACCGCGCCGGATGGGAGCATCACCGTCTACAACCAGCGCGTGCTCGAGCTGCTGGACCTGCCCGAATCCCTGATGGCCACGCGGCCCACCCTGGCCGACCTGACCCGCATCCAGGCCGAGCGGGGCGATTTTGGCGAAGGCCATCGCCTCGTGGACCGGCGCGGGCATGCCTACGTGGCGGGCGGCGCGGTCGCCGCCGCCCCGTCGGTCTACTGGCGCACCACGCGCGATGGCCGTACCTTCGAGGTGCGCACCACCGAGCTGCCCGACGGCGGCCTGGTGCGCACCTTCGCCGATGTGAGCGACTACGTGCGCGTGGAGAACGAGCTGCGCGAGAGCGAGGCACGCTTTCGCTCGCTGAGCGACCTGTCGTCCGACTGGTACTGGGAGCACGACGCCGAAGGCCGCTTCGTGCAGCTGGCGGGCGATCTCAGCGTCAATGGCATCCCCCTGTCCAACGTGATGGGCCGCACCCGCTGGGAGATCGGCGCGCTCAACATGACCGAGGCCGACTGGGCGGCGCACCGCGCGGTGCTGCAGGCCCGGCAGCCGTTTCGCGACCTGGAGCTGCAGCGCCACCGGCCCGATGGCAGCATGCACTGGATCTCGGTCAGCGGGGTGCCCGTGTTCGATGCCCAGGGCGCGCTGTGGGGCTACCGGGGCGTGGGCCGCGACATCACCGAGCGCAAGGAGGTCGAAAGCCAGATCGAGCGTCTGGCGTTCTACGACATGCTCACCGGCCTGCCCAACCGCCGCATGCTGGTGGACCGCCTGCAGCGCGCGATGGCGGTGGTCGCCCGGTCGGGTGCGCAGGGCGCGCTGCTGTTCATCGACCTGGACAACTTCAAGGACCTCAACGACACCCTGGGCCATGACACGGGCGACCAGCTGCTGCTGCAGGTGGCCCAGCGCCTGAAGGGCTGCGTGCGCGAGGCCGACACCGTGTCGCGCTTTGGCGGCGATGAGTTCGTGGTGCTGGTGGAAGGCCTGAGCGCCGACGGCCCCCATGCCAGCGCCGAGGCCGCCCTGGTGGCCAGCCACATCGCCACCACGCTGGGCAAGCCCTACGCGCTGGGCGAGACCAGCCACCACAGCACGCCCAGCATCGGCATCGCGCTGTTTGGCCAGCAGACCTGCAGCGTGGACGAACTGCTCAAGCACGCAGACCTGGCCATGTACCAGGCCAAGGCCGCGGGGCGCAACACCCAGCGCTTCTTCGACCCCGACATGCAGGCCGCCGTCAGCAACCGCTCGGCGCTGGAAGCCGACCTGCGCCGGGGCCTGCAGGAAAAAGAACTGGTGCTGTATTTCCAGCCCGTGGTGGACGGCAAGGGCCGCCTGCAGGGCGCGGAGGCCCTGGTGCGCTGGAAGCACCCGCGGCGCGGTCTCGTATCACCGGCCGAGTTCATTCCGCTGGCCGAACAGACGGGGCTGATCCTGCCGCTCGGGCACTGGGTGCTCGAAGCTGCCTGCGCGCAGCTCGTGGCCTGGTCGCGCAGCTCGCTCACGCGCCAGTTCTTTCTGTCGGTGAACGTGAGCGTGCGGCAGTTCCGCCAGCCCGATTTCGTCGAGCAGATGCTGGGCATCCTGCACAAGAGCGGCGCCAACCCCGAGCGCCTGAAGCTGGAACTGACCGAAAGCCTGCTGCTGGCGGATGTGGAGGACGTGATCTCGCGCATGGAATACCTGCGGCGCTACGGCGTGGGGTTCTCGCTCGATGACTTCGGCACGGGCTACTCGTCGCTGAGCTACCTCAAGCGCCTGCCGCTGGACCAGCTCAAGATCGACCAGGGCTTCGTGCGCGACCTGCAGACCGACCCCAACGACGCGGCCATCGTGCGCACCATCCTGGCCCTGGCGCACAGCCTGGACCTGGCCGTGGTGGCCGAGGGCGTGGAGACCACGGGGCAGCTGGAGTTCCTGCAGCGCCACGGCTGCCAGGCTTTCCAGGGCTATCTGTTTGGCCGCCCCATGCCGGCGGAGGTGCTGGAGCGCGCCCTGCGGCCCGCGCTGTGACGGCGCGCAGCCTTCCTCGCGCGGGCCCTGCGCCATGACAAGCCGCGGCGGGCGTCCGCACGGCACAATCGGTGCATGAAGAAGCAGGTACTGGTCGCCGGTGGCGGCATTGGGGGGCTGGCAGCGGCGCTGGGCGCATCGCGGGCGGGCTGGGACGTGCGGCTGTACGAGCGCGCCGCAGCCTTCAGCGAGGTGGGCGCGGGGGTGCAGATCGGGCCCAACGTGGTGCGCCGCCTGCAGGCCTGGGGACTGCAGCAGCCGCTGCAGGCCGTGGCGGCGTTTCCGAGCCGGCTGCAGGTGCGCAATGCCGTCAGCGGCCGCGAACTGGCCGTGCTGCCGCTGGGCCCGACAGCGGTGCAGCGCTACGGCGCCGCCTACGCCACCATCCACCGCGCCGACCTGCACGGCCTGCTGCTGGCGGCGCTGACCAAATACACCGACACGCAGCTGCACCTCGCGCACGCGATCGAGGGCTTTGCCGACGGCGATGGCGTCGTCACCGTGCGCACGAGCCGGGGCAAGGAGGTGGAAGGCGATGCGCTCATCGGCGCCGACGGCCTGTGGAGCCGCACCCGCACGCAGCTGCTGGGCGCGGTGGCGCCGCGCGTGACGGGGCACCTGGCCTACCGCGCCCTGGTGCCGCAGCACGCACTGCCCGGCGCGCTGCGCACCGCGCAGGTCACGGCCTGGCTGGGCCCGCGCCTGCATGCGGTGCAGTACCCCGTGCGCCGGGGCGAACTGCAGAACATCGTCGTCATCGTGCAGGGCCCCGCGCCGCAAGACCTGGAGAACTGGGACCATGCTGCCAACGCCACGGGGCTGGAACACGCCCTGCAGGGCACCTGCACCGCGCTGCAGGACGTGGTGCGCAGCGTGAGCGACCAGGGCGGCGCGGGCGGCGCGGGCGGCTGGCGCCTGTGGCCGCTGTGCGACCGGCCGCCGGTGCGTGGCGCGGGCGACATGGCGCAGGGCCTGGTCGCCCTGCTGGGCGATGCCGCCCACCCCATGCGCCCTTACCTGGCCCAGGGCGCGGGCATGGCCATCGAGGACGCGGCGGAACTGCAGCGCGCGCTGGCCATGCACGACCTGGAGGTGCCGCTGCGCCTGACCCGGTATGCCCTCAACCGCTGGCAGCGCAATGCGCGCGTGCAGGCCCGCTCCACGCGCAACGGGCGCATCTTCCACGCCATGGGCCCCGTGCGCTGGGGGCGGGATCTCTCATTGCGCCTGCTGGGCGAACGGCTGCTGGACGTGCCCTGGCTGTACCGGGGCGATGGCTCCATTGCCAGTTCGCTGTGATGCCCTTGCGCGATAGCTGGCCGCGCTGGATGGCGGGGCCCTCGCACCAATGAACTTTGCGCGGCATGCCTGCTCTATCCATGGGCGGGCATGGATGTAAAAAGCACCGCATGCGCACACAAACACCCTGTTCAAGGGCGGACCATGGTGCTACAAAGAGATGAGCCAGTAGCGATTCCCACTGCAACACCGTGGCACTTCCCGGGCCCGCCAGGGGTGCCGCCACAGGAGGTCGTATGGATGCCATCAGCAGTTTCGCCGCGCGCTACGCCCGCAGCCGCGAAGAGGAAATGTCGATCGACGAGTACCTCGCCGAGTGCAAGCGCGATCCCATGGCCTATGCCACGGCGGCCCAGCGCATGCTGGCCGCCATCGGCGATCCCGAGATGGTGGACACGCGCAACGACCCGCGCCTGTCGCGCATCTTCGCCAACAAGGTGATCAAGCGCTACCCCACGTTCGCCGAGTTCTACGGCATGGAGGATGCCATCGAGCAGGTGGTGAGCTTCTTTCGCCATGCCGCGCAGGGGCTGGAGGAGCGCAAGCAGATCCTCTACCTGCTGGGGCCGGTGGGCGGGGGCAAGAGTTCCATCGCCGAGCGGCTCAAGTACCTGATGCAGAAGGTGCCGTTCTATGCGATCAAGGGCTCGCCGGTGAACGAGTCGCCGCTCGGGCTGTTCGACGCGATGGAGGACGGCCCGGTGCTGGAGGAGCAGTTCGGCATTCACCGGCGCTACCTGCAGCGCGTGCTGTCGCCCTGGGCGGTCAAGCGGCTCGACGAGTTCGGCGGCGACATCCGCCAGTTCCGCGTGGTCAAGCGCTACCCCAGCATCTTGAAGCAGGTGGGCATTGCCAAGACCGAGCCGGGCGACGAGAACAACCAGGACATCTCCAGCCTGGTGGGCAAGGTGGACATCCGCAAGCTCGAGACCTTTGCCCAGGACGACACCGACGCCTACAGCTACAGCGGCGGCCTGTGCCTGGCCAACCAGGGGCTGCTGGAATTCGTGGAGATGTTCAAGGCGCCCATCAAGGTGCTGCACCCGCTGCTCACCGCCACGCAGGAGGGCAACTACAAGGGCACGGAGGGCTTCGGCGCGATCCCGTTCGACGGCGTGGTGCTGGCCCACAGCAACGAGAGCGAGTGGAAGGCCTTTCGCAACAACAAGAACAACGAGGCCTTCCTGGACCGCATCTACATCGTCAAGGTGCCGTACTGCCTGCGCGTGAGCGAGGAGATACGGATCTACGAGAAGCTGATCCGCGAATCGTCGCTGGGCAACGCCGTGTGCGCGCCGGGCACGCTCAAGATGATGTCGCAGTTCGCCATCTTGACGCGCCTGAAGGAGCCCGAGAACTCCAGCATCTTCAGCAAGATGCAGGTGTATGACGGCGAGAGCCTGAAGGACACCGACCCGCGCGCCAAGAGCTACCAGGAGTACCGCGACTACGCCGGCGTGGACGAGGGCATGACCGGCATCTCCACGCGCTTCGCGTTCAAGATCCTGTCCAAGGTGTTCAACTTCGACAGCGCCGAGCTGGCGGCCAACCCGGTGCACCTCATGTATGTGCTGGAGCAGCAGATCGAGCGCGAGCAGTTCCCCTCCGAGCTGGAAACCAAGTACACCAGCTACATCAAGGAGTTCCTGTCACCGCGCTATGCCGAGTTCATCGGCAAGGAGATACAGACGGCCTACCTGGAGAGTTACAGCGAGTACGGGCAGAACATCTTCGACCGCTACGTCACCTACGCCGACTACTGGATCCAGGACAACGAGTACCGCGACACCGACACCGGCGAGGTGTTCGACCGCAGTGCGCTCAACGCCGAACTCGAGAAGATCGAGAAGCCCGCGGGCATTGCCAACCCCAAGGATTTCCGCAACGAGATCGTCAACTTCGTGCTGCGCGCGCGCGCCAACAACCAGGGCAACAACCCGAGCTGGACCAGCTACGAGAAACTGCGCCTGGTGATCGAGAAGAAGATGTTCTCCAACACCGAGGAGCTGCTGCCCGTCATCAGCTTCAACGCGAAGGCCAGTGCCGAGGAGGCGCGCAAGCACGAGGATTTTGTCACCCGCATGGTGGACAAGGGCTACACCCCCAAGCAGGTGCGTTTGTTGTGCGAGTGGTACCTGCGCGTTCGAAAAAGCAGTTGATCGGGGTTGCCAGCGCGTCCCGCCGGGGCGCCTGTCCATGCATGGGAGCTAAGCAGATGGCATTGCAAATCATCGACCGCAGGCTCGCAGGCAAGAACAAGTCGGTCGGGAACCGCGAGCGCTTTGTCCGCCGCTTCAAGGAGCAGATCGCGGACAGCGTGCGCCGCGCTGTGTCCAGGCGCAGCATCCGCGACATCGAGCAGGCCGAGAGCGTCACCATCCCGCGCAAGGACATTGGCGAGCCCGTGTTCCACCATGGCCAGGGCGGCATCCACGACGTGGTGCACCCCGGCAATGCGGAGCATGTGCGCGGCGACCGCATCGCGCGGCCCAAGGGGGGCACCGGCAGCGGCTCGCAGGCCAGCGACAGCGGGGAGGGAGAGGACGACTTCACCTTCACGCTGACCAAGGAAGAGTTCATGCAGCTCTTCTTCGAAGACCTCGCGCTGCCGCGCCTGCTGCGCACGCACATCGGCGAGAACCCGAAATGGAAGTCGCGCCGCGCCGGCTACAGCCAGGACGGCATTCCCAACAACCTGGCGGTGCTGCGCACCATGCGCGGGGCGCTGGGGCGGCGCATCGCGCTGGGCAAGGCGCCACACCGCGAGCTTGTGGCGCTGCAGGCGCAGCTCGACGCGCTGCTGGCGCAGGATGACGGCACCAGCGAGGCGGTGGCCGAGCTGCAGCGCCGCATCGACACGCTCCGGCAGCGCATCGACCGGATTCCGTACCTCGACCCCATCGACCTGCGTTTTCGGGCCAGGGTGCAGGTGCCGGTGCCCAACAGCCAGGCGGTGATGTTCTGCCTGATGGACGTCTCGGGCTCCATGGACGAGGCCCGCAAGGACCTGGCCAAGCGCTTCTTCATCCTGCTGTACCTGTTCCTCACGCGGCACTACGAGACGATCGACATCGTCTTCATCCGCCACCACACCCAGGCCACCGAGGTGAGCGAGGAGCAGTTCTTCCACTCCACCGAGAGTGGTGGCACGGTGGTCAGCAGCGCGCTGGTGCTGCTCGACCAGATCATCCGCGCGCGCTACCCCGCTGGGGACTGGAACATCTACGCCGCCCAGGTCAGCGATGGCGACAACTTCACCAACGACAGCGGCAATTGCCGCAGCCTGCTGGTGGAGCGGATCCTCCCGCTGGTGCGCTACTTTGCCTATGTGCAGGTGGCCCAGGAAGAGCAGAACCTGTGGGACGAATACAGCCAGCTGCTGGCGCTCCATCCCCATTTCGCCATGCGCAAGGTCTCCGAGCCGGGCGACATCTATCCCGTGTTCCGCGACCTCTTCAAGAGCGAGGGGGTGCAGGTATGAACATGACCCAATACCCGGTGCTGGAGCGTCGCATCCGCGACAACCCCTGGAAGACCGCCCTCGTCGGCGAGCGCCGCCACCGCACCGTGCCCGAGCAGCTCCTGCCCGCCGGGGCGCGGCCCGCCCAGCCGCTGCCCGACCCGGGCGACTGGACGTTCGAGCTGATCGAGCGCTACCACGGCGCGATCGCCGCCACCGCCGAGCGCTTCGGCCTGGACACCTATCCCAACCAGCTGGAGGTCATCACCGCCGAGCAGATGATGGACGCCTACTCCAGCGTGGGCATGCCGGTGAACTACCGCCACTGGAGCTACGGCAAGGAGTTCCTGGCCACCGAACGGCGCTACCGGCGCGGCCACATGGGGCTGGCCTACGAGATCGTCATCAACGCCAACCCCTGCATCAGCTACCTGATGGAGGAGAACACCACCGCCATGCAGGCGCTGGTGATCGCGCATGCGGCCTACGGGCACAACAGCTTCTTCAAGGGCAACTACCTGTTTCGCATGTGGACGGACGCCTCCTCCATCATCGACTACCTGGTGTATGCCAAGGACTACGTGGCCCAGTGCGAGGAACGCTACGGCTTCGACGAGGTGGAGCGGCTTCTGGATTCGTGCCACGCGCTGGCCAACTTTGGCGTGGACCGCTACCGCCGTCCCTCCAAGAAGAACCTGGCACGCGAGCGCCTGGAGCGCGAGCAGCGCGAGGCCTACGCGCAGCAGCAGGTCAACGAGCTGTGGCGCACCCTGCCCACCCGGCCCGGCAAGGACGGCGCGGCGCAGGAGCACCACCGCTTTCCGAAGGAGCCGCAGGAGAACATCCTGTACTTCATCGAGAAGAACGCGCCGCTGCTGGAGCCCTGGCAGCGCGAGATCGTGCGCATCGTGCGCAAGATCGCGCAGTATTTCTACCCCCAGCGGCAGAGCCAGGTCATGAACGAGGGCTGGGCCACTTTCTGGCACTACACCCTGCTCACCACCCTGTACGACGAGGGCTACCTGAGCGACGGGGTGATGATCGAATGGCTGGGCTCGCACACCAACGTGATCTTCCAGCCCCCCGTGGGGCACCGCGCCTACAGCGGCATCAACCCCTACGCGCTGGGTTTTTCCATGTACCGCGACATCCAGCGCATCTGCCAGAACCCCACGGCCGAAGACCGGCGCTGGTTCCCCGACATCGCGGGCTCCCCGTGGCTGCCCACGCTCGACCATGCCATGCGCAACTTCAAGGACGAGAGCTTCATCGGCCAGTACCTGAGCCCGCACCTGATGCGCGAGATGCGGCTGTTCGCCCTGCACGACGATGCCAACGAGCGCGAGCTGGTGGTCAGCGAGATCCATGACGAGAACGGCTACCGCGGCCTGCGCCAGATGCTCTCGCAGCAATACGACCTGGGCACGCGCGAGCCCAACATCCAGGTGTGGAACGTGAACCTGCGCGGTGACCGCAGCCTGACCCTGCGCCATACCCAGTACCAGGGCCGCCCGCTGGGCGACGACACGCAGGAGGTGCTCAGGCACGTGGCGCGCCTGTGGGGTTTTGGCGTGCAGATCGAGAGCGTGGACGCCTACGGCAACCACCCGGTGCTGCTGCACACGGTGCCTGGGTCCATTGCGTGAGCGCGTTCCAGCCGCCGCTGCGGTGGCTGGAACGGCCCTGCCGTGCCCGTGGCGCCACTGCAATCACTGCCTTGATGCTATTAATTAAATAGCTTGCAGCGCTTTATGGATAAGCGCAAGAGCCTCTTTTTGCTGAAAGTTCTGAAGCGGAGCGGGCCTCAGCCAGCCTGCGCCGCGCGCAGCGGGCAGTCGGTGGCCACGCGTTCGGCCAGCGTCTGGCGCAACGCCTGCAGCGCGGCGATGCGCGTGTCGATCTCCTGCAGTTTGGTGGCCAGCACCTGCGCCAGCGCGGGCGCGGGGTCGGGCGTGTCCCAGATGCCGGGCAGCCGGTCGCCAATCTCCGCCAGCGTGAAGCCCAGCTGCTGCGCCATGCGGATGTACTGCACCAGCATCACCGCTTCGGGTGGGTAGTCGCGGTAGCCGTTGGCCAGCCTGCGCGAGCGGATCAGCCCTTGCTGCTCATAAAAGCGCAGCGCCTCGCGGCTCAGTCCCGAGGCGGCGGCGAGCTCACCGATCCGCATGGGCGTCCCCGGTGCCGGCCTTTTTTTCCGATGCCAGCACCCAGCGCAGGATGGCAGCCTGTACCGGCAGCAGCAGTTCCTTTTGTGCGTAGCCCACGAAGCCGGGGTAGGCCAGCGGGTCCACCGCCAGCTCGCGGCCCAGGGTGAAAGGCGGCGTGGGCAGCAGGGCGGGGTGGCCCATCGCGGCCAGATGCTCTTCGGTCAACGGCGCCAGGTCGGCCTGCGTGGTGGCGCCGGCCTCGGCGCTGGCGGGCCAGCTGTCGGTGACCACCACATCCACCGCGTCCGGCAGCGCGGACGGTTCCACGAATTGCACGTTCGGCAGCGCCTCGTGAAAGCGCCGGTCGCACACCTGCACCAGCCCGAACCCCATCACCCGTGCCAGTTCGTGCCATGAGCGGAACACGTTGGTGCTGGGCCCCCACAGGCACACGCGTGCTTCCCGCAGCGGCTTGATCCGGCTGTCGACGTAGTACGCGTCGGTCAGCACCTCGCAGGGGTGGCCCTGGGCCGACATCGCATTGATCACGGGCCGGCGCGACGCCGCCGCGAAGGCCGAGAGCCGGGGGTGGTCGGACTCGCGCACCACGTACAGCGCGTAGAACGGGTCCAGGTAGCCGGCCAGGTCCTCGGGCCGCTCCCAGGTCTTGAGCAGATGGGGAAGCTCGGTGAACGCCAGGCCCAGCTGCCGGAACGCCTGGATGAACGTGGTGCGCGTGCGGATGCCGTTGCCCTCGAACGACCACGCCACGGTGCCCGCCAACGCGGGGCCCGGCGCGCCGCCCGCGAGCGCCCAGATCTGGCGTATGTCGGCAGGCTGCAGGTCGGCCAGCTGAAGAAGGTCCATGCGGATGCCCCAAAAAAGTGCTTGACCCTGAAGCGTACTTCAGGCCTGAAGCTCGGGGCCTCTTCCACTTCGATGACCGCACCGCCATGGCCACTTTCGCTGCCACGTTCCCAGCCTTTTCCGAATCCCGCTACCTGCGCGTCGTGCGTGCCAGCGGCTGGTACGACCTGCTCGTGACCTGGCCGTTCGCGCTGCCCTGGACCTTTGCCTGGCTCTACGCGCAGCTGGGGCTTGTCGCCCAGGCGCTGGCCCTGCCAGGCACGCTGCACCCGCTTGATACCACCCACATGCTGCTGGCCAACCTCCTGGGGTCGGTGGTGGTCGTGTGGTCGGCGGCGCGCATCGCGGCGCCTTCGCTGCTGCTGGGGCGGCTCGATGGCGTGGCCCGTTTCCTGTTCGCGGCATGGCAGATCTATGCCGTGGCCCATGGGGCCAGCGCCATCGTGCTGGGCTTCACCGCGTTCGAGCTGCTGTTCGGCGTGCTGCAGTGGTGGCGCGTGGCGGGCGCGGGCCTGGCGGCCTGCCCGCCCGGCCGCGGCCGCGTCAATGCGCGGGAGCCGGTGCGGGCAGCAACCTGAAGGCGAGCACGCCCGCGGCCAGCATGCCGGCGATGGTGAGCATCACGGCCACGTACGGGTCCGCGCCCCGCGCGGCCGCCTGCGAGGCGGCCAGGCCCGTCACCCACTGCATCAGCGCCACGCCCAGGAACAGCGCCATGGTGAACACCGCCATGGCACGCCCCGTCATGGCCGCCGGGTAGGACGAGCGCACGTCTGCGTACTGCAGCACCATGTAGCCCGACAGCAGGCCCACGGCGATGGAGCCGCCCACGTCCAGCCACTCGGCGTGCAGGAAGCCGATGGCGGCGAACAGCCCGGCGAGCAGCACGGTAAAGCCCGCCAGCCAGCGCCTGCGCCGCGCGGGGCCCGGGTCCAGCCGGCCGAAATAGGCCGGGGTGAACAGCGACACCAGCGACGACAGCATGGCCACGTTGCCGCTGGCCACCAGCGAATAGCCGTGCCGCTCGATCAACAGCGGCCCCAGCCACAGCCCGCGCAGCGTGAGGAACGACGCATACGTCATCAGCGCCAGCAGCATGATCCCCGCCGTGTGCGGCAGCAGGAACAGGGCTCCGAAGCCGCGCACCGCATCACCCACCGACTCGCGCGGCTGCGGGGCCTGCGCGGCGTGAACGGGGTGGGTGGGTTCATGCACTTTCCAGAAGATCAGCAGCCAGGCCAGCGCGGCCAGGCCCGCCAGCACGGCGAAGCCCATGCGCCAGGACGACTGCTGCACCAGCCAGGCCAGCGGCGTGCCCGTGAACAGCATGCCCAGCCCGCCCACGCCCATGGCCACGCCCGACACCATCGCGAAGCGGCTGGCGGGGAAGTAGCGCGCGATGAACACCGTGCAGACCAGAAACGCGGGCGCGCAGCCCACGCCGATGAGCACCTGGCCCAGCAACACGCCGCCGTAGCTCGGGGCCAGCGCCGAGAGCAGCGAGCCCGCGATGGCGAGCGGAAACGCCACCAGCAGCGTGCGCCGCACGCCGTACAGGTCGATGCCGATGCCCATGAAGAGCTGCATGGTGCCGAAGGCGAAGGCAAACGCCCCCGCGAAGACCCCCAGTGCCTCGGCCGAAAGGCCGAACTCCGCGCGCAGCCCGGTGGCCATGATGGCGGTGATGGTGCGAAACGCCTGGCTCAGCGCGAAGCCGGAGACCAGCGCGAGCAGCATGGCCCAGGCGGCGCGGGGCGCCAGAAGCGGGGAGGGCGTGGGGGAAGGGGGCGCCTGCACGGTGATGGATCTCCTGTAGTGCGCGGCGCCCCGGACTGCGGTTCAACCAGGCAAAGGGCGCGCTGCCCACCGAGGGTAACTGCACGGCGGCGCCCTGGCTGTCGCTGGTGGACAAGCCGGGCGGCTGCGAGGGCGCCGCGCGAAGGGGCGCCTAGGGTATGTCCCGATCCCCTGCCGGCGGCCAGCGCGGCGTGTCGGCCACCCGGCATCTTTGGCGAAATGTGCTCTCAATCGGGCGCAGCGCAGCGCATTGCGCCGCTGCGTGGCTTCAATGGCACCCCGCGAAGGGGCTTTGGGGTCCGTCACGAGGGCGCCACAGGGGCGGGGCAGACTTTAGAGGAGGCTCTCGATGTGGGGATCACCCCAATGACGGGCCAGGGGGCCTGAGGCACTCTTGTGGGCATGCCTTGCGCCGGTGTGGGTCATGGTTCTGAAGTCGCTGGTTTCGGTCTCTCGCAAGCAGGATGGCGCAGGCAGTGGGTGGTAGTGGCAAGGTTCGTGCTTATGGGGCCAGGGGGCCTCGAGCCGTTGGACGTTGGAAGTTGTCGGGTGGGCTGCAAGGTGCACCGCGACGTCAGGAGTGACCGATGAAGAAGATGGTTTTGCTGAGTTCAGGTGCGCTGGCGACCCTGATGCTGACGGGCTGTGCGAGCCAGCCGCCCGCCCTGCAGGCTTTCAGTGAGCCGGTGGACCGCAGCAGCATGCAGTTCGCGTGCGGCAACGGCGAAAAGGTGGAAATGCAGTTCTATCCCGAACAGGGCATGGGTGTGCTGCTGCGCAGTGGCTGGACGGTCGATCTGCCCAAGCAGGTGGCCGAGACGGGGTATGCCTACAGCAATGGCCCGACGACCGTGCTGGGCAAGGGCAACGAGCTGACCATCCAGATCGGCCACCTGGCACCGATCTGGTGCCGCAGCAGCCGCCCCATGATGGTGGCCGGCAGCGCCCGGTAGCCTTCCTTTCCGCCCCGCTTTTTTCCTCGCCTTCTCCTTCAGGCGGGGCCGCGGGGCCGGTGGCATGGCGCACGCCGGCCATCCCTGCGGTGTGCTGCGTGGCGCCCGCTCCATGTTCGTGCCCAGGGCCTGTGCGACGCCGCGGGCAGGTGCCCCGCGCGCCAGGCTCCGTGCGGCCCGGGCAATCCCCTTCCCTTGAACCCCGTACTTCGCGTGGCTGCGGCCGAAGTCCAACTATCCGGCGCGCGTGCGTGCGGGCGGATGTGATGACGGAAGGCGGGCTGCGCCGGCCGTTCGCCCGGCCTGTGCCGCCAGCCGCACCGCCCGCCGCCCGCCCGGCCCCTAGCTGCCGGCGGTGCACGCCTCGGGCGAGGCGGCGGCCGGGCGCTGCTCCAGCGTCAGCGGCTCCACCAGGTGGTTGCCATGGGCGTCGCGCACCGTGGCGGCCACCTCCCGGCTGTTGTCAGCCCGCGTTTCGCTGAACTGCAGCCGCAGGACCGCGGGCACGGTGCCCGTCAGCGCCAGGCCATTGTCGAAACCCGTGGTCTCCAGGGTGCCTTCCAGCACGGCCAGGCCCTGGGCGTCGATCTCCCAGGGGCCGGTGTGGATGAAGCGCCGGCAGGTGACGGTCAGCTCGACCAGCTCATCCTCCAGCCGCAGATTGACCTGGCCGCAGGTGGGACAGGGCACGCCCGCCGAGAAACCCGAGCCCGAGAAGTTGAGCACCCCGCTGATGGGCCCCGTGCCGGTTCCGCCCGTGCCGGGGCCGCAAGCGGCCAGGGCCAGCAAGGTGGCCAGTGTGAGCAGTCTGGCCCCGCGGGCCAGGCGTTCAGGAAGGACGTTCATCTTTGTCTGCGGCATAGAAGTAGCTGCCAAAGCGGGCGCGCCGGTTGCGCTCGCCGGGCGGGGTGTTGTGCTGGTCGTGGTCGTAGCGGGCCTGGGCCTCGGTCATCACCGTCTTGAACGCCTGGCGCCATGCCCTGGCCGCCACCGCATGCAGGCGCTGGGCGGACTCCTCGCTGAGCTGGTCCACGAAGACGGCCTGCTCCAGGTAGTTGTGCCCGCCCTGCAGGTTCAGGCTGGCGGCGGCCAGGTGGTCGTGCAGGTTGTCCTGCATCAGCCGCGCCATTTCCGCGAAGCCCTGGCGCGGCACGAAGCCCGCCGCCAGCAGCCGGACCTGCCCGTCCCCGCTTTCCTCGGCCATGCCCAGCCGCACCAGCTCGTCGAGCACGGCACGGGGCCGTACGTCGCTGCTGATGCCGGCCACCAGCGCATCGAAGTGGGGCGCATCGCCATTGCTGCTGCTGCTGCTGCGGGGCAGCGCGCGGGGCTGGCCTTCGTCGTCCAGGCAATCGGCCTGGCTCAGCCAGCGCGCCGCGACCTGGCTGGCCATGCTGAGGGGGGTCTCGGCGGGCCCGTCCTCGGCGGCGGGCTCGGCCAGGCGGCCCAGGTTGCGCACGTCGCGCCGGTGCACGCCGGACATCAGGCTCAGGGCGCTGTCGGTGGCCTTCTTGCCCGTGCCCTGCAGTTCGTCCTGGGCGGCCTCCAGGAACACCTTCTTCATGGCCGCCGCGAAGGCCGGGTAGGCCACGCCATTGCGCAGCAGCAACCGCGCCAGAGGGCGCAGCACATGCAGGGCGGAAGCCAGGACGATGGCGGAGCGGGAAGGCATGCGGGTGTGGGCGCGGGGCGTGTCAGGGGCGGGTGGCCATTGTCATACGGTTGACCGGTGGAAATTTTGTGGGATATTATCCCACTTATCCAAATCGAGGCCGGTGGCGAAGGCGCCCGGGGCCCAGATCCATCCACAGGGAGAAAAATCGAATGGCATACCGAGGGTTGATGAAGAAGGTCGCGGGCGTGCCGCCCGCCTGGCTGGCCGTGGCAACGGCCGCATTCGTGTCCGGGTGCGGCGGGGGCAGCGGGGATGGCGGCGGGCCGCTCACGCCCAACGAGGCGCGGCTGCAGGTCACGCGCTCTGGCGATCTGGTGGCGTACTTCAAGGCCAAGATCGCCCAGCGTGCCGCGCTGGGCTACAGCGGCACGGCCATCACCGTGCCCACCGTGGGGGCGCTGAGCGCCGCGGGCAGCGTGGTCGCCAACACGGGCGTGCCGCTGGCCGGGCCTGCGGTGGAGGAAGACGGCCTCATCAAGGCCGAGGGCGGCATGCTCTACGGCCTGCACCGGGCCTACGCCACGGACGCGGGCCGCGAACCTCCGCGTTTCTCGACCCTGGCCCGCGCGGCCGATGGCAGCCTGAGCAACGTGGGCCGCGTCACGCTGGACGCGAAGTTCATCCCCCATGGCCTGTACGTGGCGGGCGGCGGCACGCGTGCCGCCGTGTTGTCCCAGCAGGACCCGTATGCCGACCGGCAGCCCATCGTGGCGGCGGACGCGGGCATCACCGTGATGCCCGAATACAGCCGCATGCTGTCGCTGGACCTGTTCTCGGTCGGCAAGGACGCGGCCCCGATGCAGCTCAAGCAGATGCGCATCGACGGGCTGCTGGTGGGCAGCCGCCTGATTGGCAACACGCTGTACCTGGTCACCACCTGGTCGCCCGACCTTCTGCGCTTCAACGTGCCTGCCGGGGCTTCGGCATCGGCCGTGGAGGCCGCGCTGAAGGACCTGAACACCGCCGCGCTGATTCCGACCCTGCGCGTGGACGGCGGCCAGCCCCAGCCGCTGGTGAACGAAGCCGACTGCCTGGTGCAGACGGGCAATGCCTCGCTGTCGCTGCAGCTCACTTCCATCACGGCCATCGACCTGGCGTCATCGAACCTGGCGCGCACGAGCCGGTGCTTCGCGGGGGGCAGCGAGGCGGTGCACCTGGGCGCGCGCAGCGTGTACGTGGCCAGCTCGCGCCAGTACCGCTATGGCGGCGACGTGATCAACACCGTGTTCCCGGCGGGCAGCCGCACCGACATCCACAAGTTCACCTTCCGGGGCGCGCAGGTGGACTACGACGCATCGGGCAGCGTGGACGGCCACCTGGGCTGGGACCTGCGCCGCATGCCGTCGCGCCTGAACGAGCACCAGAACGACCTGCGCGTGCTGACCTTCACGGGCGCGGCGGGCCAAAGCGGCATGCCGCCGGTGACCATCCAGGCGCAGCAGGCCTCGCCCGCGCTGCTGACGGTGCTGCGCGACAGTGGCAGCGACAGCCGCCTGAGCGTGCAGGCCAAGCTGGCCCTCAAGCCGCGCACGGCACGCGGCGACCAGCAGGTGGACACCGTGTTCTTCGCGGGCCCACGGGCCTATGCCACCACCTTCGCCGCGGCCGAGCCCGTGTGGGTGCTCGACCTGGCCAGCCCGGCGAACCCCACGGTGGCGGGCGAGCTGGCGGCTGGCGGCCATGCGGACCACCTGGTCCCGCTGCCCGGCGGGCTGCTGCTGGGCGTGGGCAAGGACAGCACGCTCGGCGGCACGGCCGAGGGCATCCAGCTTGCGCTGTTTGACGTGCGCAACCCGGCGCAGGGCCGGCGGCTGGCGGCCGGGAAGCTGGGTGGCCGTGGCAGCATCACCACGCTCGACAGCACGCGCCCCGTGCTCGACGTGCAGGCCCTGGACACCCGGGTGCGCCTGGCGTTTCCCGCCCGGGTCTACCAGGCCCCGACGGCCGCCGGCACATCGTCTGCGCTGCGGGGCTACCAGGGGGCCGCACGGCTGGAAGTGAACACCAGCGCTGGCACGCTGGCGCTGCGCTCCATGGCCGTCTCCACGCCCATCCTGAACGGCGACACGCCCGAGCTCCACCAGCGTTTCGACATCACCAGCGAGCGCAGCCTGCAGGTGGACAACGCCGCCTACCAGCTCTCGGGCGGGCAGGTGTTCACCAAGGTGGGGGACTGAAGGCGGCGCCAGGATGAACGTCCCGGCGCGGCCAGTGGCGGGCTGGGCGGGACGCATGCTCAAGGGAGAAAAAACTACAAAAATAATAGCTGCCAGCGCTTGTGTGGAAAGCGCTGCCGGCATCTCGAGGGCCTGTCCGTCAGGGGGCGGCAGGCTTCTTTTTTGCGTGCTGGCAGGCCCGTGCCCCGCTGCTCAGAGGTCCGTGCGCAGCTTCCAGATCTCGGGGAACAGCACCACGTCCAGCATCTTGCGCAGGTAGCTCACGCCGCCGGTGCCGCCCGTGCCGCGCTTGAAGCCGATCACGCGCTCCACGGTGGTCACGTGCCGAAAGCGCCACAGGCGGAATGCGTCTTCCAGGTCGGTGAGTTCCTCGCCCAACTGGTAAAGGTCCCAGTGCTCCTTGGGGTTGCGGTACACCACCAGCCAGGCCCGCTCCACGCCGTCGCTTTCCGCGTAGGGCTGGGTCCAGTCGCGCTCCAGGTGGCTGGCGGGCACGGGGATGCCGCGGCGCGCCAGCAGGCGCAGGGCTTCGTCGTACAGCGAGGGCGCCTCGTACGCGGCCTGCACCTGGGCCAGCAGGTCGGCACGGTGCTCGTGGGGCTTGAGCATGGCGCGGTTCTTGTTGCCCAGGGCGAATTCGATGCTGCGGTACTGGTAGCTCTGAAAGCCGCTGGACTGGCCCAGGTACGGGCGCATGGCGGTGTATTCGGGCGGTGTCATGGTGGCCAGCACGTCCCAGGCGTGCACCAGCTGCTCCATGATCTTGGAGACGCGCGCCAGCATCTTGAAGGCCATCTGCAACTCGTCGTTGGCGATGTGCGTTATGGCCGCGCGCAGCTCGTGCAGCATGAGCTTCATCCACAGCTCGCTGGTCTGGTGCTGCACGATGAACAGCATCTCGTCGTGCGCGGGCGAGAGCGGCTTTTGCGCGGTGAGGATGGCATCGAGCTGCAGGTAGTCGCCGTAGCTCATCGACTGGCTGAAGTCGAGCTGGGCGCGTTCCTCGTGCACGATGGACTCGGGCAGGGGCGTGGCGGACGCTGCGCCGGCAGCGCCTTGCGACGGGGTTTGCGAGAAGGGGCACATGGTCAATCTCCTTCCCGGTCAGGTCACGGCGTGCGTCTGGTTGAACTCGGGCTTTTGCCAGTCGCCGCTCTCCAGCACCTGGCGCAGGCGCTCCACGGCATTCCACACGTCTTCAAAGCCCAGGTACAGCGGCGTGAAGCCAAAGCGCAGGATGTCCTTGTGCGGGCCCTGGCCGCCGTCGCCCTTGCGGAAGTCGCCGATCACGCCGCGCGCGATCAGCGCCTGCACGATGGCATAGGCGCCGCTGCCCTGGCCGTTCACGCCGGCGCCTTCGTCGCGCGTCAGGCACACCTGCGAGCCGCGCCGGGTATGGTCGCGCGGCGTGGCCAGGCCCAGGCCGTGGCCCGCGCAGCGTTCTTCCACGAGCTGTATGAACAGGTCGGTGAGTGCCAGCGACTTGGTGCGCAGCGCGGCCATGCCGCCCAGCGCCTGCGCGGCCGTGAACACGTCCAGTCCGCACTGCAGCGCCGACAGGCTGATGATGGGCTGCGTGCCGCACAGGTAGCGCGTGATGCCGGCCGCAGGCTGGTAGTCGGGCGTGAAGGCAAACGGAGCCGCGTGGCCCCACCAGCCCGACAGCGGTTGCCAGAAGCGATTGGCGTGGCGCGGGTGCACCCACACAAACGCCGGTGCGCCGGGGCCGCCATTCAGGTACTTATAGCCGCAGCCGATGGAGAAGTCGGCGCCCGCGCCATGCAGGTCGACCGGCACCGCGCCCGCGCTGTGCGCCAGGTCCCACACGCACAGGATGCCCTGGGCATGCGCTGCGGCCGTGATGGCGGCCATGTCGTGCATGGCGCCGGTGCGGTAGTTCACGTGGGTGAGCATCAGCACGGCCACGTCGGGGGCCAGCGCGGCGGCGATCTCCTCGGGCTCCACCAGCACCAGCTCCAGACCGCGCTCCTTGCACAGGCCCTCGGCGATGTACAGGTCGGTGGGGAAGTTGCTGCGCTCGCTCACGACGCGCTTGCGCGCCGGGCCGTCCTCGCGGGCGATGTTCAGCGCCGCGCTCAGAACCTTGTACAGGTTGATCGAGGTGCTGTCGGTGCAGACCACTTCGTTCGGGCCCGCTCCGATCAGCGGGGCCAGCTGGTTGCCCAGGCGCTGGGGCAGATCGAACCAGCTGGCGGTGTTCCAGGATTTGATGAGGTCCGTGCCCCACTCGCGCGTCACCACATCGGCCACGCGGGCTGCCGCGGCCTTGGGGGCCACGCCCAGCGAGTTGCCGTCCAGGTAGATCACGCCCGGGGGCAGGGTGAAGTGCCCGCGCAGCGGGGCGAGGGGGTCTTGCGCATCGAGGGCGCGGCAGTCTTGTGCGGTGAGGGTCATGGTGGCAGGTGGATGGTTTGCTTCTGTTTTGATAGCTATTGGCGCTTGTCCATCAAGCGGTGGTGGCCAAAAAGGTTTGAAAATGCGATGGTTCAGGCCAGCCGCCGCAGCACGGCGCGCACCGGCGATGCGTCGGCGGTGGCGAGCCTGAGAGGCAGGGCGATGAGCTCGTAGTCGCCTTCGGGCACCTCGTCGAGCACCAGGTTTTCGAGCACGCGCAGGCCGCGGTGGCGAATGACCTGGTGGCTGTCGAGCGTCTTGCTGTCCGCCGGGTCGATGCTGGCGGTGTCGATGCCCACCAGCAGCACGCCCAGGTCGGCCAGGCGCTCGATGGTGCCGGGGGCATAGGCCGCCAGCGCGCCATCCCAGCGGTCCACCGGCATGTGTTCGTAGGTGCGCACCAGCACGCGCTGGGGCAGGGTGGCGTCCATCGCGTGCGCGATGTGGTCCCAGGTGATGAGCGGCCCGCGCGCGATGGCGTGGATCACGCGGCAGGGGCCCAGGAAGGCGTCGAGCGGCACGTCGCCGATGCTGGCGCCATGCTCGTCGTAGTGCAGGGGCGCATCGGCATGCGCGCCCACGTGGGGCGACAGCGTGATGGCGCTCACGTTCACCGGGCAGCCGGGCCCGATGGCGGCGCACCACTGCTGGCTGTAGGCCGTGTCGCCCGGGAACACGGGGCTGCCCGCGTGCACGGGCGGCGAAATGTCCCAGAGCCTGCGGGCTGTGGAAGAAGAGGGGCTGGTTGGCATGGGACAAAGTTTGCATGTCCCGCAAAAACCATGGTGTCGGTTATTTCCAACACCTTTCGCATTTTGTTGAAGCCTAAACGATCTGCGTGGCAGGCCTGGAAGATCGGCCCTGCCGCCAGCGGCGGCAGCCCGTGCCGCGTGCGCGCCCGGTGGCTGGCGCGGTCTCTGGCCTGGAACCCCCCGGCAGGGCGACGGGCGCCCTGCGCAGATGCCGCAGGCGGCCGGATGCGCCTGGCGGGGCGGCCCAGGAAGGACCTGTCAGGCAGCGCGCGGGAGGGGAATGCCGACGAAAAAGCCCACGCCCCGGCCATTCAGGCCGTCCCCCAGCCGCACCTGCCCGCCCATGCGCAGCACGGCCTGCCGCACGATGGCCAGGCCCAGCCCCGAGCCGTTGGCGGCATGCCCCAGGCCCCGGTAGAAACGCTCGAACACCCGGCTGCGCTCGGCGGCGGGAATGCCCGGCCCGTCGTCCTGCACCGCCAGGTGGAGTTCGCCGGCTTCCTCGCGCAGGGTGAGCGACACGCTGCCGCCCGACTCGGCATAGCGCACGGCGTTGTCGATGAGGTTGTGCGCGATGGATTCGAAGGCGGGCAGGTCGAGCCGCGCGGGCAGGCTGTCGGGCGCGTCCAGCGACAGCTCGATCTGCCGCGCCATCGCCTGCGGCGCGGCCTGTGCGAGCGCGGCGCGCAGCCACTGCGCCACGTCCAGGTCGCGCGGTGCGGGGCGCTGCGCCTCGTCGAGCGCGGCCAGGTCCAGCAGCTGCTGCGCCAGGTGCGAGGTGCGGGCAATGGCCTGCTCCAGGTGCGCCTGGGCCTGCGTGCGTTCGTCCTCGCTCTGCGAGCGCGCCATCACATGGGCCTGCGCCGTGATCACGGCCAGCGGCGTGCGGATCTCGTGCGCGGCATCCTGCACGAAGGCCCGCTCGCGCTCGACCTTCTGGCGCAGCTGGGCGAAGAGGTGGTCCAGCGACTGTTCCAGCGGCTTGAGCTCGCGGTGCCGCGCGTTGAAGCCCACGGGCTTCAGGTCGTCGGTGTTGCGCTGTGCGATGCGCCGGGCGAGTTGCTGCAGGGGGCGCAGGCCATTGCGCACCGACAGCCAGACGGGCAGCAGCACGAAGGGCGAGGCCAGCAGCAGATAGGGCACCAGCGCACGGCCGTTGTACTGCAGGAAGTTGGAGTCCGTGCGTTTGGGCTCGATCACCCGCAAGGCCCAGCGCGCGTTGTGGCCCGTGTAGATGCGGTAGACGGTGCCGCCCAGACGGGCCTCCGTGATCACGCCCACCGCTTCTGGCGTGGCGGGCGGCGGCGTCAACGGTTGCAGTCCGGGCGATGCGAATACCGGCTGGCCGGTGGCGGCGTCTTTCAGTTCATGCAGCAATGTGCCGGGCAGCAGGCCGATCTGGCGGCGGCGGATGTTGGTCCAGTGGTCGGTCGAGGCCAGAGCGGCGGAGGCTTGCGAACGGTCCGTGAGGTGAGCCAGCGAGTCCAGCACCGCGTCGCCATACTTCTGCAGGCCCGGGTCATAGGTGATGGCCTGCTTGTAGTTGACGTAGTTGTAGCCGAGCAGGACAACCCACACCAGGACGAAGGCCACCATGACCGAGATCACGCTGCGGCGCACCAGCGTGGGCTCCGCCAGCCTGGTCCAGGCGGTGTGCAGCTTGCGGGGAAGGGAGATGGGGCGGGTCATGCCTGCAGCAGATAGCCCACCCCGCGCACGGTGCGGATCAGCTCCGGCCCGATCTTGCGGCGCAGGTTGGACACGTGCACTTCGATGGCGCCGAAATCCACCGGCTCGCCCAGCGGGTCCAGCCGCTGGGCGAGCACGCCCTTGGGCACCACGGCGCCGGGCTCGCGCGCCAGCTCCAGCAGCAGCTGGAACTCGCGCGGCGACAGATCCAGCGGCTCGCCGCCGCGCCGCGCCTGGTGGCGCCGGGGCTCGACCACCAGCTCGCCCAGCACCCAGCGCTCGCTGGCCTGCCGCGCGCTGCGGCGCAGCACCGCACGGATGCGCGACATCAGCTCGGCCGTGGCGAAGGGCTTGATCACGAAGTCGTCCGCGCCGCCGTCCAGCCCCGTCAGCCGGTCCTCGACCGCCGAGCGCGCGGTGATCACGATGATGGGCACCTGCTGGCCCTGCGCGCGCCAGCGGGCGAGCAGGTCGAACCCGCTGCCGTCGGGCAGGGTCAGGTCCAGCAGCACGCAGTCGATGGTGTTTGCGTCCACCGTGGCCGGCGCATCCACGGCGCGGCGCAGCCATTCGCTGGTCAGGCCCTCGACCTTGAGCGCGGACTGCAGCGCGCGGCCCAGGTCGAGGTC
Organism: Acidovorax sp. GW821-FHT09A11; assembly: GCF_059418365.1. Taxonomy (NCBI): domain Bacteria; kingdom Pseudomonadati; phylum Pseudomonadota; class Betaproteobacteria; order Burkholderiales; family Comamonadaceae; genus Acidovorax; species Acidovorax sp. GW821-FHT09A11. The sequence goes on from NZ_JBWKPS010000017.1 coordinate 22,539, forward strand.
GTCTTCGATGAGCAGGATGTGCATGGGAGATTGTGGCGGGTGCGGTGCCTGCTGGGCGGAGCCAGAAGGTCCGCCTTTGGCTGACGTTAAGGCAGCGGTTTGCACAATGGCAGCGCGCGCAGCGCAACATGGCTTGCTCACCGACGTTTGAGAGAGAAGAATGAATGAAAGAAGCTGGGGAGGATGCCCTTGTGGGTGAGGACAAATCGATGATGGGGCTATCGGCACCTTCACGGCTGGTGCTGCGGCCCCTTCGCGGCCCATCGGACTTCCCGGGCATGGCCGAGGTAGCCAACGCCAGCTTTGATGCCGACGGGGTGCTCGCACGGCGTGCACCCGAAGACCTGGCGCGCGACTACGCCGCGTTCACCCAGTGCGATCCGTATCAGGACGCGGTGATGGCCGAGCTGGACGGTGAACTGGTGGGCTATGGCCGTTGCTGGCGATTCACGCAGGCCGACGGGTTGACGCTTCACTCGCAAATTGGCTTTGTGCCAGGGCGTTGGCGCGGACGCGGCATTGGCCGTCTGCTGCAGGGCTGGATCGAGCAGCGGCACCACACCGTGGCAGCGCAGCAGCCGGGCGGCCCGCATGTGCACCATGCGTATGTGCAACAAGGTGAAGATGCGCGCGCCAGGCTGCTGCAGGCCAGCGGCTATGCGCCTATGCGGTATTTCTTCGAAATGCTGCAGACGCAGCTGCATGCTGTGCCCGACTTTCCCATGCCCGAAGGGCTGGAACTGCGGCCCGTGTTGCCCGAGCACTACCTCACCATCTGGGATGCGCACCACACCGCATTTGAGGACCATTGGGGGATGGCGCCGCCCACGCCTCAGGACTACGACGCGTGGCTGGGCAGCAGAGTTTTCCGGCCCGCACGCTGGCAGGTGGCATGGAACGGCGAAGAGGTCGCAGGCCAGGTCCGCACGTATATCAACGAGGACGAAAACCGCCATCTGTCCAGGCGACGGGGCTACACCGAGTTCATCAGCGTGGGTCGCCGCTGGCGTGGCCGTGGCCTTGCCAGAGCGCTGATTGCCCGCAGCCTGCGCCTGCTGGCGCAGGAGGGCATTTCGGAGTCGGCGTTGGTGGTGGACGGCGAAAACCTGACGGGCGCCAACCGGGTGTATGAGGACTGCGGGTTCCACACGGTCAAGCGCCACACGATCTACCGAAAACCGCTAGTGGTACCCGAGGTATAGGCGCAACGTGCGCTGGCGCCGCAATTTGCCTGTCGCAGGAATACAGCAGTTCCGCGACGCCATGGGGCAGAACGTGCTGGTCTTAGGCTGCGCTTAAGCCTTGTCCCCAGACAATCCTTGGCAGAGAGGATGTCTATGAGAAAAACACACACCCACCGTGTCGTCGTCTGGGCGGCGTGCCTGGCGGGTGGCGCCGCATGGGCCCAAGCGTCGCCCGAGGGAGCGGGGGCCGGGGCATCAACGCCGCAGCTCGATGGCGTCACGGTGACCGCGCGCCGCTCGCTGGAGCAGCGTTTTTTTGCCGCCGGTTCGCTGGTCGTGGTGGACCGCGCCGACATCGAGCAAATGGGTGCGTTCTCGGTGGCCGATGTGCTGCGCCAGTTGCCAGGCGTGCAGGTAGTGCCATCTGCCGATGGCAGTGTCGAGATCCGCATGCGCGGCATGGAGCGCGGCGCCACGCAGTTGCTGATCGACGGCCAGCGCGTGGGTGGCAAGCGCACGCAGCTGCCCATTGACCAGCTGCCGCCCGAACTGATCGAACGCATTGAGGTGGTGCGCGCACCCAGCGCAGAGTTTTCGGGCGCCACGGGCGGCACGCTCAACATCGTGTTGCGCCAGGCCACTGTGAAGCGCGAGACGGTGCTGCGCCTCACCGACAACCACGTGTGGGGACGCAATGCGGGCCAGGCGTTCTTTTCGCGCACGGGGCCTTTGGGCGGCGCTGTGAAGCCTGCTAAGGGCGCCCAAGGCTCCGATGGCGCCGAGGAGGTGCTCGAGGCGGAGAACAGGGAGCCGTGGTCCTATTTCGTCGCGGCCTCTGCGACGGGTTTGTTGCTGGGCTCGGACACCCACCGCAGCACGCAGGTCGGCGGTGCGGAGGTCGCACAGTCCGATACCAGTGCCCGCTACAAGCGCACCGACTACGCACTGGTGCCGCGTGTCAGCGGAAAGATCGGTGCTGCGGATCAGCTGACGCTGCGTGCCACGCTCAGCAAGGCCGATTTTGGCGGTACCGCGGACAGCGTGGGCAGCGGCGATGGTACGTATGCGGCGCGTTCGCATGAAGCGCACAACTACGACCGGCGCTATCTGCAGGCCGCAGCCGACTGGACGCACCGCTTTGCGGCCAGCAAGCTCGAAACGACGTTGTCAGCGAGCCGTGCCAGCGACACCGTGGACCGCAGGGGCGACTTGCTGCGCAACATCGGCGTTGGCGGTGCTGCAGTCACGGACAGCTATAGCTTTGTGGACGACCGGCGTGAAGACGTCTGGAACCTCAGCACCAAGCTCACGGGTACGGCCGACGCACTGCTGTGGAGCGCCGGGGCGCAGCTGGAAGACCGCAAACTTTTTGTCAACACGACGGCGAGTGGCGACCTGCCGGTGAACTCGGGTCTGGATGCCGGCATTCGCCGGTGGGTGGTCTGGGGGCAGAACGAATGGGAGCTGCCCGCGACCACCACGCTCACGCTGGGCCTGCGCGGCGAGCGCGTGGAGCTGAGCGGTGGAAGCTCTGCAGTGACGGGCAGCAAGCAGTGGAGCATCCTGCAGCCATCACTGCATACACGCACGCCCTTGTCCGAGGACCTGCAGTGGCGCGTGAATCTCGCGCGCGTCACCCAGTTGCCGCGCGTGTGGGATCTGGTGGACCGCGCCATCCCCAGCCAGGGCAGCAACAGCCTGAACAATCCTGACACCATTGGCAATCCGAACTTGCGTCCCCAGGTGGCCTGGACACTGGACACCGGTTTTGAGCGGCGTCTTGCCACGGGCCACGCGGGCGTGAACCTGTTCGTGCGCCGGATGAGCGACGTTCTGGCGCCCACACTGCAGTTGATCGGTGCACGCTGGGTGGAGCAACGTGGGAATGTGGGAGACGCCATCGTGTGGGGCCTGGAGGCCGATGCCCGCACGGGGTTGGGCTGGGTGGGCCTGGGGAGCGAATGGACGCTGTCGGCCAATGCCAGTGCGCTGCAGTCACGCATGACCAGCGGGCCCAACGAAGGACGGCGCATTCCTGGGCAGGCACGCTATGTGGCCACGCTGACAGCGGCAAAACCCATGCCGCGCAATGGCGGCTGGTATGGCGGAGCCACGCTGTCGATGACGGGGCCGGCCGACCAGGACATCAACGGGACGTTGACCGGGCAGAATCGCGCAAGCGCCATGCTGGATCTGTATGTGGGTCAGCTGGTACGCGGGCTGGGTTACTGGCGGTTGGGGGTCTACAACGTGGGTGATGCCCATTTCCGCCGGGATCGCGTCGACGCATCGGGCGTTGTACCGGTTGTGAGCACCAGCAGCATGCAGTGGACACCGCGCGCATACCTCACCGTGGGGACGCAGTTTTGAAGGCTGCAGGACGCCTGGGCTGGAGGCCATGGGCTCGGTGCGTGGTCTTCATTGCATGGTCATCGCTGGCCTCTTTGGTTTTGCCGGCGGGCGCAACCCCGATGGCACCTGCGACAGCACCCGGAGCAAGCGCTCCCACTGAACCGGTGTTCACCCGGGCGCGCCTGGTTTCGGTTCAGCAAGAAGATGGAAATCGGCTGTATGTGCGCCTGAAGCTGCTGCCAAGCACGAAGCTCCCTTTCACGACGCAGAGGTTCAAGGTGAGCGATCGGGCGCTGCTGACTGGTATCCCGGAGGGCTCATGGGTCAAGTTCACGGCGCGCCACATGGACGGCGAGAACACCCTGACCTCGATCCAGTTGACCCCGGAGTGCAAGCGCTTTCAGCCCTGCGACTAACGCGCGGAGCGTGAATGTGGGGGGTGGCGGGTGCGAGGTCTGTGCCGTCGCTGCACCCCTCAGGCGTACAGACGGCCGTCCTTCAAGGCGTGCAGCGCATGGGCCAGGTTGCTGCGGGCCTGCACCTCATAGCGTGTCTGGAACCATTCGGTGCCGTAAATGCGCGGCCGCTCCAGAAACCCCTGTAGCACCGCGCTGCGCCCCGCTGCATACCGTGGCCAGCGCACGAAGAAGTACTCACGCCGCACGTTGCGCTCGAACTGGCGGTAGACCGCATCGCTCTGGCCGAGGATGGCCAGGTCGATGTCGACAACCCATTGCGCATCACCGGCCAGCGCGCCGGGGTTGTGGCGGGTGTCGAGGATGTGCTGGTGCACGCGCAGGACCATGGGCTCGGGCAGGTTCTGGCTGCGCAGGAAGCACATGGCCCCGTCGGCACTGCGCTCCTCGTTGTGCTTGCTCCACGGCCAATAGATCGCGTCATGGAACCACAGGGCGAGGGCGGTGGCATGGGGGTCTTGCAGGGCACCGGGCTGCTGGTCCTGCACGGCCTGCAGGTGCCGCAGGCAGGCCCACAGGTGCGTGGTGTCGTGGTACGCGCGGGGCCAGTGGGCCCAGCCCAGGATGAGGCGCCGGCCCTCGGCGCGCCAGGCGGGGATGTCGCGGCCCAGCGACTGGCCCAGCGCGTTCCAGTGCGCCTGCAGTTCGGCGCCATGGACGGGCTGGCGGCGCCAGGGCATGGTGGAGAAGTGGATCAGGCCACGCGGCCGAGCAAAAGGTACTCCATGAGTGCCTTTTGCACGTGCATCCTGTTTTCTGCCTCGTCCCACACCACGGACTGCGGCCCGTCGATCACGTCCGCTTCGACTTCTTCGCCCCGGTGGGCGGGCAGGCAGTGCATGAACAGGGCGTCCGGCTTGGCGGCGGCCATCATTTCGGCGTCCACGCACCAGTCGGCGAAGGCTTTCTTGCGCTCTTCGTTCTCGGCCTCGTAGCCCATGCTGGTCCACACGTCGGTGGTCACCAGGTCGGCGCCCTGGCAGGCTTCGAGCGGGTTGCTAAAGAATTGATAGCTGCCAGCGCTGATCCCGCGGGCGCCAGCGGCCAGTTTCTCGTCCACTTCGTAGCCGCGCGGCGTGCTCACGTGCACCTTGAAGCCCAGCAGCGATGCCGCCTGCAGCCAGGTGTTGGCCATGTTGTTGCCATCACCCACCCAGGCCACGGTCTTGCCCTTGATGGCGCCGCGGTGCTCGATGAAGGTGAAGATGTCGGCCAGGATCTGGCAGGGGTGGTATTCGTTGGTCAGGCCATTGATGACCGGCACGCGCGAGTTGGCGGCAAAGCGCTCGATCTTGGCCTGCTCGTAGGTGCGGATCATCACCAGGTCGACCATGCGGCTGATGACCTTGGCGCTGTCCTCGATGGGCTCGGCGCGGCCCAGCTGGCTGTCGCCCGTGGTCAGGTGCACCACGGAGCCGCCCAGCTGGTACATGCCGGCCTCGAAGCTCACGCGCGTGCGCGTGCTGGCCTTCTCGAAGATCATGGCCAGCGTGCGATCCACCAGCGGGTGGTGCTTTTCGTAGGCCTTGAATTTCTTCTTGATGAGCGCGGCGCGCTCGAACAGGTAGGCGTATTCGTCGGCGGTGAGGTCGTTGAACTGCAGGTAATGTTTCATGGATGCAATGTATCGCGGCGGGCCTATTCGGCCAGGATGGCCTTGACCAGCGGGGTCAGCTTGGCGACGATCTCGTCGGCCTCGGCGGTGGTGAGGATCAGCGGCGGCACCAGGCGGATCACGCTGTCGGCCGTGACCGACAGCAGCAGGCCCGCCTCGGCCGCGCGGCCAATCAGCGCGCCGCAGGGCTTGGCAAGCTCGATGCCCAGCATCAGGCCCTGGCCGCGAATCTCCTTCACGCCGGGCAGGCTGCCCAGCTCGCGCTGCAGCGCCGCGCGCAGGTGGTCGCCCACGGTGACGGCGTTGTGCAGCAGGCCGTCCTCTTCCATGATGCGGATGGTCTCGACCCCGGCGCGCATCGCCAGCGGGTTGCCGCCGAAGGTGGTGCCGTGGTTGCCGGGCTGCAGCACGTTGGCGGCCTTGGGGCCGGCCGCCACCGCGCCGATCGGCACGCCCGAGCCCAGGCCCTTGGCCAGGGGCATCACGTCGGGCACGATGCCCGCCCATTGGTGGGCGAACCACTTGCCGGTGCGGCCCATGCCGCACTGCACTTCGTCGATCATCATGAGCCAGCCACGCTCGTCGCACAGCTTGCGCAGCTGCTGCAGGTATTCGATGCGCATCGGGTTGATGCCGCCTTCGCCCTGGATGGTCTCGAAGAACACGGCCACCACGTTGGGGTTGCCTTCGGTGGCCTTCCTGATGGCTTCGATGTCGTTCAGCGGCACGCGGATGAAGCCTTCCACCAGCGGGCCGAAGCCGCTGTAGATCTTGGGGTTGCCCGTGGCCGACATGGTGGCGATGGAGCGGCCGTGGAAGGCCTTCTCGTACACCACGATCTCGGGCTTGGCGATGCCCTTGTCCACGCCGAACTTGCGGGCGATCTTCAGGGCCGCCTCATTGGCCTCCAGGCCCGAGTTGCAGAAGAACACGTTCTGCATGCCCGACAGCTCCACCAGCTTGGCCGCGAGCTGTTCCTGCAGCGGCACGTGGTAGTAGTTGGAGGTGTGGATCAGCTTGGTGATCTGGTCCTGCAGCGCGGGCACGAGCTTGGCGTGGTTGTGGCCCAGGGTGTTCACGGCGATGCCGCCCAGGCCGTCCAGGTATTCCTTGCCGTTCACGTCCCAGACTCGGCTGCCCTGGCCACGGGCCAGCGCGATGGGTACGCGGCCATAGGTGTTCATCACGTGGGGCGAAGCTGCCGGGGTGGTGGCGGTCATGCAGAAATCTCCTGACGGTACGGTGATGGGCTGCCCTTGAGGGATCGAAGCCCGAGAAAGCGAAGCACGATTCTAGGGGGAGCACGATGAATGGCTGTTGACGATTGCGCATTACTGCAATGCGGCGCGGCCCACGCTGTTTCGGGGCCTGATCCGGAGTCCAGCATGTGGATTAGGGTCCCAGCTCTTATATAAGAGTTAGAATGCGCGTTGCGGTGCAGCATGCAGTGATCCTGCCTTGGCCGCGCCCCACTACCACTCCAATCCCGATGGTTTCCCCCACCTCCAAAGAAGTCTTCATCCAGGGCATTACCCATGACGGGAAGACCTTTCGCCCCAGTGATTGGGCCGAGCGGCTGGCCGGGGTGATGAGCAGTTTTCGCCCGGGCGGAGCGCGGCCCGGCAGCCATCTGAGTTACTCGCCCTGGTGCATTCCGACCACGCTCAACGGGGTGAAGTGCGTGGTGGTGCACCGCGACCTGCGCGACCACGAACCCATGGCCTGGGACTTCGTCATCAACTTCGCACGGGACAACAATCTGCAGGTGGCCGAAGCCTGCCTGTTGCCAGACCCGCCCCCGGCGCCTTCCGCCAGGCCTTGACCTTTCCCCCGGTGCGCCGGTGGGTGCGGAGCGTCTTTCGTGGCGTGGCCGGCCACTTCCGGGGCCCCGGTTCCACCGCCGTTCAGTGTTTTGCGATCACGCTGCGCCGTGGTCAGGATCCGGTGCGGGGCTGGCGCGCAGGAGCTGGTCCGACCGCAGCCTGGCCATCCAGGCCTTCTCCACGAACGGGTCCGTCACCCCGTAGTGCCCGTGCCGGACGCGCATGAGCAGGTTGGCCGAGGTCATCATCCCGATCACGCCCTGTACCTCCTGGGCCGTGGCCTCGCGGCCAATCTGCGCTGCGTAGGCCTTGAGGGCGTCGGCGGTGAACACGCCCTTGACGTCGCCACCGATGCTGCAGATGCGCGAGAACACGGCCTCGGCCAGAGGGCCCATGGCTTCCACCTTCTGCAGTTCGACGTCGGCCGCGGCCGCGCCCAGCGATTGGGCGATGGTCGGCAGATGTTCGTCGGGCCGCGCGTCCGGCGGCAGGCTGCGCAGGATGTTCAGGGCCTTCATCAGCTCCTCGGGCCGGCTCCCCATGCTTTTGAAGGCCGCCTCCGCGACATCCGGGGCCGGGAGCATGGGCCCGAGCTGGGGGCGGACCTGCTCCAGCACGTAGTCGATGAAGTCCCGGCCCAGCACCGGAAACTCGTTGGTCACCGCGCCGTTGAACGCCTGGTTGCCCTTGAGCGTGAGCTCCTGCACCCGCGCGCGGTGGGAGCCCGTGCCCAGGAACAGGAAATAGCCGGGCGTGCCGGGGCGGGTGTTGATGGCGTCGCGCGCGGCCTTGAGCGCGTGCAGCATGTTGTCGCCGTCGGCGCTGCCCAGGGCGTGCTGGACCTCGTCGATGATGAGCACCACGTCCGTGCGGGCCTGGTCGATCAGTTCCTTGAACGCCTGGGCCAGGCTCACACCTTTTTCCTTGCCCACATCGGAGAGCTTGAACCCGAACTTGAACCCCGCCGCGCCGGCATCGATGCTGGAGACATCCTTGAGCCGCCTGAGGATGGCCGAGCCCGGCGTCTGGAGCTCCTTCAAGGCCTTGCGGATCGCCTCGTGCACCAGGTCGGCCGGGTTGGCCTGGGGCTGGCTCCACAGGTCCACATAGACCACGATGGCGCCCAGGGCCTCCAGCGCGGGGATCAGGTCGGTGGCCAGGAAGGTGGTCTTGCCCACGCGCCGCTGCCCCGCCAGGAACAGGCCCGAGCGCAGCGACGTGTCGAGAAACGAGGGCCGCAGCAATTGCGTGGCCATCTCCTGCGCGAGGGCGGTTCGCCGGAAGGTCATGGTTTATTGGTTTTTATGAAATTCCAATAATTATGGTTCTTCAATAATTTATCGTAAAGAGACGGGGCGCGCCATTTGCATCCAGAAACGAAAAAACCGCCCGAAGGCGGTTTGTTCGTTTGCTGGCAGCGCACCCGTTACAAACGGCGAACGGCGGATGCCGTTCGGGCTGTTTGCCTGAAGTGGGTCAGGCGGCCAGGGCCAGGGCTTTCACCTTGGCGGACAGACGGCTCTTGTCGCGAGCAGCCTTGTTCTTGTGGAAGATGCCCTTGTCAGCCACGGTGTCGACCACGGCCTGCATCTTGGCGAACAGTTCGGTCGCCTTGGTCTTGTCGCCAGCCAGAACAGCCTTTTCGACGTTCTTGACAGCGGTACGGTATTTGGAGCGCAGCGAGGTGTTCGCAGCGTTGATCTTGACGTCCTGACGGACGCGCTTGCGGCCCGACGCCAGGCGCGGGTTCTTCTTCTTGGGTTTAGCGGATGCCATGGTTTTGATTCCTTGAGTCTGAGGATGATGCCAGCAAAGCCCGCGATTATAGCCCAGAGCCACCTACCGTGGTCACGGCGGCTGCTGCCGGCGCGTTGCCATCGCCTGCGCACCCTTGGAAACGGCTCTGCCAGGCCACCGGGTGCGGCCTCCCTGGGAGACGCTCCTGGGGGACGGCGCGCAGCGGCACAGGGGGGCTACACTTCTTGCGGTGTCACTGTTCAAAGCCGCCTCCACCGTCTCCCTCCTGACCCTCGTCTCCCGCATCACCGGGCTGGTGCGGGAGCTGCTCATGGCCTCGGTCTTCGGGGTCAGCGCCATGACGGACGCCTTCAATGTGGCGTTCCGCATTCCCAACCTGTTTCGCCGGGTCCTCGGCGAAGGGGCCTTCAGCCAGGCGTTCGTGCCGGTGCTGTCCGCCACCCGTGCCCAGGAGGGCGACGAAGGGGCCCGGGCGCTGATCAACCATGTGGGCACCTTGCTCGCATGGACGCTGGTGCTGCTGTGTATTGCCGGTGTGCTGGGCGCCCCCTGGATGGTGTGGGGCATGGCCAGCGGGCTCCAGCAGTCGCCCCAGGGTTTTGACGCCGCCGTCACCATGACGCGCTGGATGTTCCCCTACATCGGCTTCATGTCGCTGGTGGCCCTGGCGGGGGGCATTCTCAATACCTGGAAGAAGTTCGCGGTGCCCGCGGCGTCGCCGGTGCTGCTCAACATCGCGCTCATTCTCTCCATCGTCCTGGGGGCGCCCTGGTTCGCCCGCCATGGCATCGAGCCCATCTACGCGCAGGCCGCCGGGGTCATGGTGGGGGGGCTGCTGCAGCTGGCCATCCAGGTGCCCGCGCTGGCGCGCCTGGGGCTGCTGCCGCGCATCGGGGTGCGCTGGGCGGCGATCCGGGCCGCCTGGTCGGACCCCACCACGCGCAAGGTGATCCGCCTGATGCTGCCCGCGCTGTTGGGGGTGAGCGTGGCGCAGGTCTCGCTGCTCATCAACACGCAGATCGCCTCGCACCTGGCCACCGGCAGCGTGAGCTGGATCACCTACGCGGACCGCCTGATGGAGCTGCCGACCGCGCTGCTGGGCGTGGCGCTGGGGGTGGTGCTGATGCCGCAGCTGGCCAGCGCCCGCGCCAAGCAGGACGACGAAAGGTACTCGGCCATGCTTGACTGGGGGCTGCGCCTGGTGGTGTTGCTGTCGGTGCCCTGCATGGTGGCCTTGCTGGTCTTTTCAGAGCCGCTGGTGGCGGTGCTGTACCACTATGGGGCCTTTGGTGACCAGGACGTGCGCCAAACCACCCTGGCACTCACGGGTTATGGCGTGGGCCTGGTGGGCATTGTGGCCATCAAGGTGCTGGCGCCCGGTTTCTATGCCAAGCACGACATGCGCACCCCCATGCTCATTGCGGTGGCGGTGCTGGTGCTGACGCAGCTGATGAACCTGGTGCTGGTGCGCTACCTGCAGCACGCCGCCCTGACGCTGACCATCGGCATCGGGGCCCTCGTCAATGCCGCCTGGCTGCTGATCGGCCTGCTGCGGCGCGGCAGCTACCGGCCCTTGCCTGGCTGGGGCAAGTTCGCCCTGCAGGTGATCGCCGCGAGCGCCTTGCTGGCCCTGCTGCTGGCGTGGGGCGCGCAGCACTTCGACTGGGTGGCGATGAAGGGGCAGACCCTTCGGCGCATAGGGCTGCTGGCCGGGCTCATGGCTGCGGCGGCCGTGCTGTACTTCGGCGCGCTGTGGGCGGCCGGCCTCAAGCTGCGCCAGCTGCTGCGGCGCTGACGGCGGCAAAGGCCGCAAATGTGCTGCCAAGCGGTGCCTTCTGTCGCTTGACGCAGGCCGGCGCGGCACTTACAACCCTGCCATATGTCCCTGAGCTATTCCGTGCCCACCTCGCTGGAGTACTTTGCATCGCTGGTGCAGAGCGACGACCACTTTCCGCTGCTGGAGGCCGCGGCCAGCCTGGCCCACGACGAGTACCCGGAACTGGATGTGCAGCAGTTGCTGGGCGACATGGACCAGCTGCTCGCCCGCATCAAGCGCCGCCTGCCCGCCGATGCGCCCGCGCTGCAGCGCCTGCGCACCCTCAACCAGTTCTTCTTCGCCGACCTGGGTTTTGGCGGCAACGTCAACAACTACTACGACCCCGAGAACAGCTACCTCAACGCCGTGCTGCGCACGCGCCGGGGCATCCCGATTTCGCTGGCCGTGCTGTGGATGGAGCTGGCCCAGGGTCTGGGCCTGCATGCGCGGGGCATCGCGTTCCCCGGGCATTTCATGGTCAAGGTGCTGCTGCCCAAGGGGCAGGTGGTGCTCGACCCGATCTCGGGCCAGTCGCTCAGCCGCGAGGAACTGGCCGAGCGGCTGGAGCCCTACAAGCGACGCAATGGCCTGGTGGACGACTACGATGTGCCGCTGGGCCTGTACCTCCAGGCGGCCACGCCGCGCGACATCATCGCGCGCATGCTGCGCAACCTCAAGGAGGTGCACCGCACCCAGCAGGACTGGCAGCGCCTGATCACCGTGCTCGACCGGCTCATCGTGCTGCTGCCCGAGGCCTGGGGCGAGCGGCGCGACCGGGGGCTGGCCCATGCCGAGCGGGGCAATACCGCCGAGGCCGTGGCCGACCTGCAGGCCTATCTGGCCCATGCCGAAGACGGTCTGGACATCGACCTGATTGCCGACCGCCTCAACGCACTGCGCGGCTAGAACGGCGCGCTGTGCGCGGGCTGGTCGGCCCGTAGCTGTGCCAGCTGCCGGCGCAGCTCGGTGTTCTCGGCGGTGAGTTCCGCCACGCGGTGGCGCAGGGCCTGCAGCTCGTCGGCACTTCCCTCGGCGCCCGTGCCCGGCTGTGGCGCGGCCTTTTCTTCCTTTTCTTCTTCCTCTGAACGCGCTTCGTCGCGCGGCTTGCGCTTGTTGAGTTCGCGCACGCGCTTGGCGGCCTGCTTGAGCTCATCCTTGCCCGCGGCGACGGCCGCCACCTGCTCCTCGGCGGGCAGCGTGGACACGGCGGCGGCGGCGTTGATGGAAATGGTGCCGGACTTCACGGCGGCCACCAGCTCGGGGGCGGCCTGCTTCTGGATCTTCTCGATCATCACCACCTGGCTGCTGCTCAGCCGCGCGGCCCGGGCGATGGCCTCGCGGCTGGCCAGCGGATCGGGGGCGGGCAGGGCGGCAGTGGCCTCGGGCGCCGCCGGGGCGTCCGCGGCCAGGGTGTCGGGTGACTCCGAAGGCTCCGGGGCGCGCGCCTTGCGCTCGGCCATGATCTCGCGCTTGCGCAGTGCCAGCACACCGCGCTGGAAGTCCGACACGCTGCGGCGCCCCAGGTGCTGGTCGATCATCCACAGGTGCACGTCCTCCATCGACTGGAAACGCGGGTTCTGCACCGTCTGGAAGGGCAGGCCGTGCTTCTGGCAGATGCCGTAGCGGTTGTGGCCGTCCACCAGCACGTCGCCCCACAGCACCAGCGCGTCGCGGCAGCCCTCGGCCAGGATGCTGCGCTCCAGGGCCTCGTGCTCGTCGGGGGTCAGGGGTTCGATATAGGCTTTGAGTTCTTCGTTGACGACGATGTTCATGGTGGAAAGCGGTCCGGGAGCAGGGCAAGGGGCGCGATTGTAGACATGCCCGGGCCCGCACCTACCGATCGTGGGTGTCCCGCAGCGCCAGCCAGCCCGCCACCGCCGTGAAGGCGGCCACCACGGCCACGATGATCCAGAAACCGTGCCCGTTGTCCGCCAGCGGCACGCCGCCCACGTTCATGCCGAACAGCCCCGCCAGGATGTTGATGGGCAGGGCCAGCACGGTCACCACCGTCAGCACGAAGAGGCTGCGGCTGTTGGCTTCCTGCACGTTGGCGGCGATCTCTTCCTGCAGCAGCTTGATGCGCTCCTGCAGGCCCTGCATGTCGCGCAGCACCACCGAGAATTCCTCCGTGGAGTCGCGCAGTTCCTGGGCATCGTCCGCGCCCATCCATGCGGGCGGGTGCTGCAGCAGGCGAAACAGCGCGGCGGGCTCGGGGGCCAGCAGCCGCTGCAGGCGCACGAGCAGGCGCCGCAGCACCCCGAGCCGCGCGCGCTTGTGGTCCAGGCGGCCGGCCAGCAGCTCGTCCTCCACGTCGTCGATGCGCTGGGTCACCCCGCGCACGATGTCCACCAGGCCCGAGGCCTGGGTGCGCATCAGTTCGGCCAGCAGGGCCACGCTGGATCGCGGCGCCTGCCCGCTGCGCACCGCCGTGCGCAGCGCATCCACCGAGCGCAGCGGCCGCGTGCGCCCGGTCACCATCAGGCGCGGCGCCACGCTGGTCCAGAGCGTGGCGATGTCCGAGGGCTCGAACGCGAAGTCGAAGTGCGCGTCGTTGAGGACGGCGATCAGCGTGTCGTCGTCGCGCTCGATGCGCGTCGATACCGAGCGGTCCTTGAGCGCATCGAAGAAGGCCTCGGGCAGGCCGGCGTGCCGCTCCATCCAGCGCACGGCCTGCGCGTGGCTCAGGTTGAAATGCAGCCACAGGAAGGTGGTGGCGTGCTCCGCTTGCGGCGCTGCGGTGCCCGTGGCTGGCGGATGCCGCAGCGCGCTCAGCCACTGCGCGGCCTGCGCCGAATCGACTTCGCGCGGGGGTGCGTCGGCATCCAGCAGATAGCCGCAGATCAGCCCGGCGGCATCGCTGCCGTAGTTCAGGTGGGCATTCACGGCAAAGAGGGCGCGCGGCGGAAAGGAGGGAGACAGGCTGGCACCGCCGCATGTTGGCGCGCGGGCGTGACAGTGCCGTGACAGATCACGCCGATGTCACAACACTGTCACCTGCCGGCGCCACGATGGCGCATCTCTCTGTCTATTTGCCTGCACGGATCGGTTGCCCATGTTTCACCAGAACACCCTTGACACCCAGGACTTGATGCAGCGCATCGCCAACGACCTGATCGACAGCTACGACGAAGAGCTGGAGCTGGAGATCGAGGACCGCAACGTGGACGATCTCGGCGCGCCCCAGCCCACGGACAAGCTGGCGCGCCAGCTTTACTTCAAGGAGCTGTTCCGCCTGCAGGGCGAGCTCGTCAAGCTGCAGGACTGGGTGCAGCACAGCCGCCAGAAGGTGGTGATCCTGTTCGAGGGGCGCGACGCGGCGGGCAAGGGCGGCGTGATCAAGCGCATCACCCAGCGCCTGAACCCGCGCGTGGCCCGCGTGGCCGCGCTGCCCGCGCCCAACGACCGCGAGCGCACGCAGTGGTACTTCCAGCGCTATGTGGCGCACCTGCCCGCCGCCGGCGAAATGGTGCTGTTCGACCGCAGCTGGTACAACCGCGCGGGTGTCGAGCGGGTCATGGGCTTTTGCACCGACGACGAATACGAGGAATTCTTCCGCACGGTGCCCGAGTTCGAGAAGATGCTGGTGCGCTCGGGCATCACGCTCGTCAAGTACTGGTTCTCGATCACCGACGAGGAGCAGCACCTGCGCTTCCTCGGGCGCATCCACGACCCGCTCAAGCAGTGGAAGCTCAGCCCCATGGACCTGGAAAGCCGCGTGCGCTGGGAGGCCTATACCAAGGCCAAGGAAACCATGCTGGAGCGCACCCACATCCCCGAGGCGCCCTGGTGGGTGGTGCAGGCGGTGGACAAGAAAAAGGCGCGCCTGAACTGCATCGCCCACCTGCTGTCGCAGCTGCCCTACCAGGAGGTGCCGCATCCGGCGGTGGTGCTGCCCGACCGCGTGCGCAACCCCGAGTACCTGCGCCAGCCGGTGCCCGCGTCGATGTACGTGCCCGAGGCGTACTGAAGCCCTCGGGGCAAGATGATTGCTATTATTTATATAGCTGTCAGCGCTTTACCATCAAGCGCTGGAGGCCAGAAAGGCCTCAAGTACAGGACTGCGGCGCCGCACCCCTGAGCCTCTGGACCGTCGGGACCACATCCCGCTCCTGCAGCGCCTTCGGGAGGGGACTCGGGCACGGCGGTGTCCGTGTGCCCGGGGCAGGGCCCTTGTGGATTGGCCACGCCACGCCGCACAGTGGTCTCCTGGGTGTTCCTTCTCAGTGGGGCCGCCGCGCCGTGCCCTGGGACGGCGTGCCGCCCCGGCCGAACTGGTGCCAGGCGCGGCGCAGCTGCGTGTCGGAGCTGAAGCCCGCCATCTGCGCGGCCTGGGTGACGTTGCGCCCGGACTGCAGGGCCGCTTCGGCTGTGGCCAGTCGGATGCGGCGCAGGTACGCCAGCGGCGCGATGCCCGCATGCTCCAGGAACAGCCTTGTGAGGTGCCGGGGCGAGGTGTGCGCCACCTCCGCCATGGCGGGCACGCTCCAGTCGGCCTGGGGTTGCTGGCCCACGGCGTCCTGCACGCGGTGCAGCGCGGCGTGCAGGTGGTTGCGGTGGTGCAGGAAGGGCGAGAACTGCGGGTCGTCCGGGCCCCGGCGAAGCCCGATCACCATGGCCTGCGCCACCTGCACGGCCACGGTGGGGCCGCACAGGTCCGAGATGCGGTGCAGCAGCAGGTCGATGCCGGTGGTGACGCCCGCGCTGGTGTAGATGGGCCCGTCGGTCACGAACACGCGGTTGGCGGCCACGTCGCAGCGCGGGTCCACCTCGGCCAGTTCGTCGAGGTGCAGGTGGTGCGTGGTGGCGCGCCGGCCGGTGAGCAGGCCGGCATGCGCGGCGAGCACCGCCCCGGCGCACACGGTGACCAGCTCGAGCTGCGCGGCCACCGGGCGCAGGCCGCGCAGCCAGTGCAGCAGCGCCTGGGCCTCGCCGTGGCCTACGTCGATGCGCCGGCCCGGCAGGCCCACCAGCACCACCCAGGCGGGGCTGGGCAGCACCTCGGGCAACGGCGCCAGGCCTGTGAGCGCGACGCCCACGGAGGTCATGGACTCGGGCGTGGGGCTCACGAAGTGCTGCACGAAGCGCTCGGGCAGGCCCCGTGCGCGCAGCGTCTGGTTGGCGATGCGCAGCGCCTCCGCGGGGCCTGCCCAGTCCAGCACCAGGCTGCCGGGCAGCAGCGCGAAATAGACGTGGATGGGGGCGGGTGGCATGTCCTGCATCAGTGTTTCCTTGCTTCGTCCGCGGCCTTGAGAATCGGCACGGCCGGGGCCCGTGCCCCCGGAGCCGGCCTTGCCAGGCCCCGGCGGGAGAGGGGGAGGGGCGGCACGGGCGGCCTTCAGGGCGCGGGATTCCAGGGCGTGTCCATCTGGCGGGCGGTGCGCTGGGAGAGCGCCGAGCCCGCCAGGCGTGTGACCAGATGCAGGCTCATGTCGATGCCCGCGCTGATGCCCGCAGACGTGACGAGCGCGCCCCGGTCCACCCAGCGCACATTCTCCTGCACGTTGAGCGCGGGAAACTGCGCGCGCAGGTCCGCGATGTCCTCCCAGTGCGTGGTGACGGGCCCTTCGGTGACCACGCCGGCCGCCGCCAGGATGAACGCGCCGGTGCATACCGAGGCCGTGACCCGCGCGCCGCGCGCGGCCCGGGCCACCCAGGCGCGCGTCTGGGCGCAGGCGGCGGCTGCATCGACCACGCCCCCGGGCACGATGAGCACGTCCGGCGCCACGGCGGTGGCGAAGTCGGCATCGGGCAGCACCCGCAGGCCGGCGCGCGCCTGCACCGGCTGCATGCCGCGCGCCACGCACTGCACGGCAAAGGGCACGGGTGCGCCGGGCCGCAGGCGCTGCTGCATGCGGGTGGCGGTGGTGAACACTTCGTAGGGGCCCGCGAGGTCGAGGGCCTCCACGTCGTCGAAGACGAGGATGGCGATCTTCAGCGGATGGGGGGCAAGGGTGGCTTCGGTCATGGTGCGGTGGCGGGCTGGGGTGGCGTGGGGGTGGAAAAGACGTAGCGCGGGTAGGTGTCCTGCGCGGCGGCGACCGCCTGCAAGTCCAGGTCCACGGTGCAAAAGGGCTGTGCGGGCGTGGTGCGCGCGAGCAGGGCGCCGTCGGGGCTGATGGCCCAGCCCGCGCCGCCATAGGTGCCGGCGGCGGCATCCACGCGGTTGGACGACAGGCTGTAGGCCCCCGTGCGCACGGCGGCCACGGTGCCCACCGCCAGCCATTTGGCGGTGGTGGCCGCCGCCGTGGCACGCGGCGACAGGATGGCCTGCACGCCGCCGAGCGCGGCATAGGCGCCGTAGGTGTCCAGTGCCCAGAGTTCGGAGCAGATATTGAGCCCGAAGCCGAGCGCACCGGCCTGCAGGCGGGGGAAGGCGGCGTCGCCGCGCTCGAACCAGTGCGCCTCCCAGCCGCCGGGTTCGTCGGGCAGGTGGAACTTGCGCCGCAGCGGCAGGTAGCCGCCCTGGCGCGACCAGGCAAAGCCCTCGTTGAAGCGCTGTCCGCCCACCGTGACCGGGCGGGCGCCCACCACCCAGTCGGTGTCCAGCGCGTGCAGGCGGGCTTGCCAGGCGTCGCTCAGCGCCACGGCGGCATCCCAGCGGGCGGGTTCGGGGGGCAGGGTCTCCCACAGGGGTTCGACAAACGCGAACTCGGGCAGCAGCACCAGCCCGGACCGCTCGGCGCGGGTGTGCGCGCACAGGGCGGCCCAGGCGGCCTCCAGCAGCGCGGGTTGGCAGGGAAGTTCACAGACGGTGGCGCGCATGGCGGTGGATCCTCGTGGCATGGGCAGGGTGGAAGCGGGCGGGCAAGGGTGCGGTGCCGATCACTATCGGACAAATCTCAAGAGGCCTGCTTCTGCAGCGGGTATCTTGCAGCGCTCATGGTGCCTGCGGGTACTGGATGTGTCCGAACTCGATGGGACAGGTTTCGATCAATTTGCGCCATATATCGGGCGACACCTGCCGCGTGGATGCCGGCAAGGTGCCCAAGGGCTCTGGAAAGTCCGAGGAAATGGCCCGCCACGCTGGATGGTCAAGGGGTTCCAGCTATCAAATTGAGAGTTTCGTGCGCGGGAGGCCAGATGCTGTTATGGTGATTAGGGTTTTCCCTTGTTCCGTGGGGCGTCCCACCGCCTGCACTGGCCACGCCCCACCGCCGTTTGTTTGCCGTCCTTCATTTTTTTCTATTCCCCCACACCAGCACACCATGGCCCCACGCTCCCGCCTGTTCTCCCTGTCAGCGCTGACGCGGGCGTACCAGCGCAACCTGAAGGCCCTGGTGCGCGCGACACGGCCCGCGCGCCCGGTGCGGCGCAAGGCGGCGGTGCCGCTGGCGGCGCCAGTCGCCGCGCGGGCTGGAGC
>NZ_JBWKPS010000018.1:0-40689 GCF_059418365.1 Acidovorax sp. GW821-FHT09A11
TGCTCCGCGGCGGGCATGCCCGCCGCGCAGCAGCCGTCGGCCGCCGTTCCCGCCCCCGTGCCTGTGGCCGCGGCGCCTTCGCCGGCCCTGGTGGCCCCGCTGCCCGGGGCCAGCCCCTGCCAGCTTGCGGGCGCATCCGGCAAGGCGGTGCCATCCGGCCCGCGCCCCGCGCGCGATCGATGAAGCACCAGGACTGCCATGCAACTCGCTGAAATATCGATACGCCGGCCGGTCTTTGCGACCGTGCTGTCCCTGCTGGTGCTGCTGATCGGCGCCGTGAGCTTCACGCGCCTGTCGGTGCGCGAGTACCCCAAGATCGACGAGCCCGTGGTGACGGTGAGCGTGCGCTATGCGGGCGCCTCGGCGGAGGTGATCGAGTCGCAGGTCACCAAGCCGCTGGAGGATTCCATCGCCGGCATCGACGCGGTGGATGTGATCACCTCCATCAGCCGCCCCGAGCAGAGCCAGATCAGCGTGCGCTTCCGCCTGGAGAAGGACGCGGACAACGCGGCCGCCGAAGTGCGCGACCGCACGGCCCGCGTGCGCAACCGCCTGCCCGACGCGGTGGACGAGCCCGTGATCGCCAAGGTGGAGGCCGACGCCTCGCCCGTGATGTGGCTGGCCTTCAGCAGCGACACCCGCACGCCGCTGGAGATCAACGACCTCGTCAACCGCATCGTCAAGCCGCGCCTGCAGACGGTGACCGGCGTGGCCGACGTGCCCATCTATGGCGAGCGCAAGTACGCGATGCGGGTGTGGCTGGACCCCGAGCGCATGGCCGGCTACCGCCTGACCACGCAGGATGTGGAAGACGCCATCCGGCGCAACAACCTGGAGCTGCCCGCGGGGCGCATCGAGTCGCAGCAGCGCGAGTTCAGCGTGACATCGCAGACCGACCTGGCCACGCCCGGGCAGTTCGCCGAGGTGGTGATCCGCACCGTCAACGGCTTTCCGGTGCGCATCCGCGACGTGGCGCGCGTGGAGGAGGGCGCGGCCAGCGACCGCAGCCGCGTGCGCCTGAACGGGCGCGAGGCCATCTCGGTCGGCGTGATCCGGCAGGCCACGGCCAACCCGCTGGAGCTGTCGCAGGGCGTGCGCGCGATGATGCCCGTGCTCAAGGACGACCTGCCCTCGGACATCGTGATCGACGTGGCCAACGACAACTCGCTGTTCATCGACCGGTCCATCAAGAGCGTGTACTCCACCATCGCCGAAGCCGTGGTGCTCGTGGCGCTGGTGATCTTCGTGTTCCTGCGCACGCTGCGCGCGTCCATCATCCCCATCATCACCATCCCGGTGAGCCTGGTGGGCAGCTTCGCGCTCATGTCGCTGGCGGGCTTTTCCATCAACACGCTCACGCTGCTGGCGCTGGTGCTGGCCATCGGCCTGGTGGTGGACGACGCCATCGTGATGCTGGAGAACATCTACCGGCACATCGAGGAAGGCCTGGACCCGTTCTCCGCCGCCATCAAGGGCGCGCGCGAGATCGGCTTTGCCATCGTGGCCATGACGCTCACGCTGGTGGCCGTGTATGCGCCGCTGGCCTTCACGCCCGGCCGCACCGGGCGCCTGTTCGTGGAGTTCGCGCTGGCGCTGGCCGGCGCGGTGGTGGTGTCGGGCTTCGTGGCGCTCACGCTGTCGCCCATGATGTGTTCGCTCCTGCTCAAGCACAACCCCAAGCCCAACTGGTTCGACCGCTCCATGGAGCGCTGGCTCACGGCACTGTCGGACGCCTACGGCCGCCTGCTGCGCTGGATCGTGACGGCGCGCTGGGGCGGTCAGGGCGCGGGGCGCGGCGGCATTCGTGGCGCGGTCTTCCAGGCGCGCTGGATCGTGATCGCGGTCATGGCGGTCAGCGGCGCCGCGCTGGTGGTGGTGTACCCGAGCATGCGGCAGGAGCTCTCGCCGCTGGAAGACCGGGGCACGGTGCTCGTCAACGTCACCGCCCCCGACGGCGCCACGCTGGACTACACCAACCGCTACGCGCTGGAGCTGGAGAAGGTCGGCCGCGAGTACCCCGAGTTCGACCGCATCTTCGCCAACATCGGCAACCCCACCGTGGCGCAGGGCAGCGTGATCTACCGCACGGTGGACTGGGAAAACCGCAAGCGCACCACGCTGGAGCTTGCGCGCGAGCTCCAGCCCAAGGTGGGCAACCTGCCGGGCGTCAGCTCGTTCCTCATCACCCCGCCGTCGCTGGGCCAGGGGTTCCGGGCGCGCCCGCTCACCTATGTGATCCAGACCTCGGACAGCTACGAGAACCTCAACCAGGTGACCACCGCGTTCATGGCCGAGATCGCCCGGAACCCCGGCATCATCGGGCCCGACATCGACCTGCGCCTGAACAAGCCCGAGCTGCGCATCGAGGTGAACCGCGAGCGCGCGGCCGACCTGGGCGTGAGCGTGGACGTGGTGGCCAAGGCCATCGAGACCATGCTGGGCGGGCGCACGGTGACGCGCTACAAGCGCGATGCCGAGCAGTACGACGTGATCGTGCAGACGGCGGCCCGGGGCCGCACCACGCCCGAGAACATCGACACCATCTACGTGCGGGGACGCAACGATTCGATGATCCCGCTGTCCAGCCTGGTCAAGGTGCGCGAGAGCGTGAGCCCGCGCGAGCTCAACCACTTCGGGCAGCGCCGCTCGGCCACCATCACGGCCAACCTGTCGCCCGACTACTCGCTGGGCGAGGCGCTCAAGTTCATGGATGACACCGCCGCCAAGGTCATCCGGCCGGGCTACACCACGGATCTGAACGGCACGTCGCGCGAGTTCAAGAGCTCACAGGGCGCTTTGGGCATCGTGTTCGTGCTGGCGCTGGTGTTCATCTTCCTGGTGCTGGCGGCGCAGTTCGAGAGCTTCATCGACCCGCTGGTGATCATGGTCTCGGTGCCGCTGTCGATGATCGGGGCACTGCTGGCCCTCAAGTGGAGCGGGGGGTCGCTCAACGTGTATTCGCAGATCGGGCTGATCACGCTCGTGGGGCTGATCACCAAGCACGGGATCCTGATCGTCGAGTTCACCAACCAGCTGCGCGAGCAGGGCATGGAGATGGTGGACGCGCTGGTCAAGGCCTCGGCGCAGCGCCTGCGCCCCATCCTGATGACCACGGGCGCGATGGTGCTCGGCGCCATCCCGCTGGCGCTGGCCTCGGGCGCGGGGGCCGAGACGCGCACGCAGATCGGCTGGGTGATCGTGGGCGGCATGTCGCTGGGCACATTGCTCACCATCTTCGTGGTGCCCACCATGTACACGCTGTTCGCGCGCCGGGCCGTGCCGGGCGCGAACACGGCGGTGGCGGCCGAGGAGCCCGCGCATCCGCTGCACCCGCATGACTACGTGGCCAAGTAGCGCCCCTCCCGGTCCGGGGCGCCGGGCGCGTGCATGAGGAACGGATGAAAGGAAAGCCCCCTCGGGGCTTCTTTTCGTTCAGGGCGCCCGGGCGTGGTCAGGCCGGCCCCGCGTTCGCCTGCAACGCATCCAGCACCTCCTGCAGGGCCTGCGGCCGCACGAGGCGCGCCACTTCCTGCCCGTTCTTCAGGAACACCAGCGTCGGCCACAGCTTGACCCCAAAAGTGCGGCCCAGGCGCTGGCCGGGGCCGTCTTCCACCTTGATGTGCGCCACGTCCGCGCGGCCCTTGAGCGCCTGCTCGATGAGGGGCTGGGCCCGCTGGCAGTGGCCGCACCAGGGCGTGCCGAACTCGACGACGGCCGCGCCCGGCAGGCGGTCCACATCGTCGCGGGAGGGGGGCGTGGCAAGGTGCTGGGCGGCGTAGGTCATGGGCAGAGTCCACGGAGGGAAATAAAAACAAATGGAAGGCAGTGGGTTCCAGACTAGCGGGACAGGGGTGGACGGGTACCGGCCCGGTACCCGTGGCCGTGTCAGATCACGCCGTCAAAGAGCATCACATCCACCGCGTCGCCCACCGCCACATTGCCCTGGCCGTGGTGCAGCACGATGAGCCCGTTGGCCTGCACCATGGAGCTGAGCACGCCCGAGCCCTGGTTGCCCGTGGTGCGCACCTGCAGCGTGCCGTCGGCGGCGGTGGTGACGGTGCCGCGCTGGTACTCGGTGCGGCCGGGTTTCTTGCGCAGGGCTTCGGTGCTGGTGGCGCGCACCAGGGGCGGGGCGGTGTGTGTGCTGCCCATCATGCGCAGCAGGGCGGGGCGCACGAAGGCCAGAAACGTCACCATCACGGCCACCGGGTTGCCGGGCAAGCCGAACAGCACCGCGCCGTTGTGGGATTGTTTGCTATTATTTTGGTAGCTATTGGCGCTTGCTGGATCAGCGCCAGAGGCTGTTTTTTCCTCAAATTCCGTGGCGGCGATGCTCCCTGCGGCCATGGGGCGGCCGGGCCGCATGGCGATGCGCCAGAAGGCCACGTCGCCCAGCTTTTTCATCATGGTGCGCGTGTGGTCGGCCTCGCCCACGCTCACGCCGCCGCTGGTGATGATGGCGTCGGCGCGCTGTGCCGCGTTGCGAAATGCCGCCTCCAGCAGCGCGGGCTCGTCGCGCACCACGCCCAGGTCGATCACCTCCACGCCCAGGCGGGTGAGCAGGCCGAAGACGGTGTAGCGGTTGCTGTCGTACACCGCGCCTTCGCGTGGGGCTTCGCCCAGGCTCAGGATCTCGTCGCCGGTCGAGAAATACGCCACGCGCAGGCGGCGGAACACCGTCACCGTGGGCAGGCCCAGGCTGGCCACCAGGCCCAGCGCGGCGGGTGCCAGCAGCGTGCCCTGGGCCAGCGCAACGCCGCCTTCCAGGAGGTCTTCGCCCTTGAAGCGGCGGTTGTCGCCGGTCTTGAGCACGCCGGCCGCGATGGTGATGTGGCCATCATCGGCTGCGGCCGTGGTGAACTCCTGCGGCACCACGGTGTCCAGGCCCGGGGGCATGATGGCGCCGGTCATGATCTTCACGCAATCGCCCGCCGCCACGGTGCCCACCCAGGCCTTGCCCGCCAGCGCCGTGCCCACCACCCGCAGCGTGAGGGGCTGCCCTGGGGTGAGTTGTGCGCCGGCGAACGCATAACCGTCCATCGCCGAGTTGTCGTGCGGGGGCACGCTGAGGGGCGAGACGACGTCCCGCGCCAGCACGCGGCCCAGGGCGTCGAAGAGGGGGAGCTCTTCGGTGGCGGTCACGGGCTCGACCAGCCGCTGCAGAAACGCATTCACGTCGGCGGCGCTCAGGGCCTGCGGGTCGTAGCCTTGCAGTTCGGCGGCAATCTGGGCAATGGTTTTCATGGGTCTCAGTAGCTTTCAATCAGTCGTGCAGCACGCGCACCATGTGCAGCTTGTCGAAGCCCACGCCGTCCACCACGATGGCGTGGGGCAGCAGGCCCCAGGCGCGGAACCCGGCCTGCTCGTACAGGCGCACGACGTGCGTGTTGGAGGCGGTGACGGTCAGCACGAGCTGGGTCAGCCCGGGCACGCGGCTGGCGGCCTCCACACAGGTGGCCACCAGTTGCTGGCCGATGCCCTGGCGCTGCGCACGGGGCGCCACCATCATGCCCACCACCACGGCGCAGTGGCGCTGCTTGGCGCGCTGTTCGCGTTCACAGCCCAGGCAGCCGAGCAGTTGGCCCGTGGCGTCGAAGGCCCCCAGGAAGAACTGGCCGGATTCCAGGGTGCCAAAGCGCGTCACGTACTCGCTGGCATCGCGGCCCACCGAGGATTCGTAGTCGGAGGTGAACGCATCCGGCGCCGTGCGCAGCGCCTCGTCGCGCAGGGCCTTGTAGGCCACGGCATCCGCGGCGGCCAAGGGGCGGATCTGTACGGAGCTGGTGGCCGGAAACGGGCGCGTGTTCATGGCGGTTGGGGGGCGCGTCAAGCCTGTGAGGCCTGTGGGGCCTGCGGTGTGCTGGTGCTCTCCAGCGCGTGCAGCTCGGCCAGCGTATTGGCGTTGAAGAAGGCCTTGGGGTCATCGCCCGGCTGGTCGAAGGGCACGATGGCGCAGTGGTGCTGGCCCGTCCAGGCGTCGATCTTGCGGCCGCCGGCCTGGGTGAAGGCGACCAGGCTTTCGAGCAGGTCCACGCGCAGCAGGCAGAGCACCGGCTGGGTGCGCACGCTGGTGCGGCCCGTGCCATCGTCCTCGGGCGCCGCGGCCATGGCGATGTCGGCGTCCTGGGCGTCCGCCGCGGCCGCCAGGCGCTGGGCCAGGTCCAGCGGGAACAGCGGGGTGTCGCAGGGCACCGTCAGCAACCAGGGTGTTTCGCAACGCTCCAGCCCGGTCAGAAAGCCCGCCAGCGGGCCGGCATAGTCGGCCAGCACATCGGGCCACACGGGGGCGCCAAACGCCTCGTAGGCCGCGAGGTTGCGGTTGGCATTGACCATGGTGGCGCCGGTCTGCATCTGCAGCCGCATCAGCGTGTGCAGCGCCAGCGGCAGGCCGCGAAAGTTCTGCAGGCCTTTGTCGACGCCGCCCATGCGGCTGCCGCGTCCGCCTGCGAGCACGAGGCCGGTGATGTCTTGGGTTTCGATCATGGGGGTGGGCGATGGGGTGAAAAGCAGGGTGCTACAGCGGCTGCCGGGCACGCAGCGCGGTCAGTTGCAGGCACGAAAGGACGGCCGTGCAGGCCAGCAGGCCCAGGGACACGGGTTGCGCGAACGCCCCGTGCCCCAGGGCAAAAAACAGGCCGTGGATCGCCACGGTCAAGGCTCCCAGGCAGGGCATGAGCTTGTAGAAGGCCAGGGCCGAACGGCCGTCGCCCCGGGCGACCTGCGCCTGGGCATACAGCACCAGCGCAATGATGGGCAGGTTGAGCAGCAGGTTGACCTGGTTGCCGCCGGGAATGTGGAACAGCTCCCACTCATGCCAGTACGCGGCGTCGATCTGGTGCGTGACCAGGACGGTGGCATTGGCCAGGAACAGTGCACGGTGCGTGGATTGAAGGAGCATGGGGTGGGTGTGGGCAAGAGGTGAAGGCCGCGGCCACCCATGGTGCCTGAAAACCGTCGGCGCCCGGACCATGGCGCGGGGCGGGGGCTCCGCAGGGCCGAGATGCACGGGGCCGGCCCCACCGCTAGCCGCCGATATAGCTCATCTCCACCCGCCGCGCGCCACCCTGTGTGGTGTCCGCCGGCAGGCTGCTGCGCAGCTCCGAATAGCGGTCGCCGCGCTGTTGCCAGATGGGGGCGATGGCCGAGGCGATCGCTTCGTCGCTGGCGCCGCCGCGCAGCAGGGTGCGCAGGTCGTAACCCTCCGAGGCAAACAGGCACAGGTAGAGCTTGCCTTCGGTGGACAGGCGCGCGCGGTTGCAGTCGTGGCAGAAGGCCTGGGTCACGCTGCTGATCACGCCCACCTCGCCCAGGGCGGGGTCGTACTGGCCTTGTGCGTTGGCATAGCCCCAGCGCTCGGCGGTCTCGCCGGGGCTGCTGGGGTCGAGCTGCACCAGCGGCAGCTCGGCGCGCAGGCGTTCGATCAGCTCGGCCGAGGGCAGCACCTCGTCCATGCGCCAGCCGTTGGTGGCGCCCACGTCCATGTATTCAATGAACCGCAGCGTGGTGCCAGTGCCGCGAAAGTGGCGCGCCATGGGCAAGATTTCATGGTCGTTGGTGCCGCGCTTGACCACCATGTTGACCTTGATGTGCGACAGGCCCGCCGCGTGCGCGGCTTCGATGCCCGCCAGCACGTCGGCCACCGGAAAGTCCACATCGTTCATGCGGCGAAAGATCGTGTCGTCCAGTCCGTCCAGGCTCACGGTCACGCGGTTCAGGCCCGCATCCTTCAAGGCCTGGGCCTTGCGCGCCAGCAGCGACCCGTTGGTGGTGAGGGTGAGGTCGGGCGCCAGGCCGTCCACCGTGCGCAGCTGGGCCAGCTGGGCCACCAGCGCTTCCAGGTTCTTGCGCAGCAGGGGCTCGCCGCCGGTCAGGCGGATCTTGCGCACGCCATGCGCCAGGAACAGCCGCGCCAGCCGGGTGATCTCCTCGAAGCTCAGCAAGGCACCGTGCGGCAGGTAGGGGTAGTCCTTGTCGAACACTTCCTTGGGCATGCAGTAGTTGCAGCGGAAGTTGCAGCGGTCCGTCACGCTGATGCGCAGGTCGCGCAGCGGGCGGCCCCGGGTGTCGGTGAGTTGGCCCGTGGGGGCCACCGGGTGCGTGGGCACCCGCGCCGCCAGTGCGGCGATGCGTTGGTCCACCAGGGGAATCACACGTTCGGCCATGGGGTGATTTTGCCGCAAGGGGCCCCGCGGAGGGGCAAGCCCCTGCGCGCGGAGTTGATCGCGGTCAAGTTCTGCCCCGGCGGCGGCGTGGCCCGCCTTTGACATGGCGCAGGGCGCTCTGGATGTTGCATTGCAACAATACGGCATCCGATTTCAGGGGATTCCCATGCCAGTTCGTGAGTTCTTCGCCGACGCCCTGCCATGTCAGCGCCGCGTGGCGGTTCAATGGGTGGCGGCGGGCATCCTGCTGCCCACCTGGGGCCACAGTGCCCAGGCGCAGATAGGGCTGTCGGGGGCCATCAACTATGCGGGCTGGTTCCGCGCCCTGTCGCAGCGGATGGCCAAGGCCTATTGCCAGCAGTACCTGCAGGTGCTGCCGGGGGCGGCGGTGGATGTGATGGGGCTGGCGCGCAAGATGGTGCAGTCGGGCAGCAGCGAACTGGCGCGGGGCCTGCAGTCGGGGCGCTGGCCGGCCGACGTGGGGCGCCAGCTGGAAGAAGTGCAAAAGCAGTTTGCCCTGCTCAACCAGTTGACCGCCGTGCCAGCCACCCAGACGGCGCTGGTGGTGGCGGCGTCCGACCAGGCCGACCGCACGCTGCTGGTTTCCCAGGCCGTGACCGAGTCGATCGAGAGGCTGGCGCAGGCCCCCAGCGCGCGGCTGGTGAACCTGGCGGGCCGCCAGCGCATGCTGTCGCAGCGCCTGGCCAAGAACTACTTTCTGCACGCGGCCAAGGTGGAGTCCAAGGTGGTGCAGGCGCAACTGGCCTCCGACGCCGCCGACTTCCGCCAGGCACTGCAGACGTTGAAGGCGGCGCCGGTGTCCACCCCCGCCATCCGCAACGAGCTGGAGCTGGCCGACTCGCAGTGGCTGTTCTTTGAATCGGCCCTGCGCCGCCCGGCCGATGACGTGGGGCTCAACGCCGTGGCCACCACCAGCGAGCGCCTGCTGGGCGTGATGGACAAGCTCACCAACCTGTACGAGGCAGCCCTGCGCGAGGTGCTGGGCTGAGCGTCCGGGGGCAATCCGGCCATCCGGCCCCCCATCAGCCGCTGCAGGCCGCGTGCTGCGTGAAGTCCGCCAGGCGGCAATCGCGCCCCACCAGCACCAGCCGGGTGTCCAGCGCGTCGAAGAATCCCGGGGGTGGTGGCAGGGGCAGGCGCTGCACGCGTTTGTGCGCGTCGATGCGCACCGCCGCCAGCTCATAGTCGCGCGCCAGGGCCATCCACAGGCCGTGGGCCCCGGCGGACTGGCGTGCCCCGGTCATGAGGCTGCGGCCCGAGTCCAGCCACCAGCGGTAGATGGCGGAGGCAATGCCCATGCGGCGGTAGCCGTCCACCACCTTGGTGTGGGGCGCGCGCAGGTGGCGGTCGGTGCGGCGGTCCACCTCGACCAGACGGTTGAACACGGTGTAGGCCACGATGCGGTTGCGCTGCGGGTCGATGGCGTAGACAAAATACTCGCCGTCGGCTTCGCGCAGGCGCAACTCCAGCCCGTGCAGGCGCAGGGGCAGCGCGCGCATCGCGTCGCGGGTGCGGTGGTTGGTGCGGATGCGTTCGTGCAGTGCGTCGAACTCGCGCTGGATGTCGCGGCCCGACAGGTCCACGTCGATGCGAAGTTCGGTCAGCAGGTGGCCCAGCGCACCCAGCCAGCCCCGGCCGGCCGGGGCACCGGGGGCGATGCGGGGCGCGAGGTGCAAGGCGCAGGCCCCGGGCATCATGGCGTGTGCCCCTGGCCATCGGTCCAGCAGCCGCTCAGCAGGCGCGCGGGCTGCTCACGGGCGCACACCCGGGCGCTGTGGGGCCAGTCGGGCAGCGGCACCACCAGGCCGGCATACACGCCATAGGCTTCACCCGCCGCGATGGTTTCCCCCGCCGACAGGCTTTCGCCCGCGCGGATGGCCCCTCCTGCGTGGATGCGCCCGCCCGCGCGGACGCCCGAGCCCACCTGCAGGTGGCCGCGGCAGTCCACGTCGCCCGCCACCTGCAGGCCGTGCGTGGCCTGCACGGCCGCGTCGCCGTGCAGGTGGCCGCCCACCTTGATGCCTCCGCCGCCGTCCAGGGCGCCTGCCACGCGCAGGTCCTGGCCCACCGTGCAGTGGCCGCCGATGTGGGCCGAGGCGCCAGCGTCCAGCTCACCGCCCACGCGCAGGCCGCCCGTGCACTGCAGCCGCTGCGCCACCACCAGGGAGCCGCCCACGCGCGCGTCGCCGTGCAGCCGCACGCTGCCCTCACAGCGCAGCGCGCCCGCGACGCGCAGGTCTTCTCCCACCCGCAGCGCACCGCCCACCCGCAGGCCACCCAGCACGCTGAGGCTGCGGCCGGTGCGCAGCACACCGTCCACGTCGGCGCTGCCCTGGCACCGCACGCTGCCGGCGAACACCAGCGCGTCGGCCTCCAGATGGTCCACCTCCAGCACGTCGTTGGTGGGGCCGAACTGGTCGAGCATCCAGCAGGCGTCCTCCACCCGGCCTTCGCGCACCAGGTCGTCCAGCAGGGCCTGGTAGTTGCTGGCGCCCTCCTGGCGGCGCAGGTACCAGCGGTAGCCGTCGGCGCAGGGCCGTTTGGCGCGGATGAAGTGGCGGGTGATGTCGGTGGCGGCCGTCAGGCCGGCAGCGGCTCCGTCGGCGGGGTCGTGGCGCGCGGGGGGGCACGGGGCGAGCGATATCTCGCCGGAAGGGAACGGGGGCATCAACACTCCTCAAGGCTGCCCCGGGCCGTGGCCTGGGCGCAAGCAAGCGCCTGGGGGATGGGCCCGGCGACAGGAGGTGCGCGAAAGAACGTGGGGGAGAGGGTGTCGCCGGGCTCAGGAGTCTGCAGCAAGCGTGCAGACCCGGCGGTCGCCGGCCTGGAGGGTGGCTTGCGAGCGCGCGGCACGGCGCAGCGGCGCGGTGCCGCTGGGGGTCGTGACGGGAGAGGCGCTTGCAAACATGGATGGGCGGCACTATAGGCAGCTGCCCTGCAACCGTCAATCAATCCGCACCTTCCTGGTGCGGCTTGTGCCTGCGCGGGGCGGCCTCCGGCGGCCTTGCAGGTGGCGGGCGCCCGGGCGCGATCCCTTGCGAGACCGCCAGCAGGTGACTACACGCAGCGCCCGCCGTCCACCTCGATGCACACGCCGCTGACGAAGGACGCCTCGTCGCTCGCCAGGTACAGCGCGGCGTTGGCCACGTCGAGCGCGGTGGAGAAGCGGCCCAGCGGGATGGTGGCCAGGAACTTGGCGCGGCGCGCCTCGTCCACCGGGCCGCCCGCGAACTCGGCGGCCAGGCCGGTGTCGGGGTTGAACACGGGGTTGATGCAGTTCACGCGGATGTTGTCGGGGCCCAGCTCGGCGGCCATGGACTTGCTGGTGATGATGACGGCGCCCTTGGAGCCGTTGTACCAGGTCAGGCCCGGGCGGGGGCGCAGGCCGGCGGTGGAGGCGATGTTGATGATGCTGCCGCCACCGGCCTGGCGCAATGCGGGCACGGCGTGGATGGCCGACAGGTAGATGCTCTTCATGTTGATGGCATAGACCTTGTCGAACTCGTCCTCGCTCACTTCGAGCATGGGGCGGTTGCGGTGCGTCCAGCCCGCGTTGTTCACCACCACGTCCAGGCGGCCGTACAGGCGCACGGCCTCGTCCACCATGGCCTTCACTTCGGCGGACTTCGTCACGTCGGCCTTGAAGAAAGCGGCCGTGCCGCCTGCCGCCGTGATCTCGGCCACCACGCGCTGGCCTCCTGCCTCGTTGATGTCATTGACGATGACCTTGCCGCCCTCTGCGGCCAGGCGCTTGGCGATGCCTTCGCCAATGCCGTTGCCGGCGCCGGTGACGATGATGGATTTGTTCTGCACACGCATGGGTGTCTCCGATGGGTTGTGGTGAGATATATCAAAATTGATAGCTGCCAGCGCTTATTCAACCAGCGCTAGAGCCCGATGGGGCTGAAACTTCAGTGGCAGGGGCCGTCGGGGCGGCCGGGGCGGATGCCTTGGGGTCCCGGCCATGGAACTGGGGGAAAAATTCCTTCACGCCGCTGCCGTTGAAGTCCCACCCCGTGCACTGGCCCAGGTGGCGCGGCGGCTCGTCGGGGTGGCTGGCGGCAAACACCGCAGGCACCGACTGGAAGGCCGCCGTGGCCAGGTTGAACAGCAGTTCGCGCAGGTGTGTGCAGCTTTCCACGCCGCCCAGGTGCTTCTGGATGGCCTGGCGCCAGCCGCGCGCCATGCTGCAGCCCACCATGCGCTGCAGCGCCGCCTGGGCCTCGGTGCAGCCTTTGAGCGGGTGCGAGTCCATGGACACGTCCACCGCCTGCACCACCAGCTGGCGGTTCACGGTCACGCGCAGCCACATGTGGTGGATGGCCTCACCCGCCAGGCGCGTGCGCGTCGGGTCGCGGTGCGAGGGGGCGTCGTAGGCCTTGCTGTCGTGCAGCTCGCCCTCGATGTCCCACAGGCCATCGTCGCGTTCAAAGCCCTGGTAGTTCACCCGGCGGACATGCTTCAGGGTGCGGGGGGCGGGGGGGCTCAGGGGCATGGAGGAAGAAAAATCGTCGTACAGAAGCAGCCGAGGTTAGCGGGGCCTGCCCGTGCCGTCGTGCGCGGGCGGGACACTGAGAACGTGTTCACGATCTCGCAGGGGATCGCGTTGGAGCGCAATCGGGATGAGTGGATGCTTCGGATGCGCCGCATGGGCTCATGCCCATGCAAGCAGCCGAGGCGCCCAATCGCCCGATTTCGCTCCAACCCTTCGGGCAGTGGTCTTTGCGGGCAGTCTGCGGCGTTGCGGCGCTTGCCAATAGCCGAGCTATTGGCTGTCCACCGCGCCTTGCATCCCATCCCGCAAAAACCACTGCGCGACCCCTGGGAGATCGTGAACACGTTCTAAGGCCTTCAACCGTACTTGATGGCGACGGTCTTCAAGGTGGTGAAGCCGTACAGCGCCTCAAAGCCCTTTTCGCGCCCGTAGCCGCTGGATTTGACGCCGCCAAATGGCAGCTCCACACCGCCGGCCGCGCCGTAGTTGTTGATGAACACCTGGCCGCTGTGCACGCGCTTGGCCATGCGGAACTGGCGCGCACCGTCGCGCGTCCAGATCCCGGCCACCAGGCCGAACTGCGTGGCATTGGCGAGTTCCACCGCATGGTCCTCGTCCTGGAAGGCCATGGCCGACAGCACGGGGCCGAAGACTTCTTCCTGCGCCAGGCGGTGGCCCACGGGCACATCGCGCAGCAGCGTGGGGGCTTGGTAGTAGCCGGTCTCGGGCGCTTCGTCCACCACCACGCCCTGGGCCACCATGGGGATGCCGGCCACCTGCGCGTCGGACAGGAAGTCCCACACGCGCTGCTGCTGCGTCTGGCGGATCAGCGGGCCCACGTCCAGGTCCATGGCGGCGGGGCCCACGCGCAGCTTTTCAAACGCCTTGCCCAGGCGTTCGAGCAGGGGTTCATAGATCAGCGAGTCGATCAGCACGCGCGAGCCCGCCGAGCAGGTCTGCCCGGCGTTCTGCACGATGGCGTTGATGACCACGGGAATGGCGGCGTCCAGGTCGGCATCGGCAAAGATGATCTGCGGGCTCTTGCCGCCCAGCTCCAGCGTGACGGGGCAGTGGCGCTCGGCGGCCACCTGCTGGATCAGCGTGCCGATCTTGGGGCTGCCGGTGAAGCTGATGTGGTCGATGCCGGGGTGGCGCGCCAGCGCGTCGCCCACCTCGTGGCCGTAGCCGGTGACGATGTTCAGCGCGCCGGAGGGGAAGCCCACCTCGGCCGCCAGCTGCGCCACGCGGATCAGCGACAGGCAGGCGTCCTCGGCGGGCTTGACCACGCAGACGTTGCCCGCCGCCAGGGCGCCGCCCACGCTGCGGCCGAAGATCTGCATGGGGTAGTTCCAGGGGATGACGTGGCCCGTCACGCCGTGGGGTTCGCGCCAGGTCAGCACGCTGTAGCCGTCGGGGTAGGGAATTGTCTCGCCGTGGAACTTGTCGCACGCACCGGCGTAGAACTCGAAGTAGCGCGCCAGCGCAATGGCGTCGGCGCGTGCCTGCTTGGTGGGCTTGCCGCAGTCGCGCTGCTCCAGGGCCGTGAGTTCGTCGGCATGCTCCAGGATCTTGGCCGAGAGCTTTTGCAGCAGGCGGCCGCGCTCCACGGGCGCCATCTTCTGCCACACCGCGTGGTAGCACTGGCGCGCCGCATGCACCGCCGCATCGATGTCGTCGGCGTTGCTGCGCTGGATTTCGTCGAAGGTCTGGCCGTCGGACGGGTCGATCACGGGGATCGTGCGGCCCGAGGCGGACGGAACCGAGGCGTTGGCGATGTAGTTCAGTTGCATGGCCGTCATTTTGCCCGGAAATGGAATGTGTGCTTACTATTTGTATGAAAAATGGCTATGGCGCTTGATGGTAAAGCGCTGGTTGCTATATATTTAATAGTAATTCAATAGCAGGTGGCCCGCAGCGCCGCCAGGTCCAAGATCTCCACCTCGCCACGCTGCACGCGCACCAGGTGGCGCGACTCCAGGTCCTTGAGGATCTGGTTGGTGGTCTGGCGCGAGATGGCCAGCATCAGCGACAGCTGCTCCTGCGAGATGCCGATCACGCGGCGCGACTGGCCCTCGGCCGTCCACTGGCCGTAGCCCTCGGCCATCATCACCAGGCGGCGTGCCAGGCGCTGCGGGGCGGGCAGCAGCGCCAGTTCCTCCATGGCCACGAAGGCGGTGCGCAGCTTGTCGGTGAGCAGCAGGGCCAGCGCATGCCAGTGTTGCGGGTGGGCCTGCAGCCAGGCCTGCAGCCGTTCGTGCGGCACCTGCAGCAGCGTGCTGGCCTCGGCGGCATGGGCGTCGTGGGTGCGCGCCGAGCCGTCGAACACCGAGATCTCGCCAAACCAGTGCGGCGGCTCCAGCCGCGTGAGCAGCGCAGCGCGCGCCTCGTGCGCCCGCCCGCCCGTGCCCGAGATGCTGATGGCCCCGCGCACCACCGCGTACAGCCCGCAGGGCGCGTCGCCGCGCAGGAACAGCACCTCGCCCGGCTGCAGCTGGCGCAGGTGGGCCATGGCGATCAGCGGCTGGGCAAAGTCCGGCGGCAGGTGGGCAAACCAGCGGCCGGACTGGAGAACGGGCAGGTAGGCGGCGGGGTCGGTCATGCGGGGAGGGCGGGGCGCGCGCGGGGCGGAAGGAAGGGGCTGAAGGGGAAGTGCTGAAGGGAAGGGGGCTTTTTGTCGTGTGTACGACAGACGTTGCGGCCCCTGCGGGGCGACCATTGATCCTGCTCAAAACAATACCAGGAGACACCCATGAAAACCCTGATCGACCACCTGGCCCAGTACGCCGACTACCACCGCGACCCGCGCAACATCCACACTCACTTCGTGGGCGTGCCGATGATCATGTTCGCGGTGGTGGTGCTGCTCTCGCGCCCCGCGTGGGCGGTGGGCGGCCTGCCCCTGACCCCGGCGCTGTTCTGCGCGCTGGCCAGCAGCGTCTTCTACCTGCGGCTCGACCTGCGTTTTGGCCTGGCCATGGCGGCGCTGCTGGCCGCGATGCTGGTGGTGGCGCAGTGGGTGGCGCTGCAGTCCATGGCCGTGTGGCTGGCCACGGGCATCGGCCTGTTCGCCGTGGGCTGGGTGATCCAGTTCGTGGGCCACCATTACGAAGGCCGCAAGCCCGCGTTCGTGGACGACCTCGTGGGCCTGATCGTGGGCCCGCTGTTCGTGGTGGCCGAGTGGGCCTTCGCGCTGGGCCTGCGCAAGGAAGTGCAGGCCGCCATCGAACTGCGCAGCGGACCGGTGCGCCTGCGCACGGGCCAGGCGGCGGCCTAGGGGCACGCCGCTTTTCCCGCCCGCCTCGCTGCCCCTTTTTCCTTCTCTTTCTCTCTCTCCTTGTCGTCCGGTCGCGGCACTCCGCCCATGGCGCCCTTGTGGCGCCGTGGGCATCGCCGTTTCCACCCGCTTTGAACGGAGCACGGCCCTCTGCGGGCCGTGTGTGCACATGAGCTTTGTTTCCATCCTTCCCACCCTGCTGTTCATTGCGCTCGGGCTGGTCATGTTCGGCCTGGGCCTGTCGCTCACGGTGGGCGACTTCAGGCGCCTGCTGCAGCATCCGCGCGCGGTGCTGCTGGCCCTGGTGCTGCAGGTGCTGGTGCTGCCGGCGGCGTGCTACGCCCTCATCGTGCTGCTGGGCGTGGCCCCCGTCTACGCGGTGGGGCTGATGCTGCTGGCGGCATCGCCCGGCGGCGTGTCGGCCAACCTGTTCAGCCATCTGTTCGGCGGCAACGTGGCGATGAACATCTCGCTCACCGCCATCAACACCGTGCTGTCCATCGCGAGCCTGCCGCTCATCACCAACTGGGCCATCGACACCTTTGCCCGCACGGGCCAGGTGGTGCCGCTGCAGTTCGGCAAGGTGGTGGAGGTGATCGTCATCGTGCTGGTGCCCGTGGTGCTGGGCATGGCGGTGCACCGGCGCGCGCCGGCGTTCAGCGCACGCATGGAAAAGCCCATGAAGATCTTCAGCGCCGTGGTGCTGGCGGCGTTCGCGCTCATCGCCATCGCTAAGGAGTGGACGGCGCTCGTGGAGTCCTTCGCGGGCATCGGCCCGGCCGTGCTGCTGTTCAACGCCATCAGCCTCGCATCGGGCTACTACCTCGCACGCGCGGCGGGGCTGGACAAGTCCATGGCCACGGCGATCAGCTTCGAGATCGGCATCCATAATTCCACGCTCGCGATCTTCATCGCGCTGTCGGTGCTCGGCAACTTCCAGCTCGCGCTGCCCGCCGCCATCTACTCGGTCAGCATGTACCTCCTGGCCACGCTGTTCGGCATGCTGGTGCTGCGCCGCCCTGGCACGGCGGCCGCGGCCAAGGTGGCGTGAGCGCGATGCGGCCGCTGATGAAGAAGGCGCTGCTGGCCCTGGGGCTGCTGGCGGTGTTCGCGCTGGGCGCGCTGGCCTGGGCGCTGCAGCAGCACCCCTCGCTGCAGCCGTACGCGGATCTCCGCTGGAAGGTGCCCGCCGGCGGCGAGGCGCCGCCACCCGTCAAGGTGACCTTCCTGGGCGTTTCCACCGTGCTGCTGGACGATGGCGAGACGGCGCTGATGACGGACGGATTTTTCTCGCGCCCCGGCAAGCTGCAGACCTTCCTGGGCAAGGTGGAGCCCGACATGCAGGCCATCACGCAGGGCCTGCGGCGTGCCGGCCTGCCGGGCGAAACGGGCAGGCTGGCGGCGGTGATCCCCGTGCATTCGCACTACGACCACGCCATGGATGCGCCCGAGGTCGCGCGGCGCATGGGTGCGCTGCTGCTGGGCTCCGAGTCCACGGCCAACGTGGGGCGCGGCTGGGGCCTGGCCGAGGCGCAGATCCGCGTGGCGAAGCTGGGCGAGCCGCAGCGCTTTGGCCGCTTCACGGCGACGCTGTTCGCCAGCCGCCATGCGCCCACCGGCTTCACGGGGGGCGAGGTCACCGCCCCGCTGCACCCGCCGGTGCGTGCCAGCGACTACAAGGAGGGGCAAAGCTATGCCCTGCATGTGGAGCATGGCGGCAGGACGCTGCTCATCGTGGGCAGCGCGGGCTTCGAGCCTGGCGCGCTGCGCGGCGTGCAGGCCGACGTGGTGCTGCAGGGCATCGGCGCGCTGGGGCCCCGGCCCGAGAGCTACCGCGACGCGCTGTGGACCGAGGTGATCGCCGCCGTGGGCGCCCGGCGCGTCATTCCCATCCACTGGGACGACTTCTGGCAGCCTCCGGGCCGGCCCATGCAGCCCATGCCCCCGCCGCTCGATGCCTTCGATGTGTCCATGGCCTACCTGCGCGAGCGGGGCGCGCGCGACGGCGTGGATGTCCGCCTGCCGCTGGAGTGGCAGGCGATGGACGTGTGGGCCGGGCTGCCCGCGCGCCGTTGAGCGGTGAGGGAGCAGGGCGGCGGGCCCGGCGCGGCGTGGTGCTCAGACGGCTGGCAGGGGCCGGGGGCGGGTCTTGTACAGCAGCGCCGCCGTGGCCACCGCGCACAGCACCACCAGCGCGCACAGGTGGGGCAGGGCGGCCGACAGCGGCGCGCCCAGCTGGTTGAGCCGCAGCGAGGCCTGCACGCCCGAGGTGCTGGGCAGCAGCCAGCGCAGCCACTGCAGCGGCTCGGGCAGGGCCTCCACGGGCCACGAGAAACCGGCCACGAACGCGATGGGCAGCGTGGTGAACAGCAGTACCTGCAGCGCGCGCTCGCGGTTGCCGAACCACAGCCCCAGCAGCGACCCCAGCGCGGCGACGGCGGGCACGTAGCAGGCCAGGAGCGCCAGCGCGCCCAGCGGGTTGCCGCCGCGCGGGTAGCCGTGCAGCACGAAGATCCAGCCAAAGTAGAACAGCCCGCTGGCCCAGCCCAGCGTGCTCAGCGCCAGCAGGCGGCCCAGCCAGGTGGTGGCGCTGGCGCGGTGCTCGCCGGCCTCCACCCAGGTGCCGGTGAGCAGGGCGGCGCCCATGAGCAGGGTCTGCTGCAGGATCAGCAGCGCCACGGCGGGCACCACGAAGCTGCCATAGCCCTCGATGGGATTGAAGAGCGCCACCATCTGCAGCTGCACCGGCGCGCGGCTGGCCGCGGCCTGCTGCGCGCTCTGGCCGCCGGCCTGCAGCTTGCGGATCTCGACCCCGGCGGACACCGTGCCCACCGCCTCGGCGAAGCCGTACTGCACGGCCTTGTTGAGCAGCGCATAGGCACCGTTGGCCTCGATGCTGACCACCGCGTTCTCGCCGCGCACCACGCTGCGCTTGAGGTTGGCGGGGATCAGCGCATAGCCTTCGATCTCGCCGCGCCACAGGGCCTCCTTCGCCTCGCGCTCGCTGCCCGTGACCAGGCGCACCTCGATGCGCGGGTCGGCGTCGGCAAAGCGCGTGATCTGGCGCGACAGGCTGCTGTGGTCCATGTCCACCACCGCCACGGGCACGCGGGTGAGCACCTCGTCGGCATAGAACCAGGGGTAGAAGAAACCGTAGAGCACGGGCGCGCCGATCAGCAGCAGCAGCACGCCCTTGTCGCGCGCCATGGTGGCCAGCGCCAGCAGCCAGGCGTGCAGCAGGCCCCGGGGGGCGGGGTTCGTGTGGACGTGCATGTCAGCGGCCTCCCCAACTGGCGGGCTGGCCCGCGGCAAAGCTCAGCCCCATGGCGGCCACGAGCCAGAGCACGCCGGTGGCGATGAGCAGCGCCGCCATGGTGGACACGCTGGTGGCCAGCGGCGCGCCCATCTGCAACTGCTCGATCTGCAGCCGGATGTAGTGCGTGAACGGCATGGCCTCGGCCCAGGCGCGCGCGCTGGCGGGCATGCCCGCCAGGGGAAACGCCACGCCGCTGAACGCGAACGCCGGCGCCGCGAAGAACCCCGCGCCCGACAGCGCGGTGCGCAGCGAGCGCGTGAGGGCCGCCAGGGCCGCGCCCGCCGCCACCGACACGGCCATCAGCAGCGCCAGCGCGGCGGCCACCCAGGGCAGGCTGCCCGGCGGGTGCCAGCCCCGGCCCCAGGTGATGCCCGCCAGCGCCAGCAGGCCCACCAGCGTGAGGGTGGCCCAGGGCAGCACGAGCTTGCCCAGCAAGGCGCCTGCGACAGGGACGAAACGGCCCGTGCCCAGCCACTCGCCCAGGCTGCGGTCGCGCAGCTCGCGGCCCACCGTCCAGGCTCCGGCCGTCATGGCCAGGATGTGCAGCAGCGCGGGGATCAGCGCCGCGCCCAGGAACTGCTCGTAGTTGCTCGACACGTTGAACAGCGCCACCAGCTGCGTGTGGATGGGCTCCATGCTCACGCGCACGGCCTGCGCGCTTTCGCCGCGCTTGTTGCGCGCGGCCATCTCGATGCCCGCCGACAGCGTGCCCACGGCGGCGCGCACGTCGCGCTGCAGCAGGCCCGAATGCGTGCCCATCTGCGCGTTGTGCAGCAGCGTGACCTGGGCTGCGCGGCCTTCCTTCACGGTGCGCGCGAAGTCGCGCGGGATGGTGACGACGGCATAGACCTCGAGGGCGCGCAGCGCGCGCTCCGCCTCGGCCGTGTTGGCGTGGTTCTGCGCGATGCGCACGCCCGGCGTGGCGTCGAGCATGCGCACCAGCTGGCGCGACAGGCTGGAGTGGTCCTCATCGACCACCCCCACGGGCAGGTGCCGCGGCAGGCCGGCCGAGAAGATCCACCACAGCAGCGCCACGGCCAGCAGCGGCACCCAGGTGACCATGGCCAGGTCCCAGGGGTCGGCCGCCAGGCGGCGGGCCTCGCGGCGAAAGCTGTTTACTATTGAATTCATAGCTGCTGGCGCTTATGTATCAAGCGCTGAAGGCAATTTTTACGTCGATGATCCATTGCGCTTCACGGCCATCGCAGGGCATGGAAGACGCGCGGCCCAGCCAGGGCAGCCCGACAAGGGCCGCCCCGCGGCGAGGGCTGCGTTCCCCTGCCCGCAACGTACAGCGTTGCGAGAGCCGGGGGGAAGCGCCGCAGGCGCTCAGGGGGTGTCGGTACATTTCACTGCACCAGCACCGTCATGCCGGGGCGCGCGCCCTCGATGGGCGCGGCGGGGCGGGCGCGCACCTCGAAGGTGCGGGCGTCGAAGCCCTGGCCCGCGCGCGTGGCGCGCCAGGTGGCGAAGTCGGGCAGGGCGCCGGTGTGGTAGACCTTGAACTTCACCGCCTTGTTGCCCAGGGCCGGCAGCGTGGCGTCGAACTCGCTGCCGATGGCAAAGCGCTGCAGGCGGTCCTCGCGCACGTTCAGCACCACCCACTGGTCCTTGAGGTCCACCACGGTGACCACGGCCACGCCCTGGGGAGAGAGTTCGCCGGTGCGGGCCAGCACCTTGGCCACTTCGCCCGCCACGGGGCTCTTGAGCTCGGTCTCGGCCTGGGCGGCCTCGACCTCGGCCACCACGCCCGCGACCTGGCGCGCCTGGGCGCTGGCGGCCGAGCGGTCCTCGGGGCGGGCGCCGGCGCGGGCCAGGTCGTACTGGGCCCTGGCGGCCAGCGCCTGGTCGCGCGATGCCTTGAAGTTGGCCTCGGCCTCGTCACGCTTTTGCGCGGCCACCAGGCCCTCGCGGGCCAGGCCGTCCACGCGCTTGAAGGAGGACTCGGCCAGGTCGGCGGCGGCCACGGCGCGCTGCCAGTTCAGCCGGGCCATTTCGATTTCCTGCGGGCGGGCGCCGTGCTGGGCCTTGTCGGCCACGGCCTGGGCGGCCTCCTGCGCGGCGGTGGCCTGGGCCAGCTTGGCCTTGACCTCGGGGCTGTCCATGCGGATCAGCGGCGCGCCCACGGCGATCTGGTCGCCTTCCTTCACCAGGATCTGCGCGATGCGCGCGGTCACCTTGGGAGCGATGTCGGCCTCCTGGGCCTCCATCTGGCCCTGGAAAAGCTCGGGTGCGGGCTGCGAGGCCTTCCACAGGCCAAAGCCCACGAAACCGGCCACGGCCACGACGGCCACGGTGCCGATCACGGCGGCCTTCTTGCTGTTGTTCTTGCTGTTGCTCATGTCATTCGCCTTCGTTCGTTTCGCCTTCGTTCATTCCAGCCGCACCGCATCGGCGCGCGCCATGTAGTTGCCAAAGTCTTCCGACAGGCCGCAGCTCTCCAGCAGGTCGGCCAGGGCCTTCACGTAGTCATGCGCCGCCTGGGCGCGTTCGGTCTGGGCCTTGGCCTGGTTCACTTGCGCGTCGATCAGGTCCAGCGTGGTGCTGGTGCCGGCCTTCAGGCCCGCAGCGCGCAGGCGCAGCACCTCGTCGGCCAGTTCCAGGCTGGGGGCCATGGCCAGGAACTGGCGGCGGGCCTGCTCCACGCCCAGCCAGCGCTTTTCCACCAGCAGGGCGATGTCGTTCTGCGCCTGCGCGCCGGTGCGCTCGGCCTGCTCGATCTGGCGGTTGGACGACTCGGCCAGCGCATTGCGGTCGATCGAATCCCACAGCGTCCAGCGCACGCCCACGCCCGCCACCCAGTCGGCCTCCTTGCCGGTCTTGAGCTGGCGCTGGCCGAAGGCGAACACCTGGGGCTTGCGCAGTGCCTCCTGCGCGGCGTGCAGCTGCGTGGCCTGCTCCTTCTTGGCGGCCACCTTGGACAGGCCCGGGTGGCGCGCGAGCGCGGTGTCGATGAACTGCGGCAGGGGCTCGAGCGGCCCGTTCAGCACGAACAGCGGGCTGGTGGGCGTCACGCGCTCGCTGGCCTTGAGCGTGCGGGTGAGGGCGGTGGCGGCCAGCTCGGCATCGTCGCGCGCCTTGCGGGCGTTGCGGCGGGCCTCTTCCAGGGCGGAGCGGGCCTGCAGGCGCTCCACGCGGGCGATCACGCCAGCGTCCAGCATCTTCTGCGCGGCCGCGTCGTGCTGCTCGATGGTGGCCAGGGCCGCCTCGCGCAGCGCGGCCGCCCGCTCGGCCAGCTGGGTGCCGAAGTAGCGCTGCACCAGCAGCGTGGTCGCTTCATGGCCCGTCCTGGCGGCGTCGGCCTCGGCCTCGTGGGTCTGCGCATCGAGCAGGCCGCGCGCCGCCTGGCTGGCGCCCCCCATGTAGATCGGCCAGACGGCCGAGACGGAGCTGGTGGTGTCGCTCTTGTGGCGGTTGAGCGTGTAGCTCGACGGCAGGTGTGGCAGCTGCGCCAGTGGGGCCGCCAGCTGTGGCGGCAGCTGCGACAGCACGCCGGGCAGCACGCGGTTGAGCGGGTTCAGGTCCACATCCAGGTTGGCGTTGTAGGCATAGGCCGCGCCGGTGAGGTTGACCACCGGGCCGCCCAGGCGCTGCATCGCATCGCGGCGCAGCCGTGCGCTCTCGATGGCGCTTTTCGAGGCGGCAAGCTGGTCGGAGCGCTGGCCGAGCTGCTGCAGCGCGGCGTCGAACGCCATGGGTTGCGCATGTGCGGCCCCGGCGGCAAGCGCGAAGGGGACGGTGGCGATCAGGCACAGCAAAGCTTCGCCTGCCCGGCTCTTGCGCCGGTGCGTTCTGTTGGATGTCATGTTTCAGCTCGTCGTGGTCAGCGCCTGCCCCGGTGGCCGGGGGCAGGCCGCGCGGTGCAGGGCAGGTGGTTGGTTTGTAGCAGCACGGGGCTTGCGGGTCAAAGGGGCGGTGCGCGGTGGTCCGTTGCCGGCATCAGCGCGCGCCCACGGGGGTGAAGGCGTCGCTGTGTTCGGCCAGCCAGCGCGCGGACAGGTCGCTGCCGTGCTGGCCGGGGTGGAAGTCGCGCCGCAGGTATTCGCGCCAGGGCCGCCACGTCTCGCGCACGAGGCCGCCCTTGCCAAGCAGCGTGCCGGCGGCGCTGGCCCAGGTGCTCCACTTCCACAGCGTGCCGTCGCGGCGCAGGTTGCCCAGGGTCTGGCGCAGCACATCGCCCAGGAACACCAGGGTGATGCGG
This sequence comes from Acidovorax sp. GW821-FHT09A11, assembly GCF_059418365.1. Taxonomy (NCBI): domain Bacteria; kingdom Pseudomonadati; phylum Pseudomonadota; class Betaproteobacteria; order Burkholderiales; family Comamonadaceae; genus Acidovorax; species Acidovorax sp. GW821-FHT09A11. The sequence goes on from NZ_JBWKPS010000018.1 coordinate 23,470, forward strand.
CGAAACCAGGTGATGCGCCATTCGTGGTTGCCGCCCAGGGCCTGGTACAGGTCGAAGGCCGTGTTCCGGTGCTCCGATTCTTCGGCGCAGTGCCATTGCCACATCGTGGCCAGGCGCGGCTCGGCGCCGGCGAGCGTTTCGGGGTGCGCCAGCAGCCATTCGGCCAGCAGGGCGGTGAAGTGCTCGTTGGCGGCGGTCACGGCCAGCGGGTGGCGCGGATCGGCATGGGCGAAAAGCTTCATGCGCTCCCGCGCGCGGGGAGCCCACTCGTTGACCAGGCCCTGCTTTTCCAGGTGGCCGTTGAACAGCGCGTGGATGCGGCGGTGCGTGGCCTCCTGGCCGATGAAGCCGTGCACTTCGTCCGCGAACCGCGCATGCTGTTCGGGCGGCAGGGCCTTGTGGCCGTCCTTCACGGCGTCGATGAAGAACTGCTCGCCCACCGGAAAGCTCATCGACAGCGCATTGAAGAACGCCGAGCGAAACGCATCCCCCCCGCACCAGTGGCGCTCGAACGGGGTTTCAAGGTCGATCAGCAGGCGGCGGACAACAAGTTCGGTCATGGAAAACATTCCTTGGGAAGGCCGGGGAACAGGGTTGGTACTGGTAAGTACCAATGATCTGGATCATGCCTGCCGGGTGTGGTACTGTCAAGTACCCGCTGTGATTCCTGCCCCCATCCGCATGCCAACCCCTGACGCCGCCCCCTCCGCCCCGGCCCCCGAGCCCCGCGCCCGCCTGCTCGAGGGCATGGCCCGCGCGGTGGCCTCCAAAGGCTATGCCGACACCACCATCGCCGACATCGTGCGCGAGGCCAGCGTGTCGCGCCGCACGTTCTACGAGAACTTCGCCGACAAGGCCGAGTGCCTGATCGCTCTGTACGAGGTGGCCAGCGGCAATGCGATCGCGGTGCTGCGCGCGGCGATCGACCCGCACAGCGACTGGCAGGCGCAGGTGGAGCAGGCGATGGGTGCGTACTTCGGCGTGCTCACGCGCAACCCGGTGCTGCTGCGCACGCTGTTCATCGAGATCCTGGGCCTGGGCGCCCCGGGCCTGGGAGCGCGGCGGCGCGCCAACCAGCAACTGGCCGACCTGATGCTGGACGTGGTGAACAACCGCCCGGGCGAGCGCCTGCGCAAGACGCCGCTGCAGCCCACCATGGCCATGGCGGTCGTGGGCGGCATCAACGAGATGGTCCTGCAGGCGATCGAGCAGGAGCGGGCGGGCCAGTTGCAGGAGCTGGTGGAGCCCGCCGCAGCGTTGCTGCGGGCCGCGATTTCGGCGGAGTTCTGAGCGTGTTGTCGGCACGGGTGCCGCAGCCCGCGCCGCGAGCCGGTCACACCTCGTTGGCAATCTCGATCAGGTTTTCATCCGGGTCGTAGATATAGACCGAGCGCAGCCTGTGGCGTGCGCCCGTTGCACCCACCGGGCCTTGCACGATGGCGACGCCTTCGGCCTGCAGGTGCGCGATGACATCGTCAAGCGGCATCCTGGTGAGAAAACACAGGTCGCCCGAGCCCGCAGTGGCATGGCGCACATTGGGGTCCACCACCGTGCCTACTTCGTGCAGGTTGATCTTTTGCGCGCCGAAGTGCAGCGCGTACCGCCGGGGCTTGAACTCCCGCGCGATCATGCCCAGCACGCGCTCATAAAACGCAATGGTCTTGTCGATGCTGGCAACGGTGAGGACGACGTGGTCGATTGATTCCAGAGCGATGGGCATGGCGTGCGGCGGTGTGTCAAGCAGGCGGGTGATTGTGCTCCAGTGTCGCGGGCTGCAGCCACCGCTTGTTGGCCGCAAACACTGCCGTCAGCGCCAGCCCGGCCAGCAGCGCCATGAACCAGTGCGGGGGCGATAGCGGCGCAAACTTGAAAGCGCTGGCCAGCCCCGGCACGGTGGTGATCGCGGTCAGCGCCGCCAGCGTGCCCCCCGACACCCACAGGCTGACGGGGGTGAGGCCCGCCCACAGGCTGCGCCAGCCCAAGATGCCGGGGGTGTCGCTGCCGCGGCTGGGCAGGATGAGCGCTGCGTTCGCAGCCACCAGCACCACGAATGCGGCCGTGCTGGCAGTGGCGGCATGTGCCGGCTGGCCCAGGAGCCAGGCATACGGGCCCACCACGGCGGCGGTCACCACGCTGCCTTGCAACATGCTCAGCAGGAAGTGGCGTGCCGAGAGCAGGGGCTCGCCAGCCCCGCGCGGCGGCTGCTGCATGAGATCGGCAGCGCCTTCCTCGGCCTCGAACACGATCGAGCAGGCCGGGTCGATGACCAGTTCCAGAAACGCGATGTGCAGCGGCGCCAGCACCAGCGGCAGCCCGAGCAGCACCGGCAGCAGCGCCAGGCCAATGATGGGCACGTGCACCGCCAGCGTGTAGACCATGGCCTGGCGCAGGTTGGCAAAGGTCTGCCGCCCCCGACGAATCGCCAACACGATGGCTGCGAAATCGTCGTGCAGCAGCACCAGGGCTGCGGCCTCGCGCGCCACGTCGGTGCCGCGCTGTCCCATGGCGATGCCGATGTGGGCGGCCTTGAGGGCCGGGGCGTCGTTCACACCGTCGCCCGTCATGGCCACCACCTCGCCCTGGGCCTTGAGGGCTTCGACCAGCGCCAGTTTCTGGTGCGGCTTGATGCGGGCAAACACACTGACCTGCCGTACCTTGTCGGCCAGTACCTGTGGCGGCATCTGGGCCAGCTCATCGCCGGTGACCACGCTCTCATGGGCGATGCCCGCCTGGGCCGCAATGGCGCGGGCGGTGCGAGGGTGGTCGCCGGTGATCATCACCACGCGGATACCCGCCTGGCGGCATTGCGCGACGGCCTGGGGCACCTCGGGGCGCAGCGGGTCGGCCAGAGCCACCAGGCCCAGCCACTCAAAGTCAAAGTCGTGCTGAATGTCAGGCCAGGTGTCTTGTGCGCGGTGCCGGGCCTTGGCCACGCCCAGTACCCGCAGGCCCCGGTCGGCCAGGCGGGCGGCCTGGGCGCTGACGGCGGCGCGTTCGGCGTCGGGCAGATGGCAGAGGTCCGCCACGGCTTCGGGCGCGCCCTTGGTGGCCACGGTGTCGTGCGCCGAGGTGCCGTCGCGCCACAGGTGGCTCATGGCCAGCAGCCGGGGCGACAGCTCGTATTCGCGCGCCAGCGACCATGTGGGGTGCAAATGATCAGTGCCCAGCAGATGGTCGCCCGCCATGCGGTGAAAGGCCTGCTCCATCGGATCGTGCGGTTCGATCTCGCTGGCCAGCACGGCGTATTCCAGCAGTTCGTGGAAAGCCTCCGGCAGCGCCGTGCCGCCTGCTGCTGCGCGCAGGTTCTGTACATCCAGCTCTTGGCCTGCGATGCACAGCGCCGCCACGGCCATGCGGTTTTGCGTGAGGGTGCCGGTCTTGTCCACGCACAGCACGGTGGTCTGCCCCAGCGTCTCGATAGCGTTGAGCCGCCGCGTCAGCACCTGCTGTGCCGCCAGCCGCCGCGCGGCCAGGGCGAGGAAGACGATCATGATCACGGGCAGCTCTTGCGGCAGGATGCCCATGGCCAGCGTGATACCCGCCAGCACGGCCTGCAGCGCGTCGCCGCGCAGCGCCCAGAACAGGGCCACCAGCAGCGCGCACAGCGACAGCCCGATGAGCACCAGCTTGTGCGTGAGTCGCGCCATTTCCTCGCGCAGCGGCGAGGCCTGCAGCGCAATGGTGTCGAGCGACTGGCCAATGCGCCCCAGCTCGGTGTGGCGCCCCACGGCCGTGACCCGAACCAGGCCCTGGCCGCCGACCACCAGCGTGCCCGCAAACACCTTGTCGGCAGTTTGCTTGGCCACGGGCTCGGATTCACCGGTCAGCATCGACTCGTTGGCGGCCAGCTCGTGGGCCTGCAGCAGCGTGCCGTCGGCCGGTATGCGGTCGCCCTCGGCAACCATCAGCAGGTCTTCGCGCACCACGTCGCGGCCCGCAATGCGCACCAGGGTGCCGCCGCGCAACGCCAGCGCGCGGGGGCTGGAGAGGTCGCGCAAGGCATTCAGCGCGTTGTCGGTGCGGCGCTCCTGCAGCACCGTGATCGCCATGATGATGACCACAAAGCCCAGCAGGATCAGCGCCTCGTGCGCATCGCCCATCGCGAGGTAGATGGCGCCTGCGCCCAGCAACAGCAGGAACATGGGCTCCGTGACCACGTCCCAGGCCATGTCGCGCAGCGTGCGGCGCTGGCTGATGCCCAGTTCGTTGGGGCCTTCCTCGCGCAGGCGCCGGGCGGCAACGGCTGGGTCGAGGCCGGTAGTGGAGTCGGTAGTGGGCATGTGGACCGTGAAGCTGCGTTGCAAGGAGGGTCGCAACGGTGCAACCGTTATACCGCGCGCTGGTGTCTGCAGCCCTGATGCAGCGCAGTGCGCTGCGCCCGGTGTTCCTTCCTCACACCTCGCACATCACAAAGTCTGCCTTGCCGACATTGCACTCCGGGCAGCGCCAGTCGGCGGGCACGTTCGCCCAGAGGGTGCCGGGCGGCGCGATCCCGTGGTCGGGCAGGCCCGCAGCCTCGTCGTAGATCCAGCCGCAAACGGCACACATATAGATTTTCATGGGGTGTTTCCTTCGTGGTCGGTGGCTATGACTCAGTCGTCATCGTGGTGCCGTTGGCGTTCGGCTGATATGCCGCTGGCAACCCAGCCGCTGGGCGATTGCTGCCACTGCCAGGCACCGAAGGCCAGTGTCGCGATCAGCAGCAGGGCTGCGAGCCAGGTGCGGTTCTTCGGGACCAGATCCGGCCCCTTGCCCTCCACCCGGCCGGTGAGCATGGGCAGCGCCTGGTTCTTGCGGCACAGCACGCTCAAGCCTGCAATCAGCGCGATGTGGGCCAGCACCACAAACAGCAGGGCGTTGCCGAAGAACTCATGCACCTCTTCCATCACTTCTCCCATCCAGTGGCCACCCAGCGCAGTGCCCCAGTCGTTGTACGTGGCGTAGCCACTGAGCGTGAGGGGCACCACCAGCGCCAGCAGCAACACGATGGCCAGCGCCATCAGCAGGTTCTGACCCTGGCGCCAGTTGATCTGCGTGACCGATGGAGCCTGGGGCAGGGCGCGCAGCCATGCGGGCGCCCCCGCCAGCTTGCGCCACAGCAGGCCCAGGCCCGAGGTGCGCGGCCCGAAGATGCCGTACAGCAAGCGAAAGCCCAGCAGCCCCGCCATGGTGTAGCCCAGTGTCACGTGCAGCAGCCGCCAGTGCTCGCCGTCGGCCGTGGCGTAGGCCCCCGCAAAGCACAGTGCAAACAGCCAGTGGAACATGCGCGTGGGCGCATCTGTCACCCTGCGGCTGGGGGCCTTGGAGGGGGGGGTTGCGCCGTGGCATCGGCGGGATGAAGGGTGGGAGTGTTGTTCATCGTGTTCTCCTTGTGGGGCTCCAGAGGTGGGCTGTGCGTGGCGGTCAGTCGTTCCAGGCGCGACGCGAACGGGCATCCAGCCCTGCGGGCATGCGCAGGTCGTGGTCGTCAAACTGCCCCTGGTCCGCGCCCGTGTGGCAGGCCGCGCAGTTGGCGGCGCTTTTCACGCTAGCGAGCTTCCAGGTGGCGGGTTCTATCTTTCGGTGCTTGCGTTCAAACCAGGCCGAGCGGGTGATGCGATCTGCGGGCAGCTCCTCGTTCACGCGCTTGTAGGTGCCTGCGTGGGCCTGCAGCCACTGGTTGAGCTGGCGCACGGTGGCTGCGTCGAGCGATGCGTCGGTGCCGTAGTGCTTGTGCAGGCCCGTCATCACGCGGTTCCACGACGCAGCGGGCAGCAGGCCGGGCGGGTAGGCGGTGTGGCAGGCGGCGCATTCCTGCGTGTAGGCACTGGGCACGTTGCGGGGCACTGCGCGCCCTCTGTCTGCATGGGCGTCGGACAGCGTCATCGTGGTGAGCACGCAGAGGACGGCGGCCATGGTAGCGGGGCCGAGGTGGGAAAGTTTTTTCATGGTGCTGCAGTTCAAGGCTTGAGGGCGCTGAGGTAGGCCAGCACATCGGCTTTTTCGACGGCTGTGCATTCGCGGCTCAGCACGTCGTTGCAATTGCGGCGAAACCATTTTTCGACCTTGGCGGTGTCGGTGAAGGCCTTGGGGTTGAACGCCGGGGCCAAGGGCGCAATCGATTTGCCAGTGCTGGCGTGTTTGCCTTGCGCGGTGGGCGGCGTGCCGTGGCACGAGGCGCAGGACCACTCGCCGCCGTGGCGGGTGGTGAAGAGCACTTGGCCCTTGTCGGCGTTGCCCGGACTGCCGGCCTGTGCGCTCCAGTGGGCGAGCTGCTGGGCGGCGGTGGTGTCTGCGGCGTGGCTCGGGCTGGCTACTGTCCAAGCAAACAGTGCTGCAAGTGCCAGGTGGCGAACGGTTGTCATCGTGGGGTCCTTTTGAGTGTCTTCGTGTGTTGCCATTGTTGAAACGGCGGCCTGAACGGCGCGTGAAAGAGCCGTTCATCGGCCGTTCAGAAACTGCGCAGGACAATGGCCCATGTTTTCGACGAGCTGCCGCACACCCACTCGCCGCCACGCCGCACGCCTGGCGGTGGCTGCGTGGGCGCTGTGGGGCACGGCGTTGGTCGCGCCGTCCGCTGCGGCCAGCGGCCATGACGACCATGACCGCGCCCGGCAGGCCGTGCAGGCAGGCCAGGTGCTGCCCTTGCCCGCAGTGCTGGAGCGCCTGCAGCGCGAAGTGCCCGGTCAGGTGCTGGAAGTGGAGCTGGAGCAGGAGCGGGATCGCTGGATTTACGAGATCAAGCTGCTCACACCTGCGGGGCAGTTGACCAAGGTCAAGCTGGATGCGCGCACGGCCGAGGTATTGCGCATCAAATCGCGCGACGATCAACGCACCGGCCGAGAGCATCGGCAAGAGCGGCCTCGCAATTAGCCATCCATGCGCATCCTCCTGGTAGAAGACGACACGCTGCTGCGCGCCCAGCTGCGCACGGCGCTGCACGGCGCTGGCTACACCGTGGACGAAGCCGACAACGGGCGCGACGCGCAGTTTCTGGGCGACACCGAGGCGGTGGATGCCGTGGTGCTGGACCTGGGCCTGCCGGTGGTGGACGGGCTCACGGTGCTCAAGCGCTGGCGGGCCGAGGGGCGCAACATGCCGGTGCTGATCCTCACCGCGCGGGACAACTGGCACGAAAAGGTGGCGGGTATCGACGCCGGTGCCGATGACTACCTGACCAAACCATTTCACCAGGAAGAACTGCTGGCGCGCCTGCGCGCACTCATCCGCCGCGCCAGCGGGCTGGCGTCGGCGGTGCTGCAGTGTGGCGACTGGTCGCTGGACACCCGCAGTGGCCGTGTGACCTGCGCGGGCCAGCCCGTGGCGCTGACGGCGCATGAGTACAAGGTGCTCGCCTACCTCATGCACCGGCCCGGCGTGCTGGTATCGCGCGCCGAGCTGACCGAACACATCTACGCACAGGACTTTGACCGGGACTCCAACACCATCGAAGTCTTTGTCGGGCGCTTGCGAAAAAAGCTGCATTCGCTGTCGGTCCACGCTGCGCGTATCGAGACGGTGCGTGGCATGGGCTACCGCCTGGTGCCGCCATGAGCTGGAGCGGTCTGCACTGGTCGCGCTCCCTGCGGTTTCGGCTGCTGGCCGTGACGGTCGCGGGGGTGGCGGTGGCCGTGGTGCTGGCTGGCGTGGTGCTCAGCGGGCTGTTCCGCGAGCATGTGCAGCGCCAGTTCGAGGCGGCCCTCCTGCAGCAGCTGGACCAGGTCACGGCGCGCCTGGAGTTTGATGCCCAGGGCCGGCCGGCGATCGCTGCGCAGGCGCTGTCGGACCCGCGCTGGCTCAAACCCTATTCCGGCCTGTACTGGCAGGTGGACGCCATGGCCCCCGATGGACACGGCCGTGCCGGGGTGCTGCGTTCGCGCTCGTTGTGGGACACCAGCCTGGCCTTGCAGGTGGATGCGCTGACCGATGGCGCCGTGCATGTGCATGAAGTGGCTGGCCCGCAGGGCGCGCCGTTGCTGGTGCTGGAGCGCTCGGTGCGTGCCGAGGGCGCGGAAACGGCGCGCTGGCGCCTGATCGTGGCGGCCGATCTGCAGGCCACGCAGGCGGCCACCGCGCGCTTCACGCGCGTGCTGGCGCTGTCGCTGGCGGCGCTGCTGGTGCTGCTGGCAGCGGCCGCCTGGGCCCAGGTGGCGGTGGGGCTCAAGCCCTTGCGGGCGCTGCAGCGGGGTTTGCTGGATGTGCAGCAGGCGCGGGCCACCCAGCTGCAGGGCGCATTCCCTGTCGAGGTGCAGCCGCTGGTGGATGACTTCAACGCCGTTCTGGGCCGCAACGCCGAGGTGGTGGAACGCGCGCGCACCCAGGCGGGCAATCTGGCGCACGCCTTGAAAACACCGCTGACCGTGCTGGAGAACGCGGCGCGCGCTCCACCATCCGATGATGGGGGCGCGCTGGCGGCGCTGGTGCACGACCAGGTGCGGGTCGCGCGGCGCCACATCGACTGGCACCTGGCACGGTCACGCTTGGCCGCATCGGCGCGCCTGCCCGGCCAGCGCACGGCGCTGGAGCCGGTGGTGGGCGGACTGGTGCGTGTCATGAACAAGGTGCATGCCGGGAGGGGCCTGGACATCAGGGTAGCGTTGCCCGATGCTCCGCTGTTCTTTGCAGGCGAGGCGCAGGATCTGCAGGAAATGCTGGGCAACCTGTTGGACAACGCCTGCAAATGGGCGCAGTCCACCGTGCGGCTGCGGGCGCAGGCCCTCGGCGGGCGGCAGCCACAGGTTGTGGTCAGTGTCGAGGATGACGGCCCCGGCATCGGTGCCGCGCAGCGTGCACAGGCTGTGGAACGTGGTGTGCGGCTGGACGAGACGGTGCCAGGCACGGGGCTGGGCCTTGCCATCGTGCAGGACCTGGCGGCCATCTACGGCGGGCGGCTGGACCTGGAGCCGGCCGACCTGGGTGGCCTGCGGGTGGTGCTTGCGTTGCCCGCCGCGCGGGAGGCTGTGTAAAAAGGCCTGCTGGAGCGGCACCGGCGTAAAAAAGCCCGCCGAAGCGGGCTAAGGCCCTGACAAATCCCCTCGATCTCTCGAATGTCGCAAAGCCTTGGACTGGACGTGGAGAGCCTATCACCCGCCGTGGCGTTTGACCATCAGGGGAACGATAGGCCGTGCCACGATATTTGGGACCTTGGGCGGCCGGACGGCGCGGCTCGCCGCGCGGTGGCAGGCAAGAAAGCCCTCAGCGCTTGTGAAATATGCGTTGGCTGCTCTTGATTCAGGAGCGGATCAGAGCCTGCTCTCCACGCTGTTGCGCATGGCGATCTGTGCCACGGCATCCAGCGCGCCGTCCACCACGGTCTGCTGGGAGAGCACGTGCAGGGCGCCTTGCTGGATGAGCCGGTCCACCAGCCGCAGGGTCATCGACTGGGTGTGGCCGGAGGCGCTGGTGAAAAGGAAGAAGGTTCCGTTCGAGCCGATCCACGACAGCTGGGTCCGCTCCCACTTGCCTGCGACCAGCAGGTTCACCCAGCTGCCGATGGCCAGCGGGGGGATGCCCGGCGCCTCGCCCGCCTCGGGCGCCGGCACGGGCTCCGGCCTCTCGGACTCGGGAGACTGCGAGGATTCCATGAAGCCCGACTCCCTGGCTTCGGAGGGCGCGACCCAGGGCTCTTCGTCCTCGAGGGGGGCGGGCTGCGCTGGCGCCGCCGCCTTCGCCTCGGCGGGCGGTGCGCAGGGCGCGGGCGGCGCAGCGGCCGGCCTCGGCGTGGGCTTGAAGGCCTGCTGGTGCAGCTGCATCAGCAGAGCGAAGACGGCCTCGGTCCGGTCCGGGGGGTAGTCGATGGACACCAGCCCCTCGCGCAGCTTGGCCAGCAGCTTGGGAAGCAGGCGCGCGAGCTGGCCCGTGTTCATGCGCGTCAGCTCGGGCTGCGCGCTCCAGATGAGCGCGTCCACCACTTCCTGGTAGCGGCCCGGGTCGGTGCTGCCGGTCTTGTCGGCCAGGCGCGCCTCGGCCATGACCTTGGCCCAGGGGCCGAGCAGGAATCGGGAGATGGCGTCGGGAACCTTGCCGATGTCGGGCAGCAGCCAGATGTCGCGCGATATCTTGGTCGCCAGGAGGTGGCGCTGCTCAGCGTGCTGCAGCGCCTCGATGGCGCGCAAGCGCTCCTGCTTGCCCGCCTGCTCCCTCTGCTCCCATTTGGCGTGCAGCTGCTGCAGCACCTGCTCGAAATCGTGGGGGCCCTCGATGGTGGCCGTGGCCAGCGGGCCCGCAATGTTCATGAGCGACCGCATGAAGCTCTGGAAACCGGGCGCCTCGGTGCTGTTGAAGGCGAGGCTGCGGTCGGTGATGTCCTGCAGCAGGCGGCGCGCGGAATGCTCCTTGTGGCTGAAGAAACGGGGGTCGGCCAGCGCCAGCTGCATCAGCGCGGGCTCCAGCGCCCGCACGAACTGCTGCACGGGCCACAGCAGCCGGCTGTCGCGCGCGATGTTGTCCACCATCAGCGCGACCACCTCCATGCTCAGGGCCTGACCGAGCCCGCTGGCGTGCCGGCGCGGCGTGGCCGCGGAGCTCGCTCCCTCGCCGCCGCCTGCCGGAGGGCGCTGGTTTCCCAGGCGCTCCATCATGTGGCCGACCTGGTTCATCTCCTGCAGTGCCTCGAAGGCGGCGGGCACGGTGATGGCGAAATCCGTGGGGGGTGGATCGAGCGCCGGAAGCTGGTCGGGGTTCTCGAACTCGCGCGCGAACCGCTCGGCGAAGTTTTCCTGGGGCGCAGGCCCGTGTTCCGGTACCGGGGCGGGCTTGTCGCTGAGTTCGCCCAGCAGGAGCCGGCGCAGGCGGTCGAGCGTGAGCAGCGGGTCGGCGGCCCCCCCCGAGGCGGACAGGTCGGTGTCGGCGGCGAAGCCGGGGGACGCGCCGCCCTCGGCTGGCGCGACATAGACGACCTGGCCGTCGGCCTGGCGCATGGCGTAGCCCACGGGCTGCACGCCGCTTTGCCGCAGCTGCGCGGTCTGGGCGAGGTACAGCCCGCGCAGCTCTGTACCCAGCGCCTGCGCCAGGTGCCCCATCCAGTCGTGCCGCACCTGGTCCGTGACCTGCATCTGCGACACCACGGCCTGCAGCGCCTGCAGGAAGACCTCGGGGCGCAGGGGGTTCTGGTCGGGCAGCACTTTCGGCAGCCCCTGCGCTGCGCACACCAGGGCGTCCAGGTCGGCCAGCGGCCCCTCGACGGCGGAGATCAGGACCTGGCGGGCACGGGCACGCTCGACGCTTTCGCTGATCTGCGACTCGTCCATCAGTTCGAGTTCATCGAAATGGACGGTGAACAGGGAGCGCGAGGATTTTTCGTCCTTGCGCGTGGTTTCCTGGTCGAGCGCCTTGCGCAGCGCGTCGGGATAGCGCTCGCTCATCACGAAGGCCAGCCGCGAGAGCTGCTGCCGTGCTTCCAGCATGGCATGGTGCTCGCCGGGGGTGCGGGCGGTGTCCAGGCGCGCCTGCAGGGACATGCGCGCGGCCTCGGCGACGCGCTCCATCAGGTGCCTGGACTCCGCCACCACGCCGTGCACGATGCGCTGGTACGGCGAGGCGTGGCTGTCGGAGGGGGCAGGGGCGGACGATGCGGTGTGTTTCAAGGCCATCTTCTCTGAAGAGATACCGGTAGCCATCATGGTACGCGGCAAAAAGGGGCCGAAGCCCCTGGTTGCCCTCTATTCCAGGCGGGTCAGGCCTGGTGACTGCCTGGCGCGGGCGACCTACCCGCCGTGGAACTTGACCACCAGCGGCACGATCAGCAGCGCCACGATGTTGATGATCTTGATCAGCGGGTTGATGGCCGGGCCGGCGGTGTCCTTGTAGGGGTCGCCCACGGTATCACCGGTCACGGCGGCCTTGTGGGCCTCGCTGCCCTTGCCGCCGTGGTGGCCGTCCTCGATGTATTTCTTGGCATTGTCCCAGGCGCCACCGCCGGTGCACATGCTGATGGCCACGAACAGGCCGGTGACGATGGTGCCCATGAGCAAGCCGCCCAGCGCCTTGGGCCCCAGCAGCAGGCCCACCACGATGGGCACGACCACGGGCAGCAGGCTGGGGATCACCATCTCCTTGATGGCGGCGGTGGTCAGCATGTCCACGGCCTTGCCGTACTCGGGCTTGCCTGTGCCGTCCATGATGCCGGGGATGGTGTTGAACTGGCGGCGCACCTCCACCACCACGGCGCCGGCCGCGCGGCCCACGGCCTCCATGGCCATGGCGCCGAACAGGTAGGGGATCAGGCCGCCGATGAACAGGCCGATGATGACCAGCGGGTCGGACAGGTCGAACGTGATGGCGCGGCCGTAGCTCTCCAGCTTGTGCGTGTAGTCGGCGAACAGCACCAGCGCGGCCAGGCCGGCCGAGCCGATCGCATAGCCCTTGGTCACGGCCTTGGTGGTGTTGCCCACGGCGTCCAGCGGGTCGGTGATGTCGCGCACGCTGCTGGGCAGCTCTGCCATCTCGGCGATGCCGCCGGCGTTGTCGGTGATGGGGCCGTAGGCGTCCAGCGCCACCACGATGCCCGCCATGGACAGCATGGACATGGCCGCCACCGCAATGCCGTACAGGCCCGCGAGCTGGTAGGCCGAGAGGATGGCCAGGCACACGAAGATCACCGGCCAGGCGGTGGATCGCATCGACACGCCCAGGCCCGCGATGATGTTGGTGCCGTGCCCGGTGGTCGAGGCCTGCGCGATGTGCTGCACGGGCGAATACTGCGTGCCGGTGTAGAACTCAGTGATCCAGACCAGCGCAGCCGTCAGCGCCAGCCCGGTGAAGCAGGCGCCAAACAGGCGCATCTGGCTGCCGCTGGCCATGATGGCGTTGTCCGGCATGATCCACATCGTGACGAAGTAGAAGGCGATGAGCGACAGCACGCCCGCGATCGCCAGGCCCTTGTACAGCGCGGGCATCACGTTCTTCATGCCGGGCGAGGCCTTGACGAAGAAGCAGCCGATGATCGACGCCACGATGGACACGGCGCCCAGCGCCAGCGGGTACACCACCGCATTGACCGGGGCTGCCGCCACCAGCAGCGCACCCAGCACCATGGTGGCGATCAGCGTCACCGCATAAGTCTCGAACAGGTCGGCCGCCATGCCGGCGCAGTCGCCCACGTTGTCGCCCACGTTGTCGGCGATCACGGCGGGGTTGCGCGGGTCGTCTTCAGGGATGCCGGCCTCCACCTTGCCCACCAGATCGGCGCCCACGTCGGCGCCCTTGGTGAAGATGCCGCCACCGAGCCGCGCGAAGATCGAGATCAGCGACGAGCCGAACGCAAAGCCGATCAGCGGGTTGAGCAGATTGGCCAGGTTGGCCGTGGGCGTGAGGTTGCCGTTGCCCGCCAGGAACCAGTAAAAGCCCGTGACGCCCAGCAGCCCCAGCCCCACCACCAGCATGCCGGTGATGGCGCCGCCACGGAACGCCACGTCCAGCGCCGGGCCGATGCCGTGTGTGGCGGCCTGCGCCGTGCGCACATTGGCGCGCACCGACACGTTCATGCCGATGAAGCCGCAGGCGCCCGAGAGCACCGCGCCCACCACGAAGCCCACGGCCGTGGTGCCGTCCAGAAAGATGCCGATGAGAACCGCCAGCACCACGCCGACGATGGCGATGGTCTTGTACTGGCGGGCGAGGTAGGCGGCGGCGCCGGCCTGGATGGCGGCGGCGATCTCCTGCATGCGGGCGTTGCCGGGGTCCTTGGCCAGGATCCATCCCCGGGCCCAGATGCCATAGGCCACCGCAATCAATCCGCAAACCAGAGCCAGTATCAGAGGGGCAGTCAGCGCTGTATTTCCAGCCATTCGTCACTCCTTGAAATATTCAGTTGCACGGAAGGAAACATCACAACGCGGGACGGTGGTGCTTCCGTTGCGTTGCTTCCTCGTGCTCCCTGGGCATTTCGCGGCAGGAGTCGATTGGCCAACGGGCCCAATTTACAGGCAAACGCCGGTTTGCAAGCGGGCAGAAAGGGGCGTGCGCCTAAAATCAGGGTTAATCCCGACGCTTCATTGCGCTGCGTCAGCGCCGGATGCCTCGCGGGTTATCGTTTTCAAACCACTATCCAAAGACATGTCCCTCAACAACGTCCCCCCAGGCAAGAACGTCCCCGACGCCTTCAATGTCGTCATCGAAATCCCGATGAACGCCGACCCGATCAAGTACGAAGTGGACAAGGAATCGGGCGCCATTTTCGTGGACCGTTTCATGACCACGGCCATGCACTACCCCACGAACTACGGCTACGTGCCGCAGACGCTGTCGGGCGACGGCGACCCGGTGGATGTGCTGGTGATCACGCCTTACCCCCTGTTCCCCGGTGTTGTCGTGCCCTGCCGCCCGCTGGGCATCCTGATGATGGAAGACGAGGCCGGCGTGGACGGCAAGGTCATCGCCGTGCCCACCTCCAAGGTGCTGCCCATGTATGACCACTGGAAGACCATCGACGACGTGAACGCCATGCGCCGCAACGCCATCGCCCATTTCTTCGAGCACTACAAGGACCTGGAAAAGGGCAAGTGGGTCAAGGTGCTGGGCTGGGAAGGCCTGGACGCCGCGAAGAAGGAAATCACGGACGGCATCGAGGCCTACAAGAAGTCCGGCAACGCCTGATTCCCGCACCCGGCCTCCGCACCGGCCGTTCGTGCCGGATTGGAGGCCGTGGAGGCCGCCAGCGATTGATGGTAAAGCGCTGGCAGCTATCAAAATAGAAGCAATTGGTGAAAGCGCACAGGTTCCTGGCCTGTGCGCTTTTTTCATGGCCGGGGGGCGGCACGCCCGCGCGGTGCCGTCTGCCGCCCCCGGTCCCGTCTGTCATGGTCCCGCAACACGGCCGTCCTAGGCTCTGGCGCTTTCCTGGTTCATTCATTCATTCCATTCAATCAACGGCCCGGCAGGGCGGGAGCGGCGGCGATGGCACTGGTGCATTCATGGCGGCGCATGGCCGTGGGCGTGGCAACCGCCGTGGCGATGGCGGCTGCATTGGCGGGCTGCGGCGGCAACGGTGACGATGGCCGCGCACAGCCCATTGCCTCCCTGCGGCTGCTGGGCAGTGCGTCACTGCCCACGGGCACGGTGTTCGAAGGGGTCGAGTTCGGCGGCATCTCGGGTCTGGACCGGGCGGCGGACGGCAGCTACTGGGCGATCTCGGACGACCGAGGCGGCGAGCGGGGCACGCCGCGCTTTTACAACCTGGGCATCGACTACGGTGCCAGCGGCAACGTCACGGTCAAGATCAACCGCCAGGCGAACATGCTGCGCGAGGACGGCACGCCGTTCCCCGCCACGGCCCGCACGGTGGACCCCGAAGCCATCCGCACCGCACCGGACGGCAGCCTGTACTGGGCCTCGGAAGGCAACTGGAGCCCCACGGCCGCCAGCCGCTTCCAGCCGTTCGTGCGGCAGATGACGGCCCAGGGAGCCTTCGTGCGCGAACTGGCGATGCCCGCCATGTACCGCTACGTGGACAACGCCACGGAAGGCGCGCGCAGCAACAAGGTCTTCGAGGCGCTGGCGGTGGCGCCCGACGGCACGGTGTACGCGGCCAACGAGGACGCGCTGGTCCAGGACGGGCCCCTCACCACGCTGCAGGCCGGCAGCGTGGTGCGCGTGACGGCCTTCGACCCAGGCACCGGCCGGCCCCGGGGCCAGTACGCGTACGCCTTGCCCCCGATTCCGGTGGACGCGGCGCCGGGCGCGCCGTTCGGGCCCGACAACGGCCTGTCGGACCTGCTGGCCGTGGGCAACGGCCAGTTCATCGCGGTGGAGCGTGCCTTTGCCTCGGGCGTGGGCAACACCATCCGCCTGGTGTGGACCGAGATCACCGGCGCCACCACCGATGTGATCGGCACCCCGCGCCTGGCGGGCGCCACCTATGCGCCCATGACGCGGCGGGTGCTGCTGGAGATGCCGCTGGCCTACCAGGGCGTGAAGCTGGACAACATCGAGGCCATCACCTGGGGCCACACGCTGCCCAACGGCCACCGCACGCTCGTGCTGGCGGCCGACAACAACTTCACGGCCGACACCCAGGCCAGCCAGTTCATCGTGTTCGAGGTGCTGCCGCAGTAGCGCCTGGGAGCGGCGCGCGGCGCCCGGTTGAGGCGCCCGGCGGCCGCCCGGTGCCCGCCGGCACGGCGCGGGCAGCTATCGAATCGGAAGCGTCTGGAGGCCGCTGCGGCCGCAGGCCGCGCCTGGCGTGGACGCCGAAACCGTGAAACACCTGAGAGAAGATGCCGCGCCGGACTGATAGACTGGCTCAGCATTTTGTTACAAATGGGGGCGGCCGTGGCGGCGCCCTCCGGAAGGGTGATTCATGAAAATTTCCGATCTGCGCATCGGCGTCAAACTGGGCGTGGGATTCCTGTCGCTGGTGCTGTTCACGGCCTTGCTGGGCGCCATCGCGCTGGTGCAGATGTCGCGCATCCATGCCAATGCCGACGAGATCGCCACCAACCTGCTGCCCAGCGTGTCCCAGACCGGCGAACTGCGGGTGCTGCTCAACCGCATGCGCCGCTCGGAGGCGGGGGTGGTCACCGCGCGCAACGCGGCCGAGGTCAAGGCGTTCTCCGAACAGGTGGCCGCGCGCCACAAGGACCTGGACCGCGTCGAAACCACGTACGAAGCCCTGATCGACATCCCCAGGGAGCGCGAGGTCTACGGCGCCTACAAGAAGCGCAAGGCCGCCTATGTGGAGCTGCAGGCCAAGCTGATGGACATCGCCCGGAACGTGGACTTCAGCACCACCGAAACCCTGGAGCTCACGAGCGACGCGCTGGGCATGCTCTATGCGGGCGAGTCCGAGGCCGCGTTCGTGGCCACCGCCGAGACACTGGGCGAGCTGCAGAAGATCAACACCGAGGCCGCGCAGCAGGCCAAGGAGGATGCCTACCAGGTCTTCTCGCTGGCGCGTATCTGGGTGCTGGGCACGCTAGCGGTGTGCGTGGCGCTGGCGGCGGTGCTGGGCATCGGCATCACCCGCGCCGTGACGGGCCCTGCGCGCCATGCCGTGCAGGCCGCCCGCGCGATCGCCGGGGGCGACCTCACCTCCGAGGTGCCGCCCGGCGGCAAGGATGAAATGGGCCAGTTGCTCACCGCCCTGGGCGAGATGCGCCACAGCCTGGCGCGCGTGGTCTCGGGCGTGCGCGGCAACGCCGAAGGCGTGGCCTCGGCCAGCTCGCAGATCGCCTCGGGCAACAACGACCTGTCGGCCCGCACCGAGCAGCAGGCCTCGGCGCTGCAGCAGACGGCCGCCTCGAT
>NZ_JBWKPS010000019.1:0-20082 GCF_059418365.1 Acidovorax sp. GW821-FHT09A11
TGCGTCTGCAGCGCGAGGCTCGTGGCCAGCGCGGCGCGCACCGGCGCGAGCGGCGGCGGCACGGGCTCGGCGGCGAGGTGCGGCACGGGGTCGGCGCGCAGGGCGTTCACCCACTGGATGCGGTCGCGCGGCTGGCTCAGCACGAGCTTGACCGGGGCCTTGCCCACCTCGGCGATGGCGGCCTCGTTGGCGCCCACCGAGACCTGGCCCTGCGCATTGGAGAACTCCACCGTGCCCGACAGCACCGTGAGCAGCGTGCGGCCATCGTCCTCCACGGCGAGGTCCCAGTCCGTGCCGCGGATCGCGGCGGTGGCGGCCGGCGTCTCCAGGTTCAGCCGGCTGCCATCGGCCCGGCGCGTCTGCGTCCACGCGCGCCCGGCGTTGAGCAGCAGGGTGGTCACGGGCTGGGCCGGCGTGGCCACGCCCTTGACCTGCAGCACGGTGTTCTGGTGCAGGCGCAGCTGCGTGTCGTCGGCGAACAGCAGGGCCATCTTGGCGGCCTGGCGCGTGCGCACGAAGTCGCCCGTGGCCAGGGCCTGGGCGGGGCGGGCGGGCTGCCAGTCGGCGGCGGCGGCGGCGCGCTGGTCGCCCGTACCCTGCAGGCTGACGATCTCCGCGGCCGCGCCCGCGGGCACGGCCGCGTGGCCGGAGAGCGGCCAGGCCAGGGCGGTCAACGCGGCCAGCGCCGTGAGGGCGGGCAGGCAATTCTTCTTGTGGGGCATGTCGTGGACTTTCGGGGAAGGCTGGAATGGCACCCGCCGGGCGCAACCTCCCTGGCGCCCGGCGTCCAGAAATTATCACGAGCCCCGGCCCCGCAGCCCCCCGCCTACACGCTGCATGCGCTTGCATTTTCATGAAGAAAGCCACATTTCGCAGCATCAAGTCAGGGCCCGGGGATCGCGCACCACCCCGCACGGCCCCTTCCTACAGACGCCGTGCGGGGTCGGTGCTACAAATTGGCATACCCCTTGCATCGCACCGGGTGCACACCATTTGCGTACTGCCCGGAGCCCTCCACCATGCCCGCTTCCCGCCGCCTCAAGATTGGTCTGTCCGCCTGTTTCCAGCATGCCGACCCCACCCGCCCGCTTTTCACCGGCAAGACGCTGCAGTATGTCGAGCAGTCCATCGCGCACTGGCTCATGTCCGCCGGCGCGATGGTCGTGATGGTGCCCTGTCCCACGGGCGAGACGGCGCGCGGCGACGTGACGCTCGCGCACTACGCCGACTGGCTCGACGGCGTGGTCATGCACGGCGGCGCCGACGTCTGGCCGGGCAACTACGGCGAGGAGCCGCTGCGCGAGGAGTGGCTGGGCGACCGGGTGCGCGACCTGTACGACCTGGCCGTGGTGAAAGCGTTCGCCGAGGTGCGCAAGCCCATCTTCGGCGTCTGCCGGGGCCTGCAGCTGATCAACGTGGCGTTTGGCGGTGCGCTCTACCAGGACCTGCAGACCCAGCACCCCGGGGCGCTGGAGCACCGCAACGCGACCACCTACGACCAGCATTTCCACGACATCCATATCGTGCCGGACTCGCACCTGGCCAAGCTGTATCCCGACACGCCCCGCGCCCGCGTCAACAGCATCCACCACCAGGGCATCAAGCGGGTGGCGCCGGATTTTGTCGTCGAGGCCCTGAGCGAACCCGACGGCGTGCCCGAAGCGATCCGCCTGAAGCCCGCGCCAGGGCGCGGCTACATCGCCGCCACCCAGTGGCATCCGGAATTTCACAAGGTGGGCGCGGACACCTTGGACGACACCGCCATCCTCGACGACTTCCTGTCCGCCTGTGCGCTGGCCAAGGCCAACCCCCCGCCGCACCGCGGCCCCCTGCGCATCCGCGACCGGGCGACGCGGATGCTGCGGCAGGCGCTGCACAGGACCCGGGAGTGAGCGCACGCCGCGCCCGGGCGCGGCGCCTCAGGCGGGCTGCGCCCGCACGGCTTGCCCGGCCTTGACCTCGGCGCCCGGGCCGCCGGCCAAGGCCGTCCCCACCACATCCTCCATCTGCGCCCGCAGCCAGCGGTGCGCCGCATCCTGCTGGTAGCGCGCGTGCCAGACCAGGTACATCGGCAGGCGCGGGCAAGGCACCGGCACGGGCGCGCTGGCCAGCGCCGAGAGCGCCGTGCGGCCCAGCAGCGAGGGGGCGGTGGTGAGCAGCGGCGTGCCGCGCACGAAGGCGGGCAGCGCCCCGAAGCCCGGCACGCGCACCGCGAAGCGGCGGTGCAGGCCGCGGGCCGCCAGCTGGCGGTCCAGCGCCAGGCCGCGGTGCGCCTCATAGGCCACCGTCACATGCGCCGCCGCGAGATAGTCCTGCGCGTCGCGCGGCGCCTCGCGCACGGCAGGGTCGTAAAACACCCGGTACTGGTCCTCGAACAGGCGCTTTTGCAGGATGTCGGTGCCGTCCGGCGGGCGCGGGGTGATGGCCAGCTGGCATGCATCCGAGCGCAGCAGGTCCGCGCCGGGCGCGCCGCTGGGCACGATGCGCAGCGTGACATCGGGCGCGGCCTCGCGCAGGCGGGCGGCCAGGGGCGGCAGCAGCAGGTCGCGCTGGAAATCGTTGGCGGCCAGGGTCAGGTCGGCCCGCCAGCGGGCAGGGTCGAACGCGCAGCCCTGCGCGAACTGCTGCATCTGGCGCAGCAGCTCGCGCGCCGGCGCCGCCAGGCTTTCGGCCCGCGCGGTGGGCACGATACCCCGCCCCCGCTTGACGAACAGCGGGTCTCCCGTGATGGCGCGCAGCTTGCCCAGCAGGTGGCTCACCGCCGACTGCGTGACGCCCAGACGGGCGGCGGCGGCGGTGATGCTGCCGGTTTCCAGCACCGCCACCAGCAGTTGCAGCAGGTGGGCGTCCAGGCCGGACCAATCATCGATTCTGCTCATGCGTTCGATGATCTTTGCCCCCTTCATCTTTGGCAATGCACGCCCGACACTGCGGCCTGACCTACATCAAGCCACGGAGACATCGTGACCACGAAACCCACCCCGCCGCGCCCCATCCCGGGCACCACGCCGTTCGATGGCGCCCAGGCCCGCAAGGGCTATGCGCTCAACAAGATGTGCTTCTCGTTCAACGACGAGGCCAACCGCAAGGCCTTCGCCGAGGACGAGGAGGCCTACATGCAGCAGTACGGCCTGAACGCGCAGCAGGCCGCCGCCATCCGCGCCAGGAACGTGCTGCAGCTCATCGCGGCGGGCGGCAACGCCTACTACCTGGCCAAGTTCGCGGGCATCTTCAGGCTCGACATGCAGGACATCGGCGCGCAGCAGACGGGCATGACCAAGGACGCATTCAAGGCCATGCTCGTGGCCGCAGGCCAATAAGGAGACATCACATGGCACAACTCATCGGCGGCCTCGGCACCTCGCACATCCCCGCCATTGGCGGCGCCATCCACAAGGGCCTGCAGAACGAGCCCTACTGGAAACCCTTCTTCGACGGCTTTCCGCCCATCCGCCAGTGGCTGCAGGCCCGCAAGCCCGATGTGGTCGTGATGTTCTACAACGACCACGGCCTGAACTTCTTCCTGGACAAGATGCCCACCTTCGCCGTGGGCGCCGCCGCCGAATACCACAACGCCGACGAGGGCTGGGGCATTCCCACGCTGCCGCCGTTCGCGGGCGAGGTGGACCTGTCGTGGCATCTCATCAACACGCTGATCGACCAGGAGTTCGACGTGACCACCTGCCAGGAGATGCTGGTGGACCACGCCTGCACGCTGCCGCTCAAGCTCTTCTGGCCCGAGGGCGACTGCCCCGTGACGGTGGTGCCGGTGTGCATCAACACCGTGCAGTTCCCGCTGCCGTCGGCCAAGCGCTGCTATGCGCTGGGCAAGGCCGTGGGCCAGGCCATCCAGAGCTGGGACAGCGACAAGAAGGTGGCGGTGATGGCCTCCGGCGGCCTGAGCCACCAGCTCGACGGCGAGCGCGCGGGCTTCATCAACAAGGCGTTCGACCTGCAGTTCATCGAGAGCCTGACCACCAACCCTGAATGGGCCACGCAGTTCAGCGTGCACGAGCTGGTGGAGAAGACGGGCACCCAGGGCGTGGAGCTGCTGATGTGGCTGGCGATGCGCGGCGCGCTCAGCGCCGCCGCGCCGGGCGTGCGCCGCGTGCACAGCAACTACCACATCCCGATCTCGAACACCGCCACCGCTGTCATGGCGCTGGAGGCGGCGTAGCACGGTGGACGGCAGCCCAGGCGCCCAGAACCTGCCCAGGGGTTCTGGATGCGCGGGCTAGCGGCCGGCCACCGCGACTGGCATCCCATCCAGGCAAGGAAGGCGCGCGGCGCCACCAAGGCCTCGAACAGGTTCCAAGGAACGCTGGCCGCCGCCTTCAACGCCCTGCCGGCTGGTGCAGGCCAAAGCGGACCCCGCCGGGGTCCGTGCACATGAGAAACACGCCAAAGCCGGGCTCCTGCGGCCCCGGAGGCTGCACGGTCCCTCCCAGCGCCAGCACACGCTGGGCCGCCTGCGTCGCATCGGCCACTTCAAAGAAGGGGGTGATGGCCCGCGCAGGGTCTGCGCCATGCAGGCCGACGTTCATGTTCCCATTGCGAAACCAGCCCTCGCCCTCCTTCTCCGTGGGCTCGAAGGCCCATTGAAAGAGGTGGCTGAAAAACTGCTGCGAAACCAGGGCGTTTTCGGCTCCAATTTCAAGGAATGAGACGTTGGCGTGCATCGGAAGCTCCATCTGAAAAAAACAGGTCAGGTTCGCCAGTCTGGGCTGCTTGCGCCTGTCCGTCTTGAAGAAA
This sequence comes from Acidovorax sp. GW821-FHT09A11, assembly GCF_059418365.1. Taxonomy (NCBI): domain Bacteria; kingdom Pseudomonadati; phylum Pseudomonadota; class Betaproteobacteria; order Burkholderiales; family Comamonadaceae; genus Acidovorax; species Acidovorax sp. GW821-FHT09A11. The sequence goes on from NZ_JBWKPS010000019.1 coordinate 4,753, forward strand.
AATGACCTGGGGGGTTCCGGTGCCTCGGACCGCGGCCCCCGTCCTCTCCCCCCGGCTACGCCGTCTCCACCAGGCTGGCAGGCTTGCCCGGGACATCGGCCCAGCCTGCGCGCTGATAGGCCGCTGGCGAGCAACCGGCAAAGTGCCGGAACTCCCGGCTCAGGTGGCTCTGGTCGGCATATCCGCAGCGGGCGGCCAGATCCGCCAGGTCCGCCATCCCCGCGGGCCCGGTGACCTCTCCCAGGGCCTGCTGGGCCGCGCCAAAGCGCAGCCGCCGCGCCAGGCGCTTGGGTGTATCCCCCAGCTGGTTGCGGGACTGCAGCGCCAGATGCCGCTCGCTCCAGCCCACGGCGCGGCACAGGGCAGACATGGACAGGTTGCCGCGCTGCGCGCTGAGCAATGCCCAGGCCTGCCGCACCGGGGCCTGCGCCGTGTGGCGCGACCGGCCCAGCACCCCCTGCAGACACCGCTGCACCAGGGCAAACCGCGCGGGCCAATCCGGCGCGTGGTGCAACTGCTCGGACAGCCGCGTGGCCGTGCCGCCCCACACATCGGCCAGCGCGGCCACCGGGCACGAGAGCACATCCGGACTGCCATGGAACAGCTGAAAGCCCAGCCAGGGTGCCAGCGTCACTTCCACGCAGGACTGCGCTCCCAGGTGCTCGGTCACCATCGGCCCGCCACCGAGCCCCGCCACCAGGGATTGGTACCGCTGCATGGCGCCGCCGGGCTGCCCGACGCCGTAAGCCGCGTGCCAGCCGATGATCAGCTTGATGCCCGCGTGCGCGACCTCCAGGCGGCGCACCGTGTGCGGCAGGTATTCCTCGAACCCCCACATCGCGCAGGCGGCGGCGGGCAGCCCCGGCAAGCCGGGGCCGGGGATGGCCCGGCTTGAGGCGATGAGCGATGGCATGGGTTCCTCCTGCCGGGCCGAAGTGCGCCGGTGGGCCACCTTACACCGCCCAGCGGCTCCCCAGGTCGCCGGGGTTCGCGGACCCCGCGCCGCCCGCGAACCCCGGCGGTGCTGGCACGGGAGGCCGCGCAGCCACAGGCTTCAAGCCTTTTTGGCGTCTAGCGCTTTATCCATCTGCGCAGAAAGCTATTTTTTTGATAGCAAATACACCCTGCAAGCTGGTCGGACACCGGAAAATACTGTAAATTAATACAGTGAATTTACAGTCCAAACTCGCCATCCTGGCCGACGCCGCCAAGTACGACGCCTCGTGTGCATCCAGCGGCGCGGCGCCGCGCGATTCGGTGGGCGGGCGCGGCATGGGCTCCACCGAGGGCATGGGCATCTGCCACAGCTACGCGCCGGACGGCCGCTGCATCTCGCTGCTCAAGATCCTGCTCACCAACTTCTGCCAGTACGACTGCCTGTACTGCGTGAACCGGGTCAGCAGCAACGTGCAGCGCGCCCGCTTCACGGTGCAGGAGGTGGTGCAGCTCACGCTGGACTTCTACCGGCGCAACTGCATCGAGGGGCTGTTCCTCTCCAGCGGCATCATCCAGAGCCCCGACTACACCATGGAGCAGGTGGTGGAGGTGGCGCGCGTGCTGCGCGAGGAGCACGACTTTCGCGGCTACATCCACCTCAAGACCATCCCCGATGCCTCGCCCGAGCTGATGGAGCGCGCGGGCCGCCATGCCGACCGGCTGAGCATCAACGTGGAGCTGCCCACGCCCGAAGGGCTCACGGCCCTGGCGCCGCAGAAGGACGGCGCGGCCATCGCGCGCTCCATGGCGCGCATGGCGGTGCACATCGAGGACGCGCGGCAGGCGCGCAAGGAACAGCAGGCCGCCGCCCAGGTGGTGTCGATGCCCGCCACCCGGCGCACGCTCACGCGGCGCGCGGCGGCACCACACTTCGCGCCCGGCGGGCAGAGCACGCAGATGATCGTCGGCGCCGACGCCACCGACGACCGCACCATCCTGGCCACCAGCGCCGGGCTGTACGGCGTGCACCGGCTGCGGCGCGTGTACTACTCGGCCTTCAGCCCCATCCCCGACGCGGCGCGCGCGCTGCCGCTCGTCGCGCCACCCACCGTGCGCGAGCACCGCCTGTACCAGGCCGACTGGCTGATGCGCTTTTATGGCTTCGCGCACGGCGAGATCGTGCCCGCCGGCCAGGGCGGCATGCTGGCGCTGGACATGGACCCCAAGCTCGCCTGGGCGATTGCGCACCGCGAGCGCTTCCCCGTGAACCTGAATACCGCCCCGCGCGAGCTGCTGCTGCGCGTGCCCGGCTTCGGCGTGTTGACGGTGGACCGCCTGCTGGCCGCGCGCCGCGTGCGCCGCCTGCGCCACGCCGACCTGGCGCGGCTGCACGTGCCGCTCCAGAAGGTGCTGCCTTTCGTGGAAGCCGCCGACTACCGGCCCGGCCGCGCGCTCGACGCCGCCGACCTGGCCGCGCGCATGGCCCCGCCGCCGGCGCAGCGCAAGCTTTTCGATTGAGGCAAGCCACCATGGCCCTGCACACCATCACCCTCGCACATGCCACCGACTGGCCGGGCTTTCGCCGGGCCGCGCGCGCGCTGGTGCAGGCCGGCGTGCCGCCGCAGGAGGTGCAGTGGTTCACCGCGCAAGGGGCCGCGCAGGACCTGTTCGCCAGCCCCGCGCCACCGGGCTCCTCCGTGGATCCGCTGCCGTCCCCGGCGGGCGGCGCGGCGCCCCGGGTGCCCGAGGATTTCCTGCGCCTGTGCGAGCGCCTGGTGCTGCACCGCAACCCGGTGCGCTTCGCGCTCATGTACCGCCTGCTGTGGCGCCTGGTGCGCGAGCGCGGACTGCGCCACGACCCCTTGGATGCCGACCGCCTGCAGGCCCACCACATGGTGCGTGCCGTGGCGCGCGACATGCACAAGATGCACGCCTTCGTGCGCTTTCGCCCCGTGACCGACACCGAGGGCCATACCGTGCAGGTGGCCTGGTTCGAGCCCGACCACTTCATCACCGAGGCCAATGCCGGCTTCTTCGTGCGGCGCTTCACGCAGATGCGCTGGGCCATCCTCACGCCCGATGCCAGCGTGCGCTGGGACGGCACGGCGCTGCACACCGGCCCGGGCGGCCAGCGCAGCGATGCGCCGCCGCCCGACGCCGGCGAGGCGCTGTGGCTCACCTACTACCGCCACATCTTCAACCCCGCGCGCCTGAAGACCGACATGATGCGCAAGGAGATGCCGCAGCGCTACTGGCACAACCTGCCCGAGGCCTCCCTGATCACCGAGCTGGCGCGCGGCGCCCACGAACGCAGCGCGCGCATGGTGCAGGCCGAGGCCACCACGCCGCGCAAGGCCATCGCGCCGCTCATTCCGTCGCACGCGCACGCATCGCGCTGAACTGCGGCGCGGGCTCGGCGGCCGTCCAGCGCCAGGGCAGCGCATGTGCGCGCCACACGCCGCCCAGCACCTGCAGCCGCAGCACACGCTGCGCGCCGGGCCAGCGCGCACGCGGGGCCTCGTCCCAGAGCAGCTCGGCGCGGGCGGCCACGTGCAGCAGGCCGCCACCGTCATAGTCCACCCACAGCAGCCCGGCCTGCGGGTGCAGCGCGAGATTGCCCAGGGTGTTGAAGAACAGGTTGCCAGGATAGTCGGGAAGGCTGAGCACCAGGCCCTCGGCCGTTTGCTCGGCATGCACGAAGCCCGGCTCGCCGCCACGGTGCGACACGTCCACGCCTTCATCGCGCCCTGCGCCCGGGTGCGCCGCCGAGGCACTCGCGATGAACATCGTGTCGCTGCGCGCGATCAGGCCCCGCGCGGCGGCGTCGAGCCCCGCACCCAGCACCTGGGCCGGTGCCGGCGGCGTCACCTCCGCGCGCAGGCCGGGCGCACGCGCCTGGATGTACTTGGGACAGTTGCCGAAGCTCTGCACCACGTCCACCTCCAGCCCGCGGGCGCCGAACGACGCCACCCGCCCGTTCATGCGGTTGCGCCGGCGCGTGTGCGGCTCCAGGCCCAGCACGCCCACCGGCGCACCGGGCACCAACTGGGCCAGCACCGGGTCGGCCGCATCGGGCACCACCGCCATGTTCATGGCACGGGCATCGGGCGTGTGCACGAAGCCCGGCGGCCCGGCCACCATGGTGGCCCAGGGCTGGCCCTGGTCGTCGAGCGCACCCAGCAGCAGCGTGGGCAGCTTTTCGAACAGCTCGCGGTGCTGGTCGGGCATGTGGTCGCGCAGCACCAGGGGCCCCACGGCGGCCATGCGCTCGCGCACGCCCACGCGCTCCTGCAGGGCCTGCTCGCCCGCGTGGAAGGCGGCTGCGGGCGTGGCGTTCATGCCGGCACCATGGCGCCAGGGGCGGGCAGGCGGTCCGCCAGCGGCACATAGCCCGGCAGGGCTTCCATGCGCGCCACCCAGGCCGCGATGCGCGGATAGGTGGCGAGCGACAAACCGCCGATCGGCGCCTGCGAGGTGTAGCTCACCATGGCGATGTCGGCCAGCGTGGGGGCGGCACCGCCCAGCAGCCAGTCGCGGCCGTCAAGCGCGGGCTCCATGAAGTCAAAGAGCCTGCGGCCGATGGCGAGCGCCGCCTCGCTGGGCTCGCGGCCCGTGAGGGCGGCAAAACGTGCGCTCGATGCCCCGGGGGCCAGCATGCCGGCCGCCAGGCTGAACCAGCGCTGCAGGCCGGCCTGGCCCACCGGGTCCTGCGGCAGCCAGTGGCTGCCGGGCGCATAACGCTGCACCAGGTACACGAGGATGGCGTTGCTGTCGGACAGCACCACGTCGCCATCCACCAGCACGGGCACCTGGCCCAGCGGGTTGCGCGCCAGGTGGGCGGCCTGCCGGTGTTCACCGGCGAGCAAGTTCACGTCGATCAGCGCGTGGGGCAGGCCCAGCATCGAGAGCATCAGCTCGGCACGGTGGCAGTGGCCCGAGATGGACATGCGGTACAGCGTCAAAGGGGAGGTGGGTGCCATGGCGGTGGGTCCTGGAGAGGGTCAACAAACAAGCCTCCACGTTAGCTATTGCGCATCTCGCCGTGAATAGCCATAGTTAGCCTTTCAAAATTGCATCTTCCGCAACAATGGACCATCTCGACACCCTGCGCTGCTTCGTGGCCGTGGCCGATGCGGGCGGCTTCGCCGTGGCAGCGCGGCGCCTGGGCTGCTCGGCCACGGCCGTGACCCGCGCCATCGCGGCGCTGGAGGCCCGCCTGTCGGTGCTGCTGTTCCAGCGCAGCACGCGCATGGTGCGGCTGACCGAGGCGGGCGAACGCTTCCTGGCCGACTGCCGCCCGATCCTGAACGACCTGCAGGAGGCCGAGCAGGCCGCCAGCGGCGCGCAGGCCGAGGCGCAGGGTCTGCTGTCCATCACCGCGCCGCAGATGTTCGGCATCCAGCACGTGGCGCCCATCGTGCTGGACTTCCTGCAGGCCCAGCCCCGCGTGCAGGCGCGCACGCTGTTCGTGAACCGGCTGGTGCACCTGCTGGAGGAGGACATGGACGTGGCCGTGCGCATCGCCCACCTGCCGGACTCGGGCCTGACCGCGCTGCGGGTGGGCGCGCTGCGGCGCATGGTGGTGGCGTCGCCCGGCTACCTCGCGCGGCATGGGGAGCCGCGCCACCCGCAGGAACTGGGGCAGCACCGGGCGATTGCCTTTTCGTTCGATGCGCGCGCACCCGCGCCCTGGAAGTTCCGGGGGGGCGCCACGGGCATGCCGCAGCAGGCCTGGATCAGCAACAGCAACGAGGTGGACATCGCCGCCGCCGAGGCAGGCCTCGGGCTCACCCGGTGCCTGGCCTACCAGGCCGCCGCCAGCCTGCGCGCCGGGCGCCTGCGCGTGGTGCTGGCCGAGCACGAGCCCGACCCGGTGCCCGTGCACATCGTCTACCCCGCGGGACGGCGCGCGCCCGCCAAGGTGCGGGCCTTTGTCGAATTCGCGCGCGGGCGGCTCGCGGCCGAGCCGGTGCTGCAGGGGCGGGGCCTGGCGCGGCGCAGCGGCGGGCGGGGGTGACGGGCCACCATGGCAACCTCGATGATTTTGGCCGCCAACGCCCGTCCATCCGGCGAAAATAGCTATTAAATAAATAGCATTCCGATCCCTCAGTCCGCAGCATGCCCCGGCAGCCGCAGCGCCGCCGCCGTGGCCTGCAGGATCTCGTCGGAGAACTGCGGGTCGTCCGCAGCCCGCGCCAGCACCAGGGCGCCCACGAGGCTGGCATAGTCGGCCAGCGCGCGCTGGCGCCTGGCGGCCTTGCTGCGCCCGGGCACCAGCGTGGCCAGGCCCGCCACCTGGGCCTGCATGCCTTCGGTCACGGCCCGGCGCACGGCCGGCCCCTGGCGCGACGCATCGCCGCCCAGCGCGGCGAGCAGGCAGCCCTGGCCCGGCGCATCGCGGTGGCCCGGCGACAGGTAGGCCGACTCGATCGCGGCGAGCGGATCCCGCCCCTGCGCCGCGGCGCCGCGCGCGAGCGCGGCCCACGCCGATTGCAGCCCGTCCAGCGCGCGTGCCGTGGCCTGCGCCATCAGCTCGTCCTTGGACGCGAAGTGCCCGTAGAAGCCGCCGTGCGTAAGCCCCGCGCTCTTCATGAGGTCCGCCACGCCGATGCCGTCAAACCCGCGTTCGCGGAACAACCGCGCCGCCGCATCGAGGATGCGCTCGCGGTTTTCCGCCATCTGTTCCTTGCTCACCTTCATCGCCGATCCCCTTTGTGCCGGATGCCCCGAAAACGCCAGCTTGATATTTTAAATGATGGTTGTCATATAATTTAAACGTGATGACCGTCATCTAAAACACGCTTCCAGGAGCCCCCATGACCACCCCCACGTCCCCTTCCCCGCGCCCCTTGCCGGGCGCGGCGCCACGCCGCCGCCGCCACGGCCTGATTCCGCCCACGGCCACGCCATCCGCAGGAATAGGGAAGGCACCGCCATGCAAGCACTGATTTCCGCCTATGCCCGTTCCCCCTTTCACTTCGCGCGCAAGGGCGCGCTGGCGGGGGTGCGGCCCGACACCCTGGCCGCGCAGGTCGTCACGGGCCTGCTGCAGCGCACCGGCATCGACCCGGCCACGCTCGAGGACGTGATCGCCGGCTGCGCCTACCCCGAGGCCGCGCAAGGCAACAACATCGCGCGCATCGTGTCGCTGCTGGCGGGGCTGCCGCACGCGCTGGGCGGCATGACGGTGAACCGTTTCTGCGGCTCGTCCATGTCGGCCATCCACATCGCCGCCGCGCAGATCGAGGCGGGCCTGGGCGAGGCGTACCTGTGCATCGGCGTGGAGTCGATGAGCATGGTGCCGCAGGGTGGCTTCAACTTCTCGGCCCAACCCGCGCTGTATGAGCACAGCGACGCCTACATCAGCATGGGCGAGACGGCCGAGAACGTGGCGCGCCGGTACGCGGTGTCCCGCGCCGACCAGGAGGCGATGGCCGTGTCATCGCACCGCAAGGCCGCCGCCGCGCGCGAGGCCGGCCGGCTGCAGGCGGAGATCGTGCCCATCGCGCTGGACGCGGGCGAGGTGGTGGCGCAGGACGGCTGCATCCGCCCCGGCACCACGCCCGGGGCGCTGGCCGCGCTGCGCCCCGCGTTTCGCGAGGACGGCGTGGTGACGGCGGGCACCTCGTCGCCGCTGACCGACGGCGCCGTGGCCGTGCTCGTGGCCACCGAGGCCTACGCCGCCCGGCACGGACTGTCACCCCTGGCGCGCATCCGCGCCCTGGCCACGGCGGGCGTGGACCCGGCCTACATGGGCATGGGCCCCGTGCCCGCCACGCGCAAGGCGCTGGCGCGCGCGGGGCTCTCGGCCAGCGACATGGATGTGGTGGAGATCAACGAAGCCTTCGGCTCGCAGGCGCTGGCCTGCATCCGCGAACTCGGGCTGCGCGAGGACACGATCAACCTCGACGGCGGCGGCCTGGCCATCGGCCACCCGCTGGGCGCCACGGGCGCGCGCATCACCGGCAAGGCGGCCGCGCTGCTGCAGCGCCAGAAGGGCCGCTACGCACTGGCCACGCAGTGCATTGGCGGCGGACAGGGGATTGCGACGGTGCTGGAGGCGCTGTAGCCCTCTCCAAGCCGGGCCTCGGCCTGCCCGGGGGCCGGCCCACGAGGCCGCAGCCAGCGCGGGCGGCCGCCACCCTCCATGTCAATGCTGGTGCCCGTGCGCGCCATGCACATGGCGGTGCGCAATTTCTTCGGCGCTGGCGGCGCGCACATCGGTCACCTTGCAGCTGAACTTCAGGGCCTGGCCCGCCAGCGGGTGGTTGCCGTCCAGGTGCACTTCGGGGCCCTTGATCTTGACCACGTTGAACACGGCGGGCTGGCCGTCGCTGCCCACGCCCTGCAGCTGGCCGCCGACCTTCACGCCGGGCGGAAACTCGGTCTTGGGGATGGTGCGCACCAGGCTTTCGTCGCGCGCGCCGAAGGCCTCTTCCACGGCGAGGTCCAGCGTGGTGGCAAAGCCCACGGACTGGCCTTCGAGGGCGGACTCGACCTTGGGGAAGATGTTTTCGTAGCCGCCGTGCAGGTACGACAGGTTGCCGGCATCCAGCGGCTTGCCCTGGGGCGTGGTGACCTTGTAGGTGAGGGTGACGGCGGAGTCTTTGGTGATGGGGGTGCTCATGGCTGGGCTTGCGCTTTCATCTTTGGGTCAGGGGGTGCGGCGCGGCGCCTTGCCCGCCGGCTGGCGCCCGGGCCGCGCTGCGCGCATCGAAAACCTGGATTGTCCACGAGCGGCCCGGCACCCCGCCCGGCCGCGCCCGCGACCCCACCGGGCGAAGGTGTTCAGGCCTGCGCCGCCGCGGCGTCCTCGCCGGGGCGCTCTTCCTCGGCCTGGCCGGGGTAGCGCGCAAACCGCCGCGCCTCGGTGCCGTGCACCGGGTCCTGCTCGGCCCAGGGCCAGCCGCCGAACTGGGTGCGGCGGTAGTCGTTCATGGCCTGCATGATCTCGGCCTGCGTGTTCATCACGAAGGGGCCGTACTGCGCCACGGGTTCGCCAATCGGCCGGCCCTGCAGCACCAGGCATTCCACGGTGGTGGCGCCGGTGTTGGCCAGCAGCCAGTCCTCTTGCGGGCGCACCTGCAGCGCGGCGTGGCGGTCCACGTCCTGCGGGCCCACGCGCAGGCTGTCGCCCACGAAGAAGTACAGCATGCGCTGCGTGCCTTCGCCCTGGGCGGCAGGCAGGGTCCACTCGGCCCCCGGCTCCAGGCGCAGCGTCCAGATGGCCACGTCGCCCTCGTGCTGCGAGGCCCAGGATTCCGGGGGTGGCGGCAGGGGCGCGGGCGCGCCGGGCAGGGCACCCGCCACCACCGTCACCGTGGTGGCGCGGCCGGCGGCGTCGTGGTGCACCAGGCGCGGGATGCGCTCGTTCCACAGCATGGTGAAGTGCGGCTCCACCATCTTGTTGCGCGCGGGCAGGTTCAGCCAGATCTGGAACAGCTCCAGCGGGTTGGGCTCGGTGGCGTTGAGCAGCGGGAACATCTCGGAATGCACGATGCCCTTGCCAGCCGTGACCCACTGCACGTCGCCGCCGCCAAACCGCGCGGCCGCGCCCAGCGAGTCGGAATGGTCGATCAGGCCCTTGCGCACCAGCGTCACGGTCTCGAAGCCCCGGTGCGGGTGGCCCGGAAAGCCGGGCACGGTGTCGCCGTGGTACATGCTCCAGCCGTCCTTGCGGCTGAAGTCGCTGCCGATCTGGCGGTCTTCGATGGGCACGGCCGGGCCGAACGCGGCGTTGCCCGCGGGGTAGGCATCGTCGTGGTGGGCGCAGAAAAGAAACGGGTCGAGCGTGGGCCACTGCGGTCCCAGCAACTGGGCGCGCACGATGGGCACCAGGGCGGTGGTTGCAGCAGGTGTGGACGACGACATACGAAGGCTCCTCGTGTTGTGCACCACCACGATCGGGCGGCATGCCAGTGGAATATGGCGCCAATGGTGCCTGAGCAGAAGTGCGCCCGGTGGAACAGTGCGGTGCGCCAGGCAGGACAGTGGGGGCCATCCCGGCGGGCCCACCTTGCTCGCAATTTGAAAGAAATGGGGCGCTAGCGCCCATGGATATTGCGCCAACAGCTATCTATTCAATAGCAGTTCGTTTTTTATCCCCTAGTGAGCCGCCACCTGCGCGCCCACGGCCGGGGGCCGCGCGGGCCGCAGCACCAGGCCACCCAGCAGCGCCGCCGCCAGCGAGCCCGCGGCCGCCACCCAGAACGCCAGCTGGTAGCCGCCGTTCAGGGCCATCGGGGCCGATGCCCCCGCTTCGCGCAGCGCGCCGGTGCGCGCATCGGCCAGGCTGGCCAGCACCGCCAGGCCCAGCGCGCCGCCCATCATGAACGCGGTGTTGACCACACCCGAGGCCAGGCCCGAATCCTCGGGCTTCACGTCGCCCATGGCGGCCAGCAGCAGCGGATTGAGCGCGATGCCCGCCCCCACGCCCAGCAGCAGCATGCCGGGCAGCACATGCGGCACGAAGCGGCCGTCCACGGGTGCCAGCGCGAACAGCACCAGGCCCACGGCGGCCAGCAGCAGGCCCCAGCCCAGCGTGCCGCGGATGCCGTAGCGCATCACCACCCAGGCCGACAGCCCCAGCGAACAGCCCGCCATGATGAGATTGGACGGCAGGAAGGCCAGGCCCACCTGCATGGCGTCGTAGCCCAGCACCAGCTGCATGTACAGCGCCGACAAGAAGAACCACGCGAACATCCCGGCGGCCCACAGCACGCCCACCACGTTGGAGATGGCCAGGTTGCGCTGGCGCAGCAAGGGCAGCGGCACCAGGGGCGCGGCCACGTGCGATTCGATGTACAGGAACAACGCCAGCAGCGCGGCCGAGGTGCCCAGCAGCCCCACCGACTGCAGCGAGGCCCAGCCCGCCTCGTTGCCGTTGACGATGGCATACACCGCCAGCATCAGCGACGCGGTGATGGTGACGGCGCCCGCCACGTCCAGCCGCTGGCCGTGGGCATGCCCCTTGCCGCCCGGCAGCAGCACCAGGCAGGCCGCGTAGATGGCCGCGCCCACGGGGATGTTGACCAGAAAGATCCAGTGCCAGCTCAACGCACTGGTGAGCACGCCGCCCAGCAGCACGCCAATGCTGCCGCCTCCCGCGCAGACAAAACCATAGACCCCCATGGCCCGCGCGCGCTCGCCGGGCTCGGTGAACAGGTTCATGATGAGCGACAGCGCCACGGCCGACACCACGGCCCCGCCCACGCCCTGCACCGCGCGCGCCGCCACCAGCAGCCCCTGCGTATGGGCCAGCCCGCAGGCCAGCGACGCGAGGGTGAACAGCGTGATGCCCGCCAGGAACAGCCGCCGGTGGCCATACAAGTCCCCGAGCCGCCCGCCCAGCAGCAGGCAGCCGCCAAAGGTGAGCATGTAGGCGTTGACCACCCACACCAGGGACGTTTCGGTGAAGCCCAGGTCGGCCTTGATGCTGGGCAGTGCGACGTTCACGATGGTGGTGTCGAGCACGATCATGAGCTCGCCCAGGCACAGCAGGATGAGGGCGGGCCAGCGTGCGCGGCCTTCGATGCGGAGGGTCATGGAGCGGCGGGAGTGAAAAAAAGGATTCGCAGCGCGGCGCGCGCCCCTCCAGGGGGGGCGCACCGCGGCGGCTCAGGGGGTTCTCGTGTATTTTGCTTGCATGATCTGGTTCCAGCTGCCGTCCGGCTGCTGGCTGAACGACGTCAGCGTGCGCTCGGTGGCGCTCACCAGCGTGATCACGTCACGGTAGCAGGCGGTCTTGCCGTCGCCCTTGAAGCTGGGGCCTTCGGTCTCCAGCGTGAGCACCTTCCGGTCGGCATCGAGCGTGCCGCGATAGACCCACATGTGGGTCATCATCGAGCCCACCCAGGTGCCCAGGAACACGTTCTTCTCGGGGTCGTAGCCCAGCGTCATCTGCATGCGCGCCTCGCCGCCACCGGGCATGGTGCCGGTGCCTTCGAGGATCACCCACAGGTCGCCCAGGGCGCGGCCATGTTCGGCGCCCACGGACTGCTGCGCCGGTTCGCCCGGCGGCGGGTCGCAGTCGGAGGTGCTGGTCCAGTGGCCCAGCAATTGCTGCAGCCAGCGGTGCATGGCATGGGGTTCGGGATTCATCATGGAAGTCTCCTTGCAGGGGAATGTGAGGGGGTGTGAGGGTTGGGGGGTCAAGCCGCCCGGCCGTCGTAGTGGTGGACGGGCACGCTGCCCAGGTCGAGGCCCTCCACGCAGCGCAGATTGACCGCCGCCACGGGCTGGCCCTTGGGGTCCACGCCTTCGCCAAAAGGATGGATGCCGCAGGCCGGGCAGAAACGGTGCCGGATCACGTGCCTGTGGAAGGTGTAGGTGGCCGCGTCGGCCTCGGGCGTGGTCAGCCGCAGCGCGCCGCGCGGCACGAACCACAGCAGCGATCCGCGCCGGTGGCACATGCTGCAATTGCAGGCCAGGCCGCTGTCGACGGTGCCTTCCACTTCGAAGGCGACCTTGCCGCAGTGGCAGCTTCCCTGGTACTTCGTGGCCGCCGCGCTCATTCCGGCGCCACCACCATCCACGACACGCCAAAGCGGTCGGCCACCATGCCGAAGGCTTTCGAGAAGAAGGTCTTGGCCAGCGGCATCTGCACCTGCCCGCCCTCGGCCAGCGCGTCGAAGTAGCGCTTGGCCTCCGCCTCGTTCGCGGGGCTCAGCGCCAGCGAGATGCCCTGGAAGTTCAGCTGGCCCGAACCCATGCCGTCCGACGCCATGAGCTGGGTCTCGCCCACGTTGAAGGCGGCGTGCATGACCATCTCGGGCGTGGGGCCGGGGCCGGCGCCCTCGGCGCAGCCCTGGCCGGCGGCGGGCTCGGGGTTGTCCTTGTAGCGCATGAGCATGGTGACCTGCGCGCCCAGGGCGCGGCGGTAGAAATCCAGGGCCTCTTCGCAGCGGCCTTCAAACATCAGATACGGCTCGACTTTCATGGGGGTCTCCTTGGGAAGGTCTCGGAACATGGATTTCGGCGCACAATTGTGAACACCGTCCACAAACAATACCAAAGATAATGGACAGTGTCCACATCTCACCGCCCATGACCGTAACCACTCGCAACACCCCCACCGCACGCAGCACCTACCGCCATGGCGACCTGCGCCGCGCCCTGCTGGACGCGGGCATCGAGCTGGCGCGCCAGGGCGGCCCCGACGCCGTGGTGCTGCGCGAGGCCACGCGCCGCGCGGGGGTCGCGCCCAATGCGGCCTACCGCCATTTCGCCAACCGCGACGACCTGCTGGACGCGGTGCGTGCCGCCGCCGTGGCGGCCGTGGCCCAGGCCATGGAGGCCGAACTGGCCCAGGTGCCCGCCACGGGCACGGCCACCGAGCAGGCCCACGCCAAGGTGCGCGCCGTGGGCGCGGGCTACCTGCGCTTCGCGCATGCCGAGACAGGCCTGTTCCGCACCGCCTTCGGCGGGCGCTTCACCGTGCAGCACGACCCCGACCCGGCCATGGGCGGCGCCACGGGGCTCAACCCGTTCCAGCACCTGAGCGCGGCACTCGATGACCTGGTGACGGCAGGCGCCCTGCCGCCCGAGCGCCGCCCGGGCGCCGAATACCTGGCCTGGTCCACCGTGCACGGCATGGCGCTGCTCTCCATCGACGGGCCGCTGCGCGGCACGCCGCAGCAGATGCTGGACCTGCTGGGCCTGCGCCTGCTGGACATGGTGCGGCGCGGCCTCTAGGCGCCCGTTCCCGGCGCGCGCAGCGCCGCATGTCCGAAGCCATTCCACGCGCTGGCGCTTGAAGAACAAGCGCTTTAAGCTACATATTTGATAGCAAATTCAATTCTGCTGCTCAGCCACCGTCCAGCCCGTACATCCGCGCCGTGGCCCGCACCCGGGCCACCAGCGCGCGGCGCAGGGCGGCGGGCCGCAGCACCTCCACCTGCGGCGACAGGCGCAGGAGCTGGCCGCAGGCGTGCTCGACCGACTCGATGGGAATGGTCACCGCCACGCGCCCGTCCGCCCGGCGCGGGGGGGCGGCCGTGGGCGCGGCCGCCACGGCCCGGGCCACCGCGCTGCTGAGCGCGCGCAGCCCCTTGAGCCCGGCGGGCGTGGCCAGCAGCGCCGCCTCGCCGGTGTAGAGCCCGGCTTCAAAGCGCCGGATCGACCGCGCCCAGTAGCCCGGCAGGTCGAACCGCGCGGGGCGGCGCACCGGCGTGGCGAGCGCCTGCGCCGCCAGGATGTTCGAGACGCGGTAGGTGCGTGGCCCGCTGTCGCCACCATCGCCACCATCACCGCCGCCCTTGCCCGTGGCCTTGTCCGCCGGCAGCGCCACCAGGTACCAGGCACCCGCCTTGAGCACCAGGCCCAGCGGGCTCACGGTGCGCTCCACGGTGTCGGACCAGCTTTCATAGCGCATCGCGATCTGGTGCCCGCTCCACACGGCGGCGGCCACCGTGGACAGGTGCGGCGTGGGGTCGCTCTCGCGGTACCAGTCCACCGGGTCCAGGTGCAGGCGGGCGCTCACGCGCTGCGCGTCCTCGCGCCATGCGGCGGGCAGGGCGGCCAGCAGCTTCAGGCGTGCGCCCTGCACGTCGCTGCCCAGGCCCAGGTCCTGCGCGGGGCCGGGCAGGCCGCTGAGGAACACGGCCTGCGCCTCCGACGGCGTGAGGCCCGTGAGCGTGGTCTTCCAGCCCGGCAGCAGCGCAAACCCGCCATGGCGCCCGCGCTCGGCATAGATGGGCACGCCCGCGGCGCTGAGCTGGTCCACGTCGCGGTACAGCGTGCGCACCGACACCTCCAGCGCCCCGGCCAGCGCCGGCGCGCTCATGCGGCCCTGGGTTTCGAGCAGCATCTGGAGCGAGAGCAGGCGGCTGGCGCGCATGGCGGGAAAGGAAGTGGTCCGGTAGGGTGCGGCGCGGGCCCGGGGCCCCTGGCCAGAAAAAAAGAAGGCAGCTGCGGCGAAGATACCTGAAATACCTGCCATGCGGTGTCATGTATGGGGGCGCAGACTGCGGGCATGACTTTCATCGACCCCCACCCTGCAGGAGCCCGCATGCACGACACCGCCATGGCCACGCGCCACCCCTGCGCCCCACCCGCCGCCGACGAATGCGCCATCGTCGAGCTGCGCCAGTACACGCTGCACCCGGGGCAGCGCGACGTGCTGATCGAGCTGTTCGACCGCGAGTTCGTGGAGACCCAGGAGGCGCAGGGCCTGCGCGTGCTGGGCCAGTTCCGCGACCTGGACCGGCCCGACCTGTTCGTGTGGCTGCGCGGCTTCGGCAGCATGCAGGCGCGCCGCCAGGCGCTCGAAGCCTTCTACAGCGGGCCCACCTGGGCCGCGCACCGCGACGCCGCCAACGCCACCATGATCGACTCCGACAACGTGCTGCTGCTGCGCCCCGCCTGGCCCGGCGCGGCCGCCGCGCTGCCCCAGCA
>NZ_JBWKPS010000020.1:0-18572 GCF_059418365.1 Acidovorax sp. GW821-FHT09A11
GCGCTGCCCCAGCACGCGCGCGCGGCGCCGGGCGCCAGCGGCGCGGCCCCCGGCGTGGTGGCGGCCACGGTGTTTCACCTGCGCGAGGCCGCCACGCCCGCGCTGCTGGACTTCTGCCGCCACCGCATGGCGCCCACGCTGCAACGCGGGGGCGCGCGCCAGGTGGCCTGGTACTGCACCGAGACCAGCCCCAACACCTTTCCCCGCCTGCCCGTGCGCGAGGGCGAACATGTGCTGCTGGGGCTGGCGCTGTTCGGCCGCGAGGCCGCGCTGGAGGCGTTCACCGGCAGCACCCCCTGGGCGCGGGGTGTGGCGCCGGGCCTTGCCCCCTGGCTGGCCCGCGAACCCGAGACCCTGCGCCTGCAGCCCACCGCCCGCTCCGCGCTGCACGCCTGACGCCCCCCGCTTCACCGATGAAAGACCCCACCATGGCCACCCCGAACCTCATCACCATCCCCTCGCCCGCCGTGGCGCCCAGCGCCGCGCGCGACTTCGACTTCCTCATGGGCCCCTGGCGCATCCGCAACACGCGCCTGGTGCGGCGCCTGGCCGGCTGCACCGACTGGGAGGTGTTCGACGCCACCGGCACCGCCCGCCCCCTGCCCGCCGGCATCGGCAACTGCGACGACTTCACGCCCCTGGCCTGGAAGCCGGGCTTCGTGGGCATGACCCTGCGCGTGTTCAGCCCCGCCACGCAGCGCTGGAGCATCTACTGGCTCGACAACGCCACCGGCGGCCTGGACCCGGCCACGGGAATGCTGCAGCCCCCGGTGGTCGGCGGCTTCCAGGACGGTGTCGGCATCTTTGACGGCCAGGAGCTGTTCGAGGGCCGCCCGGTGCGGGTGCGCTTCGAGTGGTCACGGATGCACACCGGCGCGCCACGCTGGCAGCAGGCGTTTTCCGAGGACGGCGGCGCCACCTGGGAGGTGAACTGGGTGATGGAGTTCACGCGCCCGGTGTAGGCGCGCTCCGGCCGTTCTCAGCGCGCGGCCGACATCACCCCGGCCAGCCAGTCCACGAAGACGCGCACGCGCGGCGACAGCTGGCGGCTGTGCGGGTACAGCACCGACACCGGCATGGGCGCGGGGCGAAACGGCGCCAGCACCTCGCACAGGCTGCCATCGGCCAGCCGGGGCGCGATGTGGTAGCGCGGCACCTGGATCAGCCCCAGGCCCGCGGCGCAGCAGGCGTGGTACGCATCGGCATCGCTCACGGCCACGGGGCCCTTGAGCTGCACGCTTGTGGCCACGCCGTCCACGATGAAGTCAAAAGGCAGGGGCTTGCCCGTGCGCTGCGAGAGGAAGTTGACGGCCCGGTGCCCGCGCAGCGCCTCCACGGTGGCGGGCGTGCCGTGGCGCGCCAGGTACCCGCGGCTCGCGCAGGTCACCTGCTGCAGCAGTGCCACGCGCCGCGCCACCATGGTGGAGTCGCGCAGCTCGCCGCCGCGCAGCACGCAGTCCACGCCCTCGCGCACCAGGTCCACCAGCCGGTCGCCCATGCCGATCTCCAGTTCCACCTCGGGGTAGCGCGTGCAGAACTCGCCGATGCGCGGCAGCACGAAATGCCGGGCCAGCGTGCCCTGCAGGTCCACGCGCAGCTTGCCACGCGGCGCGCTCGCGGCGTGGCCGAATGCCGCCTCTGTTTCCTCCAGGTCGGCCAGCAGACGCTGGCAGCGCTCGTAGTACGCCTGCCCGTCGGGCGTGGTGCTCACGTGGCGCGTGGTGCGCTGCAGGAGCCGCGTGCCCAGGCGCTTTTCCAGCGCCTGCACCGCCAGGGTCACGCTCGCGCGCGGCAGCTGCCGGTCTTCGGCCGCGCGGGTGAAGCTGCCCAGTTCGACGATGCGCGTGAAAAGCTGCATGGATTGAAAGCGGTCCATCGCGAAGGGCTCCCGGTGGGTCTTGATTGTTGTTCTGTATTGAACAGTGAAGTCAATTCTAGGTATTTATAAATTTTCGCAACAACAGAACAATACCGCTGCCACACGCCGCCACCGGGTGGCGTCCCCTCCCCACCGCACCAGGAGCCTTTCCATGCAGCCGCTGTCCACCACCCCTTCCTCCTACTCCTCTTCCCGAGAGTCCGCCCCCATGGGCCCGCGCACCGCGATCGTCACGGGCGCGTCGCGCGGCATCGGCGCCGCCATTGCCCACCGGCTCGCGCGCGACGGTTTCCGCGTGGTGGTCAACTACGCCGGCCGCACCGAAGACGCCCAGGCCGTGGTGCAGGCGATCACCGCAGCGGGCGGAGCGGCCGTGGCGGTGCAGGCCGACGTGGCCGACAGCGGCGCCGCGCGCCAGCTTTTCGACGCCGCCGAGCAGGCCTTCGGCCGCGTGGACGTGCTGGTCAACAACGCGGGCGTGATGCCATCCACCCTGCCGCACCTGGCGCAGACGGACGACGCCACCTTCGACCGCGTGGTCGCCATCAACCTCAAGGGCACGTTCAACACCCTGCGCGAGGCCACGCACCGGCTGCAGCCCGGGGGGCGCATCGTCAACTTCTCGACCAGCCTGGTCGGCACGGCCCTGCCGGGCTATGCCGTGTACGCCGCCACCAAGAGCGCGGTGGAGACCCTGACCAGCGTGCTCGCCAAGGAACTGCGCGGCCGGAACATCACGGTGAACGCCATCGCGCCCGGCCCCACGGCCACCGCGCTGTTCCTGGACGGCAAGACGCCCGAGCTGATCGGGCGCCTGGCCCAGGCCAACCCCATGGAGCGCCTGGGCACGCCCGAGGACATCGCCAGCGCCGTGGCCTTCCTGGCCGGGCCGGACGGCGGGTGGATCAACGGGCAGACCCTGCGCGCCAACGGCGGCATGGTGTGACGGCGCGCTCCGCGCGGGCCCCGGCACCTACGCCGGCGCGTGGATCACCGGCGCGCCCCGCCCCAGCGGATCGAGCGCCACCGCCAGCCGCGGGGCATCCGCCAGATCGGGCCGGCCCGTGCCGCCCAGGTCTTCCAGCGCGGTGAACTGGCCGTCCAGGAAGAGGAAGCTCGTCGTGCGCGCGATGTGCGCCAGCGCCTCCCGCGCACCGGCGAACCCGCTGCCCGTGGCCTGGTCGCCGTCGAGCAGGTAGGCGTAGGTGCCGCCGTCTCCCTCCTGCGACAGGCGCCCCAGGTCCACGAGCTTGTGCCTGACGTTGCTGGCGTACACGCGGCCCTGCAGCGCATACAGCACGAAGCGCGCGCCCGCGGGCGCCGGGGAGGGCGAGGCGGCGGTGGTGTTGGTGGAAACAGGCATGCCGGGCTCCTCACGATGAACGGCGGCGGGCGGCCCACACGCCAAGGCCCAGGCCGACCACGCCCAGCACGGCCACCAGGCCCATGCCGTGGCGCCGCGCATCGCGCTGGCCGCCATCGATGGCGGTGCCGCGCGACGGTGCGAACAGGTTGCCGTCGCTGCGGGGCGCGGGCCGGGCGCCGCGCAGCGCACGCTCGGTCACCCAGCGCATCGCGGCGCCCAGGCGCTGCGGCGCCAGGGCATGGACCACGCGGCCCGGCGCCGCACCGGCGCCCAGCCAGGTCACGGCCCTGGGCCGGTCGGCCAGCGCGGCCACCGCCTGGGCGACCCGGCGCGGATCCAGCAGCGGAATGCGGGGCTGGATGCTGCGGCCCGTGTAGTTGGCGCCGTGCGAGAGGCCCGGCGAATCGACGAAGGTGGGCGCCACGTCGCACACATGGACCCCCGGCAGGTCCGACACCTCGGCGCGCAGCGCCTCGGAGAGCCCTCGCAGCCCGAACTTGCTGGCCGTGTACGCGGCCGCATATGGCGACGGCAGCCAGCCGCCCACCGAGATCATGTTGATGAGCGTGCCCTGCCCGCGTTCGCGAAAGTGCCGCAGCGCCGCATGCGCGCCATGCAGGTGCCCGAGCAGGTTGGCCTCCAGCACGCGGCGGTGCGCGGCCAGGGGCGTCTGGTCGAACCGCCCCACCGCGCCCACGCCCACGCCGTTGACCCAGACGTCGATGTGGCCATGGTGGCGCAGCGCCGTATCGGCCAGCCGGGCCACGGCATCGGCGTCGGTCACATCGGTGGGCACGCCCAGCGCCGCCGCCGCGCCCGCGTTGCGGCAGGCCATGGCCACCGGGGCCAGCGTGTCGGGGTTGCGCGCGGCGAGCACCAGGCACGCGCCCCGCCGCGCGAACGCGAGGGCGGTGGCGTGGCCGATGCCGCTGGACGCGCCGGTGATGACCACCACCTGCGCCGGGGGCGGCGGCAGCGGCACGGTGGCGGCATCGGCCGGGGAAACGGGATCGGCCGGCGCGGCCGAGGGAGCGCCCGGGAGCGCGGCGGGGGAAGCGGGGGAGGAAGACACCATGGCAGAAGAAAAGCGCTTGCTGGAGGACTGGGGAATGGCTGGCCCACGGGCTGGCGGCAATGCGGCAAGCCTGTGCCAGTTGTAGATCGTCCGCCGGTCCGGCGCTGTAGGACGGCTGCCAGAAAGCCTTGCGGACAGGACAGCACCGGTCGCGGCGGGCGGGCCGGCGGATCCGAGCCCCCATGGCATCCAGCGCTGTCTCCGCAATGCCCCAATGCTATTCATTCAATAGCGAACGCAGCCAGTGGCCGCCCCTTCACGCCACGGCCGTCCCGGCAGCCTGGGGAAAGTCCGTCGACGCGGCCACGGCGCTCCACTGCGCGGTCTCGGCGGCCACCCGCGCATGCTGCTCGGCGATGGTGCGCAGCGTGTCGGAGCCCAGGGGCAGGCGCACCGGCGGCATGGGGCTGGCCACCAGCTGCAGCAGGGCGCGGGCCAGCCGCGCCGGGTCGCCGGGCTGCTTCAGGTTGATGCCGGGCACCGCCTGGCGCACCACGCCCGCGCTGGCCGCATAGTCGTCCAGCACGCGGGGCGAGACCGCCAGCGACGCGCCATCCAGGAACTCGGTGCGGAAGTACCCCGGCTGCACCGCCGTGGCATGGATGCCCAGCGGCGCGAGCTCGGCGTGCAGCGCCTCGGTGATGCCTTCCACCGCGAACTTGGTGGAGCAGTACAGGCCAAAGCCGGCACTCGAGCGCACGCCCCCCAGGGAGGAAATGTTGATCACGTGCCCCGCGCGGCGCGCCCGCATGGCCGGCAGCACCGCGCGCGTGACGTTCAGCAGGCCGAACACGTTGGTGTCGTACAGGCGGCGCACCTCGTCGGCGGTGGCTTCCTCCACCGCCCCCATCAGGCCGTAGCCCGCGTTGTTGACCAGCACGTCGATGCGGCCGAAACGCGCGAGCGCGGCCTGGACGGCGTGCTGCGCCTGGGCCTCGTCGGTCACGTCCAGCGCCAGGGGCAGCAGCGCGCCCCCGCCGCCCAGGCGCTGGCCGACGGCGGCGGCATCGCGCGCGGTGGCGACCACGGCATCGCCCTGGGCGAGGGCCGCTTCGGCGATGCGCGCGCCCAGGCCGCGCGAGGCGCCGGTGATCAGCCAGACGCGGGAGGGTGAAACGGTGGTGGTGGTGGTGGTCGTGTCGGCAAATGCCATGGCGAATCCTTCGGGGGTTCAGGGGTGGTGGATGGGCTGGGTGGGCGCCTTGGCGGGCCCACGGGGGTGAACTGTAGGGAGCCCATTGACATAGGACTAGCCCATAATTCATGGATACATTCACAAGCAACGCTTGCCAATCCACTCCCCAACCCCACCATGGCCATCAACGAACTGCGCGCCATCGCCAACTTCGTGAAGGCGGCCGAACTGGGCAGCCTGCGCCAGGCCGCCGCCACGCAGGGCATCACGCCCCAGGCCTCCAGCCAGCTGCTGGTCCAGCTCGAGGCGCACCTGGGCGTGCGGCTGTTTCACCGCACCACCCGCAGCCTGAGCCTCACCGAAGAGGGGCGCCAGTTCCTCGCGTCGGCGCAGCCCGGCCTGGCCACGCTGCAGCACGCCGTGCAGGGCGCACGGCGCGGCCGGGAAGAGATGGCGGGGCCGCTGCGCATCGTGGCGCCGCGTTCCATCCTGCTGGAGGTGATCTGGCCGGTGCTCGACGCGTTCTGCCGCCGCCACCCCCGGGTGGAGCCGGACGTGCAGCTCGACGACCGCATCGGCAACTGGGTGGAAGACCGCGTGGACGTGGGCTTTCGCTCGGGCTATCCGCCCGAGGGCGGCGTGGTGGCGCGGCGGCTGCTGGCGCTGCAGCTCATCGTGTGCGCCGCGCCGTCCTACATCGCACGACACGGCGCGCCCGCCAGCATCGACGCGCTGGCAGCCCACACCTGCAGCGGCTTTCGGCACCCGTCCACGGGCAAGCCGATGCCGTGGGAATTCAAGGTGGGGGACGACATCGTCTCGCACGCCATCCCCGCCGCGTTCTGCACCAACGACATCGAGGTGGAAACCCGCGCCGTGCTGGGCGGGCACGCCATCGGCCAGCTGGTGGGCCCCACGGCCGCGCCGCGGGTGCGCAGCGGGCAGCTGGTGCCCCTGCTCACGCAGCACGTGGCCGAGCACCTGGGCCTGTACGTGTACTACGGCAGCCGCACCGCGCTGCCCGCCCGCGCGCGCGCCTTCATCGACCTGGCGGTGGAGATGGTGGCGAACAACCCCGCCCATGCGCTGACGCCGCAGGAGCTGGCGGCATCCCCCGGCCGCAAGGCCCGGCCGCGCAGGGCCAAGGGCTGAGAAAGAGAAACCGCCCCGGGCTCGCCCGCGCCGCGGCTCAGGCCGCGAAGCCGCCGTCGATGAGCAGGCTGGCCCCGGTCACCATGCCCGACTCGGGCCCGGCCAGGTAGGCCACCATGCCGGCGATTTCGTCGGGGTGCGCGTGGCGGCCGAGCGCCATCAGGCCGTGCATGCTGCCGGCCATAGGGCCGTCGGCGGGGTTCATGTCGGTGTTGACGGGACCGGGCTGCACGTTGTTCACGGTGATGCCGCGCGGCCCCAGGTCGCGCGCCAGCCCTTTCGTGAGGCCCACGATGGCGGCCTTGCTCATCGCATAGACGCTGAACCCGGCCCATGGCACGCGGTCGGAATTGGTGCTGCCGATGGTGATGACGCGGCCGTAGGCGCCGCCCTGGCCCATGTGGCGCGCGGCGGCCTGCGTGGCCACGAACACGGCGCGCACGTTCACGTCGAGGGTGTGGTCGAAGTCCGCCAGCGCGAAGCTGTCCAGCTCGCCCGCCACCGCCACGCCGGCGTTGTTGACGAGGATGTCCAGGCGGCCCAGCGTGCGCGCCGCGCCGTCGATGGCCTGCGCGAGCGCCTGCGCATCCGCGCTGTCGGCCCGCAACGCCAGGGCCTTGCCGCCGTCCGCCTCGATGGCGGCCACCAGCGCCTGGGCGGGGGCTTCGGAGCTGCTGTACGTGAAGGCCACGGCCGCGCCATCGCGTGCCAGGCGCCGCACGATGGCCGCGCCAATGCCGCGCGCGCCGCCGGTGACGAAGGCGGCCTTGCCGGCCAGCACGCGTGAAGCAGCGGCGGGCCCGGGGGCGGGGGGTGTGGTGTGGGGCACGGAAGACATGGTGTTTCTCCAGAAAAAGTGATGGTGAAGAGGAAGCGGTTCGTGGCAGAACCGGGAACACCTGCAGTGTCGGAAAACCATTGCACGGGCGGTAGCCATGAATGGGCTGGATCTATTTCAACCAGCAGTTGAAAATGTGGGCCATGCAGCCCCTGAGCCATCTCGAGTCCTTCGTCCAGTCCGCCGAGTGCGGCAGCTTCTCGGCCGCCGCGCGGCAGATGGGCCTCACGCCCGCCGCCGTGAGCAAGAATGTGGCGCGCCTGGAGGCCAGCCTGGGCGTGCGGCTGTTCCAGCGCAGCACGCGGCGCCTCACGCTCACCGAGGGCGGACAGCGCCTGCTTGCGCAGATCGGCCCGCCGCTGACGGCGCTGGCCGATGCGGTGGACCACGCGGCCGAGGCCGAGCAGCAGCCCGCGGGCACGCTCAAGGTGAGCATGGGCCAGGCCTTTGGCCGGGCCTACCTGGTGCCGCTGCTCACCGAGTTCTTGCAGCGCTACCCCGCCATCCAGCCCGACTGGCGCTTCGAGAACCGCCAGGTCGACCTGATCGGCGAGGGCTTTGACGCGGGCATCGGCGGCGGCCTGAACCTGAACCCCGACATGGTGGCGCGCACGCTGGGCCCGATCCACCTGGTGGTGGTGGGCTCGCCCGCGCTGCTCAAGGGCTGCAAGGCACCGCGCCACCCGGCGGACCTGGCGCGGTGGGACGGCATCGCGCGCCGCGCCATCCGCACGGGGCGCATCCCGGTCATCACGCTGCGCAACAGGGCGGGCGAGGCCGCCGCGGCCGAGTTCCGCCCGCGCGCCGTGTTCGACGACCCCGAAGCCATGTGCCAGGCCGCGCTGATGGGCCTGGGCCTGGCCGTGCTGCCCATGCCGTTCGCGCAGCCCTGGCTGGCCAACGGCGGCCTGGTGCGCGTGCTGCCCGGCTGGTGGGCAGACGCCGGCCCCACCTCGCTCTACTACCCTAGCAAGAAGCTGCTGCCCGCGCGCACCCGGGTGTTCGTGGATTTCGTGGTGGAGCAGTTCGCGCAGCGCGGCTTCGCGCAGCGGGTGCGCGGAGACTGACCCGCAGCGCCCGCGCGCAGGAGGCCGTGGCCCACCGGGCATGGCCGCGTGGGAAGCGCTGCTGGCATCATGGCGCCTGTCCGCCGACACGGCGCCCTCCGGCCACCCGCCCAACCGCATGACCGCTTCCATCACCCCCGCCCCTTCCATGCCTTCCGGCGCCGCGCCGCTGCACATCGGCATCGTGGGCTGCTCCGCCGAGGGCGCGGCGCTGTGCTACCGCACCATCTGCACCGAAGGTGCCGCGATCCTGGGCCAGGCCCATGCGCACCCCGAGGTGTCGATGCATACCCCCTCGCTGGCCGCCTATGTCGACTGCCTGGAGCGGGGCGACCTGCAGGGCGTGGCCGACCTCATGCTGGCATCGGCCCGCACGCTGGCACGCGCGGGCGCGGACTTCCTGGTCTGCCCGGACAACACCATCCACCAGGCCTTCGACCGCGTGGCCCCCCACTCGCCGCTGCCGTGGCTGCACATCGCCGAGGTGGTGGCCGCCGAGGCGGCGGCGCGGGGCCACCGGCGGCTGGCGCTGACGGGCACGCGCTGGCTGGTGGACAGCAGCGTCTACCCCGACAAGCTGGCCGCCCAGGGCCTGGCCTGCGTGCGCCCCACCGAGGCCGAGCGCACCGAGATCAGCCGCATCATCATGGACGAGCTGGTGCCCGGCGTGGTGCGGCCCGAGGCGGTGGCCACGTTCCAGCGCGTGATCGCGCGCATGCAGCGCGAAGAGGGCTGCGATGCCGTAGTGCTGGGCTGCACCGAGATTCCGCTCATCATCAGCGACGCGAATTCCGCGCTGCCCACGCTCGACTCCACGCGGCTGCTCGCACGCGCGGCGCTGCGCAGGGCCGTGGGCAGCGGCGGCAGGGCCTGAGCACAGGCGCGCGGCACTGTCCCCCGCCGCGCCGCCTTTGTTCTTTGGCCGGCGCAAAGGTTGCGGCGCCTACACTGCGCGCACCGTCCGTTCTTCGCCCGAAGGAGCCCGCATGCGCCCCCGCTGGACCCGCCGTTCGACCTGCATCGCCCTGGCCCTGCCCGCCTGCCTGGCCGCTGGCGCCGCGCTGGCCCAGCCGGCACCCGCCGCCGCCTGGCGCGAAGCCCCGGCCCCCGGCGAGCAGGCACTGGATGCCGCCGCCTTCCAGGGGCCCGATGCCGCGCTGGCCCGCGAGTTCACCGACGTGCAGAGCGCCGTGGTGGTGCTGGACGGGCGCGTGGTGTACTCGTTCTACCGCGACGGCGACGCCGAGAAGCTGCGCGACACGCAGTCCGCGTCCAAAAGCGCGCTGTCGGTGCTGCTGGGCACGGCCCTCGCGCAGGGCCGCATCGCCAGCGTGGACCAGCGCGTGGTGGACCTGGTGCCCGAGTGGGCCGGAGCCCACAGCGACCCGCGCGCGGCCGCCATCACGCTGCGGCACCTGCTCACGCTGACGGCGGGCTTCGCGGTCCGCGACGCCATCGGCACCGCCGCGCCGCTGCGCCCGCGCGATGCCTGGGCACGCCCGCTGGCCAGCGCCCCGGGCCAGGCCTTCGCCTACGACAACTCGGTCGTGCCGCTGCTCGTCGCCGTGCTGGAGAAAGCCACGGGCATGCCCCTGGCCGACTACGCGCGCCAGCAGCTGGTGGGCCCCCTGGGCTTCGCCGAGCCGTCGTACCGGCAGGGCCTGCACCTGCGCACGCTCGACATGGCCAAGCTGGGCCAGCTCTACCTGCGGCATGGACGGTGGAACGGCCAGCCGCTGGTGCCCGAGGCGTTCGCCGATGCGTCGGTGAAGGCGCAGAACGCGGGCGGCCCGCCGGTGGGTCTGTCGTACGGCTACCTGTGGTGGGTGGTGCCGTCGCCAGCGCCGCGCCCGACCTTCCTGGCCAGCGGCTACGGCGGCCAGTTCATCTGGGTGTACCCACCCCTGGACCTGGTGGTGGCCACCACCTCCACGGTGTCGCCGGACAGCCACCGGCGCGGCCATGCGCTGCAGTGGATCCGCACGCAGGCGTTCGCGGCGGCCCAGCAGCGCGCGCAGGGCGCGCCGCGCTGACCCGCGAAAGCCGTCCAGGGAATTTCAGGCAAAAAGGCCTTCAGCGCTTATCCATTCAGCGCTAATAGCTATATTTTTAATAGCAAATGTAGACAAATGCGGACGACGGCGCTCAAGGCTGCGGCTTGTTCACGAAGGCCACCACCAGTCCCCGGGCCGTCACGGTGATGGGCCCCGGCTGCAGGCCCAGGCCGTCGAACACGGCCGTTTCCTGCGGGCGCAACTGGTGCAGCACCACCTCGCGCAGCGACTGCTCGGCGAGCACCGGGCCGTAGGCGTTGAGCATCTCGTTCACGGCCGGCTTGAGGCTCGGGAAATCCAGGCGCCCCAGCCGGATCTGGTGGGCACGCACCGTGCGGTCGCCGGCCTCGTAGCGCAACGCGAATTCCACATCGAACGTGCCCGCATGGCTGCGGCGCAGCGCCGGGCCCGCGACCTCCACGGCCATGGTGGCTCCCAGCCGGTTGGCCTCGGGCAGCAGGCGCAGGCGCGGCGCCTGCACGGCCAGGTCCACCAGCCCCTGCACCGGCACGCTGCGCGGAAACTTCTGCGCCACGGCCTCCTGCAGCTGCCCGAGCGGCACGGTGTAGCTGGGCTGGGCCCGGGCGGCGCGCAGCCCGGCCAGGGCGGAGGCCCCCCCGGCCAGGCCCCGCAGCGCGGTGCCCAGGAATCTTCTGCGGTGCACCATGCGTGCGCTCCTTTGCTGCGGTGATGGTGGTGGTGGGATCGGCC
Organism: Acidovorax sp. GW821-FHT09A11; assembly: GCF_059418365.1. Classification (NCBI taxonomy): domain Bacteria; kingdom Pseudomonadati; phylum Pseudomonadota; class Betaproteobacteria; order Burkholderiales; family Comamonadaceae; genus Acidovorax; species Acidovorax sp. GW821-FHT09A11. The sequence continues at coordinate 11,278 of NZ_JBWKPS010000020.1, forward strand.
CCGGGCGGCGCGGGCCCGCAATAATCGGCGCCATGACGCCCCCGCCCGTGCACCATTGCCAGGTTTTTGCCTCGCCCTGGCAAGGTGTGTACTGCACACGCGCCGAAAGTTCCCGCCGCTACGGCAAGCACTGGCACGCAGTCTACGGGCTGGGCCTGCTGGACGACGGCGCGCAAAGCTCGGCCAGCGGGCGCGGGCCGGTGGATGCCTATGCGGGCGACCTCATCACCACCAACCCGGGCGAGGTGCACGACGGGCAGCCGCTGGGCAGCGCATCGCGCCGCTGGCGCATGGTGTACATCGAACCGGCGGTGCTGCAGGCCCTGGCCGACGACGAGGGCGCCGTGGCGGGGCAGGCCGGCATCGCGCTCACGCGCCCCGTGATCCAGGACGCCGCCCTGGCCCGCGCGCTCCACACCCTGGTCGCGCGCATCGCCCTGTGGAATGTGGTGCAGCCGCCGGCGCCGCCCACCGCAGCGATGGCCGGCGCCGTGGACCGCCTGGCCTGCGAGGAGTCGCTGGCCCAGACCTGCGCCCTGCTGCTGCAGCGCCACGCCAGCACGCCCCCGGCAACTGCCCCGCGCACCGCCCACGCCGCGCCCGCGCTCGGGCAGGTGCGCGACTGGCTGGCCGACGCGCCCCTGGCGCCCCCCACGCTCGCGCAGATGGCCGCCTTCGCCGGGCTCAGCCGCTACCAGCTGCTGCGGCGTTTCGCCGGCACCTACGGGCTGCCGCCGCACGCCTGGCTGCTGCAGCAGCGCGCCGAGCGCAGCCGCCACCTGATCGGCCAGGGCGTGGGCCTGGCCGATGCGGCGGCGGCCAGCGGCTTCGCCGACCAGAGCCACATGACGCGCATGTTCACGCGGCAGTTCGGCTTCACGCCGGGCGCGTGGCAGAAGGCCCGGCGCGGCCCGGCGGCGCAATAACGTTCAAGACGCGCCGCGCCAGACGCCGCAGACTGGCCGCTGATTCACCACTTCGGCAGGGTTTCCGGTCATGTCAGATTCACTCAAGGGCCAGCTGCTGTGCAGCCTGGCGATGGTGCTCGTGGGCAGCACGGTGGTGGCCAGCAAGGTCATCGGCCAGGACATCGAACCTTTTCTCGCCACCGTGCTGCGGCACGCGCTGGCGCTGCCCGTGTTCTTTGCGCTGATGCGCTGGCGCGGCCAGCGGCTGCCGCGCGTGGGCCGGCGCGACGCGGTGCTGCTCACGGTGCAGGCGGCTGCGGGGAGCGTGGGGTACTCGGTGCTGCTCATCCTGGGCGTCACGCTGTCGAGCGCATCGGACGCGGGCATCGTGGCGGGCACGCTGCCTGCCGCGGCCGCGCTGCTCTCGGCCGTGGTGCTGGGTGAGCGGCCCGCGCTGCGCCTGGTGCTGGCCATCGGGCTGGCCACGCTGGGCGTGATGGCCGTGGCTTTCTCGCCCGGCGGCGGCGGGGCCAGCCCCGCGCGGCTGGCGGGCATCGCGCTGGTGCTGGCCGCCGTGGCCTGCGAGGCGGTCTTCATCCTGGCCCACAAGCGCCTGGCGCGGCCGGTGCCCGCGCTGGCGCTGTCCACCCTCATGTCGGCGGGCGGCCTGCTGCTGTCGGCCCTGCCCGCCGCGTGGCTGGCGTGGCGCGCCGCCACCCCCCTGGCCTTCGGCGCGCCCGCGCTGGCGGGCGTGCTGTACTACGCGTGGGTGCCCACGGTGGGCGGCTTTCTGCTGTGGTACGCCGGCAGCACGCGCACCAGCGGCGTGCGCGCCTCGCTGGCCACGGTGTGGCTGCCCGTGTCGGCCCTGGTGCTGTCGGTGCTGCTGCTCGGCGAGTCCGTGCGCCCCTGGCAATGGGCGGGCCTGGCCTGCGTGCTGCTGGCCATGGTGCTGGCGGCCAGGGGCGCCCCGGAGCGGGCGACGGCGCGCGGGGAACGGGCCACCCGGCGCGCCTAGCGCCCCACCACCGACCAGCCGGCCTGCTGGTTGGTCTTGTCATTCTCGTACTCCCACGCGGTTCCGCAGCGGTCGCACACGTAGCGGGTGATGGTGACGGAGCCGTGGTCGCGGTCTTCCTTGCGATTGCCCCGCTGCACCAGTTCGGCATGGCCCGGCGCCTTGCGCCAGTTGCGCTGGATGCCCTGGCAGGGCTCGCACAGCGCCATGGGTTTGAGTTCGTTCTGTCGCGCCAGGTCTTTGGTCATGGGGGGGCAGCCTTGGGGGCCGTGGTGTCGGGGTGGGATTGCATGCTGCGGGGCGGCTACTGTAAGCCACCCGCGCACGCCCGGGCGAAACACGGCGCCCGAACCACTCCCCGCCACAGGCTCGGCAGCGCGCCGGCGCTGGATGGATCGGCACAGCAAGCTATCAAAACAAGAGCTTAATGCGGCCCCAGCAGCTTGGCCATGCGCGCATTGCGCAGCACCACGCCCTGCCGCTCGGCGTGCTGGCGTGCCAGGACCTCGAAGCCGCTGGCGGCGAAGAAGGCCTCGGCGGCCAGGCTCACATCGGCATGCAGCCGCGCGATGCCGCGCCGCGCCGCCTGCGCGTGGATGTGCGCCATGAGCGCGCGGGCCACGCCCTGGCCGGCCCAGTCGGGCGCGACGAAGAACTGGTCGATGTACCCCGTGGGCTGCAGGTCGGCAAACCCCGCGATGGCGTTGCCGTCCGCGGCCTGGGCGACGAAGGGCTGGTTGGCCCGCATGCGGGCGGCCCACTGCGCGGCGTCGTGCTGCGGAGGTGCCCAGGCCGCGAGCTGCCCGGGGGTGTAGTGCCTCGCGGCCAGGCCGTGCACCGACGCGTGGAAGACGGCGTGCAGCAGGGCTTCATCGCCGGGGCGAAAGTCGCGGATGAGGATCTCGGGCAGGGGCATGGGCGTGAAGGCGGACGGGGGGCAGAGGCAGGAAAAGCGCGCGATTGTGCCGCACGCCGGGGGCGCTGCGGCCCGACGGGACGCACCGGCGCTGCCTCGGGCTGCGGGGACGTAGGCCGTGGCGCACGGAAGCCCGGGATCACCCACCGCGACGCCCTCCCCGGCGCCCCGATAGCATTGCCCGCATGCCCCGCGCCCCTTCGCCCGCCCTGCACCTGCCCGCAACACCCCCGCCCGGCCCGCCGCTCGTGCGGGCCGCCATCGATTTCGCGGCCCCCGCGCACGAGGTGGCGCGGCGCCTGATCGGCGTGACGCTGCTCGTGGACGGCGTGGGCGGCCGCATCGTGGAGACCGAGGCCTACGACCAGTCGGACCCGGCATCGCACACCTTTGGCGGGCCCACCGCGCGCAACGCCGCCATGTTCGGGCCACCGGGCTGCGCGTACGTGTACCGCTCGTACGGCCTGCACTGGTGCATCAACACCGTGTGCCGCGAGGCCGGGCACGGCGCCGGCGTGCTGCTGCGCGCGCTGGAGCCCACCCACGGCATCGGCACCATGCAGGCGCGGCGCGGGCTGGAGGACGTGCATCTGCTGTGCGCGGGCCCCGGGCGCCTGGCCCAGGCGCTGGGCATCGATGCCAGCTTCAACGGACGGCCGCTGCACCTGCCGCCATTCGCGCTGCTGGAGCCCGATGCGGCCGGCGCCCCCGGCTGCCACCCCGTCGGCGTGGTGGCCGGCCCGCGCATCGGCATTTCCAAGGCGGTCGATGTGCCGTGGCGCTTCGGGCTTCGCGGGTCGCGCTACCTGAGCCGCGCGTTTGCCGCTCCGGCGGGCGCTGGCGGGCACGGCCGCCGCTGAAAGGACGCCTCAGCCCGCGGCCATGCGCAGCCTGCGCGCCGCGTCCTCGGCCCGCGCATCGTCGATCTCGCGCAGCACCGCCTGCATGTCCACGTCGGCATGGTCCGGCGCGTAGCGGCCCGTGAGCGGCGTGGCGTTGTCGAGCAGGCCGCTCTGGAACAGGCTCCAGATCTCGGGGCCGTACTGGGTGCTGCGCAGCTCGGGCGCGAACTGGCCGAAGAAGTCGCGCAGGTTGGCCACGTCGCGCAGCAGCATGCGCTGGGCATGGTTGTTGCCGGCGGCGTCCACCGCCTGGGGCAGGTCGATGATGACGGGGCCATCGTGGCCCCCTTCGCCATCAGCACCGGGCAGGTGCGCCAGCAGGATGTTGAACTCCGACAGGTCCCCATGCACCACACCCGCGCACAGCATGCGCACCACCTCGGCCACCAGCGTGGCGTGGTGGGTGCGCGCGTCCTCGGGCGTGAAGCTCACGTCGTTCAGGCGCGGCGCGGCGTCGCCGTGGGCGTCGGTCACCAGCTCCATCAGCAGCACGCCGTCGTGAAAGTTGTAGGGCTGCGGCACGCGCACGCCCGCGGCGGCCAGGCGGTACAGCGCATCGACCTCGGCGCTTTGCCAGGCGGCCTCCTGCTCCTGCCGGCCGAACTTGCTGCCCTTGGCCATGGCGCGGGCCGAGCGCGAGTTCTTGACCTTGCGGTTCTCGGTGTAGTCCACCGCCTGGCGGAAGCTGCGGTTGTTGGCCTCTTTGTAGATCTTGGCGCAGCGGGTGTCGTCCCCGCAACGCACCACGTAGACCATGGCCTCCTTGCCGCTCATGAGCTGCCGGACCACGGTGTCGATCAGGCCTTCCTCGATGAGGGACTGGAGTCTGGGGGGTGCTTTCATCGGGCCTGTGCGCTAGAGGGGAAGCGGACCATTGTCGCCGCATGGCCGGTGCACGGCCTTGGCGGGTGGGGGCGGGCGCGGCGGACGCCACGTGCTGAACGACAATCCGGCGGCTGCCCGCCCCCGTGGGCACGCCATCCCTTCCCCGCCGCGCCCAGCTCCCCGGAGACCTTCCCCATGCCCTTCGCCATTGCGCCCCCAGCCCCTGCCCTGCGCGCCGTCTTGCTCGGGTGCCTGCTGGCCTGTGGGTGCGCCGGGGCCGCGCAGCCGGCGGCGGCGGCCGGGTTCCGCCCGGGCGCGTACGCCGATGCACTCGGCGGCCCGGCGGTGGTGTGCGTGACCTCGGAGCACATGGCCCGCCTCACGGCCGCCGCCTGGAAACTCGCCCTGCAGCAGCGCGGCGTGGACTGCACGCTCAGCGAGTCCGCCCGGCCGATGCCCGGCCACGAAACCTGGGCGGCCAGCTGCACGGGCCCGGCCCTGGGCGCCAGCGCCCCGCACCGCTACCGGTTCACGGTGCACGCCGACGGCGACCAGCTCGTCATCGACAGCAGCATGGCGGCTTCCGCGGGCCCGCCGATGATGATGACGAAGAAGGCCTTTGCCGGCAGGTACCAGGGGGCGTGCGCGCCCGGCCACCCGCCCCTGGACGTGGAGGCCTACCTGGACGGCATGCACGGCAGCAAAGGCACGCCCGCGCAGGCAGGCGCCCGCAAGGCGGTGGCCCTGGACCTCATCCGCTGCGGCCATGTGTTCAACGGGCTGTCGCTCGGCGTGGCGAAACCCCGGCAGGAAGGCATGCGCGCAGCGGCGGCGGCGATGATCGCGGCCGCCGTGGAGCTGCACCCCGGGGAGGGCGGCTTCCACCTGGAAGCGCTCAGGCAATCCGCGCCCGAGGTGTCCGCCGAGCTGGTGGGGGCGCCCGCGGAGAAGAAGTTTGCGCTGTACCAGTCGTGCAGCCCGTACCTGGAGCCGGAGGGTGTCGCGCGGGCCGTGCAAGGCCGCATGGCGGCGGACGCGGCCGCACGCTAGGCCCGTGGTACGCGATGCGCGGCTACAGCGCCCCCGCGTCCCGGGCGCGAAGCGCGGCCAGCCGCTGGTGCACCGCGTCGCCCGCATCCACGGGCCGCTGGTGCTTGGCCTCGAGGTAGTGGGTGGTGAACACGTCCAGGTACGCCTCCAGCGCCTGCGCGGCATGTGCCTCGCCCGCCAGCTCCAGGCACAGGGCGCCGACCTCGGACGTGCAGAAATGGTCCCTGCGGGTGGACCGGCGCAGGTGGTAGCGCGAGAGCTGCTCGGGCTGCAGGCTAAGCACGGGCAGGAGGTCGAGGTACGGGCTCTTGCGGAACATCTTGCGGGCCTCGGGCCAAGTGGCGTCGAGCAGCACGAACAGCGGGCGCTTGCCTTCTGGCATGGCCACCTGCGTGACCACGCGCCCGGGCGCCACGAACTCGCCAGGGAACACCACATACGGCTGCCACTGCGGGTCGGACAGCAGCGCCAGCAGGCCGGGGTGCACCTCGGTGCGGGCCCAGCCAAAGGCAAACGTGTCGGGCACCACGTCGGCGATCAGCCAGCCCGTGTTGCTGGGCTTGAGCGGTTCGATGTCGGCCATCAGCAGGCACATGCCCGCGCGCGTGGGCAGCACGGGCCGCAGCGCGCAGATGCAGTGGCTGGGCACCAGGCGGCAGCCCGCGCAGCGCTCGCCCCTGGGGCCGCCCCGGGCCAGGAAGGGCTTGGCGCTGCGCGCCAGGCGCTCGGCACGCAGGCGCGCCACCGCGTGCGGCGCGGCGGGGTTCGCGGGGGAATGCGTCACTGCCCGCCCGCCTGTTCCAGGGCAAACAGCGGCACCTGCGCCTGCCGGCTCAGCCACACGCCGCCGCCCAGTTCGATCGCGCCCTCCTGCAGGCCGCGCCGGTACAGCTCGGCGCGGTGGCGGAACAGGCGCGGATCGGTCAGGTCCTCGTCGATGATGTCGCGCTCGTAGTCCTCGCGCGAGACGGCCTCCACGTACAGCGCGCCGCGGCTCAGGCGCCCCAGGTTGTGCAGCGCGGCCTTCAGGTCCGGCGGGCTCAGGTAGGGCAGCACGCCCTGGCAGATGACGAGGTCGAACGGCTCGCCGGCCGCATAGTCCACCACCGAGCCCTGCTGCCATCCGAAGCGCTCGCACAGGTAGGCGCTGAACTCCACGCCCTGGTAGGTGGCCAGCGGGAAATGCCGCGCCACGATGTCCTTCCACAGCCCGATGCCGCAGCCCACGTCCAGCACACGCTGCACCGGCACGCGCAGGTACTTGAGGTAGCTGCACACGAACGTGCCCAGGCGCTCGACATGGTCCGGGTCCACCACGCTGGTCTTCTTGTCGAAGTAGTAGCGCTGGTAGTAGGCCTCGTCGAAGGTGGTGGCGCTGGCGGATTTCAATGGGGGTCCTTGTGTCTAGGCCGTGGGGGCCCCCCGCGGCGGCCGGGGGCGTGAAGCGGGCGAGTATCCCCCACCCGGCCGCGCACGGCCCTGGCGCACGGCTGCGTGTAGGCTGTCGCCATGGATTCGCTGATCACCGCCGCCGCACGCGCGCTGGCCGCCGGGGACCCGCTGGGCGCGCTCAAGCGCGTGGCGCTGCGCGACGACCCACCCGCGCTGGCCCTGCGCGGCATCGCCATGGCCCAGCTGGGTGAGCTGGCCCGCGCGCGCGACCTGCTGCGGCAGGC
>NZ_JBWKPS010000021.1:0-14041 GCF_059418365.1 Acidovorax sp. GW821-FHT09A11
TGAGCGTGAAGTTCACGAACAAGGGTGGGTCAGATCGAGATGGAAATGGTGGGTTACGGTTGGATAGAAATCAACACTAAGGGGTATTAGAGGTTCTTCGTTCATGGTAATTTTTGGGGATGGATCTGATGTTGATTGTGCAACTCGTCGTTACTCCCGAGCTTTAGGGGGAATGGTGAGTGACAAATGTCTCCCAGGCATTCATGAGCTCCTTGGTTGCTCTAGGGATTCAGTGCGATGGTAGGCCGCTTCGACCTTGTCTTTGATGGTATGGGCCAGTGAACGCTCCGCAAGGTCACGTGCAACCCCCTTCTCACTACACCAATCCCGAAAACTTGATCGGAACCCATGGGCGGTTGCCCCCCTTCCAGGGGAGCGTAACTCCGGCAAGTCGCTTTCACCACCAAGGAGTGCGCAAGACAAAGAAGCTGAGAATCACTTGTCAATCAATCGACATCACCGTCTGCGCATCAATGCCCTTGGGTGGACACCTGTGCCCTCCACATTTGCCGCCCACTCTGGGGTGAGTGCCAAGCCCGTGGGGCTGTCCGGCGCATCCACTATGGAGTGGGTTGGAGCGGTTCGTAGTGCTCAGGCCTCCTCGGTTGCGCCCGCACGATGTTGTGCATCGACCATGGCGTATGTGTCACAAAGAAGTTACATTGATTGTGCATTTGTTGCTTTTTGGAGGAGACACAAGAATGCAAGCGATGTCTGAATGGGTATATGGCAGTAGGCTATTCGCCGTCTGCGTTCATGGCGTGCAGCCTGCACGCACGTGCGTTCGGTCATCGTCTGACCGCTGGCAGTCCCTCAAGCTGATTTCACGCATTTTGCTTGGAGGCTGCGCGACGTTGGTCTTGTCAGGCTGCGCCAGCGTCTCTTCTTCATGGGCGCCTTTCCCCAGTCAGAGTGAATTGATGGCGTTCGAAGCCAGGGTGAAGGCCAAGAAGTCTCCTCCGGATCTCGCAACACTCAAGCCCGAACTGTTGGCCTACAGGGATGAGATTTACGCGGCGGCCCTTACTAGGAGCAAGCTTGAATGGGAATCGGCTGGACTGGCAACGTATGGCGGCCTGGCTTCAGTTGCAGGAGGCCTAGCCTCGAAGATCGCGCTGGTTAATGTCGGTGCTGGCGTGGCCTCTTTGGGTTTGATTAATTCAAGCTTCTACCGCTTCCCGCAGCAGACGCAAATCTACCTTGTTGCCCTTAAGAGGGTCAGCTGCATCCTTGGCAAGGTCAACGTCGTGGACGATACGCTGCTCACTTACGCCAGACTGGCAAGTGATCCAACAGCCTCGAATGCGGCTGTCAACTTCGTCCAGACCACCATGTCGGCGGTGGACTTCGTACGCGTCGAATACACGGGCTCCCTTATTGGACTGACCCCATCGATTCCCAGCAAGGAAGAGATGATGGCGGCCTATGGCCGATTCCGACCTGCCACGCCAGCCGCGGCTGCATCTGGGGCGGATCCAAACCAGCAGCTGTACGACCAAGCAGGGGAGTCCGTCCGCGCGTTGGTTGTCGAAATTCAGGCCTGTTCCAAACTTTGAGGAGGCTGCATGACTTCTGTCAAATTCTTCGGGTTCGTTGGTGCCGTTTGGCTGCTCTGCACATCGCAGGCATTCGCTCAGGAGATGGCAGGAGCACCAGAGGGCTTTCCGCAAGAGTTGGCGCAGCGCTTGATGGATAGACATTCAGCCGAACAACAGGCCGGCAGCAAGATCGGACTGCCGGTCGCCAATTACATCCTCAATCGACGCCGCTGGGAGCGCGGCAGTACCCTCCTCGTCGCATTCCAGGGCGGAACACCCGCACTGCACCGCGCCATAGCGGACGTGGCGCAGGAATGGTCCAAGTCGGCAAATATCCGCTTCGACTTTGGCTACAACAGCGTGACGGGCAAGTATCGAGAATGGTCGAGTAATGATGTGAACTACGTGGCTCACATCCGCGTTGCTTTCGACCCTGGTGGTTACTGGTCGGCGATCGGTACTGACAGCATCTACCCTGGGCCCAACAGCGAATACTTCCCGCCCAACAAGCCTTCCATGAATTTCGCCAATTTCGCGATCCTCTGGAGCATGGGGTCGGCCGCAATGCCCATCAACTGGAAGACCACCGTTCGCCACGAGTTCGCGCACGCTCTGGGATTCAGCCATGAACAGCAGCAACTCCAATGTGTGAGCGAAATTCGATTTGAACCGGGCCCCAACGGCGAGCGCGACGTGTACGCGGTATATTGGGAATGGCAAAAATGGGACAAGAAACAAGTTGACCTTAACCTCAAGCCCAACTGGCAAGGCGGGGCTGATCTGGTCTCCGGGTTTGACCGTAAATCATGCATGCTCTACGCACAGCCCGCCGAGGTGTTCAAAGACGGCGTTCGGGCCAGCTGCTATATCCCTGCGGAAAACAAGGAGTGCTCCACGATGGACAGGGTAGGAGCGCGCCGCGCATATCCATTCCCGGGGGATCCGCAGATATCCACCGGAGCTCCCACCGCGCTGGAAATCGAGCGCGCGATTGCATCGGCCTCGGTGGCTCTATCGGGTGCCGAATCGGAAGCAGTACAGGGTCGCCTGAAGGCAGCGGCGTTCGCTGAACGCCCTTTGCTGTACATCCAGATCGGATCAGAGGCGCAGCGCCAATTGGCGAATCAGTTGCGAGAGAATGGCCGTAACGCTGGATTCATTGTGCCGGCTATTGAGAATGTCAAGAACAAGGCGAAGATCCCGAAGCAGCCAGAAGTGCGCTACTTCCGGCCGCGTGATGCCGAGGCGGCGCAACAGGCGGCGCAGTTGATAGCGACGTCAGGCCAAGCCAAGGCGGTGCGCGTCGTTCGGATCGATTCACTAGCGAGCAAGGTCACTCGTAATCTAGTGGAGATCTGGCTACCGGTTAATGACTGACGCCAGACCGAGTTTCCCACGCTTGTAGGCACTCCAGTTAGTGCACAGCCGCCCAATCCAATGGACGGTGTGAGAAAAATTAAAGACGGCCACCAAGCCACAAGCATGTATGCGCGCGCAGACATGGCGGCAGAGCACGCCTTGATTCCGTGAAGGGAACAGCAAGCCGCCACGATGTGGTGCTGGATGTCCGAGGCTATCTGGTCTGTGTCATAACCTTGCGCTTCAAAATCGCAGGGCCTTGTGCATGTGGCGCGTCAGTTCTTGTGCGAAGGTTTGTCTATTACAAATGCTTCCCACTCATTCATGAGTTTCCGTCGCTGTTCAAGCAGGTCAGTGCGATGGTAAGCCGCCCCAACCTTGTCTTTGATTGTGTGTGCAAGTGAACGCTCCGCAAGATCACGAGCAACCCCTTTCTCACTACACCAGTCCCGAAAGCTGGACCGGAAACCATGAGCCGTTGCTACCGCCACTGATAAGGCCCTGATGCTATTTAATCAATAGCGCAGGGCCTTTTTCTTTTGGTTTGCCGGCCCCCCGGCAGCCAGGCAGCCTTTGGGGCATGCAGGACCCGCGCCCTGGACACCAGATCCGCTGCGATCAAGTCGCGGGCTGAGGCGGGCCAGACTGCAGCTCCCCCACCACAACGCACCGCAGCCGCACTGACATCGTTGCGCCAGGCCGCAGGCACCCGTCAGGACGCCAGCCCTGGCGAACATTCCTCCCCAGGCCCCCGCCGCCGCACCAGGTGCCGAGGGCCCAGCTCTCCGCAGCTGGTGGCGCCCAGCATGGCAAGGTTGCGGTCCACCTCGTCGCGCAGCAGGGTGATCGCGTGGTGCACTCCCGCCTCGCCGGCGACGGCGGCTGCATAGTTGAACGGGCGCCCCACCAGGACCATGCGCGCGCCCAGCGCGATGGCCTTGAGCACGTCGGAGCCGCGCCGGAAGCCCCCGTCGATGAGCACGGGGTAAGCGGGCCCCACGGCGGCCACCACCGCTTGCAGCACGCGCATGGGCGATGCGGCGCCATCGAGCTGGCGGCCGCCGTGGTTGGACAGCACCACGGCGTCGGCCCCGATGCGCTGCGCCTGCAGGGCATCCTCCACGCTCAGCAGGCCCTTCACGACCAGCGGGCCCTTCCAGCGGCGGCGGATGGCTTCGAGGTGCCGCCAGCCAAGGTGGTCGCGCGCCGAGAAATCGCGCAGCACCGTGGACGAGACGATGGGAGCGCCGCGCGTGGCAAACGAGTTCTCGAAATGCGGCATGCCATGGCGCAGCAGCGTGCGCAGGAAGGTGCCCGCCACCCAGCGCGGCCGCACGAGGCCATCCCAGGCCAGGCGCAGGCTGGGCTTGAGCGGCGTCGAGAAGCCCGTGCGGATGTTGTTCTCGCGGTTCGCCGAGATCGGTATGTCCACCGTGACGACCAGCGTGCGAAAGCCCGCGCGCTCCACCCGGTCGACCAGTGCGTCGATGCGGACCTGGTCGCCGGGCAGGTAGGCCTGGAACCAGGTGCCCGGGCTGTCGCGGGCCACGTCCTCCATCGGGATCAGCGAGGTGCCGCTCATCACCGAAACAATGCCCGCGCGCCGCGCCGCGCGTGCCAGCACGAGGTCACCCCGGTAAGTGGAAAGCGCGTTGATGCCCATGGGCGCGATGCCGAACGGGCTGCCGTAGCGCTCGCCAAACAGCTCCACCGCCTGCGAGCGCCCCGACACGTCGCGCAGCACGCGCGTGACGAAGGCGTGCTCGCCGAACACGCCACGGTTGTCGCGCAGCGAGGCACTGTCCTCGGCCGCGCCAGCGATGTAGCCGAAGATGGGCCGGGGCAGGCGCCGGCGCGCGGCCTCCTCGAAATCCTGCAGCGACAGCATGCGGCGCAGCACGGCCGGCGCGGGGGGCAAGGGGGCGGGCGCCAGGGCGGCGGGGACCAGATGGGGGAGGGAGGCCATGGGCACGGGGCTTTCATTGCGTTCAGGAATTGCGCCACTGTAGGTTTGCCATTCAATGAATGAAAGCGAAATATTTAGAATGAATTAATTCTCTTTCTGCCAACAAGTACCCCGCCATGCCCACTCCGTCGGTCAAGCAGCTCGAGGCTTTCTGGTGGGCGGCCACCTGCGCCAACTTCGCCACCGCCGCCGGCCGCGTGCACCTGTCCGTGTCCTCGCTGTCCAAGCGCATCACGGAACTGGAGGCCGCGCTGGGGCAGCCGCTGTTTGACCGCAGCGGACACCGCGCCGTGCTCACCGAGGCCGGCACGCGGCTGCTGCCCGCCGCGCTGGATGTGCTCAACGCCGTCGCGGCACTGGACCAGGCACTGGATGCGCGCGCAGATCTCGCGGGCCACTGCCGTTTTGGCGTGGGCGACCTCTCGGCCCTCACCTGGCTGCCCGCGTTCGTGGCAGCGGCGCGCCGCGCGCATCCCCGCCTGTCCCTGGAGCCCTGCGTGGAGGTGGGTGGCGTGCTCGAGCGCCGCCTGGACGACGGCGAACTCGACTTCGCGGTGATCGCGGGGCGCTCGTCGCGCAGCACGCTGCGCTCGCAGCCCGTGGGGGCTGCGCGCTTCACCTGGGCTGTGGCCGCCGATCTGCCCGGCGCCGGCCGCCTGGGGGCGAAAGCGCTGCTGCAGCAGCATCCGCTGGTCACCCTCCCCCCGGGTGCGGGCACCACACGGCTGCTCGATGACTGGCTGCTCGCGCACCGCGTTGCGGTGCGCGAGCGCATCCTGTGCAACAGCTGGGGGGCCGTGGCCGGCATGTTGCGCGCGGGGGTGGGCGTGGGCTTTCTGCCCGCGGCCTGGGTCGGCACGCCGGGCTTGCGCGCGCTGGGCGGGCGCACGGCGCTTGCGCCCCTGCAGTACGCGTTCCAGTGGCGGCGCGGCGATGCGCGGGCGTTGATACCCGCGATGCAGCGCCTGGCGCAGGCCCAGGTGGATTTTTCGGTGCCGCCGGCCTACGGCGGGGGGCCCGAGGCCACGGAGCGATCGCGCAGGTAGGCCAGCACCGCGCCGAACTCCCCCTGAAACTCGATGCGCCCCGCCCGGCTTTCACGCTGGTAGGCGTACATGGGGTCGTAGTAGTCGCGCAGCAATGCCGCGATCCAGCCACGGTGCTGCGAAACATCGCCATGCGCCTTTTGCCGCGCCAGCGCGTGGAGCATCGTTGCGCGCAGCATCTGGTGGCGGTCGCCGCCCAGGCGCCGGGCCAGCTTGTCCAGGCTTTCCAGCAATCGGGCAGAGAACGATTCAAACCCCGCCGCCGGGCCCTGCGCGGCGCAGAACTCGGCGCACTGCCCGACCACGTAGTCCCGCAGGATGCGCTCGACCCGGGCCTCGAAGGCATCCTCGACATGGACCGTCGGCGCCTGTTCCAGGCGCAGGCGCAGCTCCAGCGGCACGGCGCAGCGGCCCACATGCCGGCCTTCGTCCTCGACCACGAACAGCCGCTGCCCCGCGGCCCGCTTCTTGAGGATATCGATCGCCAGGCGGTTCTCGAAATCGATCTGGGCCGGCTGGCCGCTGACACGCTGCCCAAAGCTGGACCCGCGGTGGTTGGCGTGCCCTTCCAGATCCAGGCCGTTGGGCAGCTGCGAGATGAGCTCGGTCTTTCCGGTGCCCGTCAGCCCGCCCAGCACGACCAACGGGCATTCGCGCGCCGCCGCCTGGGTGGTCTGCAGCAAAAAGGTACGCAAGGCCTTGTAGCCGCCGGCCACGCGGGGGTAGGCGATCCCGGCATCGGCCTGCAGCCACTGCTGGACGATCTGGGAACGCAAGCCCCCGCGAAAGCAATACAGCACGCCCTGCGGATGGGCCGCCGCGAACTCCGCCCAGGCCTGGGTGCGTGCGCGCCTGATCTCGCCGGACACCAGCGCATGCCCCAGCGCGATGGCCGCCTGCTGGCCCTGGTGCTTGTAGCAGGTGCCCACCTTCTGGCGTTCGGCATCGTCCATCAAGGGCAGGTTGGCCACGCCCGGAAATGCGCCCTGGACGAACTCCACCGGCGCACGCACGTCCATCATGGGCACATCGTTCAGGAAGATGTGCCGGTAGTCGGCCAGGGTGTCCAGCATCAGCGCAGCGTGACAGCGAAGGCCTGCCGGGAAGTGAGATGGCCTATGGGCTCCATCTGCGGCAGCCCGCACTCGGCGGCCACCGCGAGGAATTCACGCTCGCCCTGCGGCGCCACCGCGATCAGCAGGCCTCCGCTGGTCTGCGGATCGCACAGCAGCTGCTTTTGCACTTCGTCCAGCGGACCGATCCTGGCGCCATAGCTGTCGAAGTTCCGCAGGGTACCGCCCGGCACGCAGCCCTCGGCCAGGTAGTGCTCCACGCCACGGATGCGCGGCACGGCGTCGTAGTCGATCACGGCGCTCAGGCCACTGCCCTCGGCCATCTCGACCAGGTGGCCCAGCAGGCCAAAGCCCGTGACATCGGTCATGGCCATGACACCCGGCAATTTGCCAAACCGGCTGCCCGGCTTGTTCAGCGTGCACATCAGGTCGCGCGCGCGGCCCACGTCCTGCGGGCGCAGCCGGGCCTTCTTTTCGGCGGTGGTGAGGATTCCGATGCCCAGCGGCTTGGTGAGGTACAGGCGGCAGCCCGCAGTGGCGGTGTCATTGCGCTTGAGGTGGCGTTTTTCCACCACGCCGGTCACGGCCAGCCCGAAGATGGGCTCCGGCGCATCGATGGAATGCCCGCCGGCCAGCGGGATGCCTGCGGCATCGCAGACCGCACGCCCGCCGCGCACCACGTCGCGCGCCACCTCGGGCGGCAGCACATTCACCGGCCAGCCCAGGATGGCGATGGCCATCAGCGGGTCCGCGCCCATGGCGTAGATGTCGCTGATGGCGTTGGTCGCCGCGATCCGCCCGAAATCGTAGGGGTCGTCCACGATGGGCATGAAGAAGTCGGTGGTGGAGACCACGCCGCGTTCGCCATCCAGCGCATAGACGGCGGCGTCATCGCGGGAGGCATTGCCCACCCACAGCCGCGGGTCCAGGTTCTGGGCCCCGCTGCCCGCAAGGATCACGTCCAGGACCTTGGGGCTGATCTTGCAGCCGCAGCCCGCCCCATGGCTGTACTGCGTGAGGCGGATGGTGGGGCTGGCCATGGTGTTGTCAGAGGAAGTCATGCTGGATTCTCCCCCGGCGCGCCGTCCCCATGGCCCGCCCCATCAGGCGGCGGGTGCGAGCACCGCCACGCCGCCCATGTACGGGCGCAGCACCTCTGGCACCTCCACGGAACCGTCGGCGCGCTGGTAGTTCTCGAGCACGGCCACCAGCGTGCGGCCCACGGCCAGGCCGGAGCCATTGAGGGTGTGCAGCAACTCGTTCTTGCCCTGGGCGTTCTTGAAGCGGGCCTGCAGGCGGCGGGCCTGAAAGGCCTCGCAGTTGCTCACCGAGCTGATCTCGCGGTAGGTGTTCTGCGCGGGCAGCCACACTTCCAGGTCATAGGTCTTGGCGGCGCCAAAGCCCATGTCACCCGTGCACAGGCTCATCACGCGGTAGGGCAAGCCGAGCTTTTGCAGCACGGTTTCGGCGTGGCGCGTCATTTCTTCCAGCGCTTCGTAGCTCTTGTCGGGATGCACGATCTGCACCATCTCGACCTTGTCGAACTGGTGCTGGCGGATCATGCCGCGCGTGTCGCGGCCGTAGCTGCCCGCTTCCGAGCGGAAGCACGGCGTGTGGGCCGTGAGCTTGATGGGCAGCTCGGACTCGGCCACGACCACGTCGCGCACGAAGTTGGTCAGCGGCACTTCGCTGGTGGGAATGAGGTACAGCGCCGCGTTGTCGGGCACGGGCTCGCCGTCCTGGCCGCCCTTCTTGGCCGCGAACAAATCGCCCTCGAACTTGGGCAGCTGGCCCGTGCCCTTGAGCGAGTCGGCGTTGACGGCATAGGGCACGTAGCACTCGGTGTAGCCATGCTCCTGGGTCTGCACGTCCAGCATGAACTGGGCCAGGGCCCGGTGCAGGCGGGCGATCTGCCCCTTCATCACCGTGAAGCGCGAGCCCGAGAGCTTGACGCCCATGTCGAAATCCAGGCCCAGCGGCGTGCCCACGTCGACGTGGTCCTTGACCTCGAAGGCGAAGCTGGCGGGCGTGCCCCACTGGCGCACTTCGACATTGCCCGACTCGTCCGGACCCACGGGCACGGATTCGTGCGGCAGGTTGGGCACGGCGACCAGCATGGCAAGCAGCTCGGCCTGGACCTGTTCCAGGCGGGCGGCCGATTGCTCCAGCTCCACCTTGCCTGCGGCCACCTGGGCCTTGACGGCTTCGGCGCCGTCCTTGTCGCCCCGGCTCATGAGCATGCCGACCTGCTTGGACAGCTGGGTGCGCTGGGCCTGCAGCTCTTCGGTGCGGGTCTGCAGCGTCTTGCGCTCGGACTCCAGGGCCTGGAACGCGGAGACGTCCAGGAAGGCCTGGGGCTTTTTGCGTGTTTCCAGGCGCGCGATGGCGGTGTCGAGGTCTTTGCGGAGGAGAAGGATGTCAAGCATGGCTGGATTTTAAAGGGGTGGTCGGCCCCGGCTCAGGCGAGGCTGGCGGGGTCGAAGTTGGCGCCGCAGAGAATGAGGGCCACGGTTTCCTGCGGCTGGGGCCGGTAGGCACCCGTCTGCAGGGCCGCCAGGCCCAGCGCGGCGGCGGGTTCCACGGCCAGCTTCAGCTCTTTCCACAGCCACAGCTGGGCGGCGCGGATGGCGTCATCCGGCAGCAGCAGGGCATCGTGCACATGGCGCTGGCTGACCTCCCAGCCAATGGCGCCGATGCGGCGGGCGCCCAAGGAATCAGCGGCCACGCCACCCACCTCCACATCCACCGGCTGGCCTGCGGCGCGCGCGGCATGCAGGGTGGGCGCGCGCTCGGGTTCCAGCGCGACCACGTGGGCGCGGCTCTCCACCCACGCGGCCACACCGCCGATGAGGCCGCCACCGCCCACGCTGACCAGCACCGTGTCGGGCAGGCGGCCGCCCTGCTCTTCCATCTCCAGCGCCAGGGTGCCCGCGCCGGCCACCACTTCGGGCTGGTCGTAGGCGTGGGCCTGCAGGGCGCCCGTGGCCTTCTGGCGGGCCACGCACGCCTCGAAGGCTTGGGAATACGCCGCGCCGGTGACGACCACGTCGGCGCCCAGCGAACGCAGCCGGGCGCGCTTGGCCTCGGGCGAGATTTCGGGCACGAAGACCTCGCAGCGCACGCCCAGGGCCTTGGCGGCCGCCGCCACGGCAATGCCGGCGTTGCCGCCGGAGGCGATGATGACCCCGCTCTCGGGCACGGGGTTGGCCAGCAGGCGGTACAGCATGCCGCGCGCCTTGAAGCTGCCGCCCACCTGCAGGTGCTCCAGCTTGAGCCAGACCTCGCCGCAGTCCACGCCCAGGGATCGGCCCGGCACGCGCATCAGCGGGGTGGTGCGCAGAAAGTCGGGCTGGGCGGTGGAAATGTGGCGGCGGGCTTCGGCGATGGCGGCGCGATCGATCATGCGGGGAGACTCCAGGGGAAATCGGACAAAGGCAGGCAGTGTAGGGTCTGCCCGCCCGCCCCGCGGCAACACACGGATACACGCTGCCCTCCAATGGCGCCGTGCAAGTGCCGATAACATGGACAGGGTCCGCCGCCTTGGGCGGACACGCCAGCAGGAGGCAAGCATGTTCTTTGTGTTCGGCCCATCGGGGCAGATGTACCGGGGAGGGCCGGAAAACCTCTCGCAGATCTCTGCCGTGCGGCGCGTGCAGCGGCCCCAGGCACTGCGCACGCGCGCGCTGGATGTGCCCGCCGAGCCGTTTCAGTCCCCGGCCCCGCTCCACCCCGCGTTCTCGCCGCCCGCCAACCTGCGCCTGCAGGACGCCGTGAGCGCCTATGCGCAGACCGAGCAGGGGCCCCAGCAGGCACGCCAGCCCCTGACCAAGGTCAGCGATGTCATGACCACGGGCGCCCTGAGCGTGGAGCCCGGGGCGCGCGTGAACGATGCCTGGCAGACCCTGGCCGAGCACAAGGTGGCCCAGGCCCCCGTGGTGGACCCGCTGGGGCGGGTGGTCGGCCTGCTGCTGCGGGCCGACATGGCGCCCCTGGACCTGCTGCCCGAGCCGGGCGCCGTGAAACAGGCGATCGAGCTGGCACGCCGCCCCGTCTCCGAGGTCATGGTGAGCCCCGTGCCCACCGTGGCGGCCGACACCGAGCTGCGCCGGGTGGCCGCCGTGCTGCTCGATACGGGCCTGCCGGGCCTGCCAGTGACGGACGATGCGGGGGTGCTGTCCGGCTTCATCTCGCGCACCGACATCCTGCGCGCGGTGGCGGCCGACCCGCCGCTGGACCTGTGGAGCGGGCCTGCGGTCTCGCTGTAGGCCCCGGCCACGGCGGGATTGACTAAAAAACGGCCCCAGCGCTTGCCCATCAAGCGCAAACAGCCATCAATTCAGGAGCATTCGCAGCGGCGCGGCGGCCCCTTCGGATGCCGCGGCCCGCGCGTGCCGGTCTAGTGCCTGGCGGGCCCGGTCTCCGGCGTGCGCTCGGTGAGGGCCAGGCCCGTGGCGCCATCGATCTTGAGCCCCTTGGGCAGCGGAAACTTGATGGTTTCCTCGATGCCCGCCATGGTGCGCACCGACACGGCCCCCAGCGCCTTGATGCGGTCGATGACCTGCTGGACCAGGATCTCCGGGGCCGAGGCGCCGGCGGTGAGGCCCACGCGCGCCACGCCCGCGAACCAGCCCGGCTGCAGTTCGTCGGCGCTGTCCACCATGTAGGCCGGCGTGCCCAGGCGCGCCGCCAGCTCGCGCAGGCGGTTGCTGTTGGAGCTGGTGGGGCTGCCCACCACGATCACCACGTCCACCTGCGGGCTGAGCACCTTGACGGCGTCCTGCCGGTTCTGCGTGGCGTAGCAGATGTCCTGCTGCTTGGGCTCGCGCACGCTGGGGAAGCGCGCGCGCACGGCGGCCGAGATTTCAGCGGCGTCGTCCACGCTCAGCGTGGTCTGCGTGACCACGGCGAGCTTGCCGGTCTGCGCGGGCTGCACGCGGGCCACGTCGGCCACGTCTTCCACCAGGTGGATGCCGTGGTCGAGCTGGCCCATCGTGCCCTCCACCTCGGGGTGGCCCTTGTGGCCGATCATGATGAACTCGTAGCCTTCCCTGGCGAGCTTGGCCACTTCCACGTGCACCTTGGTCACCAGCGGGCAGGTGGCGTCAAAAATGCTGAAGCCGCGCGCCACCGCCTCCTGCTGCACGGCCTTGCTCACGCCATGGGCGCTGAAGACCAGGGTGGCGCCCGGGGGCACATCCGACAGCTCCTCGATGAAGATCGCGCCCTTGGCCTTGAGGTCATTCACCACATAGGTGTTGTGCACGATCTCGTGGCGCACGTAGATCGGCGCGCCGAATTTCTGAATGGCGCGCTCGACGATCTCGATGGCGCGGTCCACGCCCGCGCAAAAGCCGCGCGGCTCGGCCAGCAGGACCTCGACGTCCCCGCCCTCGCCCGCATGTGGCGCGCCGGGCAGCGGCCCGGCATCGCTCATGCTGCGGCCAGAAATCTCGCTGCTCATAGCACCCCGATCAGTTGCACTTCGAACGTCACCGGCTGGCCCGCCAGCGGGTGGTTGAAGTCGAACAGCACGGCGCCGTCATCGCGCACCTGCACCACGGCGCCCGCGTAGCTGCCCTGGCCGTCCGGCGTGGGGAACTGCACCACATCGCCCACGCTGTAGCGCTCCGCCGGGTCGCCCAGTTCGTTGAGCAGCTTCCTGGCCACCCACTGCTGCATCTCGGTGTTGCGCTCGCCAAAGGCCTCGCCCGCCGCCAGCTCGAACGTGGCGCGCGTGCCCTCGGGCAGGCCCAGCAGGCGCTGCTCCACGGCGGGCGACAGCTGGCCTGCGCCCAGCGACAGGGTGGCGGGCTTGTCGGAGAAAGTGTTGATCACATCCCCCGCCGGGCCCGCCAGGCGGTAGTGCAGCGTCAGGAAGGAGCCCGGCTGGACGGTGGGAAGGGAGGTGTCGATAGAGGTCATGAAAGTCCAAAGAGCCTGCTGTGCACTTTTCAGTGCCCACGAAAGCCGGGAAAAGGCCCGGCAACTAGGCGCAGAACGCGCCACGGTATCCATTACCGCAAGCGGTCTGCAACAAAGTGGCCGGGCCTTTTACCGGCTTTCCCTTCGGGTTGGGCTCCCAGGCCAGCGCTCGCGGCGTCGCAGCCCTTGGCAAGGCTCCTGCCTTGGCGGCGGTCCGCGCCTTGCGATCACTGGGCCTGGAAGTCCAACGTGGGTACTTGAAGTGCACAACACGCTCTACACTGGCCCGTATTGTAGAAAACCGGGCAAAGCCCTACGCCCGCCGCGCCCGCGGCAGGCTCTTCGCCCCTGCGCCATGCCCCTCAAAGACCTTCCCTCCGACGCCCAGCCGCGCGAAAAGCTGCTGGCACGCGGCCCCGCCGCCCTGGCCGATGCCGAGCTGCTGGCCATCCTGCTGCGCACCGGCACCGTGGGCAAGGGCGTGCTGCAGATGGCGCAGGAACTGCTGGACACGCCCGGCGTGGACGCGGCCACGGGGCGCGTCACCGGCGGTTTTGGCGGCATCGCCGGGCTGCTGCACACCAGCGCCGCCGACCTCGCGCGCATCAAGGGCCTGGGCCCCGCCAAGCGCGCTGAGCTGGTGGCCGTGCTGGAACTGGCGCGCCGCGCCCTGGCCCAGCAACTGCGCGAGCGCGAGACGTTCGACTCGCCCAACGCCGTCAAGCACTACCTGCAACTGCACCTGGCGGCCAAGGGCCACGAGGTGTTCGCGGTGCTCTTCTTCGACAGCCAGAACCGCCTGCTGGCCATGGAGGAGTTGTTTCGCGGCACGCTCACGCAGACCAGCGTGTACCCGCGCGAGGTGGTGCTGCGCGCCCTGCACCACCAGGCCGCCGCCGTGGTGCTGGCCCACAACCACCCCAGCGGCAGCGTGGAGCCCAGCCGCGCCGACGAGGCCCTCACCAAGACGCTGAAGGCCACGTTGGCCCTGGTGGACGTGCGCGTGCTCGACCATGTCATCGTCGCCCCCGGCAAGGCGCTGTCGATGGCGGAACAGGGCTTGCTGTGACGGCGCCCGCGCCGCCCGCCGCGCCCACGGCCCTGCACGCCGCGCTGGCCCGCGCCACGGCCGTGGCG
>NZ_JBWKPS010000022.1:0-7721 GCF_059418365.1 Acidovorax sp. GW821-FHT09A11
CACCAACGGTAGCGAAGGCACCCACCACACCCCCCGATTCACCGCCACCCGGCTTTAGAAAACGACCCCACCATGGCAACAAAGAAGGCCAGCGCACCCAGATCGGACGCTGCAAAAAACACCCGACCAGCCACCCCTGCTGCGATTGCCGCAGCGCCCGTGGCTGCCCTGCAATTCACCGCCTTTACGGCCACGGTCCCCGACCGCCTGACCAAGGTGCTGACCCTGGCCCCCGATGGCACGCTGCACAAGGAAAGCGCCGCCAACATGATGCGCGGCAGCGCGGTACGCTCTGTGGTGCACGGCCTGCAGGAACTGGCCGATGTGCTGGAAACCCTCGACCCCGCGCAGGCCACAAGCTGGGGCGTATGCGATGGCATCGTGGGCAAGCCTGTGCCCATCGTGCCCGAGCGCGAGGTGACAGAAACCCCCGGCGCGATCTCCCGCACGCGCAGGCACTTTGCCTACCCGGTGGGGCCGGGCGTGCTGATGCTGGACCATGACGGCGCGCCGGATGGCGAGCTGAGCGCGGATGTGTTCCGCCAGCGTTTGATAGAGGCCTGCCCGGCCCTGGCCGATGCGCCCATGCTGTGGCGCCCGAGCTGTTCGGCAGGGGTGTGCACGGCCGATGGCCGCGAGCTGTCGGCGCTCACGCGGCATCGTTTGTATATCCCAGTGCGCGATGCCTCGCGCATCCCCGAGGCCGGGCGCGCCCTGGTGCAATTGCTCTGGGCTGCAGGCCACGGCTGGTTCGACGTAGGCCGCGCCGGGCAGGCGCTGGAACGCACCCTGATCGACGCCAGCGTGTGGCAGCCCGAGCGCCTGGACTTCTGCGCACCGCCCTTGCTGGGCAAGAGCCTGCGGCGGCCGCACGCCGCCCCGCGCATCTTTGGCGACCCGCTGGGCCTGTTCGACCTCGCGCTGATCCCGCACGACGCCGACACGCACAAGCAGGCCCAGGCCCTCAAGAAGGCAGCCCGCACCCAGCTTGCGGGCCAGTGCGCAGCCCAGCGCGAACGCTGGGTGGCCACCCACGCCCCGGCCCT
Organism: Acidovorax sp. GW821-FHT09A11; assembly: GCF_059418365.1. Classification (NCBI taxonomy): domain Bacteria; kingdom Pseudomonadati; phylum Pseudomonadota; class Betaproteobacteria; order Burkholderiales; family Comamonadaceae; genus Acidovorax; species Acidovorax sp. GW821-FHT09A11. The sequence continues at coordinate 1,047 of NZ_JBWKPS010000022.1, forward strand.
GGCCAAGTGCCGGGGCATCCCCGTGGACAAGGCCCGCGACGTGCTGCAGCGTGCCAGCGCCCAGCGGGTGCTGATGGGCGACTTCGTGCTGATGGCAGAGCAGGGCAAGCCCGTGTCGGTGGGCGAGATCCTCGACCGCCCCGAGCGCTGGCACAACGCCCAGTTTGCCGACCCGCTGGACCCCGACAGCGACACCCGCGTGGCCGTGGTCAACCTCAAGAGCGGGCAGCGTCCCTACCTGTTCACCCACCGCCACGGCGGCATGCGCTTTGAGCTGCTGCGCCAGAGCGCGCGCATTCAGGTGGGGCGGGGCATGCGCGTGGCCACGACCGATGCAGTCCTGGCCGTGCTGCAGGAACGCGGCGAGCTGTTCGACTATGGCGAGGGCGCCGTGGCCTATGTGAGCGACGGCAAGGCGCGCCCGGTCACGCCGGACTGGCTGACCGACCACATGGGCCGCGTGTGCGAGTTCTATTCGATGCGCCACCGCCGCAAGGCCGATGGCGAGGAAGCGCCCGAGGAAGGGCCAGAAGATGCGCCCCTGTCTGTGGCCCGCGCCATCCTGGCCAAGCATGGCGAGCGCGGGTTCAAGAAGCTGGTGGCGGTAGTGACTGCCCCCACGCTGCGCACCGATGGCAGCATCCTGGACCGCCCTGGCCATGATGAAAACTCCGGCCTGCTGTTTTATTGCGAACACCCGAACCCGCCGCGGGTGCCGGTCAAACCGACCGTGCAGGACGCCCTGGCAGCCTTGCGCTTTCTGTGGGCGCCGCTGGCCCTGTTCCCGCTGGTCGATGCCGTGGCCAACGGCGTGGCGCTGCACGGCCTGCTGTCGGCCGCGCTGCGGGCGAGCCTTCCGACTGCGCCCGGTGTGGGCTTCGATGCGCCTGCGGCTGGCAGCGGCAAGACCCTGCTGGCCCGCTGCATCGGCATCCTGGCCATGGGCTCGGAGCCTTCGATATTGCCCCCGGCCGACACCGACGAAGAAACCCGAAAGCGCCTGTTTGCGGTGCTGCGCGAAGGCCAGCGCGTGGTGCTCTGGGACAACGTGCGCGAGCCCTTGGGCTCTGCATCGCTCGATGCGTTCCTGACCGCGCCAACATTCGCCGACCGGGTGCTGGGCAGCAGCGAAACCATCACGCTGCCCAACCGGGCGCTGTTCATCGCCACGGGCAACAACCTGCGCATGACGTCGGACACCTGCCGTCGCGTGCTGACGGCGCGCATCGACGCGCAGAGCGAGACACCGTATACGCGGGACTTCTCCTTTGACCCGGCGCAGATGGTGCAGACGGATCGCCTCGCTTACGTGGTGGCGGCGTTGACGATTGTTCGGGCCTACATCACCGCAGGACGGCCGAAGATGGCCAAGGGGCGCACGGCCAGCTTTGAGCATTGGGATGATCTGGTGCGCCAGCCCATCTGCTGGCTGGCGCAGCAGGTGGCCGCGATCGCGGGCACACCCGAAGGGGCAGGGCTGCCCACGCTGGCCGACCCGATGGAAGCGGCCGCACGCGCCTTCGAGCAAGACCCGGAAACCACCAAGCTGCGCGCGCTGGTGGAGGCGTGGTTTGCGGCCTTCGGGCCGGACCAGACCACGGTGGGCGGCGCCATCCGGCGCAGCGATACCGATGCGCTCCTGGCCATGGCCATGGATGACATTGCAGGGCAGGCGGGCAAGATCAACTCGCGCATGCTGGGCCGCTGGATCGAGCGCATGCAGGGGCGCATCGTGGACGGCAAACGGTTTGTGCGCATCGGGCACCGGGCGGGGCTGCTGCACTGGGCAGTGCATCAATCGGCGGCGCTGCGGCCGATGCCTGCGGCCGACAGCATCGCCGATGACGTGGCCACGTTCTGAGGGCGCAGCATGAGCGACAACCAAACCGCTGCCCGATTGCTGGAGCGCCTGCGTCACAAGGGCCTGCACCTGTCGGCCACGGCCGAAGGAAACCTGCAGGTGTGGCCCGCTGTGTGGCTCGATGAAGCCACCAGCGAAGCAATCAGGGAGCACAAGCCCGGCCTGCTGGCGCTGCTGTCGGCTGCGGCCGTGGATGTGCTGGAAGACGACCGCCACCGCTGCCGCGACTGCTACCACCTGCAGCGCAAGGGCAACTGCGCCATGGCCGCGCAGGGGCGCCTTCCTGGCGTGCCCGAGTGGTACACGCCGCACAAGGATGTGCTGCAGCGCTGTCATCTGTTCTGCGCGTTGCCCTACTGACCATGGCCGTGCACACCGACAAGCCCACGGCCATGACGGATGCCGAGCGCCAGCGCAAGCACCGGCACAAGCGCCAGCGCGAGCTGCAGGCGCTGCGCGCCGTGGTGCCCGCCACGCCGCAGGAACGCGAGAGCGTGGCCCAGGTGCAGCGCCTCGCGGCCCAGCTCGACAAGGCCACGCGCACGGCCGCAGCGCTGCAGGCGCGCCTCGACGCGATGCAGTTGGAGCAGGGCGAGCTGCAGCAGTTGCGCGAGGCCGTGCGCGCCCTGATTCCGAAGCTGACACCCGCCGCGCAGCAGGTGGCGCGCAGGCATCTGGAGGGCTGCGGCGCGGGGCAGTGGCTCGCACCTGAGGAACCGCCACAGCCTGCGGCCGCGCCGCCTTCAACCCTTTCTTCCCGCGTGTTTTTTAACCCCAGTCCACAAGGAGCAAACCATGACTGAAACCGAAGCCCGCAAGGCATTCAACACCGCCAGCACCGAGCTGCAAACGGCCCTGGCCAAGTACCAGGGCGCGCGCACAGAACTGCACCGCATCACCGGCGAATTTGTGGCCGAAGACCAAGCGCTGAGCCTTCGGTTCAGCAGCGCCTGCGCGGGCCTGCCAAGCACCGACAACGCCGACACATCAAAACCCACGGCCATGGCCGACTGCTGAAACCACAAGGAAAACGACCATGACATTCGACGTTCAACAACACGCCCGCAGCGCCCAGGCTGCGCTGCACGAAGCGCTGGCCGAGCTGGCCCGCGCACGCACGGCCTACGATAACGATGCGGGCCCCAGGTTCGCCCAGGCCAAGGCCGCGCAGGAGATGCTGGGCCGCAAGATCAAGGCGGCAGAAGAGGAAGCCGATGCGGCTGCGGATGCATTCCATGCAGCGTTTGCAAGTGGTGGGTATGAGAGCAGCGATGCAGCCACGCGCAGTGCGCTCAACCGCAAGAACGATGCGCAGGCCATGGCCGAGGTGATGCGGGTGGCGCAGGCCAAGGGAGCGAAGGAACTGCAGGCACTCGCGGCCGAGGCCAGCAGGCAGGCGCACACGTATGCGGCCGCGTATGAGCGGGCCTACACGGCGCACGCACGGGCCGAGGGCTACAAGGTCCTGCAGGAGGCCGGGGAGGCGATGGCCAGGGCCATGGCGCTGGCGGCGCATGCGCCCTGCAGCACCAGCACGCACGAGGATTCGCTGGGGCGCCCGCCCAGCTCTGCGGCCCTGCGCGAGGAGATGGTGGCGGCGCGGTGGGCGTTCATCCTCGACGGCCTGAAAGCGATGGCCGAAGGGCTGCCGGAGTACGGCGCGCGGCCGCAGGTGGAGGTGCTGGGGGTGTTCGACCTGGGGGCGCTGACGGCGCAGGATGTGCTGACGCCTGCGCAGATTCACAAGGTGCGGCGGGGCGGGGAGGTGGTGCTGTAGGGCGCTGGGTCAGGCGAGAAAAAGCGCGAAGTGGCGGTGGCTGCTTCGCGCTTTTTTAAGACCACGGTTCCTCAAGAATGGGTGTCGTCCCATCGTCGCGCGTGACCTTCACCTTAGCGTGGGCGTGTAGCCAATACAAGGGGAATGGCGATGCTAGCTTGCATTTGTGACATGTCAGCGTTTCGCGAAGGTACATCTGCGCAGCGTTGGCCCGGGTGAGTCGGAGTGGGGCTTCGCAATGAAGGCACTTCAGGAAAGGTCGCAGCAACTTGGATATCTGTTTTGCGAGAGGCTGCTTCCGTCTCTCGGAAAAAAGGGCGTCGTAACAACCCATCGTAGATATGAGTAGATGCGACACCGTGTGCTCATTGGCACGCAGAATTTTGGCAAAGCACTCTAGCGAAACTTGAACCGCATAGAGAAGCACGTATGGAAGATTGGTGTACAGAAGCTCGAAAAGATGGTCAGACCGGGGGTCGAGGAAGATGAAGTTGAGATTCAGGTCTTCCGTACGCAGGAGGGAGCCTTGAGAGGTCACCAAGTGCGATGCGCGCTGCCAAATTGGCTCAAAGCTCCGCTCATGGGATTTCGAGAAGAGCATGTCATGCAAAAGATCCCCCGCAAAAGCCTCTTTTACAGCCAAGCGATCAACTGCAGCCGAAAGAATCTCGACACGTCTTTCGGGTTGAACGCCATTTAGAGTGGTGTGCGTTTTGGCTTCAAAGCGGCTGATAAAGTCATCTTGGTCTGCCAAAAGCCACGACAGGAAAAGCAAGTTTTCCTTGAGCGGTTTCCTCAACAGCGCGAATCCCACCGCGAACTTTCGCTTCTCGAAGCAGGAAAGTGCTTCGAATATGAAATGAAGCATGTCGCTCGTTAACCCGAGGACGAGGTGGCTGACAATGAGGTGCTTGTAAGGCTGTACCAACCCCCGCTCTTTCATGAATTCAAGGGGGTCAAAGTCGGGATTGGTTACCCCACAGTCTGCCATGGCACCTGCAAAGGCTTCCGCAACCCAGTTGTGAGCACCGCTCGCCTCGTACTGCACCAACAGTTCGGCCATCTGATCGTGCAGATGAAAGCAGAACTCGTGAGCCTTCCAATACTTAGGTGGCAGGAGCGCTAGACGCTCGGGAGCGATGATTCCGATTGACTGCATGTTCAAGATGCGGATCGAGTTAGTTGTGTTGCTCGTGTAATGCAACGCGGAAATTGGCCGGCCTTTGTGTTCCGATGGGCTATCAGCCCTTAAAAATGTAGCACCGTCATTGGACCGCTATCAGTGGCGCTTTCTTGGGAGGTGGCTTGTCGATTTTGGTCGAGGCATTCAGTCGATAGATTGCTGCGAAGCGGCTGTGACTGCTTCACACTTTGCCTTGTTCTGCCGTCGCTTCGTGGCGCGTGCAGATACAGGGAGATTCACATCCGGGTTCGGAACCTTTGGAGGCCGCAGGACGCGGCGAATCTCGCCGCTCACTACGAACGTGCAGCCCGCTGGTCATCGCCAGATTGCTGCAACTAAACACAGCATCAATATGCCATCCGGGTGGAGAGGCTTGGTAGGGTTTGGTGGGTTTTGAAGGGTTTTTTTCCGACGAAACGCGAGCCAGTGAAAAAGCTGAGGGCCGATTCGCAGACCTGCATGCCAGGCTGGTTGGTGGGGTTTGTAGGCTTTGGAGGGTTTACCGACCGTCGAAGCGCGAGCAAGTGTTTTTGGACGCGCCGCGTAGACTGCACACTATTGAACCAGCGTCGACTGTGATGTCTGAGACGGGCTGCACACGCTCTCTCAATACTTTTGGGGGTACATGAGGTGAGTCAGATGAACGAATTTGTAGTTCTCGACAAGAGCTACCTCGAAGGTGCCTCCGGTCAGGAAATTCGCGAACTCGCGTCGCGCAAGAAACTCTTGATGCCTTCCGCCCTGTTTTATGAGCTGATGACAACGTCACCAGAGCAGCGGCGCAAGTGCTTTCGGAAACTTCCGCCGGGCAATAACCCAGTCACACTAGTTGAGCACATTGGCATTCTGCTAGCCCACGAGGTCGCCACAGGCTCACCTGCTGGGCTTCCGTCAGACCACTGCATGCAGTTTCCCTTCCAATTCAACACGAAACTTCTCAACGACGACTACCAATTGCCCCCTGATGCATTGGATGCTGTGAATGAGCAGACCCAAGAGGTCGAGGAAGATATAGAGCGCCTGATCAGCTACTCCGAAACAATGGGTCAGCTCTTTCCTGATGTACTGCGAGGAAGATCCAATGTTGTTGAAGAGGCCCGCCAGAGCGCGTTCTCAACCATCGCCGACGCAGTTTGGATTCAGGCGTTTTATGACGATGTGCGAGCGAATGCGTCTGAGGTTCACCCCTGCCCTGAGATAAAGGGTGTACCTATGTCCTGGGCGCACATCCGCTGGCTGCAAGTGAACTTAATTTTTTCGCTTGACCTGCACATTCGGCACGGAGGCAGGTTGCGTCGCGATCTGACCCCTGATCTTCGTGTTCGACTGGAGCACGATGTTCATGATGCTCAGCTTCTTGTATTTGGCGTGCTTCAAGGGGCGCTTGCAACTCGCGAAAAAAAGCTTACACGCTGGCATGCCTTACTGCTCGGGACAAATAGTGGGGTTTGTAGGCTTTGAAGGGTTTACCGACCGTCGAAACGCGAGCAAGTGTTTTTTCCGCGGCGGGCTACCCTGTCGTCAACCCCGTTTGGGGGGCAGGCATAGTTAGGTGGGGGTACAAGCGGGGGTACAGCGAAAAAACTGAATTGCGGAAACCTAGCATCCATGCAGGTTTGCGAGCTTCATTCAGTAGCCGCCAGCCCCATTACGACGTCCAAGGGCGTTCACCAAAATCCGGTGAACGCCCTTTTTCTTTTGTAAATCAATGAGTTACGGTGTGGAGACGTCCGGAGCGATCTCCTGGCAGCCAGGCTGAGGCGGGGGAACAGACGGGGTGTTGATTTCTATCCAACCGTAACCCACCATTTCCATCTCGATCTGACCCACCCTTGTTCGTGAACTTCACGCTCA
>NZ_JBWKPS010000023.1:0-5828 GCF_059418365.1 Acidovorax sp. GW821-FHT09A11
TGGGCTGTAAGAGCCTGACGATGACCTACTTTCACACGGGAACCCGCACTATCATCGGCGCAAAGTCGTTTCACTGTCCTGTTCGGGATGGGAAGGAGTGGTACCAACTTGCTATGGTCATCAGGCATAACTTGGTGCTGGGCTGTTCGCGGAACAGCCTGGCGAATTCATAGAGTTTGGAATCAGATTTTGTGTCTTTTGACTGCGTCAACTTGGCATAACAATCTTTGAGCTTTGCACACTTGCGTGTGTTGGCTATCAAAGTTATAGGGTCAAGCCGCACGAGCAATTAGTATCAGTTAGCTTAACGCATTACTGCGCTTCCACACCTGACCTATCAACGTCCTGGTCTTGAACGACTCTTTAGGGGGCTCAAGGCCCCGGCAGATCTCATCTTGAAACGAGTTTCCCGCTTAGATGCTTTCAGCGGTTATCTCTTCCACACTTAGCTACTCGGCAATGCCACTGGCGTGACAACCGATACACCAGAGGTGTGTCCACTCCGGTCCTCTCGTACTAGGAGCAGGCTTCCTCAAATCTGCAGCGCCCACGGAAGATAGGGACCAAACTGTCTCACGACGTTTTAAACCCAGCTCACGTACCTCTTTAAATGGCGAACAGCCATACCCTTGGGACCGGCTACAGCCCCAGGATGAGATGAGCCGACATCGAGGTGCCAAACACCGCCGTCGATATGAACTCTTGGGCGGTATCAGCCTGTTATCCCCAGAGTACCTTTTATCCGTTGAGCGATGGCCCTTCCATACAGAACCACCGGATCACTATGTCCTGCTTTCGCATCTGCTCGACTTGTCAGTCTCGCAGTTAAGCACGCTTATGCCATTGCACTATCGTCACGATGTCCGACCGTAACTAGCGTACCTTCGAACTCCTCCGTTACGCTTTGGGAGGAGACCGCCCCAGTCAAACTGCCTACCATGCACTGTCCCCGATCCAGATAATGGACCTAGGTTAGAACCTCAAACACACCAGGGTGGTATTTCAACGTTGGCTCCATGAGATCTAGCGACCTCACTTCAAAGCCTCCCACCTATCCTACACAGATCTGTTCAAAGTCCAATACAAAGCTACAGTAAAGGTTCATGGGGTCTTTCCGTCTTTCCGCGGGGAGATTGCATCATCACAAACATTTCAACTTCGCTGAGTCTCAGGAGGAGACAGTGTGGCCATCGTTACGCCATTCGTGCAGGTCGGAACTTACCCGACAAGGAATTTCGCTACCTTAGGACCGTTATAGTTACGGCCGCCGTTTACTGGGACTTCAATCAAGAGCTTGCACCCCATCATTTAATCTTCCAGCACCGGGCAGGCGTCACACCCTATACGTCCACTTTCGTGTTTGCAGAGTGCTGTGTTTTTATTAAACAGTCGCAGCCACCGATTTTTTGCAACCCCGTTGGGCTCGCCTTGTACAGGTTCACCTACTTGGGGCATACCTTCTCCCGAAGTTACGGTATCAATTTGCCGAGTTCCTTCTCCTGAGTTCTCTCAAGCGCCTTAGAATACTCATCTCGCGCACCAGTGTCGGTTTGCGGTACGGTCGTCAATAGCTGAAGCTTAGTGGCTTTTCCTGGAAGCAGGGTATCACTCACTTCGTCTGCAAGCAGACTCGTTATCACCCCTCATCTAAGCCCGGCGGATTTGCCTACCAGGCACGACTACAGGCTTGAACCAACATATCCAACAGTTGGCTGAGCTAACCTTCTCCGTCCCCACATCGCACTATTGATCGGTACAGGAATATTGACCTGTTTCCCATCAGCTACGCATCTCTGCCTCGCCTTAGGGGCCGACTCACTCTACGCCGATGAACGTTGCGTAGAAAACCTTGCGCTTACGGCGAGGGGGCTTTTCACCCCCTTTAACGCTACTCATGTCAGCATTCGCACTTCTGATACCTCCAGCATCCGTTACCAGACACCTTCACAGGCCTACAGAACGCTCTCCTACCACTTGCAATAAATTGCAAATCCGCAGCTTCGGTAACTGGCTTAGCCCCGTTACATCTTCCGCGCAGGACGACTCGATCAGTGAGCTATTACGCTTTCTTTAAATGATGGCTGCTTCTAAGCCAACATCCTGACTGTTTTAGCCTTCCCACTTCGTTTCCCACTTAGCCAATTTTAGGGACCTTAGCTGGCGGTCTGGGTTGTTTCCCTCTTGAGTCCGGACGTTAGCACCCGGTGCTCTGTCTCCCAAGCTGTACTCGTCGGTATTCGGAGTTTGCATAGGTTTGGTAAGTCGCCATGACCCCCTAGCCTAAACAGTGCTCTACCCCCGACGGTAATACTTGAGGCACTACCTAAATAGTTTTCGGAGAGAACCAGCTATTTCCAAGTTTGTTTAGCCTTTCACCCCTATCCACAGCTCATCCGCTAGTTTTGCAACACTAGTCGGTTCGGACCTCCAGTACCTGTTACGGCACCTTCATCCTGGCCATGGATAGATCACTTGGTTTCGGGTCTACACCCAGCGACTGATTCGCCCTATTCGGACTCGATTTCTCTACGGCTTCCCTATTCGGTTAACCTTGCCACTGAATGTAAGTCGCTGACCCATTATACAAAAGGTACGCAGTCACCCTTGCGGGCTCCTACTTTTTGTAAGCATGCGGTTTCAGGATCTATTTCACTCCCCTCCCGGGGTTCTTTTCGCCTTTCCCTCACGGTACTGGTTCACTATCGGTCGATTACGAGTATTTAGCCTTGGAGGATGGTCCCCCCATATTCAGACAGGATTTCTCGTGTCCCGCCCTACTTTTCTCTACCTTAGTACCACACGTCTGTTTTCGCATACAGGGCTATCACCTGCTATGGCCGGACTTTCCATTCCGTTTTGCTAACAGTCGTGCTATCAATAGAAGGCTCTTCCGATTTCGCTCGCCACTACTTTCGGAATCTCGGTTGATGTCTTTTCCTCGAGCTACTGAGATGTTTCAGTTCACCCGGTTCGCCTCGCATGACTATGTATTCATCATGCGATACCTCTTGCGAGGTGGGTTTCCCCATTCAGAAATCTCCGGATCAAAGCTTATTTGCCAGCTCCCCGAAGCTTATCGCAGGCTATCACGTCTTTCGTCGCCTGTAATCGCCAAGGCATCCACCACATGCTCTTAGTCACTTGACCCTATAACTTTGACGTTTCTTGCGAAACACCGCCGTCTAATCTTTCAAGGACTTGCCAGGTCTTTCACCTGACGCGTTATGCCGTAAACAACTTCAACCCTTTCGAGTTGTCATCGTATTACTTAAGAATTTCAAACTAGGTTTGAATATTCGTTTTGACGCAATCAAAAATTCTTGTTGCTAGCGGCACGGTCTGCACTAAACCTTTACGAATGTGCAGTTTCCGCTAGCAACTCTGATTCGACTCTATGAATTTTTAAAGAACAGCCGATTGATCAATCGATATTGATCAACAACAAAGAAGCCTTAACCGTTTCCAGTCAAAGCCGCTTTGGTGTTGAGTAATCTTCTTACTACCTACTACCGCAGTGTTGGTGGAGGATGACGGGATCGAACCGACGACCCCCTGCTTGCAAAGCAGGTGCTCTCCCAGCTGAGCTAATCCCCCAGTGTCCTCATACCGTATCCGTGTATTGGAATTTGGTGGGTCTAGTTGGGCTCGAACCAACGACCCCCGCCTTATCAAGACGGTGCTCTAACCAGCTGAGCTACAGACCCATTCCTCAGCTCCGCGAATCGCTTCGCAGGTCTGTGGCTTGTTCCAACAACCGATAAGTGTGGGCGTTCAATCTTGAATGCAGTTTTCCAGAAAGGAGGTGATCCAGCCGCACCTTCCGATACGGCTACCTTGTTACGACTTCACCCCAGTCACGAACCCTGCCGTGGTAATCGCCCTCCTTGCGGTTAGGCTAACTACTTCTGGCAGAACCCGCTCCCATGGTGTGACGGGCGGTGTGTACAAGACCCGGGAACGTATTCACCGCGACATTCTGATCCGCGATTACTAGCGATTCCGACTTCACGCAGTCGAGTTGCAGACTGCGATCCGGACTACGACTGGCTTTATGGGATTGGCTCCCCCTCGCGGGTTGGCAACCCTCTGTACCAGCCATTGTATGACGTGTGTAGCCCCACCTATAAGGGCCATGAGGACTTGACGTCATCCCCACCTTCCTCCGGTTTGTCACCGGCAGTCTCATTAGAGTGCCCAACTGAATGTAGCAACTAATGACAAGGGTTGCGCTCGTTGCGGGACTTAACCCAACATCTCACGACACGAGCTGACGACAGCCATGCAGCACCTGTGTTACGGTTCTCTTTCGAGCACTCCTCTATCTCTAAAGGATTCCGTACATGTCAAAGGTGGGTAAGGTTTTTCGCGTTGCATCGAATTAAACCACATCATCCACCGCTTGTGCGGGTCCCCGTCAATTCCTTTGAGTTTCAACCTTGCGGCCGTACTCCCCAGGCGGTCAACTTCACGCGTTAGCTTCGTTACTGAGTCAGTGAAGACCCAACAACCAGTTGACATCGTTTAGGGCGTGGACTACCAGGGTATCTAATCCTGTTTGCTCCCCACGCTTTCGTGCATGAGCGTCAGTACAGGTCCAGGGGATTGCCTTCGCCATCGGTGTTCCTCCGCATATCTACGCATTTCACTGCTACACGCGGAATTCCATCCCCCTCTACCGTACTCTAGCTATGCAGTCACAAATGCAGTTCCCAGGTTGAGCCCGGGGATTTCACATCTGTCTTACATAACCGCCTGCGCACGCTTTACGCCCAGTAATTCCGATTAACGCTTGCACCCTACGTATTACCGCGGCTGCTGGCACGTAGTTAGCCGGTGCTTATTCTTACGGTACCGTCATGGACCCCCTTTATTAGAAGGAGTCTTTTCGTTCCGTACAAAAGCAGTTTACAACCCGAAGGCCTTCATCCTGCACGCGGCATGGCTGGATCAGGCTTGCGCCCATTGTCCAAAATTCCCCACTGCTGCCTCCCGTAGGAGTCTGGGCCGTGTCTCAGTCCCAGTGTGGCTGGTCGTCCTCTCAGACCAGCTACAGATCGTCGGCTTGGTAAGCTTTTATCCCACCAACTACCTAATCTGCCATCGGCCGCTCCGTCCGCGCAAGGCCTTGCGGTCCCCTGCTTTCATCCGTAGATCGTATGCGGTATTAGCAAAGCTTTCGCTCCGTTATCCCCCACGATCGGGCACGTTCCGATGTATTACTCACCCGTTCGCCACTCGTCAGCATCCGAAGACCTGTTACCGTTCGACTTGCATGTGTAAGGCATGCCGCCAGCGTTCAATCTGAGCCAGGATCAAACTCTACAGTTCGATCTTGATTTTTTCGCTCTTTCGAGCAACTCATAATTAAGAATTGAAGTGAACTTCACTTCTCTCTCATGAGCGTTTGTAGTGCTAAGCACTAGTTCCAAAGAACTTGGCACTCGCCATCAAACGCCCACGCTTATCGGCTGTATATTTTTAATGAACCGGATCACTCACAAAGACCGTAGTCTTTCTTTGTTTTCCCGACTTAGCTGCGATCAGCTGAGCCTTGAATTCTAGCACAGTTTTCGAAGAACTGTCAAACTTTTGAAAACTTTTTTGTTTTCATCACCTTTCAAACTCAGCACCTTGCGGCATCCAATTCTACTCAGCGAAGCCTTGAATTATATACCGGTTTTTACACCACCTACAACCCAAAACCAAACTTTCTTCTTCCACCTTCTCAGCCCCGGCAACAACAAGGCCTAGACCCCATCATCACCCAAACCTCCAGCGCCCCGCATCTCTGCAGCACCGCCTCAGTAGCGAAGCCCTCGACTATAGCA
>NZ_JBWKPS010000024.1:0-1806 GCF_059418365.1 Acidovorax sp. GW821-FHT09A11
GTGTTGATTTCTATCCAACCGTAACCCACCATTTCCATCTCGATCTGACCCACCCTTGTTCGTGAACTTCACGCTCACGTTGTGGATAAGTTCTTGGTTGTCTTCTCCTTCTTGGTGGTCTGTGGTGGTTGCTGTGCAGAGCTGTTCTTGAACCGGTAGCTGTCGTTGCCGGTTTCCAGAATATGGCAGTGATGCGTGAGCCGGTCCAGCAGCGCCGTGGTCATCTTGGCATCGCCGAACACATTGGCCCACTCGCTAAAGCTCAGGTTGGTGGTGATCACAACGCTGGTGCGCTCGTACAGCTTGGACAGCAGGTGGAACAGCAAAGCTCCTCCTGACGTACTGAACGGCAGGTAGCCCAGCTCATCCAGGATCACCAGGTCAGCATAGGCCAGGCGGTGCGCGATCTGCCCCGGCTTGCCCTGGGCCTTCTCCTCTTCCAGTGCATTGACCAGCTCCACCGTGGAGAAGAACCGCACCCTGCGGTGATGGTGCTCAATGGCTTGCACCCCGAGGGCCGTGGCAATGTGGGTCTTGCCCGTACCCGGTCCACCCACCAGCACCACGTTGTTGGCGTTCTCCAAGAATTCGCAGCGGTGCAACTGGCGTACCAGTGCCTCGTTCACCTCGCTGTGGCTGAAGTCAAAGCCCGCCATGTCCCGGTACGCAGGGAACCTGGCCACCTTGAGCTGGTAGGCCACAGAGCGCACTTCGCGCTCGGCGGTCTCGGCCTTGAGCAGTTGGGACAGGATGGGCTGCGCCGCATCGAAGGCCGGTGCACCTTGCTCAGCCAGTTCCGCAACCGCCTGGGCCATGCCGTGCATCTTGAGCTCGCGCAGCATGATCACGATGGAAGCGATGGCAGGGTCAGGACGCATAGCGCACCTCCCTCAATTGGTCGTAGCGAAGCACATTGGCCTGGGGTTCCACCGCCAGCTTGAGGGCCTGCGGCGACGTGACCGGTGCTGGAGCGGGCTTGCCGTCCAGCAGGCGGTGCAGCACGTTCAGGATGTGCGTCTTGCTGGCAGCCCCTGACTCCAGTGCCAACTCCACTGCAGCGAGCACAGCCTGTTCATCGTGGTGCAGCACCAGTGCCAGTACCTCCACCATCTCCCGGTCGCCGCCGGTTTGCTTGAGCAAGGTGGCTTGCAGTCGCTTGAAGGCCGCTGGCAGCTCCAGGAATGGGGCGCCGTTGCGCAAAGCTCCTGGTTTGCGCTGCAGCACCGCCAAGTAGTGGCGCCAGTCGTACACGGTCTGTCCCGCACCATGGTGGTTACGCTCGATCAGGCGCTGATGCTCGCACACGATCTGGCCTTCGGCGGCAATCACCAAGCGATCCGCATAGACCCGCAGGCTCACCGGCCGATTGGCATACGGCGCCGGCACGCTGTAGCGATTGCGCTCGAAGTGGACAAGGCAGGTGGGTGAGACGCGCTTGGTGTTCTCCACAAAGCCATCGAAGGGCCGGGGCATTGGCATCAAGGCGGGCTTCTCTTGAGCCCAGACATCCGCGACGGTGCCCGGCAGCTTGCCGTGCTCGATCTCGTGCCATAGCGCCACGCAGCGCTCTTCAAGCCAGGCATTGAGATCGGGCAGGCTTGGGAATGGCGGCACCACTTGCCACAGGCGATGGCGGGCATCGCGCACGTTCTTCTCCACCTGGCCCTTCTCCCAGCCCGACGCGGGATTGCAGAACTCGGCCTCGAACAGGAAGTGGCTGACCATGGCCGCAAAGCGCGCATTGACGTCGCGCTCCTTGCCACGGCGCACCCGGTCTACAGCGGTGCGCATGTTGTCGTAGATGCC
>NZ_JBWKPS010000025.1:0-1219 GCF_059418365.1 Acidovorax sp. GW821-FHT09A11
GGCCTGGGCGATGCGCAACGCCGTGGAGATGCCCACGGCCATGCCCATCACGCGGCTGGTGCTGTCTGCAGGGGCCAGCCGCGCACACGCGCCCAGCGCGGGGCCAGCCTTGCCGGTCAGCTTGACGGGCGCGGGCACTGGGGCCAGCGATCCATCGGCCGCAAGGTAGATGCGCTGCAGCGCCACCGCATGGGGCACGGGTGCCGCATGCAAACCGTGCGGGTAGGTGTCCACCTCGAACAGCGCCAGCAATGCAGGGAACTTGCCCATGCACGCGGGCTTGCGGTCGGCCTGCATGTGCCAGTAGTCGAGCGCGGGATGCAGGCGCAATGCCGCTGGCCATGTGCCTTGCGCGGCACCGCTGCGGGCGAGGTAGCGGCCGGCCGCATCGTCGGCCGACACCGGCCGCGCCTCGGCCCACAGGCTGGCGATGCGCGCCCGGTTCACTTCGTAGGCGTGCCTTGCGCCTGCTGCGCTCATGCTGGCTGGCCTTCCTGCACCAGCACGGCGTGCAGCGCATCGAGCATGTTGTCCATGACGGCGGTGCGTTCGGCCATGGCGTCGGCCAGCAGGCGCAGCGCGGCGGCAAGGTTTTCTCCGGTGAGGGTGTCGGCCGCGCACGGCGCCATGTCGGCCACGGCCTCGAACGCGAGCTGGGCTTGGCACATGTGGGTGTGCTGGTCGCTGGCGTCCATCGCCAGATGGCGGGCGCGGTCGCTGGTGTCGCGGGCGCCGGTGACCGTGCGCACGGCGTCCAGCCGCACGCCGATGGCGTCCAGGCGCTGCTCCATGGCGTCGCTGTGCAGGTGCAGCAGCTCGCCCAGGCCGTCCATGTTGACGGTGGCGTGTGGGTTGGTGGCGCCAGCGGCCAGCGCTGCGATGGCATGGCAGGCGCGCAGCACGGTGCGCAGGGATTCGGTGTAGTCCTGGGCTTCCAGCGCCAGTTGCGGCAGGCAAAGCTCCGCCTTCACTGCCTCGCGGGCAGCGTTGTGGGTGGTCGTGTGCATGGTTACCCCTCCAGGCTCAGGGCCACGTCCAGGCCGCGCAGTGCGGCCAGGGCCTGCATCACCTTGCGGCGTGCGCGGGCAACGTCCACGTGCGGCTGGCGCAGGTTGTGCAGCGCAGTGCCCAGCGCGTTGTGCGCGGTGGCGTGCAGCTGGATGGGGTCGGGGGTGCCCGTGATGGGCGAGGTGGTGCGCGCGATCAATGCGCGTGCGGG
>NZ_JBWKPS010000026.1:0-1143 GCF_059418365.1 Acidovorax sp. GW821-FHT09A11
GTGCTGGCGGCGGCGTCCACCGCGTCCGCCGCGCAGGGGGCGGCCGCGGCCGCCATCCCGCCGGGGGCGCAACCTTCCGCGCTGGAGCAATTCGTGCTGGCGCAGCCCGCCAGCGACGCGCCGGCCTGGCAGGCGCTGGCCTCGGCCTGGGGCGTGAAGCTGCCCGCGGGGGCGGACGCTTGCGCCACCTTGCCGCGCGAGGGGCTGCGCTGCTACCGCAATCGCCGCGCGGGCCTGAACCTGGTGCGGCAGATCGACCGGCCCGTGCTGCTCGCGCTGTATCCGTCGGATGAAGCCGAGGCCCCGGTCTCCGTGCTGCTGCGCGGCCTGGACGGCGAGACCGCCACGCTGGAAGGCGGCGGCCGCACGCTGCGGGTGCCGGTGGCCGAACTGGCGCAGGCGTGGCGCGGCGACATCGCCACGCTGTGGCGCGCCCCGGCCGGCATGCCCGATCGCGGCGAGATCAGCGACACCCCGGCCGGCGCGGCCTGGCTGGACCAGCAACTGGCCAGCAAGGCGGCCGGCGGCACGGGCTCCGGAAGCCGGCCTGTGACGCCCGCGCTGCGCCAGTCGCGCATCCACCGCTTCCAGCTGGCCCAGGGCGTGACGCCCGATGGCCGTGCCGGCCCCCTGACACTCATGCTGCTCAACCGCGCCACGGGCGTGAACGAGCCGCGCCTGCGCAACGGAGACTGACCATGTCCTACATCCTTGATGCGCTGCGGCGTGCCGACGCCGAACGCGGCCGGGGGGCCGTGCCGGGCCTGCACTCCCAGGCCGCGCCCGCGGCCGGGGAATTGCCCGCCGTCCACCGGGCGGCGCCGGCCCCGCTGTGGGCCGTGGCGGCGGCGGTGGTGGGCGTGGCCGTGCTGGCGGCCGGTGGTACCTGGTGGGCCCTGCGGCCGCAGGCCCCGGTGGCGACGGCGGTGGCCCCGGCCGCGCCCGCCGTGGTGGCGCCTGCCCCTGCCGCGCCCGCCACACCCACAGCACCTGTCACAACGGCAGCTCCAGTGGCGCCGCCGCCCCCCTTGGCTTCTTCCGTGCCCGCGCCGGCGCCGGCGCCAGAGCCCGCGCTCGCCCGGACGGCCCCGCCGGCGCCCGCACCCGAGCCGCGCCCGGCGGACAGCAAGCGCGCGGCGGACA
>NZ_JBWKPS010000027.1:0-683 GCF_059418365.1 Acidovorax sp. GW821-FHT09A11
CGGGGAGAACTGCTGGTGCACTACCAGCCCGTCGTGGACCACCAGTCCCAGCTCATGGGCGCCGAGGCCCTGGTGCGCTGGCGCCACCCCCAGCGCGGGATGATCAGCCCCGGCGACTTCATCCCCCTGGCAGAGCAGACAGGCCTGATCCTGCCGCTGGGGCAATACGTGCTGCAGACCGCGTGCCGGCAACTGCAGCGCTGGGCAGAGCACCCGGACACGGCGCACCTGTCCATCTCCGTGAACGTGAGCGCGCGGCAGTTTCGCCAGGCCGGCTTCGTGGCCGAAGTGCTGCAGACCCTGCACAGCCACCAGGCGGACCCGCGCAGGCTCAAGCTGGAGCTGACAGAAAGCCTGCTGCTGGGAGACATCGAGGACACCATCGCGCGGATGGTGCAGCTCAAGAGCGAAGGGGTGGGATTTGCGCTGGACGACTTCGGGACAGGGTACTCGTCCCTGTCGTACCTCAAGAGACTGCCGCTGGATCAGGTGAAGATAGACCAGAGCTTCGTGCGGGACGTGCTGGCGGACCCCAACGACGCGGCGATCGTGCGCACGATCCTGGCGCTGGCCAAGAGCCTGGACCTGCAGGTGGTGGCCGAGGGGGTGGAGACGACGGGGCAGCTGTCGTTCCTGCGGCTGCATGGCTGCGAGGGGTTCCAGGGGTTTCTTTTCGGGCGGCC
>NZ_JBWKPS010000028.1:0-614 GCF_059418365.1 Acidovorax sp. GW821-FHT09A11
GCCAGCCCCTGGCGCAGGTCGGCCTCCAGGTTGGAGCGCGCGTTGACGGCCGCCTGCATGTCCGGGTCGAAGAAGCGCTGGGTGTTGCGCCCCGCCGCCTTGGCCTGGTACATGGCCAGGTCGGCGCGTTTGAGCAGTTCGTCCACGCTCAGGCGTTCGTCCCCAAAGAGGGTGATGCCGATGCTGGGGGTGCTGTAGTGCTGGGCGCCGTCCAGTTCGAAGGGCTGGTTCAGGCTGGCCAGGAGTTTCTCGGCCACGGTTTCCGCCTGCGCGGCCGCCTGCGGCAGCTGGGGCGCCAGGGCTTCGAGCATGACGACGAATTCGTCGCCGCCAAAGCGCGCGACGGTGTCGGCCTCGCGCACGCTGCCCACCAGGCGCGTGGCCACCTGCGCCAGGAGCTGGTCGCCCATGTCGTGGCCCAGGGTGTCGTTGAGGTCCTTGAAGTTGTCCAGGTCGATGAACAGCAGCGCGCCCAGGTTCCTGGTGCGCTGGCACGCGGCGATGGAGCGCTGCAGGCGATCGAGCAGCAGCCGCCGGTTGGGCAGGCCCGTCAGCGCGTCGAAGAACGCCAGGCGCTCGATCTCCTGCTCCGCTCGCTTGCGGTCCGTGATGTC